>NZ_JBYTEL010000057.1:0-631 GCF_058789195.1 Cupriavidus sp. FW216-B1 | reverse complement strand
TCGGTGATCTGCGCCGGGAGCATGCGCACCGCATTCGCAGTTTGGGCAGCCGATGCTTCTACCTTCTTGCCTGCCTGCGCTGCCTTGTTGCCGACATTGTCGAAGGCATCGGCGGTTCGGTTGGCGGACTTCGTGGCGCTGTCGAACGCACCTTCCCCCTGCTTCAGCCCGGAGGTATCCATGACAATGCCGAGCGATGCGATGTCCATCTCTATGCCTTGTTTCGTTTGGCAGCGCTATCGGCGGCCGCCTTCAGCACCACCGCGTCGAGCCGACGGATCGCCGCGATCTGCCAGCGCGCCGGCCGTTCGCCGGTCATGGCGAAGAACGCCTGCATATCCGAGTAGGTGATGGGCGACAGCCCCATGCCGACCTGGCGCGTGGTGTTCAACTCCATGAACCAGTCCCAGATCTGGTAGCCGGCCGGTGGCAGTTCCGGGCCATCGAGCCCTTCCGGCCGCCGGCCGGTCTGCCGGGCTACCGATTCGAGGTTCTGCCTGACGGTCGAGCCATCAGGCATGCGCTCGTCCAGCGCCACCTGATGCTTCGCGTAATCGACGATCTCGTCCGTCAGACCTTCAGAAAATTTGCCGACTGTGCCGCCGCCGCGTAGACCTGCGCGCGCACCTCG
>NZ_JBYTEL010000056.1:0-638 GCF_058789195.1 Cupriavidus sp. FW216-B1 | reverse complement strand
CGCCCGCTGGTGCTGGCGCTGGCCAACCCCAACCCGGAAATCATGCCGGAGCTGGTCAAGGAAGTGCGCCCGGACGCGGTCATCGCCACCGGCCGCACCGACTACCCGAACCAGGTCAACAACGTCCTGTGCTTCCCGTTCATCTTCCGCGGCGCGCTGGACTGCGGCGCGACCACCATCACGCGCGAGATGGAAGTCGCCGCCGCCCACGCCGTGGCGGAACTGGCCCGCCAGGAGCAGAGCGACATCGTCGCCACCGCCTACGGCATCCAGGACCTGTCGTTCGGCCCCGAATACCTGATCCCCAAGCCGTTCGACCCGCGCCTGATCGTCAAGATCGCCCCGGCCGTGGCCGAGGCCGCGATGCGGTCCGGCGTGGCCGCGCGCCCGATCGCCGACATGGACGCGTACCGCCTGCAGCTGCAGCAGTTCGTCTACCACTCGGGCACGCTGATGAAGCCGATCTACGCGGCGGCGCGCCAGGTGGACATGGAGAAGAAGCGCATCGTCTTCGCCGAGGGCGAGGAAGAGCGCGTGCTGCGCGCGGTGCAGGTGATCGTCGACGAGAAGCTGGCCAACCCGATCCTGATCGGCCGCCCGGCGGTGATCGAGCACCGCATCGAGCGCTTCGGCCTGCG
>NZ_JBYTEL010000055.1:0-921 GCF_058789195.1 Cupriavidus sp. FW216-B1 | reverse complement strand
ACGCGAGATGCCAACGGCGCCGTGACGGCGCAGCCCGCAATTTTGATTTCGTGAGGTGAGAGATGGGATTGCTTGATGCACCGATCAGCCCTAAGCGGGCGGCTTATCTTTCGCTGGCCGGCGGATTGCTTAACAAGGGGTATGCCGGGTCTACCCTGAATGTCGTCCTATTTGGGGACTCGCGCACTGCCAATGCGAATTTGACCGTCGGTGTAAATGGAGGTTCGACGGATGCCGATTGGTTCGGCTACGCCAACGCTATCGCCGGGTTGCCAGCTACGCTCGTTCTGAATGCTGGTGTTCCAGGAGACACCACGACAGGCATGAAGAATCGCGTTGATGCGCTCATTACTTCGCTTGGTTCGTCGGTCAATGCCGCTGTGGTATGGGGACTCACGAACGACATTCCTACCACGGATGCCATGTTGACGGCTGCCCTTGCCAACTTGGAATATATCTACAGCGCATTCGCTGCTGCGAATATCTACGTGTTCGCGTTCAGCGAGACGCCGGACAACCTATACGGAACTACTACTGCGATTCTCAAGCAGAAGTTTCGTCAACGTCTATCCACGCGCTGGAATGGCCGTACCGATGGTGAATTTATTGACATATTCCCGGCCATCATCAATCCGACAAATGCCAACGGTGCTCCGCTGATAACAGACACAGCAGACAATCTACACATCAACGTCTCTGGCGCATACAAGATTGGGAAGGTGCTCGGGCCGGCATTGGCTCGGCGCGCGAGTGGATTCAAGTACCCGTTCTGCAATTCCGTTATCGACACGAAAGAGTCGCAGCCTTTGTCGACTAATTTCTGTCGCAACCCTCTCATGACCGGAACGGATGGAGTACTAGGCGCAGGCCATACAGGCACAGTGCCGCATCTGTGGTCCACCGGCGGCGCTTCCGTGGCAG
>NZ_JBYTEL010000054.1:0-983 GCF_058789195.1 Cupriavidus sp. FW216-B1 | reverse complement strand
TGCCCCGCCTGCACATCCCCACCCCCCGCGCGTGTCAGAGGTGTGCCGACCGGGCTGCTGAGGTCGACGGGCGTACCGGCGAAATCGATGCTTCCCTGAGCACCACCCACTGTCGCCTCGCCGCTTGCCCCCATCACCAAGTTGCCGAGCTGGGTGAAGATCCCAGACAGTGCTGCGCGTGTCTGGATGCGGATCAGGTCCGCGATCACGGATCGCGCAAAGTCCCCGAAGTTCAGCTTTCCCGTGGTAGCGAAGGTCACCAGAGCATCTTCCATCGACCCGAATGCGCGCGTGACAGCACCTTCGGTCTGCGAGAAGACGTTGCGCGCCGAATCGGCGTAGTTGGCCAGCGCGCGGGTGGCGCCTGTCTCCCAATTCGACTGCGCATCAAGCATCTGCTGCGTCGCAGACTGCTCCAACGACACCCGGTCGGTTTGGTATTTGCGCAACGCCTCGAGTTGCGCCTGGTAGTCGTCCTCGCTGATGCGGCCTTCACGCCGCGAACGGCTCAGATCGTAGAACTTCTGGTCGAAATCCCGATTTGCCTGCTGGATTCGCGAGAGTTGATCGCGCTCGGTATCGCCCATACCCAGGCCGGCGATATTCTGCCCGACTTCCTGCTGGCGCAACTTCAGGGCATTGTTCAGCGCATCCGTATAGGCCCTCAGAGAATCCGAGGCCTTCTTGTCGTAGACGGCAACCGCGTTTGTTCCTTCCTTCCGGACATTGACGATCTGGTCTTCCAGCTCCTTGACCTTCGATGCGTAACGCTCCCGCTCGGCAAGAGATTTACGACCGGCTGCCGCTTCTGCCTCCAACTCGGCAATAGCAAGTTGATCCTGCAGCCCGCTCTCCTTCAGGTCGTAGGATTTCTGGATATAGTCCCGTTCGGAGACGAGCCCAAGAGTCCTCTCGTTTTGCAGATCGAGCTGCCCCGTTCGCTCGATCTGCTTGGCTTGCTTCTCATAGCCCTCCAGTGCCGC
>NZ_JBYTEL010000053.1:0-1027 GCF_058789195.1 Cupriavidus sp. FW216-B1 | reverse complement strand
CCCAGTGCCGCGGCCCCGCTGATCTTCGCAATCACCCAAACTTCATCGCTTGCCATGTCAGACCCCGTTGTCGATCCCGCCGTGCAGGAGGTATTGCGCCCTGAGGGCATCGAATTGCTGCTCATGCTGGCCATATCCGGCGCCCGGCAGGCTGGCCCAGATGTTCCGGCACTTGTTGATGGCGGCCACCAGCCGCCCGGCCTGAATGTCCGCGACAGCGCTGCGCTCGCGGATCTGCTGGACCGCGATGGCATCCTGTGCCGCCGGACCGAAGTCGCGCAGGCCGAGTTGCCGCTTGTAGACGTCGAAGTACCGGGTCAGCAACTGGTACCGCCCGGCCGCCGTGCTGTAGTCGCTGATCCGGGGGATGTACACGCGCTGGCGCGGATGGTCGGCGTAGGTGGTCATCAGGCTGCCGCCCACGATCACGTCGTAGCCGTGGTTCCTTGTCTGCTGCCGGCTGTTGTCGGTGCCCTCGCTGAAGGCCAGCATGTCGAGAAAGGCGGCCATGTTCTGCCCCCCGATCAGGGCGGCCGGGTTGGTGTATGGCATGTGGTTCCCCGGAAATGAAAAAGCCCGCACGAGGCGGGCTGTGGTTGATGCGGTGCGGGCTTAGTTAATCTTGCGCGCTGCGACCGTCCCGATCTTTATCATCGCGCTTCCAGCGCCGGTACAGCGCGCCGTGAATGCGATCGACCCGCCTGTGTAGGTGCCAGCAGGCAACGTGAGAATAGAGCTACGGAATTTCAGATTGCAGGTTTCTGGCAGATTCCCCCCCAGCGCCTTTTTCCAAACACTCACCGAGGGACCGCCGCCGCCAACAAACGAAAGCGCAGCCTCAACGACACTCAGGTTGACTGGGCTTGAAATGTTGATGTCACCTTCCAGCACAAACCGATCTCCGGCTGCAATGGTAAAAACGCCCAAGCTACTCATGAATGCCTGGAATGTGTCCGAGGCGGAGGAAAATGTGACAGCAGCCACCATGTCGTTGCCCATCCCATCGGGCCGTGCCGCGATCGACATT
>NZ_JBYTEL010000052.1:0-1193 GCF_058789195.1 Cupriavidus sp. FW216-B1 | reverse complement strand
GGTAATGCCCCCGTTTTCCACAGTCGGCAGAAGTAGAAACTAAGCGGCCATGGCCAGCCGCTGCTTCGGGGTAAAGCCGCCCAATGCCATATTTGGGCGCTCGTGATTGTAAGTCCACATCCAGTCGGCCGCTGCCTGCCGAACCTGCTCCAGGTCTTCCCACAGATATTGCGAGAGCCATTCGTATCGCGCGGTCCGATTGAACCGTTCGATGTACGCGTTCTGTTGCGGCTTGCCCGGCTCAATGTATTCCAGCCGTATACCTAGCTTCTGCGTCCAAGTCACGATGGCTGTGCTCAGGTATTCTGGGCCGTTGTCACAACGAATTACCTTCGGCTTGCCACGCCATTCCATGTGCTGCTCCAGCGTGCGAATCACCCGCTCGGACGGCAGCGAGAAATCCACCTCAATGCCCAGCGCCTCGCGGTTGAAATCATCAATCACGTTCAGCGTCCGGATGCTGCGCCCGTCAACGAGCTGGTCATGCATGAAGTCCATTGACCACACTTCGTTGATGGCATGCGGCACCGACAGCGGCTGCGGCGTTTCGCGCACCAAGCGTTTCTTCGGCTTGATGCGCAGGTTCAGCTCCAGCTCCCGATAAATCCGGTAGATGCGCTTGTGGTTCCACCCGAATCCCTGCACGTTACGCAAGTAGTAATAGCACAGCAGAAAGCCCCAGTTGCGATGACAGCCCGTGATACGCATCAGCCAGTCTGCAATCTCTTCGTTCTCCGTGTTCAACTTCGCCTCGTATCGGTAGCACGACTCGCTGATGCCGAACACTGTGCACGCCACACGAATTGACACGCGGCGCTGTTGCACAACCTGCTTTGCCATCTCGCGCCGGCGAGATGGCTTCAGAACTTTTTTTGCAGCGCCTCCGAGGCAATCTCAGCCTTGAGCTTCTCCTCGATGTACATCTTGCGCAGCCGGGCATTCTCCGCCTCGAGCTCCTTCATGCGCGACATCATCGACGCGTCCATCCCGCCGTACTTCGAGCGCCATTTGTAGAACGTTGCCGAACTGATGCCCAGTTCCCGGCATAGCTCCGGCACCGCAAGCCCAGCCTCCGCGCGCTTGAGCGCCTCCAATATCTGGCTATCTGTGAATCTCGACTTCTTCATCTGCAGAACTCCCTCTTAACGAGAAAATTCTACTTCTCCCAGCGGTGGATTTCAGGGGGTATTACC
>NZ_JBYTEL010000051.1:0-1460 GCF_058789195.1 Cupriavidus sp. FW216-B1 | reverse complement strand
CCGGTGAACTGACCCCCTAAAGTTGGACGGTCGGTGACGCTAGGCGCCGAAGGGCTGGGTCCTGTATTGCACAGGACTCAGCCCTCTTAGTTTGAGCTTGATGCGGTCGTGGTTGTAATAGCGAATGTAGCGCGCCAACCCGGCCTTGAGTTGGTCCACGTTCACGAACTTGTTCAGATGGAAGTATTCCGCCTTGAGCGTGCCGAAGAAGCTCTCCATGGCAGCATTGTCTAAGCAGTTTCCCTTGCGCGACATGCTTTGTATCACGGCGTGTTCGTCGAGCATGCGTCGATAGGCCGGCATCTGGTACTGCCATCCCTGGTCGGAATGCAACAACGGTTTGTCGCAGCCCCGGCACTTGACCAGGGCCTTCTTGAGCATAGTCATGACCAGATCGAAGGTAGGCCGCTTGCTCGTCTGGTAGGCAATGATTTCGCCGTTGTACAAGTCCATTACCGGCGATAGATACAACTTCTCTGCGCCCACATTGAACTCAGTCACGTCGGTCACCCACTTCTGGTTGGGGCGCTGCGCGTCGAACTGCCGTTTCAACAAGTCGGGCGCAGTACGTCCGACTGCCCCCCGATAGGAGCGGTACTTCTTGGGCCGCACTACCGACTTCAACTGCAACTGCCCCATCAGGCGCTGCACTGTCTTGTGGTTGATGACCCTCCCCGCCTGCCGGATCGTCGCGGTGATGCGCCGATAGCCATAGCAGCCCTTGTGGCTTGCATAGACAGCCCGGATCCTGGCTTTCACGTCTGCGTACTTGTCGCGCGCTCCCATCACCTTTTGCTGGTAGTAGAACGTGCTGCGCGCCAGGCCCGCCGCCTTGAGCAAGCCCGCCAGCGGGTATTGCTGCCTTAGCTCAAGCACTATTTGCGCCTTTTCTGTTGCGCCGCTTTCTTCGCTTGAACCAAGGCATCGAGTTTTTTTAGATACGCCACCTCCGCGCGCAGATTCTCGATTTCCTTGAGCAAGTCCTTGCGGGAACGCTCGTCGTTGGGGACTGTGGTGTCGGTGGCAGGCTTATCAGGCATGGCTTGTGGCATCGTCTTGGGGCGCCCGCGAGGTCGGGGCGACAGGGCATCCATACCACCACTATGATAGCGGCGCTCCCAGACCCCAATGCAGTCAGGGCTGCGAATGTCGAACACCGCCGCCGTTTGCCCGACCGACCAACCCTCTCGCCACATGCGCTGCAGCACTGCCAGCCTGAACTCAGCGCTGTAGTGACTGAACTTCTTGCGCAGCCCGTCTCGGCCATGCTGGCGATAGCTCGCCACCCAACGCTCCACCAGACTGTGACCAATACCATGCTTCGCCGCAATTGCATTGAAGCCGACTCGACCGCTCAGGTACTGCCTTACCACCTTGAGCTTGAACTGCTCGTCGTACTTCGCCATGAAAAACACCCCAAAAAGGTTGGACAGGTGTCCAACTTTTGGGGTGCAGTTCAC
>NZ_JBYTEL010000050.1:0-1481 GCF_058789195.1 Cupriavidus sp. FW216-B1 | reverse complement strand
GTTGGTAGGGAGCGGGCCGTACCGCGCCAGCGACGTACAGCGGGTGCTTGGGGCTGCCGTCCTTGTTCAGGCCCAAGTGGTGCAGCAGCGGCCCGCGGCCACACATCCGGACGATGCGCAGCACCTCCGCCGCGCGCGCCGGCGCCGCCTTGTGCGCGCCCCATGCGCAGATCACCAGCGAGCAGCGGTCCAGTGCATCCATGATGGCGCCGTCGTTCCGGTCAGCCCGGTCGCCCAGCGGCGCCGGATGGGTCAGCAGGCCGTCCGGATCGGTCGAGCGCAGCGGGTAGAGGTTGGCCACCTCCAGCCGGCCGTACTTGCCGGCCAGCGCGCGCTGCAGGCACCGCGTGATCGTTGGGTCGTTGACCTGGTGATCTGCGGTTGACGGGTTGAGCATGATGAAGCCCAGGGCCGGCCGGCTGCGGTCCCACTCGCGCCACAGGCGGTAGCGGTACTGTTCGCAGTCGGAGAGGATGCAGCCGGCCTCGCCGTCGAGAGTGGTTTCGGTCAGGTGCTTCACGGTCTGCTCCTGCGTTCCAGGCCGGCCCTTGAGGCTCGCGTAGCCGGGTCGATGAATTCGTGATCCCACGCGGGCGCGCCGGCAAGCTGGTCCAACGCAGGGAGATGCACAGCACGATTTCGCGGCCAGCCGCATACGGCGCAGCAAATGGCGCCTCGCACTCGAGGCGGCGCGATGCCATCGCAGTCTGGATAGAGCGGCTCGGTCATCCCTCGATCCTCCTGAACTCGATCACCCACACCCACGGATTCGCAGTCCACGCGCCGGCGCTATTCAGTTCCTCCCAGAGGCGCCGATAGTTGGCCAGCGCCGGCGACATGGCTTCATAGGCGAAGTCATAGCCCTGATAGAAATATCGCCCCATGCCCTCGGCGAGCGCATCAGCCTCGCTGCAGTCGTTCAGCCGCTCGACACGCACGCCGACGATCTCCAGCAAGATGCGCGAACAGTCGCGCGGCATATGGATCGATGGGATGCGTCCGAACTTGCGCGCCCACGGCCTTATTTCGGTGGGACGATATTCTTTGCCGTGCCACTCGTCGTCGTAGACCACACATGGCTGGTCCCCGTAGCCTGGCGTATCACAGCCCCAGAACGACTCGCGCACCCACAGGCGGTCGCCGGACTGGCCGTGGGGGCAGCGCGCTAGCCACTCTTCCGATGGCTGGCCAGGACGGTCAATGCTGGCCGATCCAGCGTTCTTGGACCAGTTCCACCACAGCAGTCCGCGCTCGTCCAGCGTCGGTTGCGGGCTGACGATTCGCCGCGTCTGCGTCTTCCGGCCGTCGAGGATGGCGCGCACCATGGGCGCGCTGAAGAGAATGGGGCGTTCCTTCACCATGGCAGCCCCTTCGCCGCCACGCGAGCACTGCGTTCTGCGGCCTCAGCCTCAAGGGCTGCGATCAGCTGGGCTGGCTTTCCGTTGAACTGGTTGAAATGGGCATCGCACAGGCTGCAGCAT
>NZ_JBYTEL010000049.1:0-1586 GCF_058789195.1 Cupriavidus sp. FW216-B1 | reverse complement strand
AAGCCCCGCAGTGCCAGCATCTCCAGCGGTCCCTGGCCGACTTCGGTGCGCATCTGGTAGCGGATCGGGTAGGCCATCTCCGCTTGCGGCGGCAGCCTCGCCGCACGCTCCGTCAGGCTGTCGGCATCGGCAGCGCTCGGCTCAAGCTCGCCGGCCGTCGGCCCCTTGGTGTCGGGCGTGCCTCGCCAGGTCAATTGATAGACGGCGCTGTCCAGCGGCTCGACGTGCGCCCGCTCCAGCATCCGCACGAAGCCAAAGCGGCCGCCGAACTCATAGCTCTTGTTGGTGCCCGCGTGCTCGGTCTGCCACTGCAGCCGGGTGCCCAGGTCCTGCAGGTTGTTGGCCGGCCAGGTCATCGCCTGCCAGGTCTCGCGCTGGTTGTAGTAGTGCAGCTTCTGGCTGTCGACGGTCAGCACCGTGTCGGTCAGGCCCGGCGTGGGAATCGGCTTGACCTCAAAGCGATACTGCGGCTCGCCTTGCGCCAGCAGGCGGGTGGCGATGCGCTGCAGGGCATTGACCGCCTTGAGGAAGGCCGGATCGAAGGCCAGCGCCTGGCCGCCGGTGGCCGCCGGCACCCATTGATCGCCCTGCAGTTCCAGCACGCCTGCCAGTTGCGTGCCGAGGAACGCCCCGATCACGCCGGTTTGCGGGCGCAGGAAGCGCGCCAGTTCCGGCAAGGAGGCATCGTTGGCGCTGTCGGCGA
Organism: Cupriavidus sp. FW216-B1; assembly: GCF_058789195.1. Classification (NCBI taxonomy): domain Bacteria; kingdom Pseudomonadati; phylum Pseudomonadota; class Betaproteobacteria; order Burkholderiales; family Burkholderiaceae; genus Cupriavidus; species Cupriavidus sp. FW216-B1. The sequence goes on along the minus strand of NZ_JBYTEL010000049.1, from coordinate 883 downwards.
ACGGATAGCGCCCGGCGAACGATTTGCCCCATGCCATGGCAATGCCCTGTCGCCAGGCGTCGTTCAGGCTCGCCTGCGCGGGTTGCAGCACGGTCTGCGTGGCCTGCGTGATCGGGCGTACGAACAACGTCTCGCCCATGCCCGCCCACTGGTTGCCGAGGCTCGCCGCCATCAGTTGCGCATAGGCCCGGGTGTCGGCCAACTCCGATCCCTTGCCCTGGAAAAGTGCCTGCGCCATCTGCCGGGCTTGCGCGTCGGCATCCGCGCTGTTGCTGACCTGCTGCAGGCGCAGACGCAGCGCCGTTGCGCGGTCGAGGAAACGTTGCAGGCTCAGGTCGCTGCTGCTGCCTGCATTGGCGGCCTGGCCCTGTCCCACCAGCCGCAGCACCGGTCCGAAGGCGGCGCCCAGCGGCCCGGCCGTGTCCGGCTTGATCGCCTCGGGTCCCGCCGTCTTCTTGCCCAGCAAGTCCTGGGCCTTGGCCACCAGCGTGTCGGACAGCGAATCCTTGTGCGCGCCGGCGCCGCCCTGGTATTCCAGCGACTTCATCAGCGCGATCACCGGCGACTGGCGCGCATCGGCCATCAGCTTGAGCTGATCGATAGCGGCCGGCAGCGTGGGGGCGGGTTCCCATTGCAGGCTGTTCATGAAGCCCTGCCAGCGCTCCGCGTAGTCGGCGAAGTACCGCTCGGTCAGCGCAGCCTGCAGGGCTTCGGCGGAGCGGCCTTCTGTCGGCGATGCCTGGGGCTTGCCGTCGGTCAGCACCCAGTCGCTGGCGATCTCGCTGCGCCTGGCGGCGGCCTCGATGGCGGGAGCGACATAGCCCTCGTAGGCCTGGCGCGTGAAGATACCGGGCACGATCGCCGTGGCGCGCACCAGCCCGCG
>NZ_JBYTEL010000048.1:0-4059 GCF_058789195.1 Cupriavidus sp. FW216-B1 | reverse complement strand
TCCGCTTTCTTGGCTTACTTTCTTTTCGGATAAAAGAAAGTAAGTCGCGCCGGGGGCGCGAAAGCCTTTGACTTTGATGTTGACTTTGACTTTGACTTTGAAGTTGAAGTTGAAGTTGAAGTTGAAGTTGAAGTTGAAGTTGAAGTTGAAGCCTTTGACCTTGAAGTCGACTTTAGGATTTTAAAGACTCTAAATTTAACCCTCCAAAGCCACGCCCCACCATTAAAAAAACCCAGAAAACACCCCCCAGCCCCCAAATGTCCACACATTCACCCCCACGTAAACCCCACCCCTCTCCCTATCAAATTGACAGCCTTTTGACAGTTTCCCCCACCTAGAATCCCCCCAATGGCTCATAAGAGCCAGATCCGCGCAATCCACCGCACGGAAAGAACTCAAAGAACAAGTCCGGCCATGCACGCGCAGCGGCGGACAGGAGACGAGCCCTTCGCCCCCCGGCGTGCCGGGGGTGTCTTCCTGCCCCGCGCCAGCGCCACACCAGCCGGGCGCCCCGGTCCGGACCGCGCCAGGCACCGCATGCCATGCCCGGCCGCCGGCAACTTTCAAGACAAGCAGGAGACCGATATGCGCCGCTCGATTCAACGCTTCGCCCACGCCGTCATGGCTTCGGCCGCGCTGGCCGCCACCGTGGCCGCCGCGCCCGCGTTCGCGCTCGACAACGTCAAGTTCATGATCGGCGCCAACCCGGGCGGCGGCTACGACCAGACCGGCCGCTCGCTGGGCGCCGCGCTGGTGGCCGCCGGCGTGGCCAAGACCGCCGCGTACGACAACAAGGGCGGCGCGGGCGGCGTCATCGGCCTGACGCAGTTCGTCAACACCGACAAGGGCAACCCCAACGCGCTGATCGTCACCGGCGCGGTGATGGTGGGCGCGATCGAGACCAACAAGCCGCCGGTCACGCTCAAGAACGCCACGCCGGTGGCGCGCCTGTACGCGGACACGATGGTCATCACGGTGCCGGCCAACTCGCCGCTGAAGTCGGTCAAGGACCTGACCACGCAGCTCAAGGCCAACCCGGGCAGCGTGAGCTGGGGCGGCGGCTCCAAGGGTTCGATCGACCACATCCTGGCCGGCCTGATCGCCAAGGACATCGGCGTGGATCCGAAGAAGGTCAACTACGTGCCGTTCCAGGGCGGCGGCGAAGCGTCGGCCTCGATCCTCGGCGGCCACGTGACCGTGGGCATCGCCGGCGTGTCCGAGTTCCTGCCCTTCATCAAGAGCGGCAAGATGCGCGCGCTGGCGGTGACGTCGAAGGAACGCACCGCCGACATCCCCACGCTCAAGGAGCGGGGCGTGAACGTGGAGATCTACAACTGGCGCGGCGTGTATGGCGCGCCCGGCATCACCGCCGAGCAGCGCAAGGCGCTGGTGGACGCGGTGGTCAAGGCCACCGAGACGCCGACCTGGAAAGAGGCGCTGACCCGCAACGACTGGACCCCGTTCCTGCTGACCGGCGACGAGTTCGGCAAGTTCGTGGACGGCGAGTCGGCGCGCCTGGGCACCACGCTGCGCGAGCTGGGCGTGGCGAAGTAAGTCCCGTGCCGGCGCGCGCGCCGGCATGACGGCGCCGCCGCGGTGTCGCTTTGCCGTTTCACCTATCGGCCCCGCCTGCGGCGCACCGTGACGCCTGGTGCGCATGCGGCAGGCGGGGGCCCGGTGTCCACCACCTGCGATACCCAGGACCAGACCATCAGTCGCCGGGCCCCCGCCGCGCGGGGACGACAAACCGCGGCCGGCCAGCGCGCCACCGCCTGAAGGAGCCCTTGATGAAACCCTCGCACCTGGCGATCGGCATTGCCGTATTGCTGCTCTCGCTGTTCTTCTTCGTCGGCCTGCCGGGCATCTCCGGCGACGAAGGTTATGCCGGGCTGTCGCCGCGCTTCATGCCCACGCTGGTCGCCATCGGCCTGGCCGTGTGCGGCGCGGCGCTGACCTGGCAGGGCATCCGCGGGGGCTTTCGCAACATGCCCGAGGAAGACGCCGAGCTGCCCTCGGCGCCGCACAACTTCCGCGGCTTCCTGTGGGTCGCCGCCGGGCTGGTGGCCAACATGGCGCTGATCGGCACGCTCGGCTTCGTGCTGGCCTCGACGCTGCTGATGATCTGCGTGGCGCGCGGCTACGGCAGCAAGCGCTTTGTGCGCGACGGCTTCATCGGCCTGTGCATCACGCTGCCGATGTGGGCGCTGTTCGAATTCCTGCTCGGCATCAACCTGCCGCTGCTGCCCGTCGCCGGGTTCTGACCGGAGCTGACTCATGGACACTCTCAACCTACTGATGCACGGCTTCGCCGTGGCCATCACCCCGATCAACCTGATGTGGGCCCTGGTGGGCTGCTTCCTCGGCACCGCCATCGGCGTGCTGCCCGGCATCGGCCCGGCGCTGACGGTGGCGATGCTGCTGCCGCTGACCACCAAGGTGGAGCCGACCGCCGCGCTGATCATGTTCGCCGGCATCTACTACGGCGCCATGTACGGCGGCTCGACCACCTCCATCCTGATGAACACGCCGGGCGAATCGTCGACGATGGTCACGGCGATGGAAGGCAACCTGATGGCCAAGAGCGGCCGCGCCGGCCCGGCGCTTGCCACCGCGGCGATCGGCTCGTTCGCGGCGGGCACCATCGCCACCGTGCTGCTGTCGATGTTCGCGCCGGTGGCGGCGGACGTGGCGCTGCAGTTCGGCCCCGGCGAGTACTTCATGATCATGCTGCTGGCCTTCACCACGGTGTCCGCGGTGCTGGGCTCGTCGCTGCTGCGCGGCATGACCAGCCTGTTCCTGGGGCTGGGCATCGGCCTGATCGGCATGGACTCGCTGTCGGGCCAGACGCGCTACTCGATGGACGTGCAGGAGCTGTACGACGGCATCGACATCGTGGTGGTGGCGGTCGGCCTGTTCGCGGTCGGCGAGGCGCTGTTCAACGCCTTCTTCCCGCAGCCCGACGGCAGCTTCAACAAGCTCAGCAGCGTCATGATGACCAGGTCGGACTGGAAACGCTCGGTGCCGGCGTGGATCCGCGGCACCCTCATCGGCTTCCCGTTCGGCCTGATCCCGGCCGGCGGCGCGGAGATCCCGACCTTCCTGTCGTACGCCACCGAGAAAAAGCTGTCCAGGCACAAGGACGAGTTCGGCACGGTCGGCGCGATCGAAGGCGTGGCCGGCCCCGAGGCCGCCAACAACGCCGCCGTCACCGCCACGCTGGCGCCGCTGCTGACGCTGGGCATCCCCACCTCGAACACCACCGCGATCCTGCTGGCGGCGTTCCAGAACTACAACCTGCAGCCCGGCCCGATGCTGTTCCAGACCTCGGGCGACCTGGTGTGGGGCCTGCTGGCCTCGCTCTACATCGGCAACGTGATGCTGCTGGTGCTGAACCTGCCGGCCATCGGCCTGTGGGTGCGCATGCTGCGCATTCCCACGCCGCTGCTGTACGGCGGCATCCTGATCTTCGCGGGGCTAGGCGCGTACGGCATCCGCCAGTCGTGGTTCGACCTGCTGCTGCTGTTCGTGATCGGCGTGCTGGGCATGGCCATGCGGCGCTTCGACTTCCCCACCGCGCCGGTGATCGTCGGCATGATCCTGGGGCCCATCGCCGAGAAGCAATTGCGCAACGCGCTGTCGATCAGCCAGGGCGACTGGTCGATCTTCGTGACCCAGCCGATCTCGGCGACCATCCTGGCGATGACCGTGGCGGTGGTGGTGATTCCGAGGGTGCTGGGGTGGCTGGCGCGGCGCGCCGCGCGGCGTGGGGGGGTGGTGGACGCGGCGGGTTGAGTTGGCTTGCCGCGTGGCGGCGGGGTGATTATTGTTGGCGAAGCCTGACACTTTTGCGGTGTTGGGCTTTTTTTTATTGGTTTATTGGGGGAGGGTTTTTTAAAGGTTGGGTTCGGCTTGAGAAGCGGCTTCAAAGTCAAATTCTTAACTTCAGCGGCTGAAGGTCAAAGTCAACTTCTTAACGTTAAAGTTAAAGTCAACATCAAAGTCAAAGGCTTTCGCTCCCCCGGAGCGACCTACTTTCTTTTCCCCGAAAAGAAAGTAGGC
>NZ_JBYTEL010000047.1:0-4402 GCF_058789195.1 Cupriavidus sp. FW216-B1 | reverse complement strand
CAGCCTCAAGGGCTGCGATCAGCTGGGCTGGCTTTCCGTTGAACTGGTTGAAATGGGCATCGCACAGGCTGCAGCATCGGTCAGTGATGGCGCGCCACCCCATCGCGACTCGCACACGCCAGGTGTCATGCTTGATGCGCTGGCCCGTGTAGGGCGGCCTCGGGCAGAGCCGGCAAGCATTGCCGCAGGTGTCAGGCGCCACACTGCGGAAATGGGGGTACCGCGCAGCCTCGGCCGCCACTTGCTCATAGGAAAGCGTGGCCGCAGCTGCGCGGAGCGCGGCCAGCGTGGCAAACTGGCGCTCCGGCAGCGCTTTGTGAAACCACGTCTCAATGAATGCGCAGCGGCTGTTCTCGCGGCGCGCCTCCATTTGGACACCCAGGCCAGCGATGTCCTCGTATCCGTAGAAGGCCATGCCGTGGGCGCCGTGACCGTGCGCGGTCTCGCGCATGGTGATGTTGTCGGGAATGATCATGCTTTGATCTCCGGGAATCCATCGTGCTGCACGCCGTCGAGCAGGCGGCCAGCGGCCTTCGTGCCGGCGCGGTGGACCATGGCCCAGCCGTCTGCGCTTGTTGCGCCAGCAGGATAGCCAGCGACATCAAATCCACCTTGGACCGTACGACAGTCCAGCGCCACCGCAGCCGTCTCATAGCGGCCGGCCCCGAAGTCTCCAGACCCAGGCGCCCATTCGCCGTACTGCTTGAACAAGAACGGCACGCCGGCAGCCGCGCACTGATCGCGTAGACTGCGGGCCCAGTCCGGATGCATCGGGCGGGCGCCCGGACCGCTTTCGCCGCCGACGATAACCCAGTGCAGGCCAGCGGGCTCGACGTCGCCGCAGCATTCTGGTGGGTCGGGCGGCTGCATCCAACCATCACCAGGGTGTCCCGGAACCGGATGGCCGCAGCATTTCCAGAGGTGACGCTGCAGGTCAACCGGCCCCAGCAGCGGCTCCATCGACAGGAAGCGCACGCGCGCCGGCGTGGCCAGCAGCTTGGGGATGTCTCGGTCGGCTTCCTCCTGGTTGCAGATCGTGGCGCCGAGCCAGACGTTCGGATATAGCCGGTCGAAATCAAACGGCACGGGCAGCATGTTGCCCACGTTGCCAATACGCTTGGTCAGCAGCAGCCAGTCGAGATTGGGCGTCGCCTCGATCAGGCGCCACAGGTCATCGCGCCATTCGTCGGGCACGGCGTTGTCGAACACGTCGGCCAGGCTGGCGCAGAACACGCGCTGCCGGCGACCGTGCTGCGCGTAGAACACGCCGGCGGTGCGGTTCCATTGCAGCGGCTTGCGCCAGTTGGCGGGTGACGTGCGGCGCCGCGGCGCGCCCGGCCCCCAGTTCACTGCCGTGCCGCCGGCGAAGCGCGCGTTGCGCGTCTCGGCATAGCAGTGGTCGCAGCCGGGGCCAACCTTCTGGCATCCCTCCCAAGGGTTGAACGTGTGGTCGGTCCATTCGATTTTGGTGTTCTCGCTCATGCTGCTTGCTCCATGTCGCCGGCATCGAACAGGCTCGGCATGGATACCTCACGCTCGGCCGCTTTGAGATAGTGCACGCCGTCGAGGAAGTACGCCGGGTTGAGCTCGCTGCCGCCGCCGCGACGGCCCTTGAGGATCGCCCGATAGGGCACGGTCATCAGGCCGGAGAAAGGGTCATAGACCAGTTCCCCGGCGTTGCTGTAGCGCTCGATCAGGCGGTCCACGATGTCAAACTGCAGGGGACAGACGTGCTGCTCGACGTTGCGGCGCGCCTGGTCGCCGTTGAGCGTGCGCATGCGGTTGATGTCGTGCCAGACCTCCGGATGGTGGCTGCCGGGCGCGAGGCTCATGAACGTCGATGGCAGCGCGCCGCGGGCGTCCAATTCTTCGCCGATGCGCACGTGGGTCTCGTAGTCATAGACGCTGGCCAGGCTCTGCTCGGTGAACAGCTTGGCCAGCTTGTCCGGGCCCAGCTTCCCCAGTTCCTCCGCCGTGAGCTGTCGGTTGCCGCTCGAGCGCCAGAAGGCATGCGCATCGACCTGCCAGCGCGCGCGGGTGTAGTCCGCCTTCTCCTTGCGGACCGGCGCATCGGCATAGCCCTTGCTGCGGTCGCTCTGCGGCTTGCGGAACAGCAGGATGTACTCGGGGCTGCCGACACCCATCTTCGTGCCGTCCTTGCATTGCTCGGACCAGCCCAGGCGGTAGGTCTGGTTGTTCTCGCGCACCACGTCGGTCACCACGGTGATCATGCCCATGTAGTCGAAGCCGTGCTGCCGGCCATGGAACAGCGCCTCGGCGTGGAAGGGGCTGACGGTGGGCGCGCCGGCGCCTGTGACATTGCCGAACAGGATCCGGTCCTTGACGTGGCAGCAGTAGAGCCGGCCCGGCTTCAGCATGCGCAGCAGCTCGGGCGTCAGGAAGTCCATCTGCTGCCAGAAGTGCGAGTTGTCCTCGGTATGGCCGAAGTCGTTGTACGAGGGCGAATACTCGTAGTGGTTGGCGAACGGGATCGAGGTCACGATCAGGTCGACCGATGCCTCCGACTGCCGGCGCGCCTCGTCCACGCAGTCGTTGTTCGCCACGCGGAAGAACTGGCCCTCGACCTCAATGCGCTTGACGCCGATGGAGCGCGCGAGGGTCTCCTGCATGGCGAGTTGGTTGAGGCCGTACTGCTTGATGATGTCGGTCATCTTCTGCACCATTTCGTCGTGACGGCGCCACTTTTCCTGCAGCGTGCGAAGGATCTCGCGCTCGGCCTCCGAGTGGATGATGTCCACACGGCAGGCGTGGGGCTGCTGGAACCGCTGGATGCGGTGGATCGCCTGGATGAAGTCGTTGAACTTGAACCCGATGCCGGAGAAGATCTCGCGATGGCAGTGCCGCTGGAAGTTGCAGCCGCTGCCGGCGATGATCGGCTTCGTGGAGAGCAGCCGGTACCGGCCCTCGCCGAAGTCGATGATGCGCTGCTCGCGCTCATCCAGATCCTGGCTTCCCCATACACTGACCGCCTCGGGCAGCGCCTGCTGGATGGCATGCCGCTCCATCTCCAGGTCGTGCCAGATCACGAAATGGTCGTCGGGTGCCTCGGCCACCAGCTCAGCCGCTTTGGCCACGCGCGCGTCCAGGCTGTTGCGCTTCTCCGCCGAGGCCGCTTGCACGCCTAGCGCCGGGTCGTTGAACATCAGGCCCTGGCCGATCTTGTCGGTGCCGGCCGTGCTGTAGTCGGTGGGTACCTCGTGGTATCGCACGTCGAGCGGCGGCAATTCATAGCCCTCGTCGCTGTAGCCGAGATCGGATGGCTTCTGGATGAACACCGCCCAGCTGCTCACCCACATCCAGAATTCCTGTTCCTTGTGCGGATAGAGCGTCAGGTTGCCGGCCTTCTCGCTGTCCCGCTGGAAGAAGCGGGTTAGCGCCTGACCAGTGTCCATCTGCCCAAGGAAGCCGGCGTAGTGGATCAGTTCCTTGAAGCGATTCGGGCTCGGCGTCGCCGTGTTGACCAGTTTGAACGGCACGCCTTCGAACAGCGGCAGAAACTCCTGATAGGTCTTGCTGCCGAACGAGCGCAGCACGGACGCCTCGTCCAGGCTGACGGCCGTAAACCGACGCGGGTCGATCTTCCCATCGCGCACCGATTCGTAGTTGGTCAGATAGTAGCGATGGCCGGCGGCGACCTCGGCATCCGTCCGGATGAAGCGCAGGTCGATGCCGAGCATGCGGGCATCGCGGATCAGTTCTTGGCGCACACCCAGTGGAGCGACGAGCAGCAGCATGCCGCCGGCGCGTTCGACGGTCAGGCGCCCCCATTCGCACTGCATCACCGACTTACCCAGGCCGAATGAGGCGAAGATGCCGCGGTTTCCGCCCTTGACGGCCCAGCGCACGATATCGCGCTGGTGGCCGAACAGGATCGGATTCACGTCACCCGGCGCGACGTCGAACCCGTCGAAGCGAGCCATCTTGATCTTGGCACGCAGGAATTCGTCGTATCGGTCCGCCGTCATGCTGCCTCCGTGATGCCGGTCACCGACAGCGCCACCGCCACCGGCCGCACCCAAACTGGCGTGGCCGACAACTGGAACGTCTCGCCCGCCTCGGCCAGCAGTAGGGTGGTGCCCATCACCTCGGCGATGGCCTGCGCCGCGTCCGGCGGCACAGCATTGCCGATGCGCTCGCGCCATGCCTGGTCGCTCAGGCCGTCCAGCTCGAGATACTCCTCTGGCTCGATCAGCGACTGCAGGGCGGCCAGCTCCAGCGTGGTGAACGGGCGGTGCCAGGTGCCATCGAGCGCGCGGATGATCGCCACCAGCTTGTCGTTCGCCGCCGGCATGCGTGGATCGGCCACCGACCACCGGCCGTTGTCGTGCCCGGCCGCCGCCGATACCGCGCCGCTGGGCTGTTCCCACGCCACCACGCCATA
>NZ_JBYTEL010000046.1:0-5301 GCF_058789195.1 Cupriavidus sp. FW216-B1 | reverse complement strand
AGAAAGTTCTTCATAATCTCGTTTCTCTGCTGCTGACAACGAAGCAGCGACGCGGTAAGCAAAGCGAACCGCGGCAAGTTCTTTAACAAACAAACAACCGATAAGTGTGGGCGCTTGATAGCGGACGCGGGAGACTTCGGTCTTCTAGCTTACAAGTTATAAAGTGCTCGCACAGTAAACATGTTCGGTTCTTCTTCGGGAGGATCGAGTCAGTTTTCTGAGAGTGAGCGACCGCTCGAAAGAGCGAGGTTTCAGCAGGTAACTGCGCGGAACCACACAGGTATTGAACTGAAGAGTTTGATCCTGGCTCAGATTGAACGCTGGCGGCATGCCTTACACATGCAAGTCGAACGGCAGCACGGGAGCAATCCTGGTGGCGAGTGGCGAACGGGTGAGTAATACATCGGAACGTGCCCTGTCGTGGGGGATAACTAGTCGAAAGATTAGCTAATACCGCATACGACCTGAGGGTGAAAGCGGGGGACCGTAAGGCCTCGCGCGATAGGAGCGGCCGATGTCTGATTAGCTAGTTGGTGAGGTAAGAGCTCACCAAGGCGACGATCAGTAGCTGGTCTGAGAGGACGATCAGCCACACTGGGACTGAGACACGGCCCAGACTCCTACGGGAGGCAGCAGTGGGGAATTTTGGACAATGGGGGCAACCCTGATCCAGCAATGCCGCGTGTGTGAAGAAGGCCTTCGGGTTGTAAAGCACTTTTGTCCGGAAAGAAATCCCCTGGGCTAATACCTCGGGGGGATGACGGTACCGGAAGAATAAGCACCGGCTAACTACGTGCCAGCAGCCGCGGTAATACGTAGGGTGCGAGCGTTAATCGGAATTACTGGGCGTAAAGCGTGCGCAGGCGGTTTTGTAAGACAGGCGTGAAATCCCCGAGCTCAACTTGGGAATGGCGCTTGTGACTGCAAGGCTAGAGTATGTCAGAGGGGGGTAGAATTCCACGTGTAGCAGTGAAATGCGTAGAGATGTGGAGGAATACCGATGGCGAAGGCAGCCCCCTGGGACGTCACTGACGCTCATGCACGAAAGCGTGGGGAGCAAACAGGATTAGATACCCTGGTAGTCCACGCCCTAAACGATGTCAACTAGTTGTTGGGGATTCATTTCTTCAGTAACGTAGCTAACGCGTGAAGTTGACCGCCTGGGGAGTACGGTCGCAAGATTAAAACTCAAAGGAATTGACGGGGACCCGCACAAGCGGTGGATGATGTGGATTAATTCGATGCAACGCGAAAAACCTTACCTACCCTTGACATGCCACTAACGAAGCAGAGATGCATCAGGTGCTCGAAAGAGAAAGTGGACACAGGTGCTGCATGGCTGTCGTCAGCTCGTGTCGTGAGATGTTGGGTTAAGTCCCGCAACGAGCGCAACCCTTGTCTCTAGTTGCTACGAAAGGGCACTCTAGAGAGACTGCCGGTGACAAACCGGAGGAAGGTGGGGATGACGTCAAGTCCTCATGGCCCTTATGGGTAGGGCTTCACACGTCATACAATGGTGCGTACAGAGGGTTGCCAACCCGCGAGGGGGAGCTAATCCCAGAAAACGCATCGTAGTCCGGATCGTAGTCTGCAACTCGACTACGTGAAGCTGGAATCGCTAGTAATCGCGGATCAGCATGCCGCGGTGAATACGTTCCCGGGTCTTGTACACACCGCCCGTCACACCATGGGAGTGGGTTTTGCCAGAAGTAGTTAGCCTAACCGCAAGGAGGGCGATTACCACGGCAGGGTTCATGACTGGGGTGAAGTCGTAACAAGGTAGCCGTATCGGAAGGTGCGGCTGGATCACCTCCTTTCAAGAGCGTGCAGAAGTTGTTGAGCGTTCACACTTATCGGTTTGTTTGGTGTTACAGCCAAGGGTCTGTAGCTCAGGTGGTTAGAGCACCGTCTTGATAAGGCGGGGGTCGTAGGTTCAAGTCCTACCAGACCCACCAAGTTATCGGGGGATTAGCTCAGCTGGGAGAGCACCTGCTTTGCAAGCAGGGGGTCGTCGGTTCGATCCCGTCATCCTCCACCACTACCTTGGATTGGTCAGTCCAAAGGCAAGCGCTTTGAGAGAAAAGCGTTTGCCTTTGGCTTTGCCAAGACGATGGAAACATCGGCTGTTCTTTAACAATATGGGATGTAGTAAAGGTGTCGTGAGCGTTGATGAGACGCTGCAGTAAAAACACGATACCGGGTTGTGATTGTATCAACCAAATGTATTTTAAAGTGATCGAAAGATGACTTGGAATACGGCACAAATGCGAGAACTCAACCTGTAGGAAGCGTGACTCGAAAGAGACACACTTGTTATAGGGTCAAGCGAACAAGTGCATGTGGTGGATGCCTTGGCGATCACAGGCGATGAAGGACGCGGTAGCCTGCGAAAAGCTTCGGGGAGCTGGCAAACAAGCTTTGATCCGGAGATGTCCGAATGGGGAAACCCGGCCCGTATGGGTCATCCCTGACTGAATCCATAGGTCAGGGAAGCGAACGCGGCGAACTGAAACATCTAAGTAGCTGCAGGAACAGAAATCAACCGAGATTCCCAAAGTAGTGGCGAACGAAATGGGAAGAGCCTTGTACTCTTTAGCAGTGTTGTTAGCAGAACGGTCTGGAAAGGCCGGCCATAGCAGGTGATAGCCCTGTATGCGAAAACAGCGTTGTGGAACTAGGTGTACGACAAGTAGGGCGGGACACGTGAAATCCTGTCTGAAGATGGGGGGACCATCCTCCAAGGCTAAATACTCGTGATCGACCGATAGTGAACCAGTACCGTGAGGGAAAGGCGAAAAGAACCCCGGGAGGGGAGTGAAATAGATCCTGAAACCGCATGCATACAAACAGTCGGAGCCTGGAAACGGGTGACGGCGTACCTTTTGTATAATGGGTCAGCGACTTACATTCAGTGGCAAGCTTAACCGATTAGGGAAGGCGTAGCGAAAGCGAGTCCGAATAGGGCGTTCAGTCGCTGGGTGTAGACCCGAAACCAGACGATCTATCCATGGCCAGGTTGAAGGTGCGGTAACACGTACTGGAGGACCGAACCCACTAACGTTGAAAAGTTAGGGGATGAGCTGTGGATAGGGGTGAAAGGCTAAACAAGTCTGGAAATAGCTGGTTCTCTCCGAAAACTATTTAGGTAGTGCCTCGTGTCTCACCTTCGGGGGTAGAGCACTGTCATGGTTGGGGGGTCTATTGCTGATTACCCCGCCATAGCAAACTCCGAATACCGAAGAGTGCAATCACGGGAGACAGACATCGGGTGCTAACGTCCGGTGTCAAGAGGGAAACAACCCAGACCGCCAGCTAAGGTCCCAAAGATTGGCTAAGTGGGAAACGAAGTGGGAAGGCTAAAACAGTCAGGAGGTTGGCTTAGAAGCAGCCACCCTTTAAAGAAAGCGTAATAGCTCACTGATCGAGTCGTCCTGCGCGGAAGATGTAACGGGGCTAAGCCAGTCACCGAAGCTGCGGACGCACGTAAGTGCGTGGTAGGAGAGCGTTCTGTAAGCCTGTGAAGGTGTCTTGTAAAGGATGCTGGAGGTATCAGAAGTGCGAATGCTGACATGAGTAGCGATAAAGGGGGTGAAAAGCCCCCTCGCCGTAAGCCCAAGGTTTCCTACGCAACGTTCATCGGCGTAGGGTGAGTCGGCCCCTAAGGCGAGGCAGAGATGCGTAGCTGATGGGAAGCAGGTTAATATTCCTGCACCGTCGTATGATGCGATGGGGGGACGGATCGCGGAAGGTTGTCCGGGTGTTGGAAGTCCCGGTCCCTGTATTGGAGAAGGCGCTTAGGCAAATCCGGGCGCGGAATTCAAGGATATGGGGCGAGCGGCCTAGTGCTGCGAAGCAATTGGAAGTGGTTCCAAGAAAAGCCTCTAAGCTTCAGTCATACGAGACCGTACCGCAAACCGACACAGGTGGGCGAGATGAGTATTCTAAGGCGCTTGAGAGAACTCGGGAGAAGGAACTCGGCAAATTGGTACCGTAACTTCGGGATAAGGTACGCCCTTGTAGCTTGACTGGCCTGCGCCAGGAGGGTGAAGGGGTTGCAATAAAATGGTGGCTGCGACTGTTTAATAAAAACACAGCACTCTGCAAACACGAAAGTGGACGTATAGGGTGTGACGCCTGCCCGGTGCCGGAAGATTAAATGATGGGGTGCAAGCTCTTGATTGAAGTCCCGGTAAACGGCGGCCGTAACTATAACGGTCCTAAGGTAGCGAAATTCCTTGTCGGGTAAGTTCCGACCTGCACGAATGGCGTAACGATGGCCACACTGTCTCCTCCCGAGACTCAGCGAAGTTGAAGTGTTTGTGATGATGCAATCTCCCCGCGGCTAGACGGAAAGACCCCATGAACCTTTACTGTAGCTTTGCATTGGACTTTGAACCGATCTGTGTAGGATAGGTGGGAGGCTTTGAAGCGTGGACGCTAGTCTGCGTGGAGCCGACCTTGAAATACCACCCTGGTTTGTTTGAGGTTCTAACCTTGGCCCGTGAATCCGGGTCGGGGACAGTGCATGGTAGGCAGTTTGACTGGGGCGGTCTCCTCCCAAAGTGTAACGGAGGAGTTCGAAGGTACGCTTGGTACGGTCGGACATCGTACCTAAAGTGCAATGGCAAAAGCGTGCTTAACTGCGAGACCGACAAGTCGAGCAGGTGCGAAAGCAGGACATAGTGATCCGGTGGTTCTGAATGGAAGGGCCATCGCTCAACGGATAAAAGGTACTCTGGGGATAACAGGCTGATACCGCCCAAGAGTTCATATCGACGGCGGTGTTTGGCACCTCGATGTCGGCTCATCTCATCCTGGGGCTGTAGCCGGTCCCAAGGGTATGGCTGTTCGCCATTTAAAGAGGTACGTGAGCTGGGTTTAAAACGTCGTGAGACAGTTTGGTCCCTATCTGCCGTGGGCGTTGGAATCTTGACGGGGGCTGCTCCTAGTACGAGAGGACCGGAGTGGACGTACCGCTGGTGTACCTGTTGTCTCGCCAGAGGCATCGCAGGGTAGCTATGTACGGAAGAGATAACCGCTGAAAGCATCTAAGCGGGAAACTCGCCTGAAGATGAGGATTCCCTGGAGGCTTGACCTCCTTGAAGGGTCGTTCGAGACCAGGACGTTGATAGGCTGGGTGTGGAAGCGCAGTAATGCGTTAAGCTAACCAGTACTAATTGCCCGTAAGGCTTGATCCTATAACCAGTGTGTTTCTGCCTGGTTGACGTATCGCGTGCCGCTGCTCAGCAGCCTGGCCGGTACCGTCACAACCTGACTACATCCCTATTCGTTGCGTTGGCC
>NZ_JBYTEL010000045.1:0-6555 GCF_058789195.1 Cupriavidus sp. FW216-B1 | reverse complement strand
ATCAAGCAATCCCATCTCTCACCTCACGAAATCAAAATTGCGGGCTGCGCCGTCACGGCGCCGTTGGCATCTCGCGTCACAGCAGGCTGTGTGACGGTCTTGGTGGTGTCACCCACATAGGTGGCATGCCATGCGTCGATGGCACCCGGAAACGCGGTGCTGAGCACGTCCGCCGTGAACACGCCAGCAGTACCGTCAGGCCATGCGATCTGCGCGGCCGTCAGCGCGCCATTGGCGTCGCGCGTGCCGCTCACCAGTTGGAAGTTTTGCGTCTGGGCCCAGCCGAGTAGCATCGCTTCTGGCGAGATTCCGGGATCGCCCTTGTCCCCCTTATCTCCCTTGAAGAACGGCAGGAATGGCACCTCCAGCGCCTCCCCGGCCACGCTCGACAGCGTCAACGACAGGCTGATGGCCTGAGTCAGATCAGTCATAGGTGACGCGCTCCACGATGTTGATGGTCTGGGTATCGGACAGCACCACGTTGCCGCTGGGGTCCTGCAGGCGGATGTCCAGCACCAGCAACTGCAGCGGCCAGCCGGTCGTCTCTTCCGCCGTGGCCGACAGGCTCACTACACCGGTAGCAGCATCGACGAACGTCGCCGCCAGGGCCTGCACCAGCTTGCGGGTACCGGAGGTCCGCAGTTGCGCCGAGATCGCCCAGCCAGTGAAGTCCATCACCGCGCCGTTGTTCAGGATCTGGCCAGCGTAGGCAAAGGTCTGGCCGCGTTTGAAGTCTGTGGTCATGGAGTTGCCGCGGGCTGGCGCGGCCGATGGTGGGTTGGATCAGGCAGGCTTGACCGGCCAGTCGATGGCGCGCGGGAAGCCCGGCTGGCCAGTGACCGCGCGCAAGTCCTTGCGATACTGGCTCAGGGCCTTCAGGCGCAGGGTGTCCGCCGCGTCCAGCTCATCGAGCACGAACCCGTCCATCAGTGGCGCCACGAGTTGGTCTGCCTCGGCCAGCAGCGCCGCCTGCTGCGCGCGCGCGGCCGCAGCGAGCTGCTCGGTCTGCAGGGCCTCGTCGAGCGTCCATTCCTCGTCGACCCACTTGTGCGCCGGAGACGGCGGCGGCTCGTCGGTCAGGAACGGCGGCAGGTCGCCCAGCCCGGTGTACTCGGCGCCCGGGATGAATAGTGAGCCGTCGGCAGTGCGGTACAGCGGCACCGCACGGTAGTCCGGCACGAGCGTCCAGGTGCCGTCCGGCCAGTTCTGCGGCACATGGCCGGCGGCGTCGCGATAGACCGGGATGGCGCGCTCCGTGCGCTCTGGTGGCACCGTCGGCGTGGCCCAGCCCGGCACGATGGGCTCTTCCGGCTTGAGCGGGTTGTCATCGGCCAGGCCGTTGCGCAGGAACTCGCCAGTGGCGGGGTGATAGTCGAAGATTTCCATGAGGTCCTCAGTACTTGATGCAGGCCAGCAGGGCCATGTTGCGGGGCCGGATCTCGCTGCCGGCGCCGACGAAGCCATTCACCCCACCCGAGAGCGCAAAGCCCAGCGTCCCCGATGCGGTGCTGCCAACGGTCGCCGTCCGGTATGTGGTGCTGATGCTGGTCGTGCCGTAGAACGGCGAAATCCCAGTGCCGCTCGAATAGGCCGGGTAGAGACCCGAGGCATCCATCCCGATGGGCAGAATGTGGTTGTGGTCCCGCAGTTGCGCGTCCTGCCAACTGCCGAACGCCCGGCCCGAGTCTGCGCCGCGGCCGTCGTCCCAGCCACGCGGGAATTCGCCTCGCAGCTCTGGCAGGTTGAACGTCGTCGAGCCGTCGCCGGCGCCGAAGGTGGTGCCGATCTCCGCGAACAGGTCGGCGAACGCCACGCGCGAGACCGCTGCACCATTGGCTTTCAGCGAACCGGCGGGGGCTGCACTCTTTCCATGGAAGAAAATCGTGCCAGGCATCATGTGCCCGAAGTTCGCCACGCCCAGCAGGCCGATGGTCACCCACGCGCTGTTCGCCGCATTGCGCATGCGCAGCAGGCCGGCGCCCGTGTCCGCCCAGAACTGGTAGGGGTAGGTCGTCGTCGGTGCCGACGAGCCCGACTGCTGCGACGCCAAGGCTTGCAGCGCGCTGTTCACGTCAGCACGAAACGACGCCCCCGCCTGGTTGTCGATCACCAGATCGTTTTGAGACATGTGGTCCTCTCGAAGTTAATAGCCGACGGCGTCCCAGTCGAACCGACGGGAGATGGCTGCGCCTGCGCTGCTGAAGAAATTGATGGTGAAACCCGTCTCGACCTTGCCGGTGAGCGTGAAGTAGTCGCCCTGCACCATGTTCTGGGCGGTGATGCCCACCACCGGCGGAACACGGAACGGCTTGAGGTAGGTGATCAACTGCGGGCCGGCGGACGACACCACGTCCCGCCCGGCCTCGCGCCGGTCAGGCATGTCCACCGAGACCGACAGCCCGGTCACGACCACGTTGTGCGTGGGCGAGCCCGATTCGACGACCGCGCGCCACTCGAAGGCACGCGCCTCGTAGTCGCCGAGCGTGAAGCGCTGCCAGTCCGTCCAGTCCGGGGTGGCCACCGGGTCGTCCGCCGTCGTGCGCACGTAGAGCGTCACGGCCGTGTCGTTGATCCGGTCGCCGTCGATGGATTGCCAGGTGTCGATCAGCGCGGTGCGCGCATCCACCATGTCGCCCGTGTCGAACGAGACGGCGTCCAGCGTGGCGGTCAGCCGGGACTTCTCGACGACGCCGAGATCGAGCGTGCCGGCGAAGTCGTAGGTGCCGCTGGAGACCAGTCCGCCCAGCGAATCGATCAGGCCCCACCCGCCGCTGCCGACCACGTCGTCGATGGGCCCGAGGCTGTCCACGGCCGGCTGGTCGTCCCACTCGCCCGTCGCGTCGATCATTCCCTGATCGTCGATCAGCCCCATGCCGATCAGCTTGATGCCGTTGAGCGCCGGGTCGAACACGATGCCCACCTTGGCCCCGGCAAACGCCGGCTGCTCGGTGATCGTGGCCACGACGTTGAGGTCCTGCAGCGACGGCGCGGTGGTCACCACCTGCGCGGCCAGCGGCGACTCGTTGCCGCTCGAGTCCACCCACTTGCCGAGGTACACGCCCTCTATCAGCGGCAGCTGCGCGCTGTTCGCCGCGCCCGAGATGAAGCCACCGAAGTCGACGGCGCTGCCCCAGGTCGGCGAGATCGTGTCGGTGGTGTGCCGGATGCGCGCCTGCCCGCCGTTGCGCACGTCCAGATCGACCGCCGCGTCCCAGGTCAGGTTGGCGAACCCGTTGAGCACCGTCAGCGACAGGCCGGCCATGTTACTCGGCGGCGCCGTCTTGCCCACCACCTTGTGGCCGTAGGTGTACGTCCAGTCGGGGCTGCGCACGCCGATGCCCGACACGTACCGCGCGCGCACGTAGTAGTAGGCCCCATCCTCCACCGGCGCGAGATAGGCACTAGTGGTGCTGGCCGGCATCGGCGTCAGGATCGTCCAGTCGGTGTCCTGCAGGCGCTTGCACTGCAGCTCGATGCTCCCGGACTGCTGCAGCGCTGCATCCACCGCCGGCGGCCAGGTCACGAGCACGCGCGAGATCACCACACCCGTCTGCGTCAGCAGCAACTGCGCCTCGCCCGAGTCCATGCCGATCTGGCCGACCATCTCCACCCGGAACGGGTTGGGCAGGTTGGTGTCCGGCGCCGGATCCGTCGTCGTCGCGTCGCCGAAGTTCCAGTCGTAGACCGCCGCGGCTTCCTCGTTGAGCACCAGGTCGATGCCGCCGTCGTCGCTCATCTTCCAGGACATGACCCGGAACACCTTCTCGGCCCACCCGAACTTCGCCAGCGACAGCTTCACCGTGCTGTAGGCCGTGAGCTGGAACGCCGTGAGCTTGGCCGGGAACTCGACCACGATGCCCTGGCGCGAGCGCTCAAGGATGATCTTGGCCAGGCGCTGCGCCGCCACCACGTTCGTGGTGTACGGCAGCTCGATGTCGCGCTCGATCACCTCGCCGTCCTGCGCGGCGTACAGCGGGTTGCTGACCGCTGGGAAGTCACCCGGCTGCCAGTAGTTCGAAGGATCGACGAACGTCCCCTTGACCACGTTGAACAGGTCCTTGCGGGACATGCGCGGCTGCACCTTCACCGCGCCCCGCAGGTCCGATTCGGTCAGCGTCACGGTCGGGATGTCGTAGGCGCCGGCGAACAGCCGGAACGTGCCGCCCGAGATCACCACCGCGCCGGCGCCGGCCGTCGTCATCTCCGTCAGGTTGTCGCGCGGCGACTTGTCCGACATGACGATGCCGTTGCACCGATAGCGCCAGTCGTTCTTGTCCGGCGTCACGGCCACCAGCTCGTCCGAGATGTTGGCCGCGGCGATCACCGAAGCGAGGTCAATGTCCTCGTCGGTGCAGCCGAAGCCGCGCTCGTCGCGCAGGTAGTCATAGACGCATAGCGCCCAGTTGTCATTCCAGTACGTGAAACCGTTGCGCGGGTCGTAGATCCGCTTGCCGCGCACCACCGCCTTGATGTTCGGCAACCCGTTGGGGAAGATGTCGGCGTCGTATTCCAGGCGCACGTAGAGGTAGCAGACGCCGCACAGCCGGTGGGCGGTCGTCCAGTTCCCCGGCATCTCGCCGATCAGGTCACCGTCGGCTTCCTGGTTGATCGACCCCAGATGCTTCTTGATGCGCACCAGCGCCTTCTGGCGCCGGGCCTCGTAGGTGATCTGGATGCTGGTCGCGCCCTCCGGCACGCCCTGGACGGTCACGTCGGCAGTGCCGGGCGCCGCGCTGTAGTTTCCCAGCGGCAAGACGGCGGGGCCGAACCCCGATCCTTCCTCGGTCGCCGGCGTGACCGACGACACCGAGGTGACGCTGTAGATCGGCTCGCCGACCGAGAACGTCATGGTCGTGCCGGTCACGGGCACGGTGATGGTCTTCGATTCGCCCCATGCCTTGAGGAACTTGCCGCTGGTCGGGTAGCCGGCACTGAGGTCGCCCACCGGGTCCTCGCCGATATACACCTCTTCGATGTCCTCGCACTCGTGGTCGGCCAGCGCAATCACCAGGTGCATGAACTGGTTCGCCTTGCCGTCGCCGTCGGTGCTGCCAGCGAAGACGAGCGGGCCGGAGGTCATGGCGCGGCCGTAGATGCTGTTGCGCGCCTGGACGTTCGAGCGCACGACCTGCGTGCGGCCCTGTGCCTCGGCGGCGAAGCCGTTGGGCGTGCGCGGCTTGAAGACGGCACCCATGAGGGCACTGAAGGCCAAGGAGATGCCGATCGACACCACCGCGCCGGCCAGCAGGCCCACGGCCGTGGCGACCGCCACGGAAGAGCCGGCCGCCAGGACCGCAGCTCCGACGTATGCGGCTACTGCTGCAGGCATGCGATTCTCCCTAGACCTTCCATGCGGCTTTGGCTACCGCCGCCGCCATGAACTCGATGCCGCGCTGCCCCTGCGCGGCGACCACGCCACCGAGGCACATGGCGAGCGCTTCCCCGTAGGGCGTGTCGATCAGCACCACGTCGCCGCGCCCCGCGAGCGCCGGCGGCCGCGGCGCGCCTAGCACCATGGTCGCGATACCGGTCACGCCGCTGTTGTCCCGCAGCACGCGGCGCGCGCCCTTCTCGCTCGCGTAGACGCCGCGCCAGCGCGCGCCTGGATCAGCACCGGTCATCGCCTCGATGGCGTCACACACGAACAGGCAGCAGTCGCTCTCGCCCCATGAAAAAACCCGCGCGCGGCGGGTTTCAATGAATGCAGCGAGGCGCTGCGGCCAGTCTTCAAGTCGCTGCATCAGCGCCCCCATAAGAGTTGCTTCTCGACCATCTGCGGCGTGTATTCGAAGCCGCGGTCGCCCGGGTACCGGCTCTGCTGGTCCTCGTTGTTGTAACGGCGCACGCGCGCCTTGTCCCATGACACCATGCGCGACTCGCAGGACACGGTGATCGTCGCGGTGTCGCCCACCTCGGTGGACATCGTGTCCATGCGGCCCGAGAAGATGCGGATGGGCTGCGCGGCCAACTGGAGATCCTCGCGGAGCAAGCCGAGCCATATCTGGCATGGCCGGCCCTGATACTGCTCGGTGAGCGAGATGGCCACCAACTCGGAAGGCACGCCAGAGAGCGTCAGGCGGACACCAGTTGCCTCCAGGCTGGCCTGCTCTTCGATCGCTTCGATGCCGCCAAGGGTGCCCAGGCCGAGCCACGTGACTCCGTTCCAGGAAACGTTGTAGCCGGCACTGCAGACATACAGCGGTACGGAAAAATCGAGTCGGGCAAACAGCAGATATGGAACGTGCCCTGCCGTCACCGCAGCGATGACATCACCATCGGTCGTGCGCGTCATTGCGGGTCCTCGATGAAATCCACGGAGAAAGATTCATGACGCCACGCCGGCGTGCTCACGAACTCCCAGACGTCGCTGGCCAGACGCATCTTTGCTTTCGGCTTGTCCAGCGCCACGACGGCCAGATTGGCAGGCGCGTTCCGAAATGGCGGTGCGACTGGTATGGATGCCAGCCCAGCAGCATCACTGGTCACGTCGGCCGTGACGATTTTCAACTCACCCCCGGCTTCGATGTATTCGCCAGCTTGCAGCACCAATATGCT
>NZ_JBYTEL010000044.1:0-7782 GCF_058789195.1 Cupriavidus sp. FW216-B1 | reverse complement strand
GGTACGCCCGTCGACCTCAGCAGCCCGGTCGGCACACCTCTGACACGCGCGGGGGGTGGGGATGTGCAGGCGGGGCAGTCATATCTCGTCGGTGAGCGTGGCAGGCCGGAAATGTTCGTGCCCGATGTGCCCGGGCGAATCATCCCGGACGACATGCTCGCTGGCCAGGCCCAGCAGCAGGCGGCCCCCGTGACGATTCATCTCAATCCAACCTACAACATCGACAGTCGGACTGACCGCGCGGACATCATCGCCGCCATTCGGCAGGGCAATGAACAGACCAAGGCTCAGATCCTGGATAGCATGCAACGCGGCGGCAGGTTCTTGCAAAGACAGTGACCCATGGCCATTCTGACCTTTCCTGACGACATCCTGCCGTCCAGCGCGATGTTCGGGTTGCAGTCGAACACGGAAGCCTTCACATCGCCGTTGAACAAGGCCACGCAGACCGTGGAGCGGCCTGGCGCGCTGTGGAAGGCGCGCCTGACCTTCACCACCATGAGCCTGCAGCAGCAGCGGCGCCTGAAGGCTTTGCTGTCGGCCCTGAACGGCATGGCAGGCCGGATCTATCTGTGGCCGCACGATGCCCCCGGATCTGCGCTATACAGCGCAGCGGTAAGCGGCGCTATGACCGATTTCAGATCGCTTCCAACGTCGGGGTGGCCGGCCAGCATATTGGTGCTGCAAGCTGGCGAATACATCGAAGCCGGGGGTGAGTTGAAAATCGTCACGGCCGACGTGACCAGCGACGCCATGGGGCTGGCATCCATTCCAGTCGCACCTCCATTCCGGAACGCGCCGGCCAATCTGGCCGTCGTGGCGCTGGACAAGCCGAAAGCAAAGATGCGCCTGGCCAGCGACGTCTGGGAGTTCGTGAGCACGCCGGCGTGGCGTCATGAATCTTTCTCCGTGGACTTCATCGAGGACCCGCAATGACGCGCACGCTTAATGACGATGGCATCGCGGCGGTAAAAGGGGGGCACGTCCCATACCTGTTCTTTGTGCAGCTCGATTTCTCGCAGCCGCTGCGTATCTGCAGCGCTGGATATGACATCAATTGGAACGGGTTCACGTGGATGGGGACTGGCGCCCTAGGCAGCATCGAGCCGATCCAAGAGCAGGCCAGCCTGGAGGCAACTGGTGTCCGCCTCACGATGTCCGGTATTCCCTCTGAGATCGTGGCGATCTCACTCGGGGAGCAGTACCAGGGCAAGCCATGCCAGATCTGGTTTTCTCCGCTTCGGGCGGACCTCCAATTGTTCATGCAGCCCGTTCGCCTTTTCTATGGGCGCATTGACACCTTGTCGTCTGAGGTGGGCGATACCGCGACCGTCACGGTGTCGGCGGAATCGCGCATGGTGTCCTGGGATAAGGCGCGCGTGCGCCGCTACAACAACGAGGATCAGCAGAGCCGTTACCCGGGCGACCGCGGTTTCGAGTACACGCCGCAACTCGTGGAAAAGACCCTCCTTTGGGGAAGATAATGCACTTCACTCAATCAGACATTGCGCGCTTCAATGCGAAGGTGGACAAGTCCGGTGACTGCTGGATGTGGACTGGTGGGGTCAAGAGCAAAGAGCAGCCCTACGGCAAATTCCCCACTGGGAAGCGCAGTATCAAGGCGCACCGAGCGGCATGGATCATTGCCAATGGCCCGATCCGGGGTGGTTTGCATGTGCTGCATCGCTGCGACAACCCGCGCTGCGTGAATCCAGATCATCTATTCCTCGGAACGCATCAACAGAACATGGAGGATATGCATAAAAAGGGGCGAGCTGCGCGCATGAGTGGAGACGACTGGTATGCCTCTCATCCCCAGGAGAGCTTCCCAAGTGGCGATGAAAACTGGACGCATCGCTTTCCCGGGAGAGTGAGGCGCGGTGAGCAGACGCCATGGGCAAAACTCTCCGATAAGGCGATCTCCGAAATTCGGGCCGCATGGTCATCCGCCGAGAAGAAGTACGGTCTTCGCAAGCGATTGGCTGAAACATATGGTGTCCACAAGCACACCATCTGGCACATCGTGACGAACCGCACGTGGACCCACATATGAAGCGATTCAACGATTGGCCTACGCGGCTTGCCGCATTCATCGAAGCCCGCCGCGCGCGGGCTTTTTCACGCGGTATCAGCGACTGCTGCATGTTCGTCGCCGACGCGGTCGAGGCGATGACGGGCGTGGACTATGCGGCGCGCTGGCGGGGGTTCTACACGAGCGACAAGGCCGCGTTTCGGCTCCTGCGGGACTACGGCGGGGTGGTGGGCGTCGCCACGATGATGCTGGGCCCGGCGGTTCCGGCAGCGCTCGCCGGGCGTGGAGATGTGGTTGTCATTGATGCCCCCGAGGGGGAGGCCCTCGCGCTTTGCGTCGGGGACAAGATTGCTGTGCAGGGGCGGGATGGAATCATCTTCCTGCCGATGAGCGCAGCCAAGGCAGCCTGGAAAATCTGAGGGAAATGTCATGGCAGAAGGAATCGGCGCCATTGCGGCGGCTGTCGCCGGGGCAATTGCGGCCGGCGGCGCCGCCTATGCTGCGGTTTATGCCATCACGTATGCGGTGATTGTCTTTGGCGCGTCATGGGCCGTGTCGGCGCTGATGGGTGCCGTCTTCAAGCCGCGCACGAACAACGGCTTCGCCGCCGAGGCACAGGGCCGCACGCAGGTCGTCCGCTCCAACGTCCAAGTCCGAAACATCGTCTACGGCCGTGCCATGACCTCGGGCCCGCTGGTCTTCGCCGGCAGCACCGACGGCGATGGCAAGGCGAACCAGTTCATGCACCTGGTGATCGCGCTGGCCGACCATGAGTGCGAGGACATCGAAGAGGTGTATATCGGCGAGGACCCGGTTGGGACGCTTAGCAGCGGATTCCCGACTGGCGGGAAGTTCCTGAAGACATGGGGGGAGTCGAAGACCATCACTGTGCCTGTGACCGGCACGACCATGACGTTCTCGGTCGGCGAGCCGATCTACAGCATCACCTCGGTGTCGTCGGTCACGCCAGCGACTGAGGAAAACTTGGGATTCGGACCTACTGTTTTCCCCTTGGGGAACTATAGCGCAGCGCCCGGCTCCGCCGATGTGACCGTCCAGGGCGTGCCGGAAGGTGCGGACAGCATCCAGATCACCTACGAGGCCCAGCGCCAGAAGGCGCTGGTGCGCATCAAGAAGCATCTGGGGTCGATCAACCAGGTGGCCGACGGCGACCTGGTTGGCGAGATGCCGGGGAACTGGACGACTGCCCACCGGCTGTGCGGCGTCTGCTACCTGTATGTGCGCCTGGAATACGACGCCGACATCTTCCCCAACGGGTTGCCGAACATCAAGGCGGTGGTGCGTGGCAAGCGGATCTATGACCCGCGCAACGGCGTTACCGCCTGGAACGACAACTGGGCCCTGTGCGTCTATGACTACCTGCGCGACGAGCGCGGCTTCAGCTGCACCGACGAGGACATCGACCTTGCCTCGGTGATCGCCGCGGCCAACATCTCGGACGAGCTGGTGGCCGTGACGCCGGACAAGAACGACTGGCGCTATCGGTGCAACGGCATCGTCATGTCGGACAAGTCGCCGCGCGACAACCTGACGGAGATGACGACGGCCGGCGCTGGCGCGGTGGTGATCTCGGGCGGCACATTCCGGCTGTTCGCCGGCGCCTACGACATCCCGACCGTGACGCTGACCGAGTCGGACCTGCGGGGCGCGGTGAAGGTGCAGCCGCGCATGTCCCGCAAGGACCTGTTCAACGTGGTCAAGGGGACGTTCGTCGATCCGTCGAACTACTGGCAGCCGGGCGACTTCCCGGCGGTCAGCAACCCGCTGTACGCCGCGCAGGACGGCGAGGTGATCGAGCGCGACATCGAGCTGCCGTACACCACGAACGTGGTGGCGGCGCAGCGCATGGCCAAGATCATCCTCGAGCGCTCGCGCCAGGGCATCGTGGTCGAGTTCCCGGCCAAGCTGACGGCGTTCCAGCTCACGGCCTACAGCACGGTGAAGCTGTCGCTGGCGAAGTTCGGGTGGGCAGAGAAGGTGTTCCGGGTCATGTCCTGGAAGATGAGCGACGACGGTGGCATCGACCTGGTGCTCAACGAGGAAGCCGCGGCGGTCTATGACTGGAACTTCGGCGACGCGACGACGACGGATCCGGCGCCGGACACCAACCTGCCCAACCCGTTCCGGGTGGAGATGGTCGGCCAGATCGGCATGGACTCGGGCGAGGTGCAGCTGCTGCTGACGCAGACGGGCGTGGTGATCTCGCGCGTGCTCGTGACCTGGCCGCCGGCGGTGGATGCAGCGCTGCAGCAGTCCGGCTCCATCGAGTTGCAGTACAAGCGCCTGCAGGACGCCGACTGGACGATCCTGACGCCGATGCCGGCCAGCACCACCAGCGCCTACCTCGCGCCGGTGGAGGACGGGGCCTACTACTACGTGCGCGCGCGGTACGTCTCGGGCATCGGCGTGCGCAGCCCCGACTGGACGTACACCTACGGCCACAAGGTGGTGGGCAAGACTGCGCCGCCGAGCAACATGGCCGGCCTGTCGCTGACGGTGCTCAACGGGTTCGCCAACCTGACCTGGGACGCGGCGGTCGATCTGGACGTGCGCAACGGCGGGCAGGCGCGTATCCGGCACACCACCGACACGATCTCGCCGACCTGGGGCAGCGCCGTCGACTTCGGCGGCTTCATCTCGGGCGCGGCGAACAGCGCGCAGTTGCCGCTGATCGAGGGTGTGTACCTCGGCAAGTGGGTGGACTCGAGCGGCAACGAGTCGCCGCTGGCCGCCCAGGTGGTGACCACGGCGCCGTCACTGCAGGACCTCAACGTCGTGGCCACGATCACCGAGCAGCCGGCGTTCGCCGGGGCCAAGGTGGGCATCGTATTCGACCCGGCGCTCAACGGCATCAAGCTGATCGGCATGGGCCTCATCGACGATCAGGGAATGATCGACGCGACGGGCGAGTGGGACGACCAGCCGGCCGTGGACAGCCTCGGGCCCATCGACGACGTGGTCGGCAGCGGCGGGTGGGGCCTGATCGACTCGCTGGGCGGACTGGTCTCCAGCGGCACCTACGACTTCGCCGGCACGCTCGATCTCGGCGTCGTCGAGAAGTCCCGGCTGACCGCCACGCTGGACGCCGTCTCGTTCGATACGGGCGATATGGTGGATGCGCGCACCGCGCTGATCGACACCTGGCAGTCCATCGACGGCGACCGGATCAACGACACGGCCGTGACGCTCTACGTGCGCACGACGGCGGACGACCCGGCGGCCACCCCGGACTGGACGGACTGGCAGCGCTTCACGCTCGGCGACTACGAGGCGCGTGCCTTCGAGTGGCGCGCGGTCGTCGAATCGGGCTCGCCCACGCACAACGTGGTCGTGACCGGGCTGTCGGTCTCGGTAGACATGCCCGATCGGCGCGAGGCCGGGCGGGACGTGGTGTCGTCCGCCGGCCCGCAACTGATCACCTTCAACAAGCCGTTCCGCGTCGTGCCGGTGCTGGGCATCACCGCTCAGAACATGGTGCAGGGCGACTATTTCACCGTCACCGGCAAGAGCCCGGCCGGCTTCACCGTCAACTTCTTCAGCAGCGCAGGCGCAGCCATCTCCCGTCGGTTCGACTGGGACGCTGTCGGCTATTAACTTCGAGAGGACCACATGTCTCAAAATGATCTGGTGATCGACAACCAGGCGGGGGCATCGTTTCGCGCTGACCTGAACGGCGCGCTGCAGGCTTTGGCGTCGCAGCAGTCGGGCTCATCGGCGCCGACGACGACCTACCCCTACCAGTTCTGGGCGGACACGGGCGCCGGCCTCATGCGCATGCGCAATGCGGCGAACAGCGCCTGGGTGACCATCGGCCTGCTCGGCATACCGAATTTCGGCCACCTGCTGCCCGGCTCCATCGTGTTCCACGCGAAGAGCGCGGTACCGAGCGGTTTCCTGAAAGCCAACGGCGCGGCGGTGTCGCGCGCGACGTTCGCCGACCTGTTCGCCGAGATCGGCACCACCTTCGGCGCCGGCGACGGCTCGATGACGTTCAACCTGCCCGAACTGCGCGGCGAGGCCGTACGCGGCTGGGATGACGGCCGCGGCGCGGACTCGGGTCGGACGTTCGGTAGCTGGCAGGACGCGCAGTTGCGGGACCACAACCACATCCTGCCGCTCGGGATGGACGGCTCGGGTGTCTACCCGGCCTATTTGAGCGGCACGGGGATCTCGCCGTTTTACGGCACGACGACCATCAGCACGACGTACCGAACAGCCGCCGTGGGCGCTACCGCATCCGGATCGCTGGGCTTTGCGCTCTCGGGCGGAGTGAGTGGCTTCGTCGGAACCGGCAGCGAGATCCGCATGCGCAACGTGGCCCTGCTGGCCTGCATCAAGTTCTAAGGACCCCCATGGAAATCTTCAACTATCACCCCGCCACTGGCGAGTTCCTGTGCAACGGCCTGGCCGATGACAACCCGCTCCAGCCGGAAGAGCCCATCGTGCCGGGCTTCGCCACGCCGACCGCGCCGCCGGAGCGCACGGAGCGCGCCATCCCCGTCTACCGCGACGCCGCGGGCCATGCGCCGCAGAACTGGCCGGACGGCACCTGGACGCTCGTGCCGGACTACCGCGCGGTGCCGCTGTACCGCACGGCCGATGGCTCGCAGTTCATCCCGAGTGCCGAGTACACCGGGCTGGGCGACCTGCCGCCGTTCCTGACCGACGAGCCGCCGCCGTCGCCGGCGCATAAGTGGGTCGACGAGGAATGGACGCTCGACGAGGCCCTGCAGACCGAGCAGCTCGCTGCGGCCGCGCGCGCGCAGCAGGCGGCGCTGCTGGTCGAGGCCGACCAGCTCGTGGCGCCCCTGATGGACGGGTTCGTGCTCGACGAGCTGGACGCGGCGGACACGCTGCGCCTGAAGGCCCTGAGCCAGTACCGCAAGGACTTGCGCGCGGTCACTGGCCAGCCGGACTTCCCGCGCGCCATCGACTGGCCGGCCAAGCCCGCCTGATCCAATCCACCACCGGCCGCGCCAGCCCGCGGCATGCCCATGACCACAGACTTCAAACGCGGCCAGACCTTCGCCTACGCTGGCCAGATCCTGAACAACGGCGAGGTGATGGACTTCACCGGCTGGTCGATCTCGGCGCAGCTGCGGACCTCCGGTACCCGCAAGCTGGTGCAGGCCCTGTCGGCGACGTTCGTCGATGCCGCCACCGGTGTGGTGAGCCTGTCGGCCACGGCGGAAGAGACGACCGACTGGCCGCTGCAACTGCTGGTGATGGACATCCGCCTGCAAGACCCGGGCGGCAACGTGGTGCTGTCCGACACCTCGACCATCAACATCGTGGAGCGCATCACCTATGCCTGACCTGACCCAAGCCATCAGCCTGACGCTGACGCTTTCGAGCGCGGCCGGAGAGGCGCTGGAGGTGCCGTTCCTGCCGTTCTTCAAGGGTGACAAGGGCGACCCCGGAATCTCGCCAGAGGCGATGCTGCTCGGCTGGGCCCAGACGCAGAACTTCCAACTGGTGAGCGGCACGCGCGATGCCAATGGGGCGCTGACGGCGGCGCAGATCGCATGGCCTGATGGCACCGCCGGCGTATTCGCGGCGGACGTGCTCAGCACTGCGTTTCCGGGGGCCATCGACGCATGGCATGCCACCTATGTGGGTGCCACCACCAAGACCGTCACGCAGCCTGTTGTAACGCGAGATGCCAACGGCGCCGTGACGGCGCAGCCCGCAATTTTGATTTCGTGAGGTGAGAGATGGGATTGCTTGAT
>NZ_JBYTEL010000043.1:0-8766 GCF_058789195.1 Cupriavidus sp. FW216-B1 | reverse complement strand
TGCCTTGTTGGCGGCGCAGCGGTGGAGCGGTTCGGCCTGGTGGCCGGCAGCTACACCCACATGCTGGCGGTGGCGGCAGCAGCGGTCTTCGGGCTGGCCATCGTCAACAACGGGATGCAGCAGATCCCGGAGTGGTTCAACGCCGCGCGCCGCAGGATCGCCGGGAGCTGACATGCTGACCTCAATCAATCTGGTGGCGAACGCCATCATCTTCGTTGGCTCGCTCTGGGCCGTCCTGACGCACAAGGTACCGAACCGGACCGGGGGCGCGATGGTGCTGTTCCTGCTGAATCTGTCGGCGTTCGGGAACATGGTCATGCCGGGCTACTGCCACAGCCAGCCTGAGGTGGCGTCGAACGTGGCGGTCGCGATGGGCGTGCTGTGGGCGTTCTGGCGGCTGGAGCTGCGGCACTGGTTCAAGGGGAGGCCGGCATGAACACACTATCGAAAGTCCTGCGGCAGCCGGCCCCCGGCCGCCTGTCCTTCTGGTGCCCGGGTTGCCGGGATGCCCACCAGATCCAGATCGGCACCGGACCGGGCCCGCGGTGGGGCTGGAACAGCGATGCCGAGCGCCCGACCTTCACGCCGAGCGTGCTGGTGACGTGGAGCATGCCGAGCGACAACCCGGCCAAGTTCGACGACGCCAGCAAGGACGTCAAGAAGGTCTGCCACACGTTCGTGACCGATGGCCAGATCCAGTTCCTCAGCGATTGCACGCATGCGCTGGCCGGGCAGACCGTGCCGCTGGCCGAGTTTCCGGAGGGCTGGGGATGCTGATGCCGACGATTCCATGGCGCGCCGCCGGCGTGGCCGCGCTGCTGGGCGCCGTCCTGGCGCTGGTGGTGGCCAACTGGCTCTACTTCGCCCCGCGCGCGGCCGCCGCCGGCCAGGCGCTGGAAGCGGCGAACCAACGGGCCGGCCGGGCGCTGGATGCGAACGCGCGCTGTGCCGCCGACGTGGACACGGCCAACAAGGCCGTCGCGGTGCTGAAGCAAGCTGCGGACGAGCGCGCCGCCAGTGTCGCGGCCGCGCTGGCCGAGGCGCAGGGCCGGGCCACCGAGGCGGAGAAGAAGGCCGACGACCTGGCGCGCCGTCCGCCGTCGAAGCCCGCCGACCTGTGCGGCTCGCTCGACGAGCTGCTGACCGAGACGATCAAGGGGCGGAGGGCAGGGCGATGAAGAGCATCCTGGTGCTGGGCATGCTGCTGGCCGGCTGCGCGAGCGCGCCGCCGCAGGTGATCACGCAGACGAAGACGGTCGAGGTGCCGGTGGCCGTGCCCTGCAAGGTAGAGCCGGTGCCGCGGCCTGCTTGGGCACTGGATCAGGTCGATCCTGCTGCCGACGTGTTCACGAAGGGCCGAGCGGCGCTGGTGGAGGTCGGCCAGCGCGCGGCGTACGAGATCATGCTGGAGGCGGCCGCCGCGGCGTGCCGGTAGCCGCGCAGATGATCAGGCGGGGTTGACTGGCGTGTCGGGCGCGCCAATTATTCCCAGGCGCTGTGTGAGGGCGATATGGTAAAGCGTTGCGCCCACGGTCAACAGCGCCTGCCATACCTCGTCCGGCATCTGCTCGTCGGCCATCAAGCTGGACAGGCCGGCGATGGCGTCATCAATACGCAATTCATCCTTTTCCGCCAGCGCCATACGCTCGAAGGCTGCTATCACATCGCCCGGGTCCATGATCGCTCCTTCGCTTGTATGTAGGAGGCAGTCTAGGTCATCGTCGACGATTCTATGCATCCGTCTTCGACAGGCTCGGCGCGGTAGGCCTTCCAGTGGTAGTACGAGGACTTGCCGTGCTTGTACCGCCCCAGTTGGATGTAGAGCCGCACCCAGCCAGCGTGGCCGGCGTTGATCACCACCTCATGGTGCTGCGGCGATGTGTTCCAGTCGGGCCGCGGCAGCGTCTGCAGCGCTTCTGAGATGTAGTCGCCTCGGACCCGCGCGAGGATGCCATTTGACGAGGGGCCGGCGGGTTGATTGCTGCCCGGGACGTGAAACTGGCAGCCGGCCGAAAGTTTGCTGTTACCCATGATGCACACCAAAAAGCACTGTATGGATGAACAGTATATGACCCGCGGCGCCGAATGGAATATGTCGACTGCAATATTCCCATAATCGGGTTTTGCGGAACTGCAGATGAATTGCGGAAAACAAAAAGGGCTTCCAGTTGCCTGGAAACCCTTTCAAATACTGGTGGCGAATCAGGGACTCGAACCCCGGACCTGCGGATTATGATTCCGTCGCTCTAACCGACTGAGCTAATTCGCCGTTGAAGACCGAAATTATACCTGGGCTTTCAACGCTGTCAACACCTTCCCCGAAAAAGTTTCGGGGCGCCGCCGCGGGCCGCGCGTGCCGTGGGCGCAAAAAAAAAACCGGCGGACCTTGCGGCCCGCCGGCTGGAGCGACTGATTACCGGGTCAGTCTTGCCTGCGTATTCCTGCAGCCTGCTGGCCGCGTATGCGCGAGGTCCGTTCAGTCGTTGGCGTAGATGTCGAGGTCCTTGGTTTCCCGCACGAACAGGGAGCCGAGGACCAGCGTCACGCCGGCGATGATGATCGGGTACCAGAGGCCGTAGTAGATGTTGCCGTTCTGCGCCACCAGCGCGAAGGAGATGGTGGGCAGCAGGCCGCCGAACCAGCCGTTGCCGATGTGATACGGCAGCGACATCGAGGTGTAGCGGATGCGGGTCGGGAACATCTCCACCAGCATGGCGGCGATCGGGCCGTACACCATCGTCACATAGATGACGAGGATGACGAGGACCACCAGCACCATGATGGTGTTCATCTGCGCCGGGTCGGCCTTGGTCGGGTAGCCGGCCGAGGCCATCGAGCTGCCCACTTCCTTCTTGAACGCGGCGATCTGCTTCTTGCTGGCGTCGTCGAAGCTGTGGCCGGCGGTATCCAGCGAGGCGTTGAAGGCGTCGATCTGCTTGTCGCCGATCTTCACCGAGGCCACCGTGCCGGCCGGGGCTTCCACCACTTCATAGCTGGCGGAGGCTTGCGCCAGGGTCCGCTTGACGATGTCGCAGGAGCTGCGGAAATCGATCTCGCGGGCGATCGGGCTGCCCTGGAACGAGCACTGCTTGGGATCGGCGGTGACGACGATCTGCGCGGTCTGCTGCGCGCGTTCCAGCGCCGGGTTGGCGTAGTGGGTGAGCGCCTTGAACAGCGGGAAGTAGGTCAGCATCGCCAGCGCGCAGCCGGCCATGATGATCCACTTGCGGCCGATCTTGTCGGACAGCGAGCCGAAGAAGATGAAGAACGGCGTGCCGATCACCAGCGCGCCCGCGATCAGCAGGTTGGCGGTGGTGGCGTCGACCTTGAGCACCTGGGTCAGGAAGAACAGCGAGTAGAACTGGCCGGTGTACCAGACCACGGCCTGGCCGGCGGTCAGGCCCACCAGCGCCAGGATCACGATCTTGAGGTTGCGCCATTGGGCGAACGCTTCGGTCAGCGGCGCCTTGGAGGTCTTGCCTTCGGCCTTCATCTTCTGGAACGCCGGCGATTCGTTCATCGACAGGCGGATGTAGACCGATACCGCGAGCAGCAGGATCGAGACCAGGAACGGAATGCGCCAGCCCCAGTCGTCGAAGGCCGCGCCGGTCAGGTTGCGGCACAGCAGGATCACGATCAGCGACAGGAACAGGCCGAGCGTGGCGGTGGTCTGGATCCATGCCGTGTAGGCGCCGCGCTTGCCGTGCGGGGCATGCTCGGCCACGTAGGTGGCCGCGCCGCCGTACTCGCCGCCGAGCGCCAGGCCCTGCAGCATGCGCAGCGCGATCAGGATGATCGGCGCCGCCCACCCGATCGTGGTGAAGCCCGGCAGCAGGCCCACGATGAAGGTCGACGAACCCATGATCAGGATGGTCACGAGGAAGGTGTACTTGCGCCCGATCATGTCGCCGAGGCGGCCGAACACCAGCGCGCCGAACGGCCGCACGATGAAGCCGGCGGCGAAGGCCAGCAGCGCGAAGATGAACGCCGCGGTGGGGTCCAGTCCGGCAAAGAACTGCTTGGCGATGATGGCCGCCAGCGAACCGTAGAGATAAAAGTCGTACCACTCGAATACCGTGCCGAGAGAGGAGGCGAAAATCACCTTCTTCTCTTCGGCTGTCATTGCCGAACCCTGGGCGCTGCCGCCGGGCATCGCTACGTTCTGCGCGTTAGCCATTGTCTCCTCCGTTTTGAGATCGGAATCGTTCGGGTGGGCAGCGGGCACGCGTGGCGCGGACACAGCACAGCCACCGAAGTTCAATGGATTGTGGGAGGCGAAACTTACTGCGTTCTGACAATTTCCGCCCCGTTCGCCACTAAACGCTCGGGGTATACGCTAGGCAAAAAAACGCGCCGCGATTGCTGCGGCGCGATGCCTTGCGGCCTCGTCAGCGGCCCGCTTCGGCACTGGGCGCGGCGGTCGCGGTTTTCCTGCTATGCAGCATCCTGGCCGCGATCGCGGGGCACGGCCGGGGTGGCGGTTTCGTCATCGCTTTCGTCGGCCGTCAGGTTCATGCGCCATGCGTAGAGCGCCGCCATCAGCACGTAGACCACCAGCGCGCCCTGCGCGCCGACCCAGAACGAGAACGGCCAGCCGAAGAAGTCGAAGCGCAGTTCGCGCGCGAACCAGGCGACCACGAACGTGACCACGAACCAGATCGTCAGCAGCACGGCGATCCAGCGCAGGTTGTGGCGCCATGCGCGGCGCGCGGCCGGGGAGGGCCGGCCGGGCGGCATGGGCGGCGTCGGCTGAACAGGCGAGATGGGCGGAACGTGCGCCGCAGGCTCGACGGGTGGCTGGCCGGTATCGCTCATGCGGCATCCCCGGCGACGGGCCGGCGCAGCGTGACGCGGAAGCACGCTCCGGCCAGGCGCGGCTCGGTCTGGTAGACGTTGTCGACGATGGCGACGTCGCCGCCGTGCTGCTGCACGATCTCGCGCACGATGGCCAGGCCCAGGCCGCTGCCCTGGGTCTGCGTGCCCAGCACGCGGTAGAAGCGCTCCATCACGCGTTCGCGCTCGGCCACCGGAATGCCGGGGCCGGTGTCTTCCACCTCGAGGTAGGCGAACGGCTCGAACGCGTCGGCACGCACGCGCACGGTGGCGTGGCCGCCGGCGGGCGTGTAGCGGATCGCGTTGTCGATCAGGTTGTTGAGCATCTCGGTGAGCATCAGGCGGTTGCCTTGCACCATGACGGGATGATCGTCGGCGTCGACGCCGAGATCGATGCGGCGCGCCCACGCCTGCGGCAGCCAGTCCTTGACCACCTCGCGCGCGAGCGCGCCCAGGTCCAGTGGCGCCATGCTGCTGGCGCCGGCGAGGTTCTCCATGCGCGCCAGCGACAGCAGCTGCGTGACCAGGTGGGCGGTGCGCTCGGAGCTGCCGGCGATCTGCGCCAGCGACTTGCGCAATTCCTCCGGCGTCTGCTCGCGCTGGGCCAGTTCGGCCTGCATGCGCAGGCCGGCCAGCGGCGTCTTCATCTGGTGCGCGGCATCGGCGATGAAGCGCTTCTGCGTCTGCACCGACATGTCCAGGCGCGCGAGCAGGTCGTTGAAGGACGCCACCAGCGGCGTGATCTCCTGCGGCGCGGCGTGCTCGTCGATGGGGCTGGTGTCGCCGGGGTTGCGCGCGCGGATGCGCTGCTGGATCGCGTTCAGCGGCGCCAGCCCGCGCGTGAGGCCGAACCACACCAGCACCACCGCCAGCGGCAGGATCACGAACTGCGGCAGGATCACGCCCTTGATGATTTCATTGGCCAGGCGCGCGCGCTTGTCCAGCGTTTCGCCGACCTGCACCAGCACCGGCTGGGTGTCGCTGCCGTGCTTGAGGTCGACGTAGGTATAGGCCACGCGCACGTCGTTGCCGGCCACGCGGTCGTCGCGCAGCGACACCAGCCCGGCGTGGCCGCGGTCTTCCTCGCTGGGCAGCGGCAGGTCGTTGTCGCCGGCGACGAACTCGCCGTGCGTGCCGACCACCTGGTAGTAGATGTTGTCGCTCTCGTCGGCGCGCAGGATCTCGCGCGCGGACAGCGGCAGCTGCAGCGTGACGCGCCCGTTGACCTCGCGTACCTGCTGCGAGAGCACGATGGCGCTGGCCTCCAGCGAGCGGTCGAACGGCCCGTTGGCGATCGACTTGGCCACCAGGTAGGTCACGGCGATGCTCATCGGCCAGAGCAGCAGCAGCGGCGCCAGCATCCAGTCCAGGATCTCGCCGAACAGCGAGCGCGGCGACGGGTGGCCGGCGCTGTCCTCCAGATGGGGCAGCGCCTCGGCCAGCGCTTCGTCGCCAGGACTGGCATCGGGCGCGGCGGAGTCGGGAGGCGGCGTGGCGGGCCGGGCGGCCCGCGCGCGCCGCCGGGGCAGTCGCAGCAGGCTCATGGGGAAGGGTTCGGGTGGTCCGTGGCGGGCAGGCCGGAAGAACGACGCGGGGCGGGCGGCAGGATGGGTGGCGAGATAGGCGGTGGAATAGGCGAGGTCTCCCGGCCGGCTAGCCGTGCACCGCGGCGGCCTGGTATTTCTCCAGGCAATAGCCCAGGCCGCGCACCGTGGCGATGCGGATGCCGCCCACCTCGATCTTCTTGCGCAGCCGGTGCACGTAGACTTCGATGGCGTTGTTGCTGACTTCCTCGCCCCATTCGCACAGGTGGTCCACCAGTTGTTCCTTCGAGACCAGCCGCCCGGTGCGGGTCAGCAGGATTTCCAGCAGGCCCACCTCGCGCGCGGAGAGGTCCAGCATCTCTTCGTTCAGGTAGGCGATGCGGCCGACCTGGTCGAAGGCCAGCGGGCCGTGGTGCGTTAGCGTGGCGCCGCCGCCGGCGCCGCGCCGCACCAGCGCGCGCACGCGCGCTTCCAGCTCGGACAGCGCGAACGGCTTGGCCATGTAGTCGTCGGCGCCGAGGTCCAGCCCCTTGACGCGCTCGTCCACGCCGTCGGCGGCGGTCAGGATCAGCACCGGCAGCATGGCGCCGCGCGCGCGCAGGCGCTTGAGCACCTCCAGGCCGGGCAGGCGCGGCAGGCCGAGATCGAGGATGAGCAGGTCGAAGGTCTGGGTGGACAGCGCCGAATCGGCCTCCATCCCGCTGGCCACGTGGTCGACGGCATAGCCGGAGTGGCGCAGGGAGCGCGTCAGGCCGTCGGCCAGCACGTCGTCATCTTCAGCGATCAGAATACGC
Source organism: Cupriavidus sp. FW216-B1 (assembly GCF_058789195.1). Classification (NCBI taxonomy): domain Bacteria; kingdom Pseudomonadati; phylum Pseudomonadota; class Betaproteobacteria; order Burkholderiales; family Burkholderiaceae; genus Cupriavidus; species Cupriavidus sp. FW216-B1. The sequence continues at coordinate 1,595 of NZ_JBYTEL010000043.1, read as the reverse complement.
ATGGTTGTCTCCACCCAGGCTCGGCTTTGTCGCCCCTTTGCCACCGGGTGTCGCCGGCGGTGCGGGCAGGGCTTGCCAAGCATACTGTTTTTTTATACAGTACCCGCTTGTTCCGGTCGCATTGTGCGCGGCCGGCATTTACCGGATTTTTCCGCCGCCTCTCATGCTGCGCGCCGATGCCACGGGCGGGTCGCGTACCGGGGCGGGCGGCGGAGCGGGCGCAAGCCCGCAAAAGCAGGCAGCGCGCCACATGCGGCCTATTTATACACCATTGACGGAAGGACGACCATGGATGACGGCAAGAAGGCGGGTGCTGGCGTAAGCGCCGAAAAGCAGAAGGCGCTGGCGGCCGCGCTGGCCCAGATCGAGAAGCAGTTCGGCAAGGGCTCGATCATGAAACTGGGCGAAGCCGAAATCGACCAGGACATCCAGGTCGTGTCCACCGGTTCGCTGGGCCTGGACATCGCGCTGGGCGTGGGCGGCCTGCCGCGCGGCCGCGTGGTGGAGATCTACGGTCCGGAATCGTCGGGCAAGACCACGCTGACGCTGCAGGTGGTGGCCGAGATGCAGAAGCTGGGCGGCACCTGCGCGTTCATCGACGCCGAGCACGCGCTCGACGTCAACTACGCCGGCAAGCTCGGCGTCAACGTGGGCGACCTGCTGATCTCCCAGCCGGACACCGGCGAGCAGGCCCTGGAAATCACCGACGCGCTGGTGCGCTCGGGCTCGGTCGACCTGATCGTGATCGACTCGGTGGCGGCGCTGGTGCCCAAGGCCGAAATCGAAGGCGAGATGGGCGACTCGCTGCCGGGCCTGCAGGCCCGCCTGATGAGCCAGGCGCTGCGCAAGCTGACCGGCACCATCAAGCGCACCAACTGCCTGGTGATCTTCATCAACCAGATCCGCATGAAGATCGGCGTGATGTTCGGCTCGCCCGAGACCACCACCGGCGGCAATGCCCTCAAGTTCTACGCCTCGGTGCGCCTGGACATCCGCCGCATCGGCTCGATCAAGAAGGGCGACGACGTGATCGGCAACGAAACCAAGGTCAAGGTGGTCAAGAACAAGGTCTCGCCGCCGTTCCGCGAGGCATTCTTCGACATCCTCTACGGCCAGGGTATTTCGCGCCAGGGCGAGATCATCGACCTCGGCGTGGACGCCAAGATCGTCGAGAAGTCGGGCGCCTGGTACAGCTACAAGGGCGAGAAGATCGGCCAGGGCAAGGACAACGCGCGCGAATACCTGCGCGAGAATCCCGACATCGCCGACGAGATCGAGAACAAGGTGCGCGAGACGCTGGGCGTGGCACTGATGAACGGCACGCCGGCCGCAGCAGTGACGGCCGACGCGAGCTGAGCGGGGCCGGGCGGGGCGCGTTGAGAGCATCGGAGGGCCATCGGGGCCGGCTGGAGTTGAGCCTCGCTCTGGTGGTCGGTGGTCTGCCGATTTCGCGGGCTTTCTCGTCCGTTTTCTTGCCTGCTGTTTTGTTCGATCTCGCCTGATTTCGCTTGATCCCGGCCGGGGGGGGGGGGGGGGGGGGGGGGGGGGGGGGGGGGGGGGGGGGGGGGGGGGGGGGGGGGGGGGGGGGGGGGGGG
>NZ_JBYTEL010000042.1:0-9357 GCF_058789195.1 Cupriavidus sp. FW216-B1 | reverse complement strand
CATTCGGCGGTGGGTCTGCGCACTTCTGCACAACGTAGCGGGCTGGTTACCGCTTGCCCTGGTCAATCTCGGGCTCTTGGGATCGCTCCCTCAAGCCCCTCCCTTCAGGGAGGGGTTATTGACGAATGTTTCCTCAGTCGTCAGTCTTGCGCGTAGGCCGTGCCGTTGAGCGCGAGCATGAACTTGGATTGCTTGAGGGCAGGCTGCGCGTCCAGATCGACGGTGACCGCGATCTTGTCGAGCGTGACGGTGCGTGGGAACGCCACGATTTCGGTCGCGTTGCGCATCGGCCCTTCCAGTTGCCACGAAGCGGTCCGGTAGGCATGCTCGACCCCAATGGAACCGGCGGGAATGACGCCGAACAGGGCCGCATCTCCCAGCACAGCCTTGCCGGCGACCGGGCGCAGCGTCTGCAGCGTCGAGCCGAATCCCGCACGCAAGGCCATCGGCTTGGGCGGTTGAACCAGCAGCGCCGTCAGTCGTATCTCCGGACCCACGTCGAAACCGCCCTGCACCACCACTTCCTTGTCCTCGTTGCGGAAGATCGGGTTGGCCATGTCATCCGGCAACGCAGCCAGAAAAGTCATATTGGTCGCGCCCTTGGTCGTGGCCTTGACCTCGTAGACCAGCGTGCAAGCAGTCCTCGGCGTGACGACCCGGTCGCAGGCCACTGTCTTGAGCGTCCACCCACCGATCTGCAGCGGTACCGCGCTCGTGAACCAGGCCATGAAACGAGGGACTGCGGTGGACGCGAGCGCGACCGGCACGCTTGCACGGGAGGCTATGTCCTCCGCGTAGAGTTCGGCCGGAGACTTCTGCGGCGGAGGCGGGTGCATCTTTGCCTGATAGGCGCGATAGGCCTGCGCGCTGTACTGCCAACCGACGATACCAAGCACGGCGAGCACGCCAAGCACGATGGTCTGCTTGCGCTGCGTGATGGCGCTCGGCCTCTTCAGGAGGGCGTGTGGACCCAGGCCCTCCGCGATCTGCTCGAGCGTGAACGGCACGTGGACAGCGCGCGTATCGGGCGGGAATAGCCCCTGAATCTCGGGAGCATTGCCCGCCAGCTTGAATTGGCCGTCGCACTTCGAGACAAAATCCACCACCAGCGCCGCCAGTTCCCGCTCGTCGCTGATCACCTGGTCAAAGCCTACCCGTGGCCGGCCCTTCACGATCCCACAGACCAAGTACCCGACGTGAGTTCCGTGTGCCTGCAGGTGGAACACGAACAAGGCATTCGGGGACAGTTGGGGAATGCGCGCGAGCGCGGCCGCCGCCGAGTACAGCTTGTCCTTGAGCTTCACCTGGGCATCGGCAGGCCCGAGATAGCCCATGTGCAAGGCCGACTCTTCGTGCCAGATCCGGGTGGCGCGGACTTCCTTCGCGACGCGAGCAGAAAGCGCTGCCGGCGCGTCGCTGCCGGTCAGCGTCCGCCATTGCATCCCGAAGGCAACCTTTTTGCCGTGGATGTCGAGGATCATTGTCCCAGTGCTCCCTGGTCCTGCACCATCACGGTCAGCAGCACCAGCGTGAAGGTGCGCGAGCGCGTTGCAGCCAGACTGCCGCCGGCCAGCAACGGCAGGTGTTCGGCCAACGTACGGTGCGTCGTGGAGGTGTCGTTCTGGTCGAACGCCGTCACGATCACGGTCTGACCGTTCCGGACCGTCACTTCCTGCCCGTTGATACCATTACCGGCGATCTTCGGAACCTCGACCGTTTGCTGAAACGCGCCAGTGCCCGAGGTCCTGGACTGGATTGGACCATCGAGGTCCGATTTGTCGAACGCGATGGTCATATTTACGTCATCGCGAGAGGTGGCATCGGGGAACAAAGCCAACTTGAAGCCGACCGTTCCTGTCGACGTTGTGATCCCCGGGGTTCCGCCAGTGCCGCCCACCGTCGATGCTGCAGGAGTGGTGTTCGACACGTACGTAAACTGACGCCGCGTGTTGTACTGCGCGCCGTGGCGGTTGCGCATTGCAATCGGCACCGTCGTCGACGTGGTCGCAGTCCCGTACTGTTTGAGCGCGTTGATGATCGCCTGCGTCCCATTGAAGCCGCCAGACGTAATGGACATGCCCACGCTCCCGGCATCGGCGCCGACCAGAGATGTCGGCGACAGTGCGGTCAGCGAAAAGCCCGGGACGTGTTGCAGCGCCTTGGTCAGCAGGACGTTCCAGTCCGCTCCTGCCTGCCCGCTGTCGGTGATCGTGAAGTCCACCGTCTGGAATTTCGCGTAGACCATGCGCGAATAGATTGCAATCTGTTTGCGGACGATCTCGTCCGCCCTATCCACGGCTTCCTTCGTGTCGGTCAGGGCCAGCAAGCCCGTCGACGGATTGATCGACATAGAGCCGGACACAGTCAGCACCGGCTCGATGCTCTTTCCGATGTTCTCGAAGTCGTCCAGATCCTTTGCCTCTGCCTTGGTCGCCGTATCGATCTGGACGGCCTGCCCGGCCGCGCTGCCACTGGTGCCGTTGGCTTGGGTGGTTTGACGGAACTCTGTCGTGAACGAACTCTTCCCCGGGCGGATGGGCAGTTGCCACATCTTGGTGGAGAGGCGGTAGAAGCGGATGACGCTCTTGCTCGGCACATATTCCCAGTTGATCGACAGCCGCGTGGCGATGAGGTCGAGCATCGTGGCCAGCGGCATCTTCTCGCTTTGCTTGAACTCGACATTCAGGGCGGTTTCAACGAGCGGAACAGCCTGGTTCGCGGTCCCGCCGGCGGCGCTAGCGAGTCCGGCCGGAAGCGGGCCGCCTAGCGTCGGCGCCGGGCCGATCGTCGGTGCCATGCTCGGCGAACTACCATTGGCCGTCCGGCTGTTCGCAGTCGCCGCGGCTGCGCCGCGCGGCATGAGCGCAGCCGGAGGAAGGTACACATCGTTTTCGATCTTGACCGGAATGCCGGTGGCCATGGTGATACGCTGACCGGCCACCGCCAGCGGCATGGACCGGTCCGGGAAGACGATCAAGGTGTCGACATCCTTGCGCAGCGCGAGCGGGAGCGTCACATTCCTCGAAGTGGGCACCGCGCGGCCGGCCAGGAAGGGCTTGTCCACCTCTTGCGCGCGCTCGATCGCGGCGCGGTCCCTGCGCATGCGCGCGTACAGCGAATCGGTCATCTGGTCCGAACTGGCCTGCAGGGTATCGACGGCCTTCTGGTTGCCTTCGAGCAGTTGCGGCGAAACGCAGCCCGAGAGGATCATCGTGGTCAGCAGCGCGCCAGCGACGGGACGCGCGAGAGTTTTTAGTGTCATTTCGAGTTGAGATCCGGTTATTGGCTCGGGTCGCACTTCGTGGTGGCCTTGACCACCCGCACGCGCTTGTTCGAGTAGAAGCACGGCTGCAGAGCGAAGTCGGTCAGTTCCGTCGAAGCGAGCAGATGGCGCACGGCTGCCTTGAAGTCACCGTCGAAGCTGTCGGCTCCCTCCACGGGGACATCGCTGTCCAACTCCCACGGCGCCAACGTCCAACCGGCGCGCGGTGCCCATCCTTCGATGACCTGGCGGAACGTGCCGTCGCCCGGGGACACCACCCAGCTCGTCGGCGCGGCCGGCTCGCTAGGCACCGTTGCAATGGGACCGGGCACGGCAGCCGGCACGATATCGCTCTTCGAGTCGATGAGGGACACCGCCGCTACCGGCACGGTGCTGGGCGCCACTACGGTAGGAGCAACCGGCACCGACACTGCAGGAGCAGGCACGCTGCGCTTCGTCACGCTGGCCAGCGGCTGCCAGCCAGAACCCGAGAGTGGCTTAGTAGGCTCGAAGCTGCCGACAGGCTCGACGCCGAACGGCGAGGCCACCACTGCGGCATTTGCACACGCGCTGGCGGCGATCACCCCGACGGTGGCCAGAATCCGGCCGAGCCGGGGATGGCGAGAATACTGAGACATGGTTGCGTTCCTTCGGTTATCGGGTCTGCGTGCGCAGCAGCACTTGGTAGATGAGAGTGGCGTATCTCAGCCTTTTTTCGGGCGCGCCAGCGTTGTAACAACCCACGGCGGTCCAGGTCGCACCATTCCGGTCAAGGCAATCTCGTAGCACCCACGCGCCGACATAGGCGTTCACGCATGGGTCAAAGAGCGACTGGCGCGTGATGCCATAACGGGCCAGCCTCGGCAGGTGGACCGAATTGATTTGCATGAGGCCGATGTCCTCGGTGCCATTGGCATTGCGATTCACTGCACTCGCTCGCATGCCGGACTCGTGCTGCGCGATCGCACGCAGCAGGACCGGGCTCAACTGCTGGTATTGCGCGGCGTCGTCTAGACAATCGGCATGCGCTGCAGGGGCAAGCACGATGACCGCCGCGCTCAGAACGGATTGGACGCGCGTCATCGGGCCGCTGCTCGCTCGTAGAAGCGCACTTCCGGCACGCGATCGACCTGGACTACATTGCCGTCAGCGATGACCGTGAGGTGATCCGAGATCCCGTTGAACCTGTAGAAGCGGTCCTTTTGCTCGCCACGACCCTCCCGGCTTTCGCCGAACACCGAGATGCTCGCCATCGACTTCGCAAAGCTCAGGTACGTTGCGCCGTCCTTCTCGAAGATGCGCTCGAGGCCGGCACCGTTCTCCGTTGGAAACAGATAGGCGATACCGGGAACGCGCGCGACTTCGACGGACTTGCCACCGCCGGTCACACTGAACTGATCGACAGTGGCGAAGCTGAGTACTCTCTCGGCATCGTTCCAGTCCAGATCGAGCACCTTGCCGCCAACATCCCGCACTACGAGGCCCTTCGGCTGTTCGTCAAAGCGGATTTCGATCTTTCCGTTCTTCGCATCCCGGATCGCCATGGCGTCGAACGCGCTCGCCAGAGACGGGCCCTCAGGAAGAGCACTTCCGACGGACGCAATCGCCGGGCCCGCAGCGTCTTCCTTCACCTGCGCCGGCGCTGCCACTTCCAGCCGTCCCGCCACCGGCGCGGAGCCGCGGGCGACGCCCTCTACCGCGAAGCCCTTGGGCGGCGTGCCGCGCAGCGCAATGTTTCTCCGCCCGAAATCGACCTCGGCGTACAGATTGCGCTGCTCAAGCACCCGACCCAACACCTGAAGCCAGTTTTCGCCGCCGTGCGTGTCGATACTCACGTCGTCGGTCAGTGCGATATCCTTCTGTGCGGTGCCGCTCCAACCGGTCGGCGCGATGGTCCGGACCATCTGCGCCAGCGGCAGCGCCGAACGGCCAGGCCTCACCAGCGGAAGGTTCGTGTAGCTCCCGATCAGGGCGATGCGCCCCGAGATAGCCGCCAAGGAACTCGGAAGGTCCCCGACCGAATTGGCAGGCTCCGACGTGAAACCGTTGGCCCGCTTCCACCGGGCAACGACCAATTGCCCGCTGACGGTGTATCGCACCACGTCCGGCACACCGTCCACTACCCAATACGGGCCGTTCTGCTGTGCGCCTTCGGCCTGGACCTGCTGGCCGGAACGCGGCTGGATATAGGTTGCCGAACCGTCATTGAAGATCAGCGCCGGCCGGTCCACCGCCCGCGCGACCACCTGATAGTCGAAATCGAGCGGGTCCGTATCTGCCGCGAGCGCGGTTCCGCTCGCTGCCAACACCAGCGCGGAGAGGAGGAGCCGTTTGATCATTTTTTTGATTCCAACTGCGAGAGATGATTCATGAAGCGCTGGAAGTACGGGCCGCCGCGCGCGGGGTCGGCACTGTGGTACCAGGCCACGGCCTTGACCGAAGAGCCGCTACGCTGCAGGTTCTCTGCCAAAATGCTTTCCGCGACGCGGATGTTCGTCGCCGGCGCGAGGGCGGCCCAGGCCGACTCGAAGCGCCGGCCGTGGTAGCACCAGTTGACCTGCATGAGACCGACATCGAAATCGCACCGTTGTGCAGAAATGAGTTGTTGGATCGCCGCATAGGCGTCCTCACGCGTAGCAAAGAACATCCCGCGACCAGCAACGTTGAGCGTCCACGGCCACGGCCTGCCGCGATACGCTGACTCGTTCATCGCGATGCCGGCTAGTATCTTGGGATCGATCCGCTCGCTCATCTGCGAAAACGCTTCCGTCTTCGGTGCGCAGGCCCATCCGCCCTGTCGCTCCGTCATCGCGGCCTGAGCTGCTTCGACCAGCGCGGCCGGCCGCAACCAGCCTTCGCGGGCAAGCAGCGTTGCGATCGGCTGCTTCGTGCCGCCGAGCGTGACCTCTGCGCCGGCGGCGCCACCAGGCCCGATCTGCGCCCCGATCAACTTCGCCGACCAGCCGAGAAATGCGTCCAGCCCGCAGTACAGGACTGGGCGGCCTTCGATCGTGTGCACCCGTGGCTGGCCGTCGGCACGGACCACGATTGCGTTCGGGCTAATGACTGCCTCGATCGTCGCCGCGTGCGCGCAGGCGGCGCCAAGAGCAAGCACCGAGAGAGAGGAGCGAATGTACTTAATCACGATATGGCTCCAGCACCATGTCGTGATTGACCTGGACCATCATCTTCTGGCCCGGTTTCGTAGTGATGGTCGGCCGAATCCCCTGATTGCGATTCAGAATCGTTTGGGCCGTCTGCGTGGCCACCTGCCCGGCTGCGTTGCTATATGCCGTCACCCCGCCGGCGCCGAACGTGGTGGCCGTGGGGGTGTCGTTGAAGCGAAGCTGCAACGCGCCAATGACAAGCGCTCCCCCGAAGATCTTCCAGAAATGGCTATTGACGTCGCCGCTGATGCCCGCATAACCATTCGGATCAGCGCCCTGCATGCCGAGCAGCGGTACGGTCTTCTTGTTCGGGAGCTGCATTCGGATGAACGCCGCGAGAAGCCGCTCTTGCCCGACTGCGATATCGCTGTTGTAGACGCCGACCAGCGTCGAGCCGGCAGGGATGACTCTGCAGTCCCCCTTCACCGTGTCGTACACATCCTGCGTTACCGTCGCGCGAAACTCGCCCGGCTTGTCCGAATTCATGCCCCCAACGAAGTTGGCCGGGATGACGAACCCGCGACTGAGGGTGCACTTGGGCAACTTGCCATCAAAGCTCGTCCGCTGCGTGGACGCTGCCGCCGCGTCTTTCAGAAACTGCTTGTCGCTCGAGATGGACGCGGCCGTGGGTTCGTTCGTCGCGGCCGCAGTCGCGGCAGCCGTGCGCGCGGCCGCCGCCTGCTGCAGTAACCGCATCTGCACGGGGTCCGTGACATCCACGAGGCCCGCGGAGGGGGCCTTGACCTGGTTGATCTGGGACTTCCGGTTACCCGTCTTGAAAACCGGTGAGGTGTAGATGGAGTCAAGCTCATTCTTGGCCGCATCTGGGCCCGATTTCTCCACCTGGCCGCCAAGATCGCGCGCCGTCATCACAGGTGTCTTGCCACCGGCGTCCGGCTTCACCGCAAGTTGCCGCTGCCGCTCCGCTTCTTCGCGTGCCTTTTGCTGCTGATCGCGGATGGTCCGATCAAGGGACTGTCCGCCCTCGGCAGTGTCCGCGCGTTGCTTGAGCTGAGCCGCGCGATCCTCCTCGGCCTTCGCGTCCAGCTTTGCATCGGCCTGCGACTGATAGAAGTAGCCGAGCACGCCCACCAGCACCGCTGCCACTGCACCCAGTGAATACACGATATTGCGCGGCAGCTTGCCCTTGACGGTGCGCTCCTGCGCGTCGCTCACATCGGAGACGTTCTTGTCCCGGTTGCCCCTGTCGCGACGCATCAGAACAGCCCCAGGATGCGACGACGGCCGCGCTCAACCTTCACCTCCGCGTCGCCCGAACGCAGCGCGATGGTCGCGGCCAGCCGCTGCACCACCAGGTAGTCGCCGCGACGGATGAAATTGACCACGACGAAATCGCTACCGTCCTTTATCAGAGCTACCGGCCAGTCGGCGCCATTTGGGATCCGCAGCCAGACAGACTTGCCGTCGTCGAAGACCGTCTCCGGTTTGAAATCCGCGCTACCGGAAATGTTGTAGTCGAAATTGAGCTTCTCCGGAGAGACTGCAACGGTATCGGCGCCTCCCACGTGCGCATCCGGCCCTCCCTCGACCTCTGCCTGCTCAGCACGTTCGGATCGTCCCTCGTTGCGCGCTCTTACCTTCGCAGAAATCGAGGCCGGAATTCGAAAGCGAACCTTCTGGTAAAAAATGCCGCCCAAGGGGGACGAGACCAGCGTGAATTCGTAGCTACGCTTGTTGGTGTTCACCGACAAGGTGTTGACCAAACCAGGGGCCTGAGGTTTTACATACAGATGGTTTGCACCGTCGGTATCGTAGTCCCACCGGACACTCTCACCCCACGCCGGGTCGCCCACGATTTGCTCGTCGTCCGGGAACTCGATTGTGGTCATCTTCAGCGGCGCGCTGAGCACGCGGAAGATCTGGTCGCGGTTGTAGGTAAAAACCACAAGTCGGGAGTCGCCCGGCAACGCGATCGGCTCCACCCCGCCGTTGAACGGATTGGCAGGATTCATGGCGTCGCTGAGACTGCCAATGCCCAAACCAGGCAGCCCCAGTTTTCCGGCTTGCGGTTTTTCAGCGGTATGCCCCTCGGGGGACGACAACAGCATGGCCACTGCAAGGGCTAGGGCAATGGCGGTGAACCGGGAAGTGATACGAGATTCCATAGCGAGCGGGCCAGAGCCGTCGTCAGACGGCAGACTTTTGAATGCTGAAGAAAACTGGGTAGATGCCGAACGGGTTGGGGCCGAGCGCTGCGTCGCTCTGCGGTGGCTTCACCTGGTATCGAAACGTGATCGCGTACCGCTGGCGGCGAGGCTTGAACCCATCTTCCGTTGTGGTGGTGATGAACTCGACCACTACCGTGTTGTCAGGAAGCACCGCGATGTTCGTCACCTTTGGCTCTCGGACCAGGGTCGGCGAGGCGCTGATGGCACGAAACGGTGCATCGTCGTCGACCCATGACTGAAACTGGTCGCGTGCAGACCCGATCATCTGGTCTCGCACCGTCCGCAGGGTCCGCGACATCCGGGAATCCTCGATCTGCGGGGTAAGGATCGGTTCGATGGTGTACATGCGCATCACCAGGTCCTTGAACGCCCATTGCAGTTGCAGACTCTGCGGCACGTAGGATTCGAGCTCGCGCGTGATCGGCTTGCCGGTCGCATCGCTCGACACGCCAACCACCTTTACGACCGACGGTGGCGCTTCGCGCGTCATGATTGCCGCCAACGCCAGAACAGCAGCAACGAAGGTGGCGATCTTCCAGTGGTTCCGATCAACGACGATACGCGTGGTCCGGTCGAAAATGAGCTTCTCGGGGCTCTCACCGGCATACATCCCCGGTGCCACAGCCACGGCTTTGGTCTGATCGGATTTCTTGGAGAAGAGCTTCATCGGGATGCGCGGGAAACCCCGTCCTTCAGGACGGGGATGGATAGCGCGGCGTGCGCAGCACGCCCTTCTCCC
>NZ_JBYTEL010000041.1:1172-11208 GCF_058789195.1 Cupriavidus sp. FW216-B1 | reverse complement strand
CTCGAGCAGCAGCCCTACGACAAGAACGGCGAGCCGGACAAGTCGACCGGGCACGACCACATTAACGACGCCGGCGGTTACCCGCTGGTCAAGCTCTGGCCCATCGTGAAGCGCACGGCGCAGGTAACGCCGCTGCGCGCATAACCCTACCCACCTATGGCAAACGACGTACGCAAGAAATCGGCCGCCGTCGAGGCCATGAGCGCGCCGCTGCCGCTCATCCGCGCGCTGCTTGGCGGCACTGCGGCCATGCGCGCCGCCGGAGATGCCCTGCTGCCGCAGTGGCCCAACGAGGAGGCGGAAAGCTACAAGACCCGCCTGGCCGTGGCCACCCTGTTCCCGGCCTTCCCGCGCACGGTCGAGGTGCTGGCCGGCAAGCCGTTCTCCAAGCCGCTCACGCTGAGCGACGACGTGCCCAGCCGGCTCCAGGGGTGGGCGGAAGACATCGACCTGCAGGGCCGCAACCTGCATGCCTTCGCCGCATCGCTGTGCGAGGACGCGTTGGGCGCAGGCTTCTGCGGGGTGCTGGTGGACTACCCGACCACCGAGGGCCTGCGGACGCAGGCGGATGAAAGCGCCGCCGGCGTGCGGCCGTACTTCGTGCACATCCGCCTGGATGACATGCTGGGCTGGCGGTACCGGCGCGTGAACGGGGTCGCGACCCTGACCCAGTTCCGATTCCTTGAGACCGTGGCGGAAGAGGATGGCGAGTTCGGTGAGATCATGGTGCCTCAGGTCCGCGTGCTCGCGCCCGGGGCCTGGGCCACCTATCGGAAGGTGAAGGACAAGGACGACTGGGAACTGCACGACCAGGGCACGACGACGCTGAAGGTCATCCCGTTCATACCGGTCTATGGCCAGCGCAAGGGCTTCATGATCGGCGCGCCGCCGCTGCTCAACCTGGCGTACATGAACGTCGAGCACTGGCAGTCCAAGAGCGATCAGCAGACCATCCTGCACGTCGCGCGCGTGCCCATCCTGTTCACCAAAATGCTGGGCAACGATACGGAGATCACGGTAGGCGCCAACACGGCAGTCAAGGCGGAATCGCCGGACGCGGACATGAAGTTCGTGGAGCACACGGGCAAGGCCATCGACGCCGGCCGCATGTCGCTACTCGATCTGGAAGACCAGATGCGCCAGGCGGGCGCCGAGCTGCTGGTCATCAAGCCGGGCAACATCACCGAGTCGCAGACGCTGGCCGACAACGAACAGGGCGCCTGCGCACTGCAGCGCATCGCCGGCGACCTCGAGGATGCGCTCGACGCCGCGCTGCAGCTCATGGCCGACTGGGTAGGCGAACCAGAGGGCGGCCACGTGACCGTATTCAAGGATTTCGGCGCCGCCACGCTGGCCGAGACCTCCGCCGAGCTGCTGCAGAAGATGAATGTGGCGGGCACGCTCTCGGATGAGACGCTGTTCGAAGAGATGCAGCGCCGCGGCATGATCCGTCCCGATCTGAAGTGGGAGGACGAGCAGTTGCGCATCGGCACGCCGCAGCCGGGCCGCGCGCCCGTCACTGCATAGCCATGGCGAAAAACCTGTCAGACATCATGGCCGCGCTGGCGGTCGAGAGGCAGCTTGACCTGAACCGCGTGCTCGGGCACGAGACGAACCTCGTGCTGACGGTGCTGGAGGATCTGCTGGCTGACGTGGAGCAGCGCATCGGCACGAAAGATCTGACCACCTTCCAGAAGGCTCGGCTTAACCAGTTGCTGGCCGATGTGCGCGAGATCGTGGCCGAGCGCTACGGCGACCTGCAGACGACACTGTTCGATGACCTGAAGGATCTCGCACGGCAGGAATCTCGCTGGGTACTGTCGAGCACGAACAACGCCGTGGGCGTCGATCTGATGCGCGCACTGGCGCCGCCGGCCACGCTTCGCGCGCTGGTCGATACCGGCCTGTTCCAGGGCGCGCCGCTGGGCGACTGGCTGGACCGGCAGGCTGGCGACACGGCGTTCCGGTTCGCCAACGAGATCCGGCTGGGCGTGGCCGCCGGCGAGACGAACGCCAAGATCGTGCAGCGCATCGGCGGCTCGACGCGCAAAGGTCTGGTCGGCGTGGTCGAGACCAGCCGGCGCAACGCCGATGCCCTGGTGCGCACCGCGGTGCAGACGGTCAGCGCCCGCGCGCGCAGCACGACATGGTCGGAAAACGCCGACATCGTGAAGGGCAAGCAGCAGGTCAGCACGCTCGACGGCCGGACGTCCGACGTGTGCATCGCCTATGCCGGCGCATCGTGGGACCTTCAGAACAAGCCGATCAACGGCACGACGCTGCCCTACAACGGCGGCACGCCGCGGCACTGGCTGTGCCGCAGCACGGAGATTCCGATCCTGAAGACGTTCCGGGAGATGGGGCTGGACGTCGACGAGTTCACGCCGGCCACGCGCGCCAGCATGGATGGCCAGGTGGCGGCGGACCTGTCGTTCTCCGACTTCCTGTCGAGCAAGACCACGGCCTTCCAGAACGAGGTGCTCGGCAAGGGCCGGGCGCAGCTGTGGCGCGACGGCAAAATCACGCTGGCGCAGTTGCTGGACCAGCGCGGGAACCCGCTGACGCTGGCGCAGTTGCAGGCCAAGTACGAATAGCGAACTTGCGCCAGATCGCAAGTTTGCTCACAGAGCATCACAAACAACGCCCGCTGGCCTCGGTCTGTGGGCGTTTTTCATTGCCCATCGCGGTGGATGCCGCCGGGCGCATCGCGGCGGATGCCGCACCAGCACATGGGCGGATGCCCAAGGAAAGTCACCATGCCATTCAAGTACGACGCCGACGGCCACATCGTCACCCAGGAAGTCAACGGCCAGAAGCTGCCCGTGTTCATCAATGCCGGCGGGGCGGAAACCCCCTTCGACGGCGACAGCACGGTAGCGACCATCTCCCGCCTCAACGGCGAGGCGAAGAGCCACCGCGAGCGCGCGGAGACGGCTGAATCCTCCCTGAAGACCTTCGAAGGCATCACCGACCCGGCAGCGGCCATCAAAGCGCTGAACACGGTGAAGAACCTCGACGACAAGAAGCTGGTGGATGCCGGCGAAGTCGAAAAGGTGAAGGCGGAGGCGATCAAGTCGGTCGAGGAAAAGTACGCCCCCATCGTGAAGAAGGCCGGCGACCTCGAGTCGCAGCTGAACACCCACCTCGTGGGTGGTGCGTTCGCGCGCTCCAAGTTCATCGCCGAGAAGTTCGCCGCCGAGGGCCCGGCCGGCGTGGAGATCGCGCAAGCGCTCTTCGCGAACCGGTTCAAGGTCGAGGAAGGCAAGGTCGTGGCCTACGACGCGCAGGGCGGCAAGATCTATTCGCGCACGCGGCACGGCGAACTCGCCGACGCCGAGGAAGCGATCGAGATCATGGTCGACGCGTACCCGCACAAGGCGCACATCCTGAAAGGATCGGGCGCTTCGGGCGGCGGCGCTTCGGGCGGCGGCAGTGGCAATGGTGGCAAGAAGACGATCACGCGCGCGCAATTCACGGCGCTCAGCCCGGCCGAACGGGCCGCGGCGGCCAGCGATGCGAACACGGTGATCACGGACTAGCGTCCACCCAACCGATACCAGGCCGCCGAGTGCGGCCTTTTTCATTTCGAGGTCACCATGAAGATGAAGAACCTGTTCACCAAGCTGCGCTTCCTGGCGCTGGCGGCTCTCGCGACCACCGCGGCCGTGTATCCGGCGGCCACGGTCGCCAAGGTCACGGCACGCCTGTTCGAGATCATGCAGGAGGCGGTCGTCCGGCCGCCCGAGCGCGGCATGATCGTCGGCGCGAACACGCTGACCAGCCTGATCACTACGCTGTACAACGCGCTGGACGTGGTCTCGCGCGAGCTCGTGGGCTTCATCCCTGCTGTGAGCTCGGACATGACCTACGAGCGCGCGGCCGTGGGTCAGACCGTCATATCGCCCGTCGTGCCGGCGGCCACCGCCACGGACATCACGCCGGCGGTCACGCCGCCGAACGACGGCGACCAGACCATCGGCAACGTGCCGATGACGATCACCAAGGCCCGCCGCGTTCCCATCCGCTGGAACGGCGAAGAGAAGCTCGGCCTGGACAACAACGGCGCCAGCTACAACGTGATCCTGTCGAACCAGTTCCAGCAGGGCATGCGCACGCTGGTGAACGAGATCGAGTCCGACCTCGGCGCGCTGCACGTCAATGCGTCGCGGGCCTACGGCAGCGCCGGTACGGCACCGTTCGGCAACGCCAATGACCTGACCGACACGGCCGGCGCGCTGCGTATCCTGGAAGAAAATGGCGCGCAAGGTCTGGACCTCCAGCTTGTCCTGGGCACGGCCGCGATGTTCAACCTGCGCGGCAAGCAGTCTGGCCTGTTCCATGTGAACGAGGCGGGCCGCGAGGACATGCTGCGCAACGGCATCACCGACCGCCTGCAGAACCTGGCGCTGCGCCAGTCCGCTGGCGTGAAGCGCCCGGCGGCCGGCACCGGCGCGTCGGCGACGACGAATGCCGCAGGCTACGCCGTCGGCGCGACGGTGATCACGCTGGCGTCCGCCGGCACCGGCGCCATCGTGGCCGGTGACGTCATCTCGTTCGCGGGCGATTCGAACAAGTACGTGGTCGCCTCTGGCGATACCGACGTGTCCAACGGCGGCACGATCACCCTGCAGGCGCCTGGCCTGATGCAGGCGATCCCCGCTGCCGCGACGAACATCACGGTATCGGCCATCGGCAACCGCAACATGTTCTTCGCCCGCTCGGCCATCCAGCTCGCCACGCGCGCGCCGGCGCTGCCGCCGCAAGGTGACTCGGCGGTGGATCGAATGATCATCACCGACCCGCTGACCGGCCTGTCCTTCGAAGTCTCGATGTACGCCCAATACCGCCAGATGCAGTACGAAATCGCTCTGGCATGGGGCTGCGCCGCGGTGAAGAAGGAACACATCGGCATCCTGCTCGGCTAAACCTCCCGGCCCGGGGCTTCGGCCCCGGCGCTGCAACTGGAGATCCACATGAAGACCATCAACGTGAAGCCCTGGGGCGAAGACCAGGGCGACTTCGTCGTGATCAACGAGGAAGACTTCGACCCGGACAAGCACGAACGGTACGACCCCGAGGGAGCGAAGAAGGCGGACAAGGCTCCCGGCATCGCCGATCTGCGTGCCGCACTGACCGAGAAGGGCGTCCAGATCCCCGAGGGAGCGAAGAAGGCGGACCTGCAGGCCCTGCTCGACGCCGCGAATACCCCGACCCAACCGACCGAGTAACGCCACATGGCCATCGACAGCACTCCCGGCGGCGCGGCGGCCGACAGCTACGTGTCGGTGGCCGAGGCAGACGCCTATTGGGCGAAGCGAAGCAGTTCGGCATGGGCCGCGGCAGATACCGAGTTCAAGGAAGCCGCGCTGGTGCGCGCGACGAGTTTCGTTGACGCCGAATACACGTGGAAGGGCGTGCGGCGCACCGCCGAGCAGGCGCTGGCCTGGCCGCGCTATGACATCTGCCTCGATGGCTATCCGCTGTCGCCCGACGAGATCCCGCTGAAGGTCAAGGACGCCGTCTGCGAGCTCGCGCTGCGCGCTCTGACGGGCAACCTCGCCGACGACGTGCTGCCGAAGCAGGTCATCGAGACGACCGTCGGTCCGATCACGAAGAAATACGCGCCCGTCGAGCGGAACGGCGGCCAGAAGCAATACCCCTTCGTCGACGCGCTCTTGCGGGGGCTGGTGAGCGGCGGGGGCGGGCAAATCAAACTGGTGCGCGCATGAGCGACAACGCCTTCATTCATCGCGACGCATTCAACCTGCTCTGCGAGGATCGCATCGGCTACGGCATGAGCCGGTCCGTCTTCTCCAGCCGGTTGCTTCCAGGCTGCGTGGTGAAGATCGAAGAGGGCGCCGGCCGGTTCCAGAACATCGTGGAATGGGAGACCTGGCAGCGCGTGCAGGGCACCGACTTCGAGAAGTGGTTCGCGCCGTGCCGGTGGATCAGTCCCAACGGCAGCGTGCTGGTGATGGCCAGGACTGTCCAGGCGCTGGAGTACCCGGAGAAGATGCCCGTGTTCCTGTGCGACTTCAAGCGCACGAACTACGGCATCTTCGACGGCAGACTGGTCTGCCACGACTACGGCACCAGCCTGATCTTCGAACATGGCATGTCCAAGCGCATGCGCAAAGCCGAATGGTGGGACGCATGAGCGATTTCTACGATGACATGGCAGTCGCGGCGGATGAGCTGCTGCGCGAGTTCGGCAAGCCGCTGGTGCTGCGCCGGGTGACGGCCGGCGCTTACGACCCGACGACCAGCAGTGCCACGCCGGCGGCGGTAGACCACTCGGGGACCGGCACGCTGTTCGATTTCGACCTGCAGTCGGCCGGCCAGTCCTTCGCCGGCGCCACGCTGATCCAGATCGGCGACAAGCAGTGCTTCCTGTCGCCAGTGGGTGTGCCGCTGCCGGTCACCGGTGACCTGGTGGTGGACGGCAGCGACGTGTGGCAGGTCCAGAATGTGAAGGCAGTGAGCCCGGCAGGCACGCCGGTGCTGTACGAGTTGCACCTGCGGAAATAGCGATCTCAGGCATTCCAAGAAATGATGATCAGGCAGATCACGGCGAGCAGGTAGGTGAGGGATTGCATAGACGGCTCCGGTTGTTGTGTCACATTGGGTGCCATTTTGTTTTCATCCCTGTTGCAGGGCTGCTTGTCGGCCGGCCAGGATATCGCTCGGGATAGTTGATGGCCCAGAATGATCTCTTCCGCCGTCAGTTCGCGGCGTTCGTCTCGCGCGCGAAGGGCAATCAGGAGCAGGTCGTGCGCGCCGTCGCGCTCCGGATCTTCTCAGCGCTGGTGCTGCGCAGCCCGGTCGACACCGGTCGATTTCGCGGCAACTGGCAACTGCAATACCGGCTCCCGCCCAGCACCCTGAACGTGTTCGACAAGTCGGGCACGGCCACCATCGCCGGCGTATCCATGCCGCTGGCCGGTTTCCGGGTCGGCGACACCATCTACATGGTGAACAATTTGCCGTATGCCGTGCCGCTCGAGTATGGCCACTCGAAGCAGGCGCCAGCCGGCATGGTTCGCATCACCGTGACCGAATTCGACCAGTTCCTCACCAAGGCAGTCGGAGACCTGAAGACATGAGCAATGCACTGGTGCGCCGCGGCCTGGAGACGAGGCTGAATGCCATGGCGCCCGCGCTGGCCACGGCCTGGCCGAACGTCTCGTTCAAGCCGACGCCGGGCGTACCGTATCAGCAGGTGCACCTGATGTTCGGAGCGCCGGAGAATCCCGCCTATGGCGCCTACTACCGCGAGGTCGGCGTCTTCCAGGTGTCGATCATGTACCCGCAGGGTACGGGTCCGGCCGCCGCGGATGCGCGTGCCGCAGCGATCCGCGACTGGTTCAAGCGCGGCACGACGATCCACGTCTTTCCGGATGGGTCGTCCATGGTTCTGGACTTCGTCAACCAGACCTACCAGGCGGACCCGGGCATCGACGTGGTCATCCAGCGCACGCCGGCCATTGCCGACGGGTACGAGGATGGCGACCGCTGGCGCGTGCCGATCAGCATCCCCTTCTTCGCCAGCACCAGCGCCTGACTCTGCCCGACATCATCAACGCCTCGCCTTGCGCGGGGCTTTTCTTTTTGGAGCAAGGAAATGCCCATCGCAAAAGGGTTGTTCAAGCAGCTGCGCTACAAGGTGCAGTCCGGGCAAGGTGTCGCCGCCGGCGCCAGTGGCGGCCAGATCCTCCGCCGCGTCACCTCTGACCTGTCGCTCAACAAGGACACGTACCAGTCCGAGGAGATCCGCAGCGACCAGCAGATCGCCGACTATCGTCATGGCGTGCGGCGCGTCGCCGGAACGATCAACGGCGAGATCTCGCCGGGCACTTATACCGATCTGATCGCTGCGATCCTGCGCCGCGACTTCGCGGCCGTGACGCCGATCACTGCCGCGAGCATCACCATCGGGCTGGGCTCGCTGCTGGGCGCCATTCAGACCTACACGGTGGGTCGCGCGGCCGGTTCGTACCTGACCGACGGCATCAAGGCGGGCGACGTGGTGCGCCTGACCGCCGGCGGCTTCAATGCTGCCAACCTGAACAAGAACCTGCTGGTGCTGGCGGTCACCGCGCCTTCGCTGACCGTCATCCCGCTCAACGGCGTGGCGCTGGTCGCCGAAGGGCCCATCAGCAGCGCCACGGTGTCGGTGCCGGGCAAGAAGACGTTCGTGCCGACGAGCGGCCACCTGGACAAGTACATCACCTTCGAGCACTGGTTCGCGGACATCGGCCAGTCCGAGTTGTTCTCCGACTGCAAGCTGGCGCAACTCGATGTCAATTTGCCGGCGACGGGCATGGCGACCATCGCTGCGCAGGTCCAAGGCATCGACATGACGACCGCGACGGCGGCCTACTTCACGGCGCCGGCGGTCGAGACGACATCCGGCATCGTCGCGGCCGTGAATGGCGTTCTGACGGCAGCAGGGGTGCCCGTCGGCCTGCTGACAGGCATGAGTGCTTCGATCAACGCGAACCTGACCGGCGACCCGGTGGTCGGCCAGAACACGGTGCCCGATCTCTACCCTGGCCGCGTGGTGGTCACAGGCCAGATGACCGCGTACTTCCAAGACGCGACGCTGCGGGATGCGTTCATCAACGAGACAGAACTGGGCATCACCGCGGTTCTGGCGACAACCAACGGCGCTGCCGCGGATTTCATCGCGATTACCATGTCGCGCGTGAAGCTGGGTGGTGCGGCC
Source organism: Cupriavidus sp. FW216-B1 (assembly GCF_058789195.1). Classification (NCBI taxonomy): domain Bacteria; kingdom Pseudomonadati; phylum Pseudomonadota; class Betaproteobacteria; order Burkholderiales; family Burkholderiaceae; genus Cupriavidus; species Cupriavidus sp. FW216-B1. The sequence continues at coordinate 2,483 of NZ_JBYTEL010000041.1, read as the reverse complement.
AAGGACGACGGAGAGAAGGGCCTGATTCAGACCATTCCGTTCCAGGCGCTGCTGAATGGCGCCGGCGGCGCGGGCGCGGCGAACGAGAAGACCACGATCTCTGTGCAGGACAGCCTAGCCGCCTGATCAAGGTCAGCGACAGATGAGCCGCCGCGGGCGGCTTTTTGCTTTGCGCTGCGGATAGGCCGACGGGCCGAACACACGCTTCCCTGGGCGTGCTTCCGCAGCCCCTCATCTCCAGGGCTGCTCAGGGGTTCCCGATGAAAGACTTTCCGTTTCCTCTTGTGGTGCCGATCGATGGCGAGGCGCGCTCCTCTTCCGAGATCATCGCCAAGGGCGTTGGCATTCAGCACAAGAACATGCTCGGGCTGATCCGACGCTACGTGATTGATTTCGAGCAGTTTGGCCCACTCGCGTTTCAAACGCGATTGGCGAAGACGCCGCAGGGCGGCGGCCGGCCAGTCGAGTTCGCCATGCTCAATGAACACCAGGCGACTCTGCTTCTGACATTCATGCGCAACTCGCCCAAGGTGGTCGAATTCAAGATCGCGCTCGTCAAAGAGTTCTTCCGCATGCGTGACGAGTTGCAAGGGCGGAACAAAGACCTGTGGCAGCAGATGCAGGCGCTCATCTCCAAGGAGGTGGAGTCCAAGATGCGGGCATCGTTCGGCTCACACCTGATGCTCGAGCGGAAGCGCGAATTGCCGACCTTCGATGCCGAGCGAGAATTGCTCGAAAGCCAGATTCAACCGTCACTCCTCACTCACTGAGCCCCGCACCGACGGGGCTTTTTTTTTCGGGACAGCGCTCCCACCCTAGGGACCTTTGCGGGCCGGCAATGATGCCGGCCCGCTCTTTTTTGGAGCATGCAGATGGAACAGAACACGGTGGCGCCGACGCGCTCGATTGCCTCGCTCAACCTGGTGCAAGCGAGCGAAAGCGGCTTCGAGTTCGAAGTCAAGAATTCGGCCGGCATCGGTCTTGGCGTCTTCATCACCGTGCGCGGAGACCATTCGGACGTGGTGCGAGCGGCCTCTCGCCGTGAGATCAACGCATACCGCGAACGCGCATACCAAGCATCCAAGAACAGGGAGAGCATGCCCCCCGAGCCGGTCGAAGACGATGAGGCGAAGGCAATCGAAGGGGCGGTGCTCCGCATCATCTCGTGGCGCGGGCTTGACGAGTCGTGCTCTCCGGAGAATGCCCGGTTGCTCTGTACCGTCAACCCCGAGGTGCGCGCGCAGGTCTACGCGGCGGCGGCACAGTCGGCAAATTTTCTGAAGGTCTGACGGACGAGATCGTCGATTACGC
>NZ_JBYTEL010000041.1:0-1079 GCF_058789195.1 Cupriavidus sp. FW216-B1 | reverse complement strand
GCAGGCAGGCAAGAAGGTAGAAGCATCGGCTGCCCAAACTGCGAATGCGGTGCGCATGCTCCCGGCGCAGATCACCGACATCGCGGTTGGCCTCTCTACCGGTCAGTCGCCGTTCACCGTGTTGCTGCAGCAGGGCGGCCAACTCAAGGACATGTTCGGTGGCATCGGGCCGGCCATCTCTGCGACGGCCTCGTATGTCTCCGGGCTGGTCAACCCGATCACGCTCACGGCCGCCGCAGTTGCAGCGCTCGGCTATGCCTACTACAGCGGTAGCAAAGAGGCCAAGGAGTTCAATGACACTCTCCAGGTAACGGGGAACTACGCTGGCCTGACGGCTTCCGCCCTGCAAGCCATGTCGCGCCAGGTGTCGATGAATGCGCGCACGTCGTTCGGCGACGCTCGGGACACTCTGCTAGACCTTGCCAAGACCGGCCGATTCACTTCGAGTGAATTGGATGATCTGGCGAACGTGGTACTTCGCACGGCCAAGTTGACTGGTGAGTCGCTGGAAGACGTCAGCAAGGATTACGCCAAGGTGGCTGCTGATCCGGCGAAATGGGCGGCTGAGCACAATCAGGCAATGCACTTCATGGATGTGGCCACATACCAGCACATCAAGGCGTTGCAGGATGCCGGCGACAAGCATGCCGCAGTCCAAGCGGTGATCGACGCCGCGACGGCGCAGGTCGCAAATTCTTCGGTCGATCATCTGTCGAAAGCAGAGAAGGCGTGGCGTAGCCTCGCCTCGGGCGTTGAGCAATTCTGGGCCGAGGTGAAGAAGGGAGTCAGCACTGGCCCCACGCTGCAGGACAAGATCGACTCGCTCATGGGAGAGCGCAGCGACATTCAGGGCAACGGTCTCGCATCTGGCCGCATTGCCGAAATCGACAAACAGGTGGCACTCCTGCAGGAGCAACAGCGCCTTGAGCAGCGGGCCGCGGAGTCGGCCTCCGCCAGTGCGCAGAAGCAAGAGGCAGCCGTTGCGGCACAGGTCCGTATCGACAAGATGCGCGACGAGGTGATGTCGAACGCCCAGAAGCGGCAGAAGGAACTGGAAAAGCTGCAGAAGGACCGAGCCG
>NZ_JBYTEL010000040.1:0-12856 GCF_058789195.1 Cupriavidus sp. FW216-B1 | reverse complement strand
GCTGTACGAGATCGGCGCGGGCACCTCGGAGATCCGCCGCATGCTGATCGGGCGCGAACTGTACGCCGAGACGATGTGACGCCAGCGTGACAAGCGGGCCGGCGTCCGGCCATCGCGCCAAACAGGCAGCGCCGGCCCCTCGAACCAATTTACAATCTCCGGAAACTCGCAGTCGTTGCTCGCAGTCGTCGCTTTTTCCTTGCCACCGGCCCGCGCCATGTCCCACTTCCCCAAGCTGCTGTCCTCGCAGATCGCTTACGACGTGGCCCGCACCATGCTGGACGGGTTCGACAAGCACTATCGCCTGTTCCGCGAGGTCAGCCACGAAGCCAAGCGGCGCTTCGAGGCGGCGGACTGGCACGGCCTGCAGCAGCTCCAGCGCGACCGCATCGCCTTCTACAACGAGCGCGTGCGCGAGACCAGCGTGATCCTGGAGGACGAATACGACGCCGAGCGCATCGAGGACGAGATCTGGCAGCAGATCAAGCTGCACTACATCGGCCTGCTGACCAACCATCACCAGCCCGAGCTGGCCGAGACCTTCTTCAACTCGGTGTGCACGCGCATCCTGCACCGCTCGTATTTCAACAACGACTTCATCTTCGTGCGCCCGGCCATCTCGACCGAGTACATCGAGAACGAGGAGTCGCCCACGCGGCCGACCTTCCGCGCCTACTACCCGGGCAGCCGCGCCGGCATGGCGGCCTGCTTCGAGCGCATCGTCCACAACTTCCAGCTCGATCTGCCGTTCGAGGACCTGCGGCGCGACATCGACTACGTGGTGCGCGCCGTCACCGAGTATTTCGGCGACTTCCGCATCGCGCCGAATTTCCAGGTCCACGTGCTGTCGTCGCTGTTCTTCCGCAACAAGTCGGCCTTCATCATCGGCCGCGTGGTGAACGCCGACCGCACCTACCCGCTGGCCATCCCGATTGTGCACGCGCCGGGCGGCAGGCTCCTGCTCGACACGGTGCTGCTGAAGAAGGAACAGCTGCTGATCCTGTTCTCGTTCACGCACGCCTACTTCATGGTCGACATGGAGATTCCCTCGGCCTACGTGACCTTCCTGCGCGACATCATGCCGCGCAAGCCGCGCGCGGAAATCTACACCTCGCTGGGTTTGCAGAAGCAGGGCAAGAACCTGTTCTACCGGGACTTCCTGCACCACCTGCAGCATTCGTCGGACAAGTTCATCAGCGCGCCCGGCATCAAGGGCCTGGTGATGCTGGTGTTCACGCTGCCGTCGTATCCCTACGTGTTCAAGGTCATCAGGGACTTCTTCCCGGCGCCCAAGGAGACCACGCGCGAGCTGGTCAAGTCCAAGTACCAGCTCGTCAAGCAGCACGACCGCGTCGGGCGCATGGCCGACACGCTCGAATACTCCGACGTGGCCTTCCCGCTGTCGCGCTTCGACGACGCGCTGGTGCGCGAGCTGGAACTGCACGCGCCGTCGATGATCGAATACCAGCGCGGCAAGGACGGCGGCGAGGAGATCGTGGTGCGCCACGTCTACATCGAGCGCCGCATGACGCCGCTCAACATCTGGCTGCAGGAAGGCTCGGACGCGCAGGTCGAGCACGGCATCGTCGAGTACGGCAACGCCATCAAGGAGCTGATCGCCGCCAACATCTTCCCCGGCGACATGTTGTACAAGAACTTCGGCGTCACGCGCCACGGCCGCGTGGTGTTCTACGACTACGACGAGATCGAATACCTGACCGACATCAACGTGCGCCGCGTGCCGCAGCCGCGCAACGAGGAGGAGGAGATGTCCGGCGAGCCCTGGTACAGCGTGGGCCGCCACGACATCTTCCCGGAGACCTACCGCACTTTCCTGCTGGGCGACGCGCGCGTGCGCGCGGCGTTCCTGCGCCACCACGAAGATTTCTTCGACCCCGCCATGTGGCAGGGCCACAAGGACCGGCTGCTGGCCGGACACATCCATGACTTTTATGCCTACGACGTCAAAGAGCGCTTCATCAACCGCTACGGCGAGCCCGCTGCCGCCGCGAGGAGGGCAGCATGAGTGACGCCATCGATCAACTGTTCCGCAACAACCGCGAGTGGGTCGACCGCGTCAACGCGGAAGACCCCGGCTTCTTCATGCGCCTGGCCAACCAGCAGGCGCCCGAGTACCTGTGGATCGGCTGCTCCGATTCGCGCGTGCCGGCCAACCAGATCCTCGGGCTGGCGCCCGGCGAGGTGTTCGTCCACCGCAACATCGCCAACGTGATCGTGCACAGCGACCTCAACGCGCTGTCGGTGATCCAGTTCGCGGTGGAGGTGCTCAAGGTGCGCCACATCACCGTGGTGGGCCACTACGGCTGCAGCGGCGTGAAGGTCGCGCTGATGCGCGAGCGCGTGGGCCTTGCCGACAACTGGCTGCGCCACGTGCGCGACGTGGCCGACAAGCACGGCGCCTACCTGGGCACCGTGACGCGCGAGGAAGATGCCCACACGCGGCTGTGCGAGCTCAACGTGATCGAGCAGGTCAACAACGTGTGCCAGACCACCGTGCTGCAGGATGCCTGGAGCCGCGGCCAGGAAGTGACCGTGCACGGCTGGGTCTACGGCGTGTCCGACGGCCTGCTGCGCGACCTCGGCATGGCCGCCAGCAGCAACGACGAGCTGCACCGGCAGCTCGAGGCGGCGTACCGCCAGTTCGGCGATCCGCCGCAGGCGTCGATCCGCTGACGCGCGCGGCGCGGCAGCGGCGCATTCACGGCAGGGCGGTTCGCGCCGCCCGCCATTGCAACCCACACATCAACGGAGACATACCATGCAAGATCCCGTCGTCATCGTATCCGCGGCCCGCACGCCGATGGCCGCCTTCCAGGGCGAGTTCGCCACGCTGACCGCGCCGCAGCTCGGCGCCGCCGCCATCCGCGCCGCGGTGGAGCGCGCCGGCCTCAAGCCGGAGCAGGTCGAGGAAGTGGTGTTCGGCTGCGTGCTGCCGGCCGGCCTGGGCCAGGCGCCCGCGCGCCAGGCCGCGCTCGGCGCCGGCCTGCCGATGGGCACCGGCTGCACCACCGTCAACAAGATGTGCGGCTCCGGCATGCGCGCGGCCATGACCGTGCACGACGCGCTGCTGGCCGGCGCGTTCGAGGTCGCGGTGGCGGGCGGCATGGAAAGCATGACCAACGCGCCCTATCTCGTGCCCAAGGGCCGCGGCGGCTACCGCATCGGCCACGGCATGATCTTCGACCACATGATGCTCGACGGCCTCGAGGACGCCTATATCCGCGACGAAAAGGGCGGCGGCCGCTCGATGGGCACCTTCGGCGAGGACTGCGCGTCGAAGTACGGCTTCACGCGCGCCGCGCAGGACGAGTTCGCGATGGAAAGCGTGCGGCGCGCGCAGCAGGCCACCGAGCGCGGCGACTTCCGCTGGGAGATCGCCGCGGTGACGGTGCCCGGGCGCGGCGGCGACACCGTCATCGACACCGACGAAGGCCCGCGCCGCATCAAGCTCGACAAGATCCCCTCGCTCAGGCCCGCGTTCGCCAAGGACGGCACCATCACCGCCGCCTCGTCGTCGTCGATCAACGACGGCGCCGCCGCGCTGGTGATGATGCGCGAGTCCACCGCGAAGCGCCTCGGCCTGCAGCCGGTGGCCCGCCTGCTCGGCCACACCACGCACGCGCAGGAGCCGGGCTGGTTCACCACCGCGCCGGTGGAGGCCATCGGCAAGCTCTACCGCAAGCTCGGCTGGACCACCGACAGCGTCGACCTGTTCGAGATCAACGAAGCGTTCGCGGTGGTGCCGATGGCCGCCATGCACGACCTCAAGATCCCGCACGCCAAGGTCAACATCCATGGCGGCGCCTGCGCGCTGGGCCACCCGATCGGCGCCTCGGGCGCGCGCATCATGGCCACGCTGATCGGCGCGCTGCGCAAGACCGGCGGCAAGCGCGGCGTGGCCAGCCTGTGCATCGGCGGCGGCGAGGCCACCGCCGTGGGGCTGGAAATCATCTGACCACCCGGGGCATCCGGCGCGCGCCGCCCGGCGGCGCGCGGCCGCGGCCCCGCAATCCATCGACCAGAAACAAGGAGTCCGTCTTGCCTACCGCTCTTATCCTCGGTGCCTCGCGCGGCATCGGCCTCGAATTCGTGCGCCAGTACCGCGCCGACGGCTGGCGCGTGCTGGCCGTGGCGCGCAGTGACGAAGGCATCGCCGCCATCGAGGCGCTCGGCGCCGAGGCGCTGCGCGCCGACCTGACCGACGCCGGGCAGGTCGCCGGGCTGGGCTGGAAGCTCGACGGCGAATCGTTCGACGTGGCGGTCTACAACGCCGGCGTGATCGGCCCGCGCACCGAAGGCGCGCAGCCGGTCTCGCGCCAGGACTTCGACGCCGTGATGCACGTCAACGTGCTCGGCCCGATGATGGCGCTGCCGCTGCTGCTGCCGATGGTGGAAACCGGCCGCGGCGGCCAGGGCGGCGTGCTGGCGGTGCTGGCCTCGCGCATGGGCAGCATCGGCGCGATGGACAGCAACCGCAGCTGGCTCTACCGCGTCAGCAAGGCCGCCGCCAACGCCGCGCTCAAGGCCGCCTCGCTCGACGCGCGCCACGCCACCTGCCTGGCCTTCCACCCGGGCTGGGTGCAGACCGACATGGGCGGCAAGGAAGCCGACATCACGCCGCAGCAGAGCGTGGCCGGCATGCGCCGCGTGATGGCCGGCGCCACGCGGCACGACAACGGCGGCTTCCGCAACTACGACGGCGCGGTGATTCCGTGGTGAGCCGGGCCGGCGCCGCGCGGCGCCGGCCGCGCGGAAAAACAGAACAGAGATAGAGAGACAGGGACGACATGCTGCTCACACCCGAACAGGAAATGATCCGCGACGCCGTGCGCCAGTTCGCGCAACGGGAGATCGCGCCGCACGCCGCCGCGTGGGACCGCGACAAGACCTTCCCCAAGGCCGTGCACCGCGAGCTGGCCGCGCTCGGCGCCTACGGCGTGGCGGTGCCGGAGCAGTACGGCGGCGCCGGGCTGGACTATCTCTCGCTGGCGCTGATCCTCGAGGAGATCGCCGCCGGCGACGGCGGCACCTCCACCGTCATCAGCGTCAACAACTGCCCCGTGTGCAGCATGCTGATGGCGTTCGCCAGCGAGGCGCAGAAGCGGCAGTGGCTGGTGCCGCTGGCGCGCGGCGAGATGCTCGGCGCGTTCTGTCTGACCGAGCCGCACGTCGGCTCGGACGCGGCCGCGCTGCGCACCAGCGCCGTGCGCGACGGCGACCACTACGTGCTCAACGGCGTCAAGCAGTTCATCACCAGCGGCCAGAACGCCGACGTGGCCATCGTGCTGGCCGTGACCGACAAGGCCGCCGGCAAGCGCGGCATCAGCGCCTTCCTGGTGCCGACCGCCACGCCCGGCTACGTGGTCGCGCGCATCGAGGACAAGCTCGGCCAGCATTCGTCCGACACCGCCCAGATCGTGTTCGAGGACTGCCGCGTGCCGGCCGCCAACCTGCTCGGCGACGAAGGCGCCGGCTACAAGATGGCGCTGTCGGGGCTGGAAGGCGGGCGCATCGGCATCGCCTCGCAGAGCATCGGCATGGCGCGCGCGGCCTTCGAGGCGGCGCTGGCCTACGCCAGGGAGCGCGAGAGCTTCGGCCAGCCGCTGTTCGCGCACCAGGCGGTGCAGTTCCGCCTGGCCGAGATGGCCACCAAGATCGAGGTGGCGCGCCAGATGGTGTGGCACGCGGCCTCGCTCCGGGACGCCGGGCGCCCGTGCCTGAAGGAGGCCGCGATGGCCAAGCTCTACGCCAGCGAGATGGCCGAGGCGGTCTGCTCGGCCGCCATCCAGGTATTCGGCGGCTACGGCTACGTCAGCGATTTCCCGGTCGAGCGCATCTACCGCGACGTGCGCGTCTGCCAGATCTACGAGGGCACCAGCGACATCCAGAAGATCCTGATCGCGCGCGCGTTATCCTGACGGCTGCCGCGCGCCAAGCCGGCGCGGCAGCACGGCACCGAACCCAGTGCAGCACCAACCCAACGCAGCATCGAACCCGGCCAGACCCCAGGAGTCCCCCACGCCATGACCGCCCCCATCGATTTCTACTTCGATTTTTCCTCGCCCTACGGCTACTTTGCCAGCACCCGCATCGACGAGCTGGCGCAGAAATACGGCCGCTTCGTGGCCTGGCACCCGATCCTGCTCGGGGTGGTGTTCAAGACCACCGGCAGCGCGCCGCTGCCGCACGTGCCGCTCAAGGGCGACTACTGCTGGCTCGATTTCGAGCGCACCGCGGCCTTCCACCACATCGAGTACAAGCGCCCGACGCATTTCCCGCTGCCCACCACGCAGGCCGCGCGCGCCATGCTGTGGCTGCAGAACCATCACGGCGCGGACATCGCCTCGGCCTTCGCCAAGTCGGTCTACCATGCGCTGTTCGTCGACGACGTCAACATCGCCGAGCCGGCCGAGCTGGTGAAGCTGGCCGAGCCGCTCGGCATCGACGCGCACGCGATGGACGCCGGCGCCAGCAGCTTCCAGATCAAGGACCAGCTCAAGGCGGAGATCGAGGTGGCGATGGCCAAGGGCGTGTTCGGCTCGCCCTTCGTCATCATCGACGGCGAGCCGTTCTGGGGCTTCGACCGCTTCGAGCAGATCGAGGCCCATCTCAAGAGCCGCCGCCAGACCGAACTGCGCGCGGTGGCCGGCGGCGGCACAACCAGCAACACAGACAGCAGCAAGGAAAAGAAACCCGCATGAATGCCAGTATCCGGCCGGTCCGCCATCCCCGTTTCGATTGCGTGATCTTCGACTGCGACGGGGTGCTCGTCGACAGCGAGCCCATCGTCAACCGCGTGCTCAACGAGATGCTCAACGAGCTCGGCATCCGCATCTCGCTGGAGGAATCCACCGAGTGGTTCCTCGGCCGCGCGGTGCGCGAGGAGCTCGCCAACATCGAGCGCAGGCGCGGCGCGCCGCTGCCGGAGAACTGGCTGTCGCACTGGTTCGCGCGCCGCAACGCGGTGCTGGAGGCCGAAGTGCAGGCCGTGCCGCACGTGCGCGAGGCGGTCGCCGCCATTGCCGCCACCGGCCTGCCGGTGTGCGTGGCCTCCGGCGCGGACCGCATCAAGGTCAAGCTGCAGCTGACCCGCACCGGGCTGGTGGAGCTGTTCCGGCAGGACGAGCGCGAGCACATCTTCTCGGCCACCGAGGTCGCGCGCAGCAAGCCCGCGCCCGACGTGTACCTGCTGGCCGCGCGCACCATGAACGTGGCGCCGGCGCGCTGCGCGGTGATCGAGGACAGCCCGGCCGGCATCACCGCCGGCGTGGCGGCCGGCATGACGGTGTTCGGCTATGCCGCGCGCAACGCTGCCGCCACGCTGCTGGCGGCCGGCGCGGGCAGCACCTTCGCCGACATGCGCGAGCTGCCGGAGCGGATCGGATGAAAGATGCGCGCAAGCCTGGCGCGGGCGCCGCGGCCTGCCCGTGCGGCGGTGGCGAGTACGCCGCCTGCTGCGGGCGCTTCCACCGCGGCGAGGCGCTGCCGGCCAATGCCGAGCAACTGATGCGCTCGCGTTATTGCGCCTACGTGATGGGCGACGTGGCGTGGCTGCGCCAGACCTGGCATCCGTCGACCTGCCCGCCCGACCTCGCGCCCGATACCGCCACGCGCTGGCTCGGGCTGGCGATCAAGGCGCACGCGCAGCAGGACGAGACCCACGCGCAGGTGGAGTTCGTCGCGCGCTACAAGGTCGGCGGGCGCGCGTGGCGGCTGCACGAGCGCAGCCGCTTCGTGCGCGAGCCGCGCGCCGCCGGCGAGGCGCCGCGCTGGCTTTATGTGGATGGCGACATGCTGGGGGAGGCGCCATGACGCCGGGGGGCGCGGCGGCGCGCCTTTTCCGGGAGCCGGGGCCGCCGTCCGGCCCGCCATCCTGAGCGCGCCGCGGCGCATCGGCCACATCCGCTGCGCGGATCGGCGCATGCTGGCGGCACGATGCCGGACGCTTGCCGGCTTCTTCGCGGTTTGTCGCCCAACATGCCGCTAACGTGTAAAACCGGGCCTGTTTGCCAAGGGGCAGGGGAGCTCCCTACCATGACTCTCCCCAACGCGCACGCGAGTGCCGCCGCGCCGGCGCCCGCCGGCCCGGCCGGCACGGTGCGCGGTCAACAAAGGAGGGTTTCCTTGGACAACCAGTCCCAATCCCCGCGCGCGGCGCTAGCCGCGCCGTCGCTCGGCGAACGCAGCCTGCGCGCGGTGTGGCATCCCTGCACGCCGCTGCGGCCCGACGCCGGCGAGCTGCCGCTGGCCATCGCCCGCGGCGAGGGGCCGTGGCTCCACGGCGAGGACGGCCAGCGCTATTTCGACGCCACCAGCTCGTGGTGGGTCAACCTGTTCGGCCACGCCAACGCCGACATCAACGCCGCGCTGCGCGCGCAGCTCGACACGCTTGAGCACGTCATGCTGGCCGGCTGCACGCACGCGCCGGCGGTGGAGCTGGCCGAGCGCCTGTCGGCGCTGACCGGCGGCGCGCTGGGCCACGTGTTCTATGCCAGCGACGGCGCCTCGGCGGTCGAGATCGCGCTCAAGATGAGCTTCCACTACTGGCGCAACACCGGGCTGCCGGGCAAGCGCGAGTTCGTCTGCCTGCGCCACGGCTACCACGGCGAGACCGTGGGCGCGCTGGCGGTGACCGACGTGGCGATCTTCCGCGACGCCTACGACCCGATGCTGATGCAGTCGCACGTGGTGATGTCGCCCGACGCGCGCCAGGCCGCGCCCGGCGAGAGCGCGGCACAGGTGGCGCAGCGCGCGCTCGCCGAGCTGGAGGCGCTGCTGCAGGCGCGCGGCGGCCAGATCGCGGCGCTGATCGTCGAGCCGCTGGTGCAGTGCGCGGCCGGCATGGCGATGCACGACCCGCTCTACCTGGCCGGCGTGCGCGCGCTGTGCGACCGCTACCGCGTGCACCTGATCGCCGACGAGATCGCGGTCGGCTGCGGGCGCACCGGCACCTTCTTCGCCTGGGAGCAGTCGCGCGGCGAGCCCGCCGCGGATGGCCCGCTGCCGGCGCACCTGTGGCCCGATTTCCTGTGCCTGTCCAAGGGCATCAGCGGCGGCTACCTGCCGCTCTCGCTGGTGATGTCGCGCAGCGCGCTGCAGCACGCCTTCGTCACCGCGGCGCACGACCCCGACCCCGACCGCGCCCGCAGCTTCCTGCATTCGCATTCCTACACCGGCAACCCGCTCGCCTGCCGCGCCGCGCTCGCCACGCTCGACCTGTTCGCGCGGGACGGCGTGGTGGCGCGTAACCGCGAGCGCGCGCAGTGGCTGGCGCGCGCCATGTCCGCGCTGGCCGCCGACGCGCGGCTGGAGCACGTGCGCCAGCGCGGCCTGATCTGGGCCGCCGACGTGCGCGAAGCCTGCGTGCCGGGTGGCGCCGGCGACTTCGCCGCGCGCTTCCACCACGCCGCGCGCGCGCACGGCGTGCTGATCCGCCCGATCGGCCGCACGCTCTACGTCATGCCGCCCTACGTGTTCGACGCGGACATGGCGCAATGGCTGGCGGACCGGCTGCACGCCACGCTCGACACGGTACTGTCCGGACCGGCCGCCGCGCCGGCAGACGTACCAGCCGCCGCGCCGGCGCAACCCACGGAGACGCACGATGTTGCTTGAACACCTGAAGCTGGCCGCCGCCGAGCGCGACGAGCAGGCCCTCACGCGCCGCCGCCGCACTGCCCACACCGCGTGCGCGCCGCACCAGGAAGTCAGCGACGCCGGCGGCGAGCGCCACGCGCTGCTGACTTTCTGCAGCAACGACTACCTGGGACTGGCCAACCACCCGGCGCTGGTCGAGGCGATGGCCGAGGGCGCGCGCCGCTACGGCGCGGGCAGCGGCGCGTCGCACCTGGTGAGCGGCCACTCGCAGGCGCACCACCTGCTCGAGAGCGAGCTGGGCGAATGGTTCGCGCCCCACATCCCGCATGCGCGCGCGCTGTACTTCTGCACCGGCTACATGGCCAACATGGGCGTGCTGAGCGCGCTCGGCGGCGCCGACGCCACGCTGTTCTGCGAGGAACTGAACCACGCTTCGCTGATCGACGGCGCGCGCCTGGCCCGCGCCAAGGTGACGCGCTACCCGCACCGCGACGTGGCCGCGCTGGAGCAGTTGCTGGCCGGCGCCGCCACCCCGCTCAAGCTGATCGTCACCGACAGCATCTTCAGCATGGACGGCGATCTCGCGCCGCTGGACGAACTGCTGGCGCTGGCCGAGCGCCACGACGCCTGGATCATCGTCGACGACGCGCACGGCTTCGGCGTGCTGGGCGAGTCCGGCCGCGGCGTGCTCGAGCATCTCGCGCTGACCTCGCCGCGCCTGATCTACGTCGGCACGCTGGGCAAGGCCGCCGGCGTGGCGGGCGCCTTCGTGGCCGCGCACGAAACCATCATCGAGCACCTGATCAACACCGCGCGCCAGTACATCTACACCACCGCCGCGCCGCCCGCGGTGGCGCACGCGGTGTCGGCCAGCCTGGCGCTGATCGCCGGCGAGGAAGGGCGGCAGCGCCGCGCCCATCTGGCCGCGCTGATCCGCACGCTGCGCGGCGGCCTGGCCGGCCTGACGCGCGCCGCCGGCTGGCGCCTGGGCGAGAGCGCCAGCGCCATCCAGCCGGTGATCGTGGGCGACAACGTGGCCGCGCTGGCGCTGTCCGCGGCGCTCGAGGCCGACGGCATCCGCGTCGGCGCGATCCGCCCGCCCACGGTGCCGGCCGGCACCGCGCGGCTGCGCATCACGCTCTCGGCCGCGCACGCGCAGGCCGACGTGGAGCGCCTGCTGGCCAGCCTCGGCAGCGTGGTGCCGCGCAGGGAGATCGCATGAGCGGCAGCATGAGCGCGGCCCCGTTCGCGTGCTTCGTCACCGGCACCGACACCGGCGTGGGCAAGACCCACGCCAGCGCCACCCTGCTGCACGCGCTGCGCGCCGCCGGCCGCCATGCCGTGGGCATGAAGCCCGTGGCCAGCGGCAGCGAATGGCGCGGCGACCACTGGCACAACGACGACGTCGCGCAGCTGCGCGCGGCCAGCGCGGTGGACGTGCCGCGGGCGCTGACCTGCCCGTTCCTGCTGCGCACGCCGGCCTCGCCGCACCTGGCCGCCGCCGCCGAAGGCGCGCGCATCACGCGCGAGCCGATCCGCGCCGCCTTCGCCGCCCTGCGGGCGCGCGCCGATGCGGTGGTGGTCGAAGGCGTGGGCGGCTTCCGCGTGCCGCTCGACGGCGCGCCGGCCGCGGACGGCGGCTGGGACACGGCCGACCTCGCCGTGATGCTCGGCCTGCCGGTGGTGCTGGTGGCGGGCATCCGCCTGGGCGGCATCAACCACGCGCTGCTGACCGCCGAGGCGGTGCGCGCGCGCGGCCTGCGCCTGGCCGGCTGGATCGCCAACCGCATCGACCCGGACATGGACCTCGCCGACGAAAACATCGACACGCTGCGCCGCACGCTGGACGCGCCCCTGCTCGGCACGCTGCCGTGGCAGGTGCCGCCGGCCGAAGCCGCCGGCCGGCTGGCGCTCGCGCCGCTGCTCGGCTGAGCGCGGCGCGCGGAACCTATCCCCCAAGACAAGACAGAACACGGAAACGACCATGACCAATAACACCCTCGCCGGCGACGCCATCGCCACCATCTCCGCCGACAGCCTGCGCCAGACCGCCCGCCGCTTCGCCGAACCCGCGCCCGCCAAGCCCGGCGACTGGTCCGTGGCCGACGTCGCCGCGCTCTACGCGCTGCCGTTCAACGACCTGCTGTTCCGCGCCCAGCAGGTGCACCGCGAGAATTTCGACCCCAACGCCGTGCAGCTCTCCACGCTGCTGTCGATCAAGACCGGCGGCTGCGAAGAGGATTGCGGCTACTGCCCGCAGAGCGCGCACCACGACGCCGGCGTCAAGGCCGAGAAGCTGATGGCGCTGGACGAAGTGCTCGAAGCCGCGCGCGCCGCCAAGGCCAGCGGCGCCGGCCGCTTCTGCATGGGCGCGGCCTGGCGCAGCCCCAAGGAGCGCCACCTCGAGCCGGTCATCGAGATGGTCAAGGAAGTCAAGGCGATGGGCCTGGAGACCTGCGTCACGCTCGGCATGCTCGAAGCCGAGCAGGCGCGCCGCCTGAAGGAAGCGGGCCTGGACTACTACAACCACAACCTCGACACCTCGCCCGAGTTCTACGGCGAGATCATCACCACCCGCACCTACCAGGACCGCCTCGACACCATCGGCCACGTGCGCGACGCCGGCATCCACGTCTGCTGCGGCGGCATCGTCGGCATGGGCGAATCGCGCGACGCGCGCGCCGGGCTGATCGCCCAGCTCGCCAACATGGACCCGTATCCCGAGTCGGTGCCCATCAACAACCTGGTGGCCGTGGAAGGCACGCCGCTGGCCCACGCCGAGCCGATCGACCCGTTCGAGTTCGTGCGCACCATCGCGGTGGCGCGCATCACCATGCCGCGGGCGATGGTGCGGCTGTCGGCCGGGCGCGAGGCGATGGACGATGCGTTGCAGGCGTTGTGTTTCATGGCGGGGGCCAATTCCATTTTTTATGGAGACCGGTTGCTGACCACGGCCAATCCGCAGGCGGATCGGGATCGGGCTTTGCTGGGGAGGTTGGATATTCGGACTGAGGGGTATGGTGGGTAGGGGGATTTTTTTGTTCGGGGTGGTGGGGGGGATTGGCTGACTTCGAAGTTGGCTTTGGCTTCAATGGTTTGACGTCGGTGGCTGAACGTCAAAGTCAACTTCTGAACGTCAACGGCTGAACGTCAAAGTCAAAGTCAAAGTCAAAGGCTTTCGCTCCCCCGGTGAACTGACCCCCTAAAGTTGGACGGTCGGTGACGCTAGGCGCCGAAG
>NZ_JBYTEL010000039.1:0-19623 GCF_058789195.1 Cupriavidus sp. FW216-B1 | reverse complement strand
TGGAACCCGGCGCCCTTCAGGATCGACAGGTCCGACTCGCTGGCGCTCTTGCTGCTCGTGTTCTTGCCGCTGGCGTCGGGGTAGATCACCACTGGGTGGCCCTTGTCCTTGAACCGCTCCTTCAGCATCTGCGCCATGGCCGGCGTGTCGCGCACGTCGGTCAGCTCGGCCACCGCGCGCGGCATGCCGTCGCGCACGACGTAGATCACCGCGGCCATCTTGAGCACGTTGAAGTCCATGCCCACGTGCAGCGGCTCGCCCTCGCGCATCGCGTCGTCGGTGTGGTTCAGCCGACGGTCGAAAGCAGCGTAGACGCTGCCGGAGGTCAGGTTGACGAACTGCCCTCGCAGGTATGCCGAGATCAGCTGCGGCGGGTAGCTGACCCGCAGCGAGTCGATGTAGCCCGGCGGCAGGTTCTTGGCGTTCTGGTAGGTGCTCGCCTGCACCATGCCGTACAGGCCGGCCAGTTCCGGCTTCTCTCGGACCATCTTGACGAACTGCTCGTAGACGAACTTGAAGCCCTCGGGCGTCGTCGTGACATCGATGCCGTTTAGCAAGCCCGGCGCGACCTGGCGCATCCGCGCGATGATCTTGCGCCACGCCGTCTGCGCCTCGGTCTTGCGCATCACGTCGAGCTCGTCGACCAGCGCCTTGCCTATCTTGAAGCCCACGATCTTGACCGGATCATCCATCGATCGGCAGATGATCGTCGTGCGGTACTGGCGTCCGCTGTAGATGTGCACCTCGCGGTTGGAGGTGTTCACCTTCGCATGCAGGCCCCAGTCCTCGGCCACCTCCTCGATGGTCGGATAGAAGATGTCGCGGATCTGACCGTAGGTCGGCGCGAAGTAGCCCGCATTGATGCGTGGGAATTCCCAGGCATGCTGGCACAGGCCAGAGCAGCCCACCCAGGTCTTGCCCGACCCGAAGCCGGCGACGAACGCCTTGAACTTGTGCGGCAGCGCTAGGAACTGGGCTTGGGGTGTGTTCAGGGATGGCATCAGGCCTCGGCATCAGGCTCGGGGCGGCTGGCATCCTTCACCTCGACCACCACGCGGACCGGCTGCGGCGCCTCGTCAACGTCCTTGGGATCGGGGTCGCGTCGCCACAGGCCAGGCTGCCGGTTCCGCAGCCAGACCTCGCCAGCACGCACGTCCGGCGGGTAGATCTTCTCGACCTTCACCTTCCGGACCTTCCCGCCAACCACCAGGATCTGGACATCAGGATGGCGGAAGCCACGCGCGCGCTCGTACATCCCGGCGGCCACTTCGGCGTCGGCCAACACCTTCCCGCGCGTAAGTGACTGACAAAACTCGGGGAAATCGACCTTCCACCGGTTGATCGTCCGCTCCGTCACCTCGAAGAATTTCGCCAGATCCTTGTCCGTCCAGCCCATCAGGCAGAGCTTTCGGGCCTGCTCGGCGAACTCAGGTTTGTAGGCAGATGGCCGTGCCATAGCGCGGTCCTATGAAATGTGGGTGCCTCCGCCCGTCGCCAAAAGGAACCCGCGTCCCGGCGGGGAGGAGATGGCTTACGCTTCGTCGGAGGCTGCCGGTGTTTTTCCCCACCGCCGGCCGGGGGTGGCCTCGACTGTCATCGAGAACGAGAAAGGAGAAAGCCAGCCAGGGTTACCCGGGGCGGGCGAATCCACCGATGGGTGGATGAGACAGCGGAATGTTTCCCAATGGGGATGGTTCCCAATGGACACGAAATGGTGTGAGCGGTGCGCTGGTGGCTCCGCCAGACTAAATGTCGGCTATGCTCGACTTCTGCTCTTCTTCCAGCCCATCCTGGTCCAAGCCCAGAACGCCAACTAGGTGGCCTCCGGGGATGATCCGGTTGGCCTCGATCTCGACTGCGAGCACGTCGCGCGCCCAGGACATCGCCTTCGCCACATGCTGTCGGCACGAGGCAGGCTCCGCGAAATCGAAGCCGTCTACCGTGATGCGGGCGCCGTCGCTACCATACTCGATGGTCACGCGCCCATACCGCTCAAGGTCGCTGTAGTCGATCTCCGTTGCCTTGAGGATCATCTTGGCCATGAGCGCATTCCTTGGGTGAGGGGACCCAACATGCTCTCGCCCAGACGCCCCACCAGAGGTAGAGCGCAAGGGGTGCGAACATGGCGGGCTCCAATGCAAAAGCCCCGCGCGGAACAATCCGGACGGGGCTTGGCTGAGTCTGGGTGCAAAATACACCGCCTGTCTCAAAAACGCAAGGGATTTTTCGCCGCAATCCCTTATGCGGCAAGGCGATCCGGCTGATCGCATGCTGTACGGTCCGGAACCAGGCCATGGGCCACAAAACTCGGCTCCAGCCGGGCCAGCGCCAGCGCTTCCAGTGCCCGGAAATTCCGCTCCATCCACTTCGCGGCGCGGAAGACGGCATTCCGGTCCACCTTCCGCTTCTCGGCAATGCCGCGGATCGTATGGTCCTCGCGCTGCTGGCGCGGCAGGTAGTGCCGGATCACCAGGTCGAGCAGCAACGCGGTCGCCGTCAGGCCCGACGCGCGGCGCGCATACAGCGCCAGCCGCTTGCAGCCGGCCAGCTTCTCGGGCCCGTGGGCGTAGCGCGCGAGCACTGCTGCATATTCGGGGCTCGGCAGCCGGGTCTTCGCTGCATCCGTGATCATCGCGTACTGCGCGCGGAACTCGTCCATGGTCAGCCGATCCGGATCATAGGTGCCGCCGCCGGGCCCGCGCAGCTCGACCAGCCAGCGCTCTTGCGCCGCCGTCGGCTCGTCGATCGCCTCCAGCAACTGGATCAGCATGTTGCGGAACGGAGCCTTCTGCCGCGGCGGCATGGACAGCACCAGGTACGACACGTGCAGCGCGTGCGAGACGTCTGCGAAGAGCGGTTTGTCGGTCATGCCGCCTCCCGCATAGTGCAGTCCTGCGCCGGCACAATGAACTCTACCCAGTACACTCGCTGCCCAAGTTCATCGACCCAAGGCCCGGCAAGGCCGGTCCCGCCCGGCGCTACGTCCCAAAAGACTTCGAAGCTGCCGCGTCCAATAACGCAGTGCGCGACATTTGGAATGTTCGCACTCTGCCCGACCAAGATGTACGGTGCGTCACCAAACCATTCGACCGCCGCATCCGCGTGCTGCGCGAGCATGCAGAACTTCACCAAGTTGTAGCCGCGCTCCTTCAGCCACGCGCGCGCCCATTTCTCGGCATGAACCTGATCCCCGCCGTGTCCGAAATTCGGCACCTCGCTGGGATGCATATCCAGCAAGCACGCAATGGCGGTACGCCAGCAATCGCCCCATGCGCCATTCGCCGGATCGTGCGAAATCAGTTGCTTGTGTGGTGTCATCTACTTCTCCCCATCATCAAAATGCTGGCAGCGCTTGCCGTGCTCGCGCCGCTTTCCGCTCGGCAGCAGCTTCGTGCATACCGTGTGCGTGGTGCCCATCAGCCGGGCGGTCTTCTCGTAGACGCAGCCGCGGCAGGATCGGCTTTCCTTCTGCTCGTAGACCTCGGCCGGGTCGCGGTAGCAGTAGCTCGGCAACGCCATCAGCAATCCTCGGCGCGCGGAACCTTCACGCTCGCGTGCCGCCAGGCGTCGCGGTCGTATGGGCCCGGCGTGCTCTCCCCATCCTGGTCGACATAGCCCCGCAGGTCTTCGTCGTCGAGATCTTCCTCGCCCAGCCGGCCGATGGCCTCGAGGCTCACCGCGATGACCAGCGCGAGGAACGTGGCCAGCAGGCCGAAGATGATGATGGTTTGCATGGTGGTCTCCTTTCAGTTGCGGCTGATTGGCGTCATCTCGCCGCAGTGGCGGCACTTCGTGCGCAGGCGCTCGCGGAGCCGCGCGACCTCTTGCTGGTACTGCTCGTGGTATCGGTGCCAGCGCGTCTCCATGTTCGCGAGCTGGATCAGCGCCCACATGGGGTTCAGCTTCTCGTGGCAGACCGTGCATTCGACCTCCATGAGCTTCTCGTCGATCTCGAACCCGTGGTCGTGGCGGCAGCCCGGCTTGTACAGGACCTGCTTCAGGTACGGGCCCTCGTCGGCCTCCGGCTTCTTCTTGCCGGGAAACGAGAGCACCACAGCCTTGTCTTCTTCGGCGAGATCGATCGTGATGCCGATGCCGGCGCCTTCGTCATGCGACATGGAGCACTCCCGCTTCGATCAACTGCTGCATGGTCTTCACGAACGCCCGATTCCAGAAGTCGCGGCGCTCGTCGCGCGTCATGGTCTTGCCGCTGTCGAGCTCGTGGTGGCAGCCCGAGCACAGCGCCGCGCACAGGGCGTCGCTGGTCTTCATGCCCATCCCCTTGCCTTCGTTGCGGTGCGCGGCTTGCGTGTCTCCGTGGCGGCCGCAGTGGACGCATGCAAGAGATGCCACCGCGCGGCGCAGCTTTTCGGAGCGGTAGGTCATGCGAACTCCATCACTCGTTCAACCCATTCGTTGAGCCGCTGCTCATCCATGCCGCGGCCGGCCAGCACCTTGTTCAGGATCACGGTGATCGTGGACTGGTACAGCTTCTCGAACGTCTCTTCGTTCATCTCGCCCCATGCGATCGAATCTGCCTCGAGCCGCATCTCGCCGCGCACGTTGAACACGGCATGGTGGTAGCCGGCGAGGATGGTGATGTCCTTGCGGAAGCGGTCGAAGTTCGGCAGCACCTTCTGCCCGCGGTACTCACCCTCGGGTGTCACCTCGGTCCAGAGTTCGTACCCGACGTGCACCAGCGCGAACCATTTGCGGAAGAAGCGCTCGTTGCGCATCTGCGTGATCTTCGACTTCACGGTCACGCCGATCTTCAGCTTGCGCAGCTTCTCCGCCTCGGCATCGTTGGCCGGCACCAGAAAGCCGTTCGGGGCCTTTCGCAGCAGCACGTCCATGGTCAGGCCTCCGGGCGCGCGATGCACACGATGCGCAGGGGCTGCCCCTTCTCCGCGAAGGCCGCCGCGTTGGCTTTGATGAAGGCGAGCACGGTCGGCCAGATGCCCGGGCTCTTCAGGGTGAACTCGCGGTAGAGCGAGCTCATGCCGGCCTCGCAATCCGCACGCAGCGGGTCCAAGGGCAATTGCGCGCCGTGTGGTCGGCGCTCCCGCAATTCGCGCACCTCATTTCTGCCCCCACGCCCAGAGGACCATGCCGCCCATGATCACGATCACCAGGGCAACCCACGCCATCATCAGGTCATCCATCACGCCACCTCCATGTCGTCTTCAGGAACTGCCATCCGGTGCTGCAGGGCCGGCAATGCGATCTCCGCAGCACGGATGCCCCACACCTCCAGCAGCGCGGAAAACGCGCCGCGAGGCCCGCGCGAGCGACGGCCGGCCATCGGGTTCATGGTCTGCACCTGGGGCTGGTAGGCCTGCATGGCCACCCGGTCCGGGCATGACCAGACCATCGCGGCGTTGCCGCGCCCGTTCGGCCGCAGGAGTTCGCCGGTGATCAGCCCGCGGCGCTCCATCGTCTTCAGCGCATCGCTCACGCCCTGCCGCGAATAGCCTGACCGCTCGGCGAACGTCGTGGCGACGACCTTCTCGCCGCACAGGAAGGCAGCACGCAGGGCATAACCCAACGGCTCCGTGGGCGCAGAGCGCGAAAGGCGCTCCACCGGCTTCCACTGCCGCATCTCCTCGATGCTGATGCAGACCAGCACGGCGCCGTTCCGCGTGCCCCTGGGTTCCTCTTCTCGCAGCATTCCTGCGAAGTGCGCCCTGATGGCGTGGTGAATTGCCATCGTTGAGACGCCGATGCGCCTGGCGAACTCGGGCGGCGCGATCTTCTCGCCGCGGAGGAACGCCGCGTGCAATTGGTGCGCGACAGTGGATTTCGATTCGGCGCACATCATGCGGCCTCCCCGAACAACCCAGCCTGCGGAGATTCCGTCAGCAGCGGCGTGATCGTCACGACCAGGCGGGCCTCGCCGTCTGGCTCCGCGCGCTCGGCGAGGATCCGGCGGACCTGCCAGCCATCGTCCTGGATCACCACGCCCTTCAGCGCGTCGAGCAAGACCTTCTGAGCGTTGTCCAGGTCGATGCAGAGCACGCTGTCGTCCCAGTTCAACGGGTCCTTGGCTACGCGCTTCTGCCAGTCCTGCGGGCGCTTCGGGTAGAGCGTGTAGGCGATGGCCACGCGGCAGGCCAGCGGCTGCCGCACGCCGGCGGCCTTCGCGCGCCAGCCGACCTCGGCCTTGTAGGCCCTCGCCTCATCGCTCGGCGCGGTGACAGGCGCCTTGAAGCCCTTCGGCATGTAGGTGCGCCAGTAACGGTTCGCGCTCACGGGGTATGGCAGCGTCAGGATGATCTTGGTCATGTGGTCCTCACAGTTCCGCGGCGATGCCGCGCTTGCGCACGGCCGGGCCCGCCGACAGCATCGGCAGCGGCCCGGTCCACTCGTCGAATTTGGTCACCGCGCCGCGGTAGAGCAGCGGCACATCGCTGAGCGCCCCGTTCCGGTTCTTCCGGATCAACACCTCGGCGTAGCCTTTCAACGCCTCGTTGCCGGGGTCGTACATCTCGGGCCGATGCACGAACATCACGAGGTCGGCGTCCTGCTCGATATCGCCCGAGTCGCGCAGGTCGGAGAGGATGGGCTTCTTGTCGGGGCGGTCCTCGTTCTTGCGGCTGAGCTGCGCCAGCGCCACGACCGGGATGTTCAACTCCTTGGCCAGTGCCTTCAGCCCGCGCGAGTAGGCGCCGATCTGCTGCGTGCGCATCTTTTCCTCGCCACCGGACATCAGGCCAAGGTAATCGACGATCAGGACGTCCAGCCCGTGCTTGCGTTGGTGCGCCTTAGCCTTCGTGCGCACCTCCAGCAGCGACATCGCCGGGCTGTCATCGATGGCGAAGCGCATGTTGCCGATGTTCTGCACGGCGTAGGTCATGCGCGGCCAGTCGGAGTCGTCCATGCGGCCGCTGAGCAGCGCGGACAGGCTGATGCCGCCGCGGTTGGCCACCGCGCGCGCGATGATTTCCTGATCGGACATCTCCATGGAGTCGAGCAGCACGCTAAGCCCGCCGTCGGCGATGTTCAGTCCGATGTCGGTGGTCAGCGCGGTCTTCCCCATCGACGGGCGGCCGGCAACGATGATGAGGTTGCCGCCGTGGAAGCCACCGTTCAACGCGATGTCGAGCGAGGCAATGCCGGTCGAGATCCCGGGCTGAATGCGGCTGTGGTAGCGCTCGTCCACCTTCTCGACGAACTCGACCATCAGGTCCGCCAGCATCTTTGGGCCGCGGCTCACACCGACCTGCGCGAGCTGCGACAGCAGTCCCTGCGCGCGATCGACGATCTCGGCGCCCTTCATCGCGCTCGGCGTTTCGACCAGTTCGAGCACCTTCCGCGCCGCGGCGGCCGTCTCGCGCAACATCGCCCGGTCGCGCACGATCTCGGCGTAGCGCGCGATGTTCGCCGCGCTGGGCGTGCGCTGCGCCATGGCCGTCAGGTACGGCAGCCCGCCAGCACGCTCGGCGCGGCCCTCCGACTGCAGCCGCTCGAACACGGTCACGACGTCGGCCGGCCGGTTGGCGACGACGAGCTGCAGGATGGCCACGAAGATGGCGCGATGGTCTTCGCGGTAGAAGTGCGCCGCGTCGAGCCCGTTAATGCGGTCCACCGCATTGTTGTCGAGCAGCAGGCCGCCGAGCACAGCCTGTTCGGCTTCGACGCTGAACAGCGCGCGCGCCTGGGGAAGATCGTCGGGTGCGTTCATGCTGCGGCCGCCTCGTTGTGATACCGCTCCTCGCGGATCTTGGTGAAGTTCTCGGACTTGACGATCCAGTCGAGGCTGGCAACGAAGGGCTTGCGGCCTTCAGCGGTGCGCGCGCGACCGGTGAGGAATTTGGATTCGGACACGTAGCCAAAAAATGCGCGCCAGTAGTCGAGGTTCTGGCGCTTCGGGTCTTCGTTCCATCTCGCGCGCAGGGCCTGTGCTCGCGCCGGCGTCCACTCACGGATGCTCGGACACATCGGCAACAGCTCGTGGTAAAGCGCGATGATTTCCTGATGCGGGCATTCAGGACGGGCAGGTTTTGGATTGCCTCCGTCGAGGGAGAAGTCGGCAGCGTCGTCGCTGTCGACGAGTAACCCGTTAGGGTTACTTTCTTTTTCCTGCTCCTGCTCCTGTTCCTGTTCCTGATTAGCGCATGTCTTACGGCTAGGCATGTCGGAAGGCTTTGCGGAAGGCTTACAGAAAGCCTTATCGAAAGCCTTGGCGAAACCCTCTCCGAGCGCGTAAATACTGGCTTTGAGGGCTTCGTAGGCTTCCCGCTTGAGGTCGCATTCGGGGATCAGATCCCACTCTCCGCCCCATGACAGCACCACATTGGGAGACTCGGGGCGGTTGCAGTTGATCGCGTTCGGAATCCACACCACCTTGGCCTTCCAATCAGCTTTGGCCATGCCTTGCCGAAAGACTTCCCCGAAGGCTTCCTCGAAGGCTTCGACACCCCAATCCAATTCCTCCGCCATTGCGGCGCGGCCAGCCCGAAATAGGCCCGGGATGGGCCCAGTATGTGGCCCGGTCAGCAGGAATACCCAAAGGCCCTGCCCGCAGGGCTGAATCTGCGTGAGATGCCTGAATTTTTCGTCGCCCCACATGCGCACCTCGATCTTGCGGTATCGGTTCTTCTGTGCGGTCTTCTGGACTTCCTTGCTCATGCCACGCCCCTCGCCGCTGCCAG
This sequence comes from Cupriavidus sp. FW216-B1, assembly GCF_058789195.1. NCBI lineage: Bacteria > Pseudomonadati > Pseudomonadota > Betaproteobacteria > Burkholderiales > Burkholderiaceae > Cupriavidus > Cupriavidus sp. FW216-B1. The sequence goes on along the minus strand of NZ_JBYTEL010000039.1, from coordinate 10,972 downwards.
GTACTCAGCGACCGCGCGCTTGAGCTCTCCGCACAGGTGCATGCGCACGGCAGGCGTCTCAGCTACCGTCATGCGGTGGCAGAGTTCATCGATGTGGGCACGATGCCCGGCGGCCGACGGCATCGGGCCGACGGCGGCCACCTGCTTGCTTCGTCTCTGAAGCGATCCCATGTACTGCTCCTGTTACCCGTTCCCTCGCTGCCCTCTCAAGCCGCCTTCTTCCGCAGCTTTTCGCGCAGCGCCGCGGCGCGTTGTTCGTGCTCGAGCAGCTCGCGCAGGTCGTCGTTCATCAGCAGTTCGCGCTGGAAGTCGATCCACTGCGTGAGCAGCGTGTGCCCGACCAGGCATTCAAAGCGGGCGATGGAGGTAATAGGCAGATGCCAGACCTTGCCAGCGCTGTCCTTCCCGTTTTTGATCTTCGAGAACTGCGAGGGCGACAAGCCCAGGTAGCCCGCGTAGGTCTTCTCCATGAACTTGAAGCGTGAGAGCTCGATCGCTCTACGGATCAAGTCCGCCTCGCCGGCAATCCCGGCAACAACCTCGGCGGCAATGCGTTTCGGCTTCTCCATCAGGCACATCAAAGGCAGCTCGATCTGAGCGTCATCAGTTGACAGTCGCGTGGACACTTGAATCTCCGTTTAAATGAAGGCGCCATCACAGCGCCCGGTGCATCCCCCGATCGACTAACCTGAAGAACCCGCCCCGACTGCCATGAGCGAGATCAGAAATGCCGAACGTCCCAAAAATCGAAATCCGTCACTGCGCCAACTGCGGCAACCAGACGGACATTGCTGCCGACGCAAAGACCTGCCGGCTGTGCGGCGGCCCGATCATCCTGGGCGACCCATGGGTGACCGCGTTCAAGAAAGACTTGCGCGGCGTGAAGGCCATGGTTCAGGTCGCCAAGGAAAAACCCGAGGACTAGGCCGCCAGTTCCGGCCAGATTTCTGCCCAGTTGTTCGGGCAGACCATCCGACGAGTGACGCGCCCGTCCGTGATTCGCTCGAGCTTCCCCGCGATCACCGGCTTCTTGTCATCCGGGATGCCGTTCTTCACCCAGTTGGAAACGTTCTGCTGGGAGACGCCGAGCAGCGCGGCCAGCTTGGTTTGCGAGCCGACGATGGAGATGGCGATGTCGAGCGGGCCGGCGACTTCATTGAGGGCTTCGGTCATGGCGCATAAGGTCATTCATTACAAACGTATTTGTAGCACTCTACAAACCTTTTTGCAAGGCAAGGCTACAAAATGCTTTGTTATGAACACGTACGCCGAGCGGCTCGCCTGGGCAATGAAATGCGCCGGGCTCGACCCCCATACAGACCAGAGCGAATTGGCCCGCCAGGTGGGCCATGGATGCAAGCCACAGAACATCCAGCACCTGCTGGACCCGAACAAAAACGCGCGCTCCAGCAAGTACACGGTGCGCCTCGCGGAGGTACTCAAGTGCGATGTGAACTGGCTGGCTTATGGCGGTGCCCATAAGCCGAAGATGCCCCATGCCCTACTAGAGAAGGGTGTCAAAGAGCCATCGGCACCGGCTTACAATGACCTTTCAAGGGCACCGCCAGCCACCCCGCTGACCTATCCGGCCGACACTTCCAAGTTCAGACGGATCTACGTCGTCGGCCGCGCGACCGGGGGGCTGCCCGATCGCATTTGGACGGACGGGGACTATCCAGTGGGAGCAACAGACCAGTACGCAGAGATGGCGAGCCCCGACCCGCAGGCGTTTCTCACGCCGGTGGTGGGGACGTCGATGGTGCCCCGCTTCAACCCTGGCGAGTTCGCCCTGGTCGAGCCAGGAACAGAGCCGGAGATCGAAGACGACGTGCTTGTGCGCCTGGAATCCGGCGAGACGATCATCAAGCGCCTTCTCTCTCGTCGTCAGGGCGTCCGCTTGGGCAGCTACAACGATCCGGAGATTCTGACCTACGACATAGACCAGATCACCTGGATGTACTACGTTGCGCACCCTGTGCCGGCGCGCAAGATCAAAACGCGCCTGTAATCGGGACCTGCCATGGAAATCGCATTCGTCTATATCGCGCTGGCAATCGCCTGCGCTTTTCTGGCGGCCCGCCGCGGGCGATCAGGGATTGGCTGGTTTTTCATTTGTCTGTTCCTCTCGCCGCTGATCGGCTTCATCTTCGTCTTGGTCCTCCCGGATAAAGCTGCGCTGGCCAGCCAGCCCAATCCGAACACCCACGTGAAATGCCCCGACTGCCGTGAACTCGTGCTCCGGGATGCTCGAAAATGCAAGCACTGCGGTGCGACCCTAGTTCCCCAGTAGCAGCGACAACGGAAGGAGATCGAGCCATGCTGAAATGGGCTGTCATCACAGGGATGAGCCTGCTCGCGCTGCAGGGTTGCGCAACGAAAAACTACGGGCGACAGGGTGCGCTGACCGACTTCGAGAAGCAGACGATGACATGCCGAGAGATCGATCTCGACAAGGCAAGAGTCATGGGGTTCACCCAACACATCGACAAGGAAAGCGCGTTCGACGGTCGCGATGTCCTGGCCTTCCTCGGGGACTTTGGCATCGGCAATGCCGTCGAGAAGGACGCTGCAGTCGAAAGCGCGAAGCAGCGCTACTACCAGCTGGAGATCGTCGCCTATGAAAAAGGGTGCACTACTGCCAAGCCCGCCCCTCTGCCAGTTCCATTGAGGTACGGCGCTTCGTAAGCGCCACCTTCCCCACCCCACCAAGCCCGCCCTCTACCGGCGGGCTTTTTTTCGTCCGCGCCACCCCCACTCATTGAATGCCTAGTACCAGACATTCTTAGTCTACGTATTTTTTTGTAGATTTCCCTTGCGTGTCTACAAACGTATTTGTAGAATGATTTCCATCGACGCACCGCTGGGTGCCCACCAACCCGATGGAGATCACCATGACGCCCGCCGAGATTCTGAGATACCTCTCGCCGCAAGAGCAGGCGGAAGCGCTGGGCAAGTTCCTCCAGATCGAGGACTTCGACTACTCCCGGATGACGCGCGACGAGCACGACATCGTCCAGCTCAGCCACTACACCGACCTGCACGACGAGCTCGTGGCCAAGGCGCGCGAGAACCAGCTGCGCGAGCGTGAGCAGACCCTGCCGGCGCACGCCCACTTCGCTGCCCTGCCGAACCATCTGGCCTTCGACGGCACTGCGAGGGTGGCATGAACATCAGCCAGCGGACCCTTGATCAGGTTCTCGCCGTCCTCAGGCTTGCCGAAAGCCTCTCGGTCGAGGCAACGGCCGCCGAAATCGGCAGCCTGGGTGGCCGCGCGTTCAGCGCGATGGTGAATCTGGAATGCGAAATGCGCTCCGCAGCAGAGGTAACAGCATGACGACCGACCAAGCCGTGTCGCGCCAAGCCGCGCACGAGAATCTGACCCGCATCCTGACCACTGCGTTGCAGCAGATCGAACGCTTGTCGCGCACGGCAGATCGTGACCTGGTCGATGTCCCGGCAATGCTGGGCGACATCGCCCGCAGCGCCCTCGTCCACGCCAGGGAGCAAGCATGAGCGCCAACAACACCGCCGCCCGCAGCTACGGCACGGCCAACGAGATTGCATTCCTCGACAGCCTGGGCAAGAACCCGGCGCGTGCCGCACTGCTGCGCAACTACATCGCCGCCGCCGACAGCCGGGCCGTCTGGAACGAGATCGACAAGACCGCGGTGCTGCTCTACGCGCCGCAGCTGCTGGATGAGATCGAAGCCGGCCAACGCATCGCTGCCTGACATACCTCGCTTCCGACTACCAGGAGACTGCCATGACCACGAAGACCATCGAAATCAAGGGCTGGATCTACGCCAGCGCCAGCGAATACTCCGACAAGCTGTCCTACGAGTTCAGCGTGAACGACTTTGAGAAATGGGCAAGGAATGAGCTGGGCGGCAACTGGGCGCGCTATCGAAAGATCATGCCGCACACGATCACTGTCGAGGTCCCGAGCGACATCGACCCGCGCTCGCTGATGCTTGCTGCGCTGGAGCGCGAGCGCGAGAACGTACGTGCCGAGCTCGGGCGCCGTATCGCGGAAATCAACGACAAGATCAGCAAGGTGACGGCCATCGAGTTCACCCCTACCGAGTCGGCTGAGGTGCCCTTCTGATGGATCGCGCCAAAGTCGACCGCAACAACCGCTGGCTCGCCGCCGCCTTCTGGCTCGCCGTCGGCTACGCGGTGGTCATCGCTGCGCAGGAGCTGCTGGCATGACCTACGACCCACGCTCAAACGCACTGCTGGCCGTCGCGAAGTGCTCGCGCGCCCGGCAGTGGGCCGGCGCCATCAGCTACGGCCTGGCCATCGGCACCCTGCTTTACCTCACCGTCGCGATCCGCGCCGGCTTCTGAACCGCCTCACCACCTGGAGATTTCATGGACACCCAAGCCACCCCCGTCGCCATCGACATGCAGGAAGTTGAAAGCAGCCAGATCCACAGCATCGGCCATGACGCCGAGACGAACACGCTGGCCATCCGCTTCCGCGACCGCCGCACGAACCTGCCGACGTCGCTCTACCACTACAGCAACTTCACCGCCGACGACTTCGCCGCGTTCGAGCAGGCCGAGTCGAAGGGCAGCCACCACGGCAAGCACATCAAGCCGTACGACAAAAAGTACCCGTACGTGAAGGTCGAAGCCGCGCCCGCTCCGGCCGCCGACTGAACCCCGCATCGCCAGGAGAGACACCGTCATGTCCACCGCTGTCGAAGACGTCATCGACGTCGACACCGCCCCGACTACGCCGCGCGCTGCGGCGCTTCCGGCCCAACGTCAGACCGGCGCGCTGGCCACCACCGGGCCGGTCACGCCAGACACCCTGCTGCTGATCGCGGTAGAGAAAGGCGCCGACCTGGACTACATCAGCAAGCTGCTGGATCTGCGTGAGCGTGGGCTGGCGATGGAAGCACGCAAGGCTTATGTCAAGGCCATGGCGGGGTTCAAGAGCGAGCCGATCACGATCCGCCGCAGCAAGGATGTCGGCTACCGGACGAAGGATGGCGATCTCGTTGGCTATTCGCACGCGGAGCTTTCCGACGTCACTGACGCTGTCGGACCGCCCATGGCCAAGCATGGCCTGAGCTTCGCCTGGAACATCCTGCAGGACAACGGCCTGATCACCGTGGAATGCATCGTCACTCACGAGTTGGGCCACTCGGAAAAGGTGGTCATGTCCGGGCCACCGGACAACTCGGGCAAGAAGAACGTCATCCAGCAGACCGCCTCGACTATCACCTATCTACAACGGTACACGCTGCTGGCCGTGACCGGCATGTCCACCAAGGGCATGGACGACGACGGCGACGGTGGCTCCAATGAGGCACCGCGTGAAACCCCACAACGGCAGCAGCAGCGGCAAGCCAACACCGAGAGCTACCCGCAGGAGCGCTTCGACGCCAACAAAGCCGCCTGGCGCGAGCTCGTCGTATCGAAGAAGAAGACCGTCGCGCAGATGGTCACCTTCATCGAGTCCAAGGGTGCTCTGTTGACCGACGCCCAGAAGAACACCATCGACTCGTGGGCCCACGAGAACGACTGATCACCGTCACCCTGAACCCATTGGAGCAATTGATGAACACCGTGAATCTCGTGCAAGGCTCTCCGGAATGGATGGCCCACCGCGCGAACTTCTTCAACGCAAGCGATGCTCCGGCCATGATGGGCGTGTCGCCTTACAAGACCCGCTCTGACCTGCTGAAGGAGATGGCGACCGGCATCCGCCCCGAGGTGTCGGATGCCCAGCAAGAGCTCTTCAACGAAGGCCATCGCTGCGAGGCGCTATACCGCGAGATTGCCGAACAGATCGTGGGAGAGGAGCTGTTTCCGGTGGTCGGCACCGAGGGCAAGTTGTCGGCCTCATTCGATGGCCTGACGATGTCCGAAGACGTCGCCTACGAGCACAAGCTCCTGAATGCTGAACTGCGCACCGCGTTCGATGATATCGACACCGTCGCGCCAGAATACCGCGAAACCCAAGCCGGCCGCCTGCTGCCGATGGCCTACCAAGTGCAAATGGAGCAGCAGTGCATGATCGGCGGTTGCGGCCGCGTGCTCTTCGCTGCTTCCCGCTGGTCGCGCAATGGCGAGCTGGAGGAAGAGCGCCACTGCTGGTATTACCCCAATGCCGAATTGGCTGCCAAGATCGAAGCTGGCTGGGAGCAGTTCGAGAAGGATCTGGCTGCCTATGAGCCGCCGGTCGCCGAGGCCAAGCCCATCGGCCGGACACCGGAGACGCTGCCGGCGCTTCGCCTCGAAGTGACAGGTGCCGTGACGGCCAGCAATCTTTCCGAGTTCAGGGAACATGCCCTTGCGGTCTTCGCGGGCATCAACCGCGATCTGACCACCGACCAGGAGTTCGCTGACGCCGAGAAGACCGTGAAGTGGTGCAGCGAAGTCGAGAGCCGACTCGCCGCGGCGAAAGAGCATGCCCTGAGCCAGACCGCCAGCATCGATCAGCTCTTCAAGACCATCGACGACATCAGCGCCGAGGCGCGCCGCGTGCGCCTGGACCTGGACAAGCTGGTGACGCGCCGCAAGGTGGAGATCAAGGAAAGCATCGTCGTCGGCGCGCGCGATGCCTACGTGGCCCATATCAATGCCCTGAAGGCTGAGACCGGTGGCGCATGGACCGACCTGGGCATGCCCGATTTCGCGGGCGCGGCCAAAGGCAAGCGCTCGGTCGCGAGCATTCAGGACGCCGCTGACACGCTGCTCGCCAATTCGAAGATCACGGCCGACGCCGCCGCGAAGCGCATCCGCGCAAACATCGCCTACTTCGACGAGGCGATCAAGGGTCACGAAGCGCTATTCGCTGATCGGCTCGGACTGGTCGTGAAGCAGATCGATGACCTGCGCCTGGTGGTCGATACGAGAATCTCCAAGCACAAGGCCGACGAACAGGCGAAGGAAGAGGCGACGCGCGAGCGCATCCGCCGCGAGGAACAGGCGAAGGCCGAGCGCGACGCCGCCGCCAAGGTGGCTGCCGAGAAGGCAGAGCAGGAGGCGGCTGCTCGCGCCGCGCAGGCAGTTGCGGCACCGACACCTTCCCCCGCACCGGCGTCCGTGCGCACCGCGCCGCCCGCACAGCGTCAGCCCGCACCTGTCACGCAGCTCACTCCGCGCCAGCACCCGCCACGCCCCACCGACGCCGACATCATCGCCGCGCTGGTCAGCCACTTCGAGGCTACCGAGGACGAGGTGATCGGCTGGCTCTGCGAACTCGACTTCTCCACGCTCGGACACGCCGCCTAGCCCACCCTTGTCCGGAGCCGACCCCGGCCCTTTCTATTCCACCACCGGAGCCCAGCAATGCTCGAACTCGATAACCAGTTGGTCAAGATCCTGCACATCAACACGCGCACCGAGAAGCATGGTGAAGACAGCGTACTCGGCGTCGACCTGAAGCTGCAGGCGCGCGTCTCGAACGACCTGCTGTCCCTGTTCTCGGAGACGCTCAAGTCTTCGTTCTACCACAAGGACGAAGCCGTCCAGGGGGACCTGGTGACCGATGCCGGCTACCTGCCGAACCTGAAGAACCCGGCGCTGGGCACCGTGAAGTGGGACGGCGACTGGGAGCACCAGGTGCTGAGCATTCTCAGCAAGGTGCGCAAGGAAGACGACATCGTGCTCGACGATGCACGAGTGAACCGGCTCTCCTTCGACTTTCAAGAAGGCGGCACCGTCTTCATCAACTTCCGCGTGCAGATCCATCCGGACGAGAAGACCCTGGCTCGGATCTGCCAGCTCCTCGGCCAGGAGGTCCACATGAGCCTGTCGTACGACGAGCCCGGGGAATTCCAGGAAGCCGCCTGACCAGATCAACCACCTTTCGCAGTGCCCCTCAACCCAATGGGAGAACCCATGCAGCAAATCCAAATCCCACCGCTCGCCGAAGGCCAAACCTATCTGCACGGCCGCATCGACAAGAACGGCGACATCGAGCACACCGTGATCATCGCAGTGACCGACGCACGGCTGCCGCGTGACCAGCAGCGTGAATGGGCGAAGAGTATCGGTGGCGTCCTTTTCACCCGAGTCGATGCACTGATCATCTACAACGAGCACCGCGAACTCGTGAAGCCCGAAGCGTACTGGACCGACGACGACGTCGAGTGGGACCCCGCCTTCGCCTGGTACCAGTTCTTCCTCAACGGCCTCCAGGACGACGGCCGCAAGAGCGCCGCGCTTCGCGCGGTCGCCGTCAGCAGATTCAAAAATTGATTCATTCACCCATTCGATCCATCACCCGGAGATCTTCTATGTCGAGTGTCACGCTGGAACGCATCAAGTCCGAGCACGCGCGCGTCGGCGCGCTGATCGAGCAGTACGAAAAGCAATCGGGCACCACCGAATATGTCATCGAGCGCGCGGTAATTCCGCTGTCTCCCGGCGCCCGCGTTGCGGGTCCGATCTTCAAGGAAGACGGCACGCTCGACTACTACCTGATCCTGCACGCCGGCGAGAGCGAGGAGGTGCCGCACGACGAGGCAAAGGCATATGCCGCCAGTCGCGGACTCAAGTTGCCGAACCGCCGCGAGGGGCGTCTTCTGCAGGCGGCCTTCCCCGAGGAATGCGCCAAGGGAAGCATCTGGCTCGAAGAAGACCACGAAGACGACCCCGCCTACGCCTGGTGCCAGTACTTCCACAACGGCAACCAGTACTACTACCACAAGAGCGCCGCGCTTCGCGCGGTCGCCGTCAGCAGATTCATTCCTTCAGTAATTTAATCATCTGACACGCCATGGCTCTCCATACCGAGCTCACCGTCTACAAGACCGGCTACGACCTTTTCTGCAGGGTGACAAAGATCGTCGTCAACATGGAGCGCACGTTCAAGCATCTGATCGGCGAGGAAATCGTGCGCGAGTCTTCCAAGTTGGTCGACGGGAGCTTCGCATGAATCCGAATGGGAACATCAAGCATGGCCATCACGGATCTCTGACCTATCGGCGATGGAAAGCCATGAGGCAGCGCACATCACCGGATGGCCAGGATATGCACCATGCCAAGCACTATAAGAACGTGGTGTGCTGCGAGCTGTGGAAAAGCTTCGAAGCATTCTTGGCTGATATGGGCGAATGCCCCGCAGGCTACACGCTGGACCGTTTCCCGATCGCCAACGGCAATTACGAGCCGGGTAATTGCCGTTGGGCCACGATGGCCGAACAGAACGCCAATCGGTCGAGTTGCATCCTAATCACGCGCAACGGTCTGACCAAGACTGCCACCGAATGGGCGCGGACGCTAGGCCTGAATCCATCCACGGTCATCGAGCGTCTGCGGCGCGGCTGGAGCCATGAGCGCGCGCTGACGGTTGGGGATCTTCGGGTGAAGCCGTGAGCAACATCTCCATCCGCCAGGCTGATCGGATGAACCACGACATCGCCGACCTCGCGCGCGACTCTGACGACCTGAAGCGAAAGAACGCCGAGCTGCGCCGGCAGTTGGCGGAGACGCTGTCCCTGCTCGACGTGGCGCGCGAGGCCGGAATTGCCCAGGCTGCCCGCCTGCAGCAGTTCGAGCGCTTGCTCGACGCGCTGCATGACGGCGCGAAGGACCGGTCATCGCAACCGCTGGCGCGCTGGGTGAAGTACGGGCCGGCCGCCGAGCTGCTGGCTGGCCTCATGAAGACACGAGAGGAATCTTGAGATGAGCGAAGAACAGAAACAAGCCGCCTCGTCGGCGCATGGGCTGGCGGATGAGCAGATCGACGCGGTGTGGCATGCGTTGCCCGGCATCAAGATCCACAACGAGGCGAGCGCCAAGGGGATAGATACGCAGGTAGCCCTGCGCCGTGCATTCGCCCGCGCCATCCTGGCCGCAGAGCAGCCCAACACCACCTTCCAAGATCGCGTCCAGCCATGGATGCTCGCCTGCTTCGGCGCCGAGATCGCAGCCGATACCGAAGAGCGCAATCACCGCTTCCTCGAAGAAGCCCTCGAACTGGTGCAGGCCTGCGGCGCGACAGCGAGCGAAGCGCACCAGCTCGTCGACTATGTGTACAACCGGCCCGTGGGTGACAAGTACCAAGAGGTCGGCGGCGTGATGGTGACCCTTGCCGCGCTGTGCCTCGCCCAAGGCTTGGACATGCACGCGGCCGGCGAGACCGAGCTCGCGCGCATCTGGACCAAAGTCGAGCAGATCCGGGCCAAGCAAGCCACCAAGCCGAAGCACTCGCCGCTGCCGCAGCACGTCGCAGAGCAGCCCAGCGAGGACAAGCGCTATGCGGAGCGGTATCGGTGGCTGCGAGAGCGCAACTGGAACGAATCGGCGCTCTTCGTAGTGCAGGGCCATCACTCCCTGGTCCGGCTGGGCACGGACTGCCCCAGTGGCGAGCGCCTGGACGCCGCCATCGACGCCGCAATCGCCAAAGGAGCCTCCGCATGATCCGCCGAGAGTACAAGACGTTCGGTTTCTGCTGCGGCCTCGGCGGTGGCGCCAAGGGCTTCAAGAAGGCCGCCTCACAGGTGGGCAACTTGATTGCCACCTGGAAGTGCATCGGCGGCATTGACGTGGACCCGGCCGCCGCGCGCGACTTCCAGCAACTGGTGGGCGTGCCGTGCACGGTGATGGACCTGTTCACGCGCGAACAGTACACCGCGTTCCATGGCAAGGAGCCGCCGGCGGGCTGGCGCGAGGCCACGGCCGCCGACATCCGGCGCGCCGCCGGCAACGAGCGGCCGAACTGTGTGTTCATCTCGTCGCCGTGCAAGGGCGCCTCCGGCCTGCTGTCCGAGGCGCTGAGCCGCACGCCGAAGTACCAGGCGCTCAACGAGCTGACGCTACGCTGCGTGTGGCTGATGTGCGAGGCTTGGAAGGATGACCCGGTCGAGTTGATCGTGTTCGAAAACGTGCCGCGGCTCGCCACGCGCGGGCGCCACCTGCTGGACCAGATCGCACAGATCCTGCGCCACTATGGCTATGCGGTGAACGAGACGACCCACGACTGCGGGGAGATCGGCAAGTTGGCGCAAAGC
>NZ_JBYTEL010000038.1:0-21822 GCF_058789195.1 Cupriavidus sp. FW216-B1 | reverse complement strand
GCTTTACCCCGAAGCAGCGGCTGGCCATGGCCGCTTAGTTTCTACTTCTGCCGACTGTGGAAAACGGGGGCATTACCCAGCGGCAGCCATTCTCGGCGTGACTCTTCTTTCCCTCGCACTCTCGCGGGTAGTGGAAAACCGCAGGCTGCTTGTATCGTTGTTCCCCGGCAAACGAACCCAGCCGCAGCGCTAGGCGCATGTTCTGACTACGGAGCCACAAGCATGTGGACGCCAAATGCCAATGTTCGCAAGAAGGCTCATGGCAACGGCGGTCATCTTCATCCGCTGGGTGTTTTTCCTTGCTGACAATGCCAAGCCTTCCACGCATTGTGTCATTCTGGTACGCTCATCCACTGGGTTTGCAGCATGTCTGTTACACAAGACATGATGGTAACTTGGTGGGCCGCCCGCGTGGCTCTCTTCGTATTGGCCTTCGCATGACCGCACTGGAGAATTCCTTAATGGCTGCAAGACAGAACGAAATTTTTTCGAAAGGCGGAGAGGGTGACCGCTATTTCCAGCGCAACCATGCCTTCTACACCGACAAGCGCTCCGCCGAGGAACTAAGCGTTGCTGCGACGTTGTATAGCAAATACATTAAGCAAGATGATCTGGTGCTGGAAGTCGGAAGCTCGTCCGGCGTCAACCTTGCCTCGATCCGCCAAGCGACAGGATGCCGTGGTGTCGGCATCGATCCGTCGGCAGAGGCGATCGCCAAGGGACAGCAACTATTTCCCGAGCTGACGCTGAAGGTTGGGACCGCCGATCGTCTGGATTTTGCAGACCATTCCCTGGACTTCATCCTGTTTGGATTCTGCCTCTACCTGGTTGACCGAGAGCACATCACGCGAGTCGTGGCCGAGGCGGACCGCTGCCTGCGCGATGGTGGCTGGATCGGCATCACGGACTTCATGCCGGACGTGCCGACCGCACGCCCTTACGCGCACCGCGCCGAAATTACCTCATACAAACTGGACTACAGTCGCCTATTCACGGCGTTCCCGCATTTTCAACTGGTGGAGTCGGTCTGCTTCAATCACACTGACAATCGCTATTCCGCGGATCCGCAGGAGCGGCTTTCCGCGCAGATAATCCACAAGCAGATGCGCGGGGGATATCAGCGGATCTAGCCGGCCACTATGTCAAACAAAGCCTTTTGACCATATCAGGTACATATTCCCCGGACATGGACTTCATTTTGTCGGAGCTTGCTTGTCCTTTTCTTCCGGGCACTCACGAACGACGCGCGTTGCGTGCCAGCGCGATCAGGAGACCGGCCATCAGTCCGATGGCTGCGCCTGCTACGGCATACAGCAATTTGCCGGGCGTCGAGGGGCGCTGGGGGGCATAGTATTCTCCCAGCACCCGTGTGGGGTAGGTCCTAAGGTCCGCAAGTCCTTCTTCAAACTGTAATTTTTGCTGCCCGAGGGCCAGGACTCGCGCGCTGACGATGGCAAGGATATTGGTAGTGAACAGGTCCTGCGTAGTGGTCCGGCTCTCGCTCGACTTCAGCGTGGTGTATGTCCGCTGATAGTCCTGTTCCGCCGCGGCAAGCTTCGTCGACGAGTCGGTGAGTTCGGCTTTCATGCGTTCGATCGCGGGCGCATATACCTTCTCATGTTCTGCGGACAGTGCCTTGAATGAGGCATCAAGCGCATGAATGGCTTGTTCCCGAGAGTATCCCGAGACCTGGATGTTGATCAGATCCGGGCTTTTCGCCGGCGATGCCCGCAGCGAATCGAAGAGCAGCGCCGATTCCGCATGATCGGCATCCGGCGTGGGCAGTCCCATGCTCTTGAGCACGCCCAGACGGAAACTCGGCAGGTTATAGCGGTCAGATGCCGTAAGTTGTGCCTCGATAAGTTTGCTGGTATTGCTTCCGCTCGCGCCAGGACTCGTCACCTGGCCGATCTGTACCGTCATCTTCGCAGTCCACTGCGGTGGCTGGAAGAAGGAGTATCCGATCGCGGCAGCAGTGCCAATGACAGTGGTTACCAACAGGAGCTTTGCGGATTTCGCGAAAAACGATTGCAGTGCTTTCGATGAAAGGTTCTCGGGCAAGTTTTCTGGTGTAAACGGCATCGGGGGACAAGCCTAAGAAGCTCTGTACATTTGAGTGGTTGATTGTAACGCGGATCACAACATCGTCCTGTGTTGATGCGCATTCCCTGCTTTTGTTGGTGCAAGCCTGCTAGACGCTGCCGATCCGGGGTGTGCGCCCGACCACGGCAAGCAAGGGCTCCCATCTTGTCGCGATTACGTCAATGTCGAAGGGAGCGGCAAAGTGCCTAGCCTCTCGCGCAAACTTTTCCTGCAATGACAAGTTGTCCATCAATATTGAGAGTTTTTCTGCTAACGATCCAGAATTCTCAAGGCGTGCAACCAACCCGTTCTCTCCATTCCGCACCAGTTCCCTCGGCCCCGTCTCGCAATCCGTCGATACGACAGGCAAACCGAACGCCATCGCCTCCAGCAACACCAGCCCGAAGCCCTCGTAGCGCGAGCTCAGGCAGAAGAGCGCCGCGTTGCGGTAGTGCGATTCCACGTCTGTGCGTGTCCCCGGCATGCTGACCGAGCCGGCAATGTCCAACGCGTGGGTCAGCGATTCGAGCGCGGCACGTTCTTCGCCTTCACCGACGATCTCAAGCCGCCAGTCCGGGTGCCGGGGCGCAACCCATGCCCATGCATTCAGCAGCACGTCGAATCCCTTCGCATGCACCAGCCGGCCCACAGCCAGCACTGTTTTCGAATCGCGGCTGGCCGGCGCCTTGGGAAATGGAAACGGCAGCGGGTTCGGAATGGCTTCGACACGGCAGCGCGGCGCCAGCGCGGTCAGCCACCGCTGCCGGTCGCGCTCCGTCAGCACCACCACCGCATCATCGAACCTCGCCGCCAGCCGCCGCGCAATCCGCCGCGCCGGCTTGCCGAGGTCCTCGTCGAAATGGCAGTGCTCCCAGGCAATCCGGCGCACGTTCAGCCCCAGCGTCGCCGGCAGCGTGAACAAGGTCAGCATGGTGTCGACGTCGATCAGCACGTCGATACCGTGTTGCCTGACAAAGCGCCGGATGCCGGACACCGTGGCCAAGTAAGCCCGCTTGAACGACGGCCGCTGCGCGAACAGCGCGTGGTGCCTGACCGCCGGATGCAGGGCAAAGCAACTGCGCTCGTCCCACAGGCTCAGGATCAGCACCGGATAGCCGCGCTCGGCGAGGGCGTTGGCGATGACCGCGGTCATCCGCTCGGCACCTGCAAAGGCGTTGAGCGTGCCGGTCAGAAAGCAGATCGTCGGCAGCGTCTTCATGAGGATGAGGCGGCGAGCGCGGGGGCTTTCCTGCTGCGCCACCACAGCCACAGCCCGAATGCCACGGCCACGGCATTGCCGGCCGTATAGCCTCCGACCGCGCCCCAGGCGCCGTAGGCGGGCACCGTCACGAGGTCGAAGGCCAGCGTGACGCCGAATACCACGCCCCATTTGATGGCGATCCATTCGGGGCGCCGCAGGTAGACCGGCAGCAGCGTCAGGCCGACGTCGGCGAAGATCAGCGTCGACGAGAGCGCGGCGGCGCGCAGCAGCGATGCGGAGGACGAGAACGCGTGGCCGTACAGCAACTGGACGATCCACGGCGCGCCGATGGCGATCAGGATCGCGCCGCAGAGGCCGATCGCGGTCATGCCGATGGCGATGCGGGCGATGTTGGCGCGCGCGGTGGCGAACTCGGCCTTGCCGTACACGTAGATCGGCGCGACGCCGGCGGCCAGGATGGTGGCCACGACGGTGTAGTTGTCGAGTATCTGCATGCAGGCCGCATACGCGCCGAAGTCGGCCAGCGTCACCGCGGGCTGCAGTACCAGCTGGTCGATCCGGCGCGCGCCCATCATCAGCATGAAGCTGACCCAGAACAGCGCGCCGTTGCGCATGAGTTCGCGGGTGAGCCCGAAGTCGTACCGCAGGGGGCCGCGTTCCGCATGCGTCAGGTAATAGAGGGCCAGCAGGCCGGCGAGGATGACCGCTTCGGCGGCGAAGGCGCCGGCGAAGCCCGGCACGCTGTGCGTGCCCGCGGCGAACAGGGCCGCCACGAGGCCGGCCTTGACGGCCAGCGATGCCAGGCTGAACAGGGTGTTGGGCCGGTTGTTGGTGTGGGCCTGCATCCAGGCCACCACGATGCCGAACGGTTCGCGCAGCAGGATCGCGATGCCGAGCAGCAGCGCCGCGGCCCAGGTTTCGGCGGCGGGCCGCTGCAGCAGCAGGTAGCCGCACATCAGCAGGTAGCCGAGCACGGCGCCGCCGATCCGCAGCGAGAACGCGTGGGCAAGCAGCCGGTGCTGCGCCTGCGGCGACGGCGTGGCGACCAGCCTGGGCACGACGACTTCGCCGCCGCAGATCAGCGCGACCGAGGCGGCGATCAGCACCACGGCCTGCGCGTACTGGAAGTGGGCGAAGCCTTCGGGCCCGAGCGCGCGCGCGAGCATGGCGACGATGCCGATGCCGGCGGTGACCTGGATGCCGCGCTCGGCGAGCATCCAGAACAGGTTGCCTGCAACGCGGCGGCGCATCAGGCGGGCTCCGCGCAACGCGCGCCGCGCGCGGGCGCGAGGCTGGCGTAGCAGTCCAGCCACTGACGGGCGATCGCCTCGATGCCGAAGCGCGCGGCGATGCGCTGGCGGCGCGCGGCCTGGGCTTCGGGCGAGCCGGCGCCGGCCTCGAGCGTGTGGCGCATGGCGGCGGACAGGGCGGCGGCGTCGCCCCGTGGGACGATCTGTCCCGCATCGCCGAGCATGTCGGCGACGCCGGGCGCATCGGTGGAGACGACCGGGCAGCCGCATGCGAGCGCTTCGGCAATGACCAGCGGCATGCCTTCGATGCGCGAGGACAGGACGAACAGATCGGCCGCGCTCAGCAGTTCGGGAATGTCACGCCGCATGCCCAGCAGCGTGGCGCGGCCGGTCAGCCCGAGCCGGTCGATGGCGCTGGCTAGCGCGGCACGTTCGGGGCCGTCGCCAGCGATCGCCAAGTGCGGCGTGCGGTCGGACTTCGCCGCCATGTCGAGGCGGCTGAATGCTTCGAGCAGGAGGTCTTGCGCCTTCTCCGGGACCAGCCTGCCGACATTGAGGACCAGCCTCGCGCCGGGCGCAAGGCCGAGGGCGGCGCGCGTGGCCTGCCGCAGTTCGGGCCGCGGCCGGAAGCGGTCGATGTCGATGCCGTTCGGCACCACGACGATGCGCTCGGGCCGCACCGCGCCGGCATCGATCATGCCCTGGCGCCCGTCGGCGCTGACGTGGGTGGTGAGCGTGGCCCAGCGGTCGGTCAGCCGGTAGGCGAGCATGCGCAGCCGGCCGCCTTCGCGAAAGCTGTGCGCGGTGCAGACCACCGGCGGCGTGCGCGCGATGCGCGTGAGCGCGCGCGCGAACACGTTGGCGTGGACCATGTGCGCATGGATGACGTCGGGCCGCCAGTCCTGCACGAAGCCGCGCAGGCGCCACAGCGCGCGCGCCATCGACCACGGCGTCTTGCGCATGTCCAGGCAGAACTGGGTCGCCGCCTCGGGCACGTCGACCTCGCGGCCGGGCGTGAGGCTGACGACCGCCACCGCATGGCCGAGCGCGATGAACTGCCGTGCCAGCGCGGCCACCTGCTGTTCGGCGCCGCCGAGTTTCAGGCCGGTGCCGAGCAGCAGGATGCGCATCGGCGGGCGGGGCTGGCCGGGATCGCGTGGCTGCTTCACCGCGCGCCATACCCCGTCAACAACGTCCGCAGCGTCTTCACCGCGATCAGCAGGTCCAGCGCGAACGAGCAGTGCTTGACGTAATACAGGTCGTAGCTGAGCTTGGTCACGGTCTCTTCGTGCGTGCCGACGTAGCCCTGCTGCACCTGCGCCCAGCCGGACAGGCCGGGCCGCACGAGATGGCGGTAGGGGTAATAGGCGATGGTGCGGGCGAACTCCTCGACCATCGGCACCTGCTCGGGGCGCGGGCCGATCAGGCTCATGTCGCCGGCCAGCACATTCCACAGTTGCGGGATCTCGTCCAGGCGGTACTTGCGGATGACGCGGCCCACGCGGGTGACGCGCGGATCGCGGCGCGCGGCGAACTGCGCCGGGGCGCCGGCGTCGTATCCCATGCTGCGGAACTTGAGCATGGTGAACGGCTTGCCGAACAGGCCGACGCGGGCCTGGCGGAACAACACCGGGCCCGGCGACTCCAGCCGGATGGCGAGGCCCACGACGAGGCTCACGGGCAGCGCGACGGGCGCCAGGCACAGCACGGCGGCGAGGTCGATCGCGCGCTTGGCGAAGCTGTAGAAGTAGTGGGCGGCGTAGTCGTCGAGGAAGTTCTCGTCGATGTGGGCTAGGCCGACGCGGCCGGTGAGCATTTCGCCGATGCGCTCCACCGAGTACATGCGCACGTGGCTGAGCTTGAATTGGGCCAGCACGCGGGTGCGCTCGGGGTCGGCGGTGGCGTTGCGGTCCAGCATGAGGCCGTCGCAATGCACGGCTTCGTCGAGCGAGCTGATGGCCTGGAAGCGCGTGGGGCTGGCCGGCGCGGCGCCGGGCATGGCGAGGATGCGTTCGAGCTGCGCCAGCGTGGCGGCGTCGGTGTAGCCGAACACCGGCACGTAGTTGCGCACGAAGCGGCGGTAGCCGAACCAGATCCAGCCCAGCGTGGTGAGGTAGCTGAGCAGCAGCGCGCCGCGCGAGTATTCGAGGTGGAACGCGGCGAAGCCGAACAGCAGCGCGGCGAAGGGCAGCGTGGCGGCGAGGCCGACCAGGCTGTTGCCTTCCATCGCCGGCAGGTGCAGCGAGCGGTGCAGCAGCACGAAGGCGGACAGGTAGGGCAGCACCGACCACAGCAGCGTGCGGCTGAACACATGCGTGACCAGCCCGGTGTGGCGGGCGAACTCGGCCAGCGCGGCGTTGAGGCCGAACAGCAGCAGGCCGAACAGCGCCCACACCAGCATGCGGCTGGCGCGGCGAATGGTTTCCGATCCCCGCGAACGGGGTAATTGGGCGGCGCGGCTCACGCTGTGGCTCTTGTTCATGTTCCGCTCGCTTTGCTGCGGGCCGCCGCGCGCGCGGCGGGGCGCCTGCCGGCCAGTGCCTGCTGGTAGACCGCCCAGGTGGCTTCGGCCATCGGCGCGAGGCCGAATTCGCGCGCCCAGCGCGCGCGCGCGGCCTGCCCGAGCGAGGCGCGCAGGCCGGCATCGCCGGCCAGCCGTTGCAGCGCGGCGGCCCAGGCTGCCTCGTCGTTGCCGGGCACCAGCAGGCCGCAGGCGCCGTCTTCGAGCTGCTCGCGGATGCCGGGCAGGTCGCTGGCGGCGACCGGCAGGCCCGCGCGCATGGCTTCCAGCACCGACAGCGGGAAGCCTTCGTGGTCGGAGGCCAGCATGAAGGCCTGGGCCGACGCCAGCAGCGCCGGCACGTCGGCCACCGCGCCGGCGAAGCGGACCCGGCCGGGCGCCACGGTTTCGGCCAGAGTACGCAGGGCATCCAGTTGCGGGCCTTCGCCGGCGATCACCAGTTCGCAATCGGGCAGCGCGGCGTGCGCGAACGCGCGGATCGCCAGGTCGGCGCGCTTGGGCGCGGCCAGGCGCGCCACCATGACGATGCGGCGCAGCGGCGCGTGCGGCGCGGCGCGCGCCGGCGTGTCGGCGATGCCGTTGCGGATCACGCTGATGCGCGACGCGGCGATCGGCAGCGACGCGGCCAGCTCGCGCTCGGCCTGCGCCACGCAGATCAGGCGCGTGGTGAGCGGGGCCAGCAGCCATTCCGCCGCGCGCGCGGCCAGGCGCTGGCGCGCGGGCGCGGCGGCCTTGAAGGCGAAGCCGTGCACGGTATAGACCACCGGCACGCCGAGCAGCCAGCCGGCCACCCGGCCGAGCGCGCCGGCCTTGGCGCTGTGCGTGTGGATCAGGTCGGGCGCGGCGGCGCGCAGCGCGCCCAGCAGTTGCCGGAACGCGGCCAGCGCGCGCAGCGGCGACAGCGCGTTGTCCAGCAGCGGCAGGCGCTCCGTGCGCGCGCCCGCGGCGCGGGCGTGGTCGAGCAGCGGGCCGTTGCCGCCGGCCAGCAGCGTCGGCTCGATCCTGCCGCGCAGGGCCGTCAGCAGGTCGGCGACGTGCGTCTGCGCTCCCCCGATCTCGGAGTTCGTGATCAGGTAGGCAACGCGCGGACGGGAAGCGGGCAGGGAAGGTGGCACGGGCAAGGCACTAGGGGCGGCACGCCGGCAGTGGGCCGGCGCGTCCGCGGCGCCGATTTTTTCCGGCACAGCCGCACGATTATAACTGGCGCGTCATCCGCATTCCGGCAAAATACGGACTTTGGCGCGTTTGCCGCCGGCCCGCGGGCCGGTGCCGCCGCCGCGCACCGCCGGCCATTCAATCGACCACTCTCAGGATGTGACCCATGCAAGCTGATCCTTCCATTTTCAAGGCCTACGACATTCGCGGCATCGTTGGCAAGACCCTGACACGCGACGTGGCGCGCGCGATCGGCTTGTCCTTCGGCTCGGCCGCCGCCGAGCAGGGCGAGCGCGCGGTGGTGGTCGGCCGCGACGGGCGCCTGTCCGGGCCGGATCTGCTGGGCGGTCTGGTCGAGGGGCTGCGCGCCGCGGGCGTGGACGTGATCGACCTGGGCATGGTCGCCACGCCGATGGTCTACTTCGGCACCAACATCGAGCTGGCCGGCCGCCGCGCCGCCTCCGGCATCATGGTCACCGGCAGCCACAACCCGCCCGACTACAACGGCTTCAAGATGGTGCTCGGCGGCAAGGCCATCTACGGCGAACAGATCCAGGCGCTGCGCCAGCGCATCGAAGCCGGCCAGTTCGCCAGCGGGGCCGGCAGCTACGAGCAGGTCGACGTCCGCCAGCAGTACCTCGACCGCATCACCGGCGACGTCAAGCTGGCGCGCCCGATGAAGATCGCGCTGGATGCCGGCAACGGCGTGGCCGGCGCCTTCGTCGGCGACCTGTTCCGCGCGCTCGGCTGCGAGGTCACGGAGCTGTTCTGCGAGGTGGACGGCAATTTCCCCAACCACCATCCCGATCCGGCCCACGTGGAGAACCTGCAGGACCTGATGCGCTGCCTGCGCGAGACCGACTGCGAGCTGGGCCTGGCCTTCGACGGCGACGGCGACCGCCTTGGCGTCGTGACCAAGGACGGGCAGGTGATCTTCCCCGACCGCCAGTTGATGCTGTTCGCCGAGGAGATCCTGGCGCGCAACCCGGGCCAGCAGATCATCTACGACGTCAAGTGCACCGGCAAGCTGGCGCCTTGGATCCGCCAGCATGGCGGCGAACCGCTGATGTGGAAGACCGGCCACTCGCTGGTCAAGGCCAAGCTCAAGGAAACCGGCGCGCCGCTGGCCGGCGAGATGAGCGGCCACGTGTTCTTCAAGGACCGCTGGTACGGCTTCGACGACGGCCTGTACACCGGCGCGCGCCTGCTCGAGATCCTCTCGAAGCACGCCGACCCGAGCGCGGTGCTCAATGCGCTGCCCAACTCCAACTGCACGCCCGAGCTGCAGCTCAAGTGCGCCGAGGGCGAGGCCTTCACGCTGCTCGACCAGATCCGCGCCAACGCGAAGTTCGACGGCGCGCGCGAGGTCATCACCATCGACGGCGTGCGCGTGGAATACGCCGACGGCTTTGGTCTGGCACGCCCGTCCAACACCACGCCGGTGGTGGTGATGCGTTTCGAAGCCGACAGCGATGCCGCGCTGGCCCGCATCCAGGCCGAGTTCAAGCGCGTGATCCTGGCTGAAAAGCCGGACGCGCAACTGCCGTTCTGAGCGGATGTCGCTGACCGCGCCCGCGAAGGGCGGAACGAGCAATGCGGGTGCGACGGGCGCAACGGGCGCGACAGACGCCGCAGGTGCGGTCGGCGAAGCCGCCGCGCCCTACGCGCTGCCCGCAAGGCCGCGCATCCTGGTGGTCAAGGTCTCGTCGCTGGGCGACGTGGTGCACAACATGCCGCTGGTGTATGACCTGCGCGCGCGCTGGCCGGAGTGCGAGATCGACTGGGTGGTCGAAGAAGGCTATGCCGACCTGGTGCGCCTGCTGCCCGAGGTGCGCCGGGTGATTCCGTTCGCGCTGCGGCGCTGGCGCAAGCGCGTCTACCAGGGCGCGGCCTGGCGCGAGATCGGCGCCTTCCGCCGCGCGCTGCGCGAGCAGGCCTACGATGCCGTGATCGAGACCCAGGGCCTGCTCAAGACCGCCGTGGTGGCGCGCGTGGCGCGCCGCCACCCGGGCGCGCCGGTGATCGGGCTGGGCAACGCCACGCAGGGCTCGGGCTACGAGCCGGCCGCGCGGCTGTTCTATACCGACCCGGTGACCGTGCCGCTGCAGACCCATTCGGTGCGGCGCTCGCGCCTGCTCGGCGCGGCGCTGACCGGCATCGCGCCGCCGGGGCCGCCGCGCTTCTTCGGCCCCGGCGCGCGCAGCCTGCATGTCGACGATCCGCTGTGGGCCGCTTTGCCCGCGCGCTACGCGGTGTGCTTCCATGCCACCGCCGGCGCGAAGAAACGCTGGCCGCTGGCAAGCTGGCACGATCTCGGCCGCCGCCTGGCGGACGAGGGGCTGACCGTGCTGCTGCCGTGGGGCAGCGAGGCCGAGCGGCGCGCGGCGCAGGAGATCGCCGCCGGCGTGCCGGGCGCGCAGGTGCTGCCGCGCTTTTCCGTGATGCAGGGGTTCGGGCTCATCAACCGGGCCGAAGTGGTGATCGGCGTCGACACGGGGCTGGTCCATATCGCCGCCGCGCTGTGCCGGCCTACCGTGGAAATCTATACCGCCACGTGGCGCTGGAAGACAGAAGGCTACTGGTCGGACAGCATCGCCAATGTGGGCGACGACGGCGTGGTGCCGACCGTCGACGAGGTGCATGCCGCGGCCCGGCGCGTGCGCGGGGTGGTGGCCTGATGCTGCGTGCCCTCTACAATCTGCTGTGGCTGGTGGCGCTGCCGGTGGCGTTGCTGCGCCTGGTGTGGCGCGCGCGCAAGGAGCCCGGTTACGTGCAGCACGTGGGCGAGCGCCTGGGCGCCTATGGCAAGCTGTCCGCGGCTGGTCCCTGGTTGTGGGTCCACGCCGTGTCCGTCGGCGAGACGCGCGCGGCCCAGCCGCTGATCGAAGCGCTGCTGTCGCAGTATCCGGCTCACCGCCTGCTGCTCACGCACATGACGCCCACGGGCCGCCAGACCGGCGCCCAGTTGTTCGGCGCGCAGCCGCGCGTGACCCAGTGCTACCTGCCCTATGACCTGCCCTGGCTGGTGCGGCGCTTCCTGCGCTACTTCCGGCCGGCGGCGGGCATGCTGATGGAAACCGAGGTCTGGCCCAGCCTGGTGCGCGGCGCGCGCCTGGAGGGCGTGCCGCTGCTGCTGGTCAATGCCCGACTGTCGCCGCGCAGCTACCGGCGCACGGCGCGCTTCGGGCGGGCCGCCACGGCGATGTACCGCGATTTCACCGAAGTGCTGGCGCAGACGCAGGGCGATGCCGAGCGCTTCCGCGCGCTTGGCCTGCCTTCCGTTGCCGTCACCGGCAATCTCAAGTTCGACATGCAGCCGCCCGAAGCCGGCCTGCGGCGCGGCCGCCTGCTGCGCGCGGGGTTTGGCGGGCGCGCCGTGTTCGCCGCCACCAGCACGCGCGACGGCGAGGAGGCGCTGGTGCTGGAAGCGTTCGCACGCTGGCAGGCGCTGGCCGCGGCGGCGCCCGCAGCCGTGCCGCGCCCGGCCTTGCTGCTGGTGCCGCGCCATCCGCAGCGCTTCGACGAGGTCGCGGCGCTGGTGGCGCGCCACGGGTTCTCGCTCCAGCGCCGCAGCGCGCTTGGCGACGCCGCCGGCTGGGAACAGTCGGGTTTGCCGGAGCCGGTCACGGCGGACGTGCTGCTGGGCGACTCGATGGGCGAGATGGCGCAGTATTTCGCCGCCTCCGATATCGCCTTCATCGGTGGCAGCCTGCTGCCGCTGGGTGGCCAGAACCTGATCGAGGCCTGCGCGGCCGGCACGCCGGTGCTGATCGGCCCGCACACCTTCAACTTCGCGCAGGCGACCGAAGACGCCATCGCCGCCGGGGCCTGCCGGCGCGTGGCCGATGCCGACGACCTGATGCGCACGGCTGCGGCGGTGCTAGGCGATGCGCCCGGGCTGGCCGCCATGCGCGATGCCGCGCGCGCGTTCTCGGTGCTCCATCGCGGCGCCACGCAGCGGACCCTGGCCGCGCTGGCGCAGGTGATCCGCGCGGCGCGCTAGCGCAGGGCGCGGCATGTAGGCCGATGCCCGATGGGCCGCCGCCGCGCGCTTCGCTACACTGTTTGGCGTGAGGGCCGCTCCCGCGGCCCGCCGCAGGGCGGCGCGGGCAGGCCGCACGCCCCCGGAACAGGAGCTACCAGATGCAGAGTCCGCGGAATACCCGCCATCGTCACGTCCGCATGCCGGCCATGCGGGCAGCGCGCGCCGCCTTGGCCTTGCTGCTCGCCGCCGCCCTGGGCGCCTGCGCCACCGGCGCCGCGTCCGATTCGCCCGGCGCCGGCGCCAGCCTCAACCAGGCGCAGAGCGGCGGCCCCGGCCGCTGGGAACTGGTGCGCTGGCAGCAGCCGGACGGCACGCTCAGGCCGGTTCCGCATGGCGACAACGGCCAGCCCATCATCTTCGAATTCAACCGCGGCATCGATGCCGCGCAAGGCACGGTGAGCGGCTACAGCGGCTGCAACCGCTTCACCGGCGGCTACGGCAAGACCGGGTCCGGCATGCGCTTCGACCGCCTGGCCGGCACGCGCATGGCCTGCATGCCGCCGCGGGGCGAGCTTGAAGCCGCGCTGCTCAAGGCCATGCAGTCGCCGTTCACCACCGTGGGCACGCAGCCGTCGGCGGGATCGACGGGGCGCCAGATCGTCTGGAAGACCGCCGACGGCGACCTGCTGCAGTTCGTCGAGCGCGAAGGGGTAGGCCGGCGCGGCGCCAGGGTCGACGCGCAGCAGGCGGGCGGCGTGGAAAAGACCGTCTACGTGGACTCGCAGCGCGTGGCGTGCAGCGGCATGGGCCGGCAGACCTGCTATCGCGTGAGGGAGAATCCGGACGGGCCCTGGTCGCTCTGGTACGGGCCGATCGAGGGGCTCGATTTCGAGCCGGGCGTGGCATACACGCTGCGCGTGCGGGAGACGCGGGTGGAGAACCCGCCCGCGGACGCTTCATCGATCCGCTGGCAACTGCTGGGCGTGGAGGCGCGCACGCGGGCGAATTGAGCTTGGGAGATGGACGCCCCTCGCGGCGTCAGATGTTCAGCTACGCGGCGCCTGCGCGCCCGCAATGGCTTCCCGCCGCGACGCGGGCCGCCGGCCGGCCGGTGCGCTCGCTGGCGCCGCCGTGCCCAGCTTTGCCCTCTCCGGCAACTTGTACATGGACCCCGGCACCGAAGTCAGCAGCGTATTGATCTGCACCACGTCGTCCTCGGCCAGCGCGCCGGTGGCCGCCTTCAGGCGCAGGCCGTTCATGATGGTGTCGTAGCGCGCCTTGGCCAGGTCGCGGCGGGTGGAGTACAACTGCGCTTCGGCGTTCAGCACGTCGATGTTGATGCGCACGCCCACCTCGTAGCCGAGCTGGTTGGATTCCACCGCGCTTTGCGCCGAGTGCTCGGCGGCTTCGAGCGCCTTGACCTGGGCCAGGCCGTTGGACACGCCGGAGTAGCTCTGGCGCGCGCTCTGGGCGGCGGTGCGGCGCGCGAACTCGAGGTCGCTGGCGGCCTTGTCGGCCAGCGCGATGGTTTCGCGCACGCGCGACTGGATCTGGCCGCCGCTGTAGATCGGCACGTTGAGCTGCACGCCGATCTGGCCGCTGTTGTAGCGGCTGGCGACGTTGACGGTCTGCGTGGTGGTGCCGGTGGCGTTGTTGAAGCCGTAGGAGGCGACCAGGTCGACCGTGGGCAGGTGGCCGGCGCGCGCCTTGTTGTATTCGCGCTGGGCCGTGTCGAGGTTGTAGCGGGCCAGGCCGACCTGCGGGTTGGTGTTCTCGGCCTGGCTGGCCCAGGTGTTCACGTCGGCCGGCATCGGGCCCGGCAGTTCGGCGGCGGGGCGCAGGCCGAGCAGTTCGTCGACGGGCTTGCC
Organism: Cupriavidus sp. FW216-B1; assembly: GCF_058789195.1. Lineage (NCBI taxonomy): Bacteria > Pseudomonadati > Pseudomonadota > Betaproteobacteria > Burkholderiales > Burkholderiaceae > Cupriavidus > Cupriavidus sp. FW216-B1. The sequence continues at coordinate 7,739 of NZ_JBYTEL010000038.1, read as the reverse complement.
GGTGATCTGCTGCAGGTTGGCGCGCTTGATCTCGAGGTCGCTCTGCGCCGCGATCTCGGTGGAGATGGCGAGGTCGTAGCGGGCCTGGGCGTCGTTGGCGTCGGTGATGGTGGCGGTGCCGACCTCGAAATTGCGCTTGGCCTGCGCCAGCTGCTCGGCAATGGCCTTTTTCTGCGCGCCGGCCAGGTAGAGGTTGTCCTGCGAGGCCAGCACGTCGAAGTAGGCCTGCGAGGTGCGCGTGATGAGGTCGAGCTGCGCCTGGCTGAAGCTGACCTCGCCGGCCAGCGCGGCGAGTTCGCCCTGCTTGTAGGTTTCCCAGCGGTCCCAGCGGAACAGCGGCTGGGTCAGTTGCAGCGCCCAGTTGTTGCCGTTGAGGAAGCGGTCGCCGACGACCGGCGCGGACTGGTCGACCTTGGTGCGCGAGGCGCCCACCGCGCCGGCGATCTGCGGCAGCAGGCCGGCGCGCCCTTGCGGCAGCTTTTCCTGGCTGGCGGCGAGCTGCGCGCGCGCGCTGGCGAACTGCGCGTCGTTGGCCTGGGCATCGCGGTAGACCTGGAGCAGGTCGTCGGCGCCATGCGCGGCCGGCAGGTACAGCAGCGCGAGCAGCGGGGCCGCCAGTGCCAGGCGCGTCGCGGGCAGGCTACGCGCGGGGAACAGCGCAAACCTCAGCGCAAACCTCATGACATCTCCAGTCGGCCGGCCGGCGGGCGCGGCTTGCGTTTGCATCGATCAGCGTTCAAGGGGAGCGGCGCCGCCAGCCTGCCGGCGCCGCGATAAAGGACCAAAAAGGACGAAAGCGACTGCTGCGCGGTCAGTACTTCGGCATGGCCGGGTCTACCTGGCTGGCCCAGGCATCGATGCCGCCGCTCAGGTTGTAGACCTTGCCGAAGCCTTGCCGCTCGAGGAAGCCGGCCACCTGCATGCTGCGCATGCCGTGGTGGCAGATGCAGACGATGTCGGCGTCCTCGTCGAGCTCGGCGGCGCGCGCCGGGATCTGGCCCATCGGGATATGGGTGATGCCGGGCATGGCGCAGGTCTGCACCTCCCAGCCTTCCCGCACGTCGAGCAGCACCGGCGCCGGGCGGCTGGCGTCGGCCAGCCACTGCGCGAGTTCGGGAGCGTTGATGACCTGCATGTGGCCTGTCCCGTTCAGAAGTGGAAGCGCGACGGCTGCTCGGCGCCGGTCAGCGGCGCGACCACGGTCTCGAACAGGTTGACGGTCTTGTATTCGGTCTCGCTCACGCGCGTGATGATCTGCGCTTCCATCGCGGGCTGCGTGCCGACGAAGGCGGCGATGCGCCCGCCGACCTTGACCTGCGACAGGATCGAGGCCGGCACCGAGGGCAGGGCGCCGGAGATGCAGATCACGTCGTAAGGCGCGCCCGCGGCCCAGCCGGCGGCGGCATTGCCTTCGGCCACGTCGACGTTGGTCACGCCGGCGTCGGCGAGGTTCTTGCGGGCCAGCGCGGCCAGCTCCGGCAGGATGTCCACGGTCAGCACGTGGCGCGCGCGGTGGGCCAGCAGGGCGGCCATGTAGCCGGAGCCGGCGCCGATCTCGAGCACCTGCTCGTGCTTGCGCACGGCGAGTTCCTGCAGGATGCGGGCCTCGACGCGCGGCGCCAGCATGTTCTGGCCGCCCGGCAGGGGGATTTCCATGTCGACGAAGGCCAGCGCGGCATACGCCTGCGGCACGAATTGTTCCCGCTTGACCACGGCCAGCAGGTCCAGAATTTCCTGGTCCAGCACATCCCACGGGCGGATTTGCTGTTCGATCATATTGAATCGGGCTTTCTCGAGATCCATCTTGCCATTCCTTCCAGTGCCAACCGCTAGTTCAGTTCTGAGTCCGGCCGCGCGGTGCAAAGGGCCGGGGAAATCCATTCAAACCTGGGATTTTAACCCCTCGCCAAGGCAGTTGCGCGACGCGCATGGGCCGATTTGTGGCTCGCATGCCGCAATCCGGCCATCCCGTCGCCGCGGCAGCGCTCTCGTGCCGGCCGTGCGCCTGGCCGTCCGCGCCGGTATCCGGTGGCGCCGATGCGCGCGATGTCCTGGCCGGCGCGCATCGCCTCGCCCGCGCGCGCACCAGCGCCCGCCGCATCTCGCCCGAGACCTTGTCCTCGCCCTTGTGCGAAGCCCGGCTGTGCTTCCCGCACCGGATCATTCGGTCTCCGGCGGCCGCGCCGGCGGGGCCGCCGCGTCCTGCTGCGTCTGGGTCCGCTCCAGTGCTGCGCGTTGTTCCTGCTGTTCCTGCAGCATCAATTCCCAGACGTAGGGCCCGACCTTGGGCGGCAGCGGCGTATCGCGCGCCGCGCCCGTGGTCAGGCCGAACAGCAGCATCTGCAGCAGGTTGTCGATGAACGCCTCGGGATCGATCTCGAGGTTCGAGAACGTCCCGAACCCGCGCTGCCACAGCATCAGGAACATCAGCGGCGCGCAGATCAGCGAGCTGGTGGGGTTGGCCGGCACGGCGCGCAACTCGCCGCGCGCCGTGCCGCGCGCCAGCACGCGGGCGAACAGCTCGTCTCCCGGCACCGTCACTTCCTCGTGGTAGAAGCGGGCGATGTCGGGGAAGTGATTCGCCTCGGCCATGATGAGCTTGGTCAGCCCCGCCACCGGCGTGGCGCCGATCAGGCCCCACCAGCCGCGCAGCAGTTCGCGCAGCAGCTCGGCGGTGCTGCCCTCGAAGCGCTCCACCAGGTCGACCCCGCGGGCCAGCGCGGGCCCCAGGTTCTCCCGCACCACCGTCTTGAACAGCTCTTCCTTGTTGGCAAAGTACAGATACACCGTGCCCTTGGACACGCCCGCCGCCGCCGCGACATCTTCCAGACGGGTGGCGGCGTAGCCGCGTTCGACAAACAGCTCGAGCGCCGCGGCCACCAGTTCCTGCGGGCGCGCGGCCTTGCGGCGGGCCCAGCGCTTGGGGTTCGCCGCGGCTTGATTCTGGTCTGGGGACTTGTTCACTTGGGGCGCGGCGCGCCTGGGCCGGCGCGTTCTTGGCGAGACATGTCGATAAATAACCCTTGGGTCAGTAATGTAGTGGAGCGGAGGGGAGGCGGTCAAGCCGGCATGCGCGCCATCGCCACCCCGTCTGAGGGGTGCCGCGGCGCGGTGCGACGCAACAGGCTTGGGGCACAATACGGCCTGCCGGATCCGCTCCGTGCCCGAACCTTTGCCATGTCCGCCCAGCCCGAACTCTCCTGCCGCCCCGATTGCGGCGCTTGCTGCACCGCGCCGTCGATCACGTCGCCTATCCCCGGCATGCCGCACGGCAAGCCGGCCGGCGTGCCGTGCGTGCAACTGCTGCCGGACCGCCGCTGCGCGATCTTCGGGCAGCCTTCGCGGCCGGCGTTCTGCGCGGGGCTCAGGCCCGCCGCCGACATGTGCGGCACCTCGCGCGGGCAGGCGCTGGCATGGCTGGCGCGCCTGGAAGCTGCCACGGCGCCCGCGCCGGACGCCGCGGTCCGCCGAATGCAAGGAAACCAATGATGGTCACGATGACTCGCCGGCGCTGGCTGGCAGCAACCGGCACCGCCGCGCTCGCCGCCGCGATGGCGGGCTGCGCCATGTTCGGCAACGACTACACCTTCTCGCAAAGCCAGTTGCAGGCCGCGCTGGAGCGCAAGTTTCCGTTCAACAAGCGCTACATGGAGCTGTTCGACATCCAGCTCGCCAACCCGCGCCTCACGCTCGACGCCGAGCGCAACCGCGTGAACGTGCAGTTCGACGCCACCATCGACAACCGCCTGTTCTTCAGCCAGCCGCTGGCCGGCCGCTTCGCGCTCGACAGCGGCTTGCGCTACGACGCGCCCAGCCGCTCGCTGGTGCTGCAGGACCCGCAGGTGCAGCAGTTCGACGTCAGCGGCCTGCCGCAGCAGTTCACGCGCCAGCTCAACGCGCTGGGCGGCATCCTGGCCGAGCAGTTGCTGCAGGGCTATCCGCTCTATACCTTCCGCCCCGACCAGTTGCGCCTTGCCGGCAGCAGTGTCGAGCCCGGTACAATCACCGTCTTGCCGGACGGGATCAACGTCAAGATCAACCGCCCGTGAGCGTCGCGCGCGGCTGACCGCGGGCGCGTCCGCGGCGTCTTCATGGCGCGGCGGTTTTCCCCTGGCGGCCTTTCGACGATTCTCCGGTTTCTTTCCTTTTCATTCCTTCGCCCCAACCAACCAGCATGGATATTGCGCTCGCCCTGAAAGCCGTGATCCTCGGCATCGTCGAAGGACTGACCGAGTTCCTGCCCATCTCCAGCACCGGCCACCTGATCCTGGCCGGCCAGCTGCTCGACTTCAACGACGAGAAAGGCAAGATCTTCGAAATCGTGATCCAGTTCGGCGCCATCCTCGCCGTGTGCTGGGAATTCCGCCACCGCATCACCAGCGTGGTGGGCGGGCTGGCCAGCGACGAGAAGGCGCGCCGCTTCGCCGTCAACGTGATCGTCGCCACGGTGCCGGCGATCGTGCTGGCGCTGGTGTTCGGCAAATGGATCAAGGCCCATCTGTTCAACCCGGTCACCGTGGCCACCGCCTTCATCGTCGGCGGCGTGGTGATCCTGTGGGCCGAATGGCGCGAGGCGCATCGCGGCCGCGTCTCGCACCCGGCCGGCAACGCGCTGCTGGAAGCCGCCAAGGCCGGCGCGCCGCGCATCGAGTCGGTGGACGACCTCAACTGGCGCGACGCCGTCAAGGTCGGCCTGGCGCAATGCTTCGCGCTGATCCCGGGCACCTCGCGCTCCGGCGCCACCATCATCGGCGGCATGCTGTTCGGGCTGTCGCGCCAGGTGGCGACCGAGTTCTCGTTCTTCCTGGCGATCCCGGTGATCTTCGGCGCCACCGTCTACGAGCTGTACAAGGCCCGCGCGCTGCTGTCCGCCGACGATCTCGGCGTGTTCGCGGTCGGCTTCGTGTTCGCGTTCCTGTCGGCCTTCCTGTGCGTGCGCTGGCTGCTGCGCTTCGTCGCCACCCACGACTTCAAGCCGTTCGCGTGGTACCGCATCGTGTTCGGCGTGATCGTGCTGATCACCGCCTACACGGGGATGATCGCCTGGCACGCCTGAAGCGGGCGGTCGGCGCGAGCGCAAAAAAAAGCGTGGCTGCAAGTAGCCACGCTTTTTTCATTGGCTCGACGCCAGGCCCATTTCAGGCCCGCTAGGCCTGTTCTAGGCCTGTTCTAGGCCCGCTTGCGGAACACGACATCCCACACCCCGTGCCCGAGCCGCACGCCGCGGCGCTCGAACTTGGTGACGGGGCGATAGTCCGGCCGCGGCGCGAAGCCGCCCGGCGCATCCGAGGTGTTTTCCAGCGCCGGCTCGCCCGACAGCACTTCCACCATCTGGTGGGCGTACTCCTCCCAGTCCGTCGCGCAATGCAGGTAGCCGCCCGGCTTGAGCCGGCTCGCCAGCAGCTTCACCAGCGGCGGTTGCACCAGGCGGCGCTTGTTGTGGCGCTTCTTGTGCCAGGGATCGGGGAAGAAGATGTGCACGCCGTCCAGGCAGCCGTCGGTCAGCATGTGCGCGATGACCTCGACCGCATCGTGCGGCATGATCCGCACATTCTCGATGCCGCGCTCGCCGATCAGCTTGAGCAGCGCGCCCACGCCCGGCTCGTGCACCTCGCAGCCCAGGAAGTTGTCCTGCGGGCGCAGCTGCGCGATATGCGCGGTGGTCTCGCCCATGCCGAAGCCGATCTCCAGGATCGCCGGCGCGGCGCGGCCGAACGTGGCTTCCCAGTCCAGCGGCTGCGGCGCGTAGGGCAGGATGAAACGCGGGCCCAGGTCGTCGATGGCGCGCTGCTGCCCGGTGGAAGTCCGCCCCGCGCGGCGCACGAACGAGCGGATGCGGCGCGGATGCGCCACGGCGGCGGCCTGGTCGGGCGCGTTGCCGGCATCGTCGGCCGGCGTCGGGTCGGAACTGGGGTCTTGGGGAAGCATGGCAACAAAAAAGCCGCCGGGCGAAGCCTGGTCGGTCGATGACCAGGTGGCGAAGGCGGCTCGTCTCAATTCGAGGTGGAGCGGGCGATGGGAATCGAACCCACGTCTTTAGCTTGGGAAGCTAAGGTAATGGCCATTATACGACGCCCGCTAAGGCATGACAGGCGCGGATTCTAGCATAATTCCAGAGCCGCCAAATTTCCGCAATCGGTATCTGGTTCCGCAATTCACTTTGTTGGCGCTACGCGCTTGCCGCGCCGGAGGTAGTGCCGCTTCGTCGTGCGCACGTCCGCGTGGCCCAGCAAGTCACTTGCTGCGATGTCGCCTTTCTCGTCCGAAGTGTCGTCTGCAGCTTTGGCGCGGAGATCATACACCCAGAAATTGGCCAGGCGTTCTGCTTGATCGGGGTGTGCCTTTGCAGCCTCGCGCTTGGCAATCGCGAACTGTGACCGGAGCGTGGGTTGGCTGAGTTTCAAGCCGCGCTCATTGACCAGCAGGTAGATGGCGCTGACGTCGAGCCCGGCCTTGCGCACCTTGATGCGGTCCAGCAGCGCCTTGAGCTCGCCGACGATGGCAATGCGGAGCGTGGTCTTGGTCTTGGACTGCTTGATGACCAGGTGACCTTCCTGGATGTTCTGCTCGGCCAGCTTGAGTGCATCGCCTGGGCGCTGGCCGGTCAGGTAAATCAGGTCCAGCGCGTCTCGAAGAGGCGGTGATGCGTGGGCATAGACCAGCCGGTAGAGGTCGTCGCCGACATAGACATCGCGCTTGTCGAGAGAGTGGCCCTTGATGCCGTCCGCAGGGTTCGGCAGCGCCGTGTAACCCCACTCGCGCGCCTTGTTCCAGATGTGGGAAAAGAGGCGCTTGCACCGGTTGGCCGTGGTCGGTATGTCCTTGTGTTTCTTAAGAAACATATGCAGGTTCGTCGGCTGGATGGCCTCCAGCGGGGCGGGCGGGTCGCTGAAGAAGGCGAACAGGTGCTTGATGTCCGAGAACTGCACCGACTGCGTGCTTTTGGCCTTCGTCGGGATCTCTTCCACCTCGTACCGCTTCGCCACGTCCGAGAACAGGATGCTTGCCGCCGTGTTGCGCGCATTGATATGCAGCTCGGCATACTTCTTGATGGCCAGGATGAAGTCCGAGCCGAGCGGGATCTCCTTGCGCGGCCGTCCGCCCTTGTCATAGAAGTAGTAGGTCTTGCCGTTGCGGCGCCGGCGCGCCCGCATGTTCAGCGGCAGATTCAGATTCGTGCTTGGCTTGCGTCCCATATCGCCCTCACGCAGGGATCACGCGCGGCATCCAGCCGCGCTTCTCGGGCTCCGGCTTCGTCTTGCCGCCCTCGACGACGGATCGCACCACCACCGCGCGCCCGGCCGCGTTCACATAGAACGGCACGCCCATCTTCTTGAGCTGCTCGATCTGCTTGCGCTTCCACTTGCAACCAGTCAGCGCTGCCAGCTCATCGTCACTCAGGAACGTTTCCATCCTTCCCTCCAATACCCCAGGCACGCCGGGTCGTTTCAATCATACGTGCTGCTGCTTCGGTCATGCGTCTTGCTCTTCCTCACACCATTCGCATTCGTGACGAGGCCAGATGCCGTGTCGGCACGGCTCAGCCTCGTCGTCGTAGCCCTTCTGAGGCTCTTCGCCCCATTCATCGCTGATCGTCATGACAGATCCCCTTCCGCCTGACGCATCGCTGCCGTGAGCGCCGCCATCTCGTCGTGCGAGCCGCCGCGGTCCGGGTGCGCCGACTGCGCGCGCCGGCGGTACGCCGCGCGGACGGCCGCCAGATCCTGCTCGCCGGCCGG
>NZ_JBYTEL010000037.1:0-26724 GCF_058789195.1 Cupriavidus sp. FW216-B1 | reverse complement strand
CAGCCTCAAGGGCTGCGATCAGCTGGGCTGGCTTTCCGTTGAACTGGTTGAAATGGGCATCGCACAGGCTGCAGCATTGGTCAGTGATGGCGCGCCACCCCATCGCTACTTGCACGCGCCAGGTGTCGTGCTTGATGCGCTGGCCCGTGTACGGCGGCCTCGGGCAGAGCCGGCAGGCATTGCCGCAGGTGTCAGGCGCCACACTGCGGAAATGGGGGTACCGCGCAGCCTCGGCCGCCACTTGCTCATCGGAAAGAGTGGCCGCAGCTGCGCGGAGCTCGGCCAGCGTGGCGAACTGGCGCTCCGGCAGCGCTTTGTGAAACCACGTCTCAATGAATGCGCGGCGGCTGTTCTCGCGGCGCGCCTCCATCTGGACGCCCAAGCCAGCGGTGTCCTCATAGCCGTAGAAGGCCATGCCGTGGGCGCCGTGGCCATGCGCGGTCTCGCGCATGGTGATGTTGTCGGGGATGATCATGCTGCTTGCTCCAGGTCTCCGGCATCGAACAGGCTCGGCATGGTCACCTCGCGCTCGGCAGCCTTGAGGTAGTGCACGCCGTCGAGGAAGTACGCCGGGTTGAGCTCGCTGCCGCCGCCGTGCCGGCCCTTGAGGATCGCTCGATATGGCACAGTGCCGAGGCCGGAGAACGGGTCGTACACCTTCTCGCCGGGGTTGCTGTAGCGCTCGATCAGGCGGTCCACGATGTCGAACTGCAGCGGGCAGACGTGCTGCTCGACGTTGCGGCGCGCCTGGTCGCCGTTGAGCGTGCGCATGCGGTTGATGTCGTGCCAGACCTCCGGATGGTGGCTGCCGGGCGCGAGGCTCATGAACGCCGATGGCAGCGCGCCGCGGGCGTCCAATTCTTCGCCGATGCGCACGTGGGTCTCGTAGTCATAGACGCTGGCCAGGCTCTGCTCGGTGAACAGCTTGGCCAGCTTGTCCGGGCCCAACTTCCCCAGCTCTTCCGCCGTGAGTTGGCGGTTGCCGCTCGAGCGCCAGAAGGCATGCGCATCGACCTGCCAGCGCGCGCGCGTATAGGCGGTCTTCTCCTTGCGGACCGGCGCGTCGGCATAGCCCTTGCTGCGGTCGCTCTGTGGCTTACGGAACAGCAGGATGTACTCGGGGCTGCCGACACCCATCTTCGTGCCGTCTTTGCACTGCTCGGACCAGCCCAGCCGGTAGGTCTGGTTATTCTCGCGAACCACATCGGTCACCACGGTGATCATGCCCATGTAGTCGAAGCCGTGCTGCCGGCCATGGAACAGCGCCTCGGCATGGAAGGGGCTCACGGTGGGCGCGCCGGCGCCTGTGACGTTGCCGAACAGGATCCGGTCCTTGACGTGGCAGCAGTAGAGCCGGCCCGGCTTCAGCATGCGCAGCAGCTCGGGCGTCAGGAAATCCATCTGCTGCCAGAAGTGCGAGTTGTCCTCGGTGTGGCCGAAGTCGTTGTACGAGGGCGAATACTCGTAGTGGTTGGCGAACGGGATCGAGGTCACGATCAGGTCGACCGATGCCTCCGACTGCCGGCGCGCCTCGTCCACGCAGTCGTTGTTCGCCACGCGGAAGAACCGGCCCTCGACCTCGATGCGCTTGACGCCGATGGAGCGCGCGAGGGTCTCCTGCATGGCGAGTTGGTTGAGGCCATACTGCTTGATGATGTCGGTCATCTTCTGCACCATTTCGTCGTGACGGCGCCACTTCTCCTGCAGCGTGCGAAGGATCTCGCGCTCGGCCTCCGAGTGGATGATGTCCACACGGCAGGCGTGGGGCTGCTGGAACCGCTGGATGCGGTGGATCGCCTGGATGAAGTCGTTGAACTTGAACCCGATGCCGGAGAAGATCTCGCGATGGCAGTGCCGCTGGAAGTTGCAGCCGCTGCCGGCGATGATCGGCTTCGTGGAGAGCAGCCGGTACCGGCCCTCGCCGAAGTCGATGATGCGCTGCTCGCGCTCATCCAGATCCTGGCTTCCCCACACGCTGACCGCCTCGGGCAGCGCCTGCTGGATGGCATGCCGCTCCATCTCCAGGTCATGCCAGATCACGAAGTGGTCGCCGGGCGCCTCAGCCACCAGCTCAGCCGCTTTGGCCACGCGCGCGTCCAGGCTGTTGCGCTTCTCCGCCGAGGCCGCTTGCACACCTAGCGCCGGGTCGTTGAACATCAGGCCCTGGCCGATCTTGTCGGTGCCGGCCGTGCTGTAGTCGGTGGGTACCTCGTGGTATCGCACGTCGAGCGGCGGCAATTCATAGCCCTCGTCGCTGTAGCCGAGATCGGATGGCTTCTGGATGAACACCGCCCAGCTGCTCACCCACATCCAGAATTCCTGTTCCTTGTGCGGATAGAGCGTCAGGTTGCCTGCCTTCTCGCTGTCCCGCTGGAAGAAGCGGGTTAGCGCCTGGCCAGTGTCCATCTGCCCGAGGAAGCCGGCGTAGTGGATCAGTTCCTTGAAGCGATTCGGACTCGGCGTCGCCGTGTTGACCAGTTTGAACGGCACGCCTTCGAACAGCGGCAGAAACTCCTGATAGGTCTTGCTGCCGAACGAGCGCAGCACGGACGCCTCGTCCAGGCTGACGGCCGTAAACCGACGCGGGTCGATCTTCCCATCGCGCACCGATTCGTAGTTGGTCAGGTAGTAGCGATGGCCGGCGGCGATCTCGGCATCCGTCCGGATGAAGCGTAGGTCGATGCCGAGCATGCGGGCATCGCGGATCAACTCCTGGCGCACGCCCAGCGGAGCGACGAGCAGCAGCGGGCCGCCAGCATGGTCGACGATCAGGCGCCCCCATTCGCACTGCATCACCGACTTGCCCAGGCCGAATGAGGCGAAGATGCCGCGGTTGCCACCCTTGACGGCCCAGCGCACGATGTCGCGCTGGTGGTCGAACAGGATCGGATTCACGTCACCCGGCGCGACGTCGAACCCGTCGAAGCGAGCCATCTTGATCTTGGCGCGCAGGAATTCGTCGTATCGGTCCGCCGTCATACTGCCTCCGTGATGCCGGCCACCGACAGCGCCACCGCCACCTGCCGCACCCACACCGGTGTGGCCGACAGCATGAACGTCTCGCCGGCCTCGGCCAGCAGCAGGGTAGTGCCCATCACCTCGGCGATTGCCTGTGCAGCATCCGGCGGTACGGCATTGCCGATGCGCTCGCGCCATGCTTGGTCGCTCAGGCCGTCCAGCTCGAGATACTCCTCTGGCTCGATCAGCGACTGCAGGGCGGCCAGCTCCAGCGTGGTAAAGGGGCGATGCCAGGTGCCGTCCAGCGCGCGGATGATCGCCACCAGCTTGTCGTTTGCCGCCGGCATGCGCGGATCAGCTACCGACCACCGGCCGTTGTCGTGCCCGGCCGCCGCCGATACCGCGCCGCTGGGCTGTTCCCACGCCACCACGCCATAGTGCCCGCCGGTCAGGTAGTGGTCGCCGCGCTCGCGCCGCATGCCCGGGCGCGGGTCGGCCACGGCCAGCGCCCCGCTGCCGAAGCGGGCGCCAGTTACTGTGCTGGCCGGTTCGCCGTAGGCCGTGACCTTCATCTTGTTGGCATGGGCAGTATCTGGCCAGCCTGTGCGTGGGTCCTGCACGCACTGGCCGGTGCCGTGGGAGCAGGCCGCCGGCGCCGTCACCAGCGCCCACGGCACGATGCGGAACTCGTTATTGTGCTTGGCCGGGCCGGCGTGACGAGGGTCGGCGACGCTGAAGGTGCCCTGGCCGGGATTGGTTCCGGCCGTGATGGCGCCCGAACTCTCGCCCCAGCACAGCACGCCGTATTGCTGATACTGCGCCGCGCCGGCCGGGCCGCGCGGGTCCGCGATCGAGAACGTGCCATTGCTGGGCAGCGATTCGCCCGCAACCGCGCCGGCATGCTCTTCCCAGCCCAAGACGCCCAGGGCGCCGTTGCGGCGCTCGGGCATGATGAGGTAATCGCGCAGCTTGCCGTTTTCCACCGCCAGCTTGTTCAGGCTGCGCCAGTCGCTGCCCGCCTCGACGAAGGCCAGCCGCACCCACGTCTTCCACTGCAGCGAGGGCACACGGTGCATCGGGCCGCCCGCCGGCGCGCCCGGCAGGGGCATGCGGCCCAGCACGGTACCGACGCCCTGCAGGCGGTGAATCTCCGGCTCGTACAGGAATGCCGGCACCTTGGCCGTGTGCCGCGCCACCAGCAGGAAGCGCTTGCGGCTTTGCGCCAACTTGCCGATCTCCCCGCAGTCGTGGGTCGTCTCGTTCACCGCATAGCCATAGTGGCGCAGGATCTTTGCGATCTGGTCCAGCAGGTGGCGCCCGCGCGTGGCGAGCCGCGGCACGTTTTCGAACACGATCAACTCGACGGGGTCGTCCTTCCAGGCCTCGCACATCAGCCACACGCAGCGCAGCGTCAGCTCGTTGAGCGCCTGGTACTTCGGCGTGCGGCTCAACGCCTCGGACAGCAAGCCGGAGGCGCCCTTGCACGGCGACGAGATGAAAACACAGTTCGGCCGCTCGTTGCCGGCGGCGCGCCGGATGTCGGCGGCCGTGGCCTCGCGCCAGCCCGCCGGCGGCTGCTTGCCGTGGAACGCGGTGTACTGTTCGCGCGTGAACAGGTCCATCACCGTGCACGGCACGCCCACCAGCTTCTGGAAGTCGCGCGCGGCGGCCGGGTCCACGTCAATGCCGCCGATGCACTTCCAGGTGGCAATCATGTTGCCCACGTGTGAGGCGGCCTTCTTGAAGCCCTTGGCGCCGCCGCCGAGCCCGCAGCAGAAACCGAACGTTTTGTACTCGCGGCGGATCATGCGGAGGCTCCTTTGGCGATTGCGGCGTCGATGGCGGCGTCAAGGCGCTCGCCACTGGGGCAGTCCGTGCCCAGCCGGACCAGGGAGTGATGGCCCTGCACTACGAAGAGCGCCGATTCGTTCCAGTTGCGCTCTCGCAGCCACCGATACCGCTCCGCATCGCGCCTGTCCTCGCTGGGATGCTCTGCGACGTGCTCTGGCAGTGGCGAGTGCTTCGGCTTCGCGGCTTGCTTGGCCCGGATCTGGTCGACCTTGGTCCAGATGCGCGCGAGCTCTGTCTCTCCGGCGGCGTGCATGTCCAGGCCCTGCGCGAGACATAGCGCGGCGAGCGTCACCATTACACCGCCGACCTCTTGGTGCTTGTCACCCACGGGCCGGCCGTACACATAGTCGACGAGCTGGTGCGCTTCGCTTGCGGTCGCGCCGCAGGCCTGCACCAATTCAAGGGCCTCTTCGAGGAAGCGGTGATTGCGCTCTTCGGTGTCGGCCGCGATCTCGGCGCCGAAGCAGGCGAGCATCCACGGATGGACGTGAGATTGGAAGGTTGTGCTGGGCACCCAGCAGTCAGGGCACGGCACGCCACCCTCATCGGGTTCGCGGTAGCTCGGGCCGCCGATCATGCCATTACCGCGGCAGGTGGGGCAGTCCGGCTCCGGGATGGCGCTCAAAGCGGCTTGCTTCTGTTCTTCACTCATCTCAGGCTCCCCGCTGCTTGTCGACCAGCGCCCAGCCCTCGTTCTTGCCACTGCCGAGGAAGTGGATCTTCCCGGCCTTGCGCAGGGCTTGGAGGCGGCGCTCAAGGATGCGGAAGGTATCGACTTGGGTGTAGATGGTGCGCCCCATGTTCTCTTCATGGGCGATGCACGAGCACTCGTCCATCACCTCTCCGCCGAAGAGGTCATTGAAGGTATTCGACTGGTCGCCGATCTTGCGCAAGATCAGGGCATCAAGCTTCTCGTATTTGGTTTTCATTGGTGACCCTTGATCTTTTCCAGGAATGCGGCCATCGGCCCGTATTTCACCCAGCGCGCCAGCGGCTGCGAAGGTCGGTTCTTCGCACCGTCGTGCAGCGCGTCGAGCAAGCGCTCGAACTGCTGCAGGCGGGCGGCCTGGGCAATTCCGGCCTCGCGCGCCACGTCGAGCAGGGACAGCGTCTCCGCCAACTGCCGGCGCAGATCGGCGTTCTTGCGCTTCAGGTCGTCCGAGTCGCGCGCGAGGTCGGCGATGTCGTGGTTCATCCGATCAGCCTGGCGGATCGGCGTGCGGAGGGGCCAGTTCATGAGGGCTCCTTTCTGGCGGCGGTGGAATTGCGGTATGCCTTGGTCAGGCCGAAATCGACGGCATGCCCGCGGTAGCGGATGCTCTTCGCCAGGTGCGCGCGGTCGGCGTGGCTGCCAGTCGCCTGCCGCAGCAGGCCGAGGTAGCTGTTCGCCGCGGCATGCACCTCATGCGCCTCCATTTGCGCGAGGCGCTGCGCGCCAACGTTGACGGTGCGGCGGCGGGTAGTGCGGACCCACGGGCGGATGACCTGGCCGACGAAGTCGATGCCACGGCTCACTGGCTGCAGGATGGTCTTCGTCGGGTTCAGCCGGGCGCCGAGCCGGCGAGGCAGGAACGCCTCGATGTCATCGTGCGCAGCCTTGAGCCATTGGGGCGATTCATGCAGCAGCAGGAAGTCATCGACGTAGCGGATGTAGTGCCGCGCGCCGAGGACATGCTTTGCGTGCTGGTCGAGCACGTCGAGATAGACGTTGGCAAAGAACTGGCTGCTCAGGTTGCCGATGGGTAGGCCGCGGTGCGGCGGCTGATTCAGCAGGCTCTTATGAGATGGCACGAGTGCCATGAGTGCAGCCGGGGCCTGCATGATGACGTCCGGGCGCGGGTCGTGCATCAGCACCAGATCGGCCAACCACATCCACCAGGGCTCCGCAACGCGTGCCGCGAGGTGCGCCCGCAGGATGTTCTTGTCGATGCTGACGAAGAAGTTGGCGAGGTCGCATTTCAAGTACCAAGCTGGGCGCGACCAGTTTTCGGTGATGCTGCGAACCTTCGCTTCCAGGCGCTGTGCGGCATACAGCGTGCCGCGGCCAGGGATACACGCGCAACTGTCCACGATGAATGAGGCATGGAAGCGCGGGGCGATGTGGTTGTAAAGCAGGTGATGGACAACCCGGTCGCGGAAGTCGGCCGCCCATACCTCGCGCGGCTTCGGACGGGTGACGACGAAGCAGATCGAGCGGCCGGGACGGTAGCTGCCATCGATCAACTCGTCGTACAGCCGGATCAGGTTGCGCTCAAGGCGGAGCTCGAATGCCAGCGCGCTTTCCGTGTTGCGCTTGCGCCTCCGGCAGTCGAAGTACGCAGTAACGAGGTCTTCGAAGGAAGCGAGGTCAGCATAGGTTCGATCTGCGGACACGCCGAGCGCGAAACTCGTTGTTCTTGTGGTAGTTGTTCTGGTTGCCATTGCCAAAGTTCTGGTTCCACGCGTTGTTGGAGTTGCTCTAGGACTGCGTCTGTTCGTGCTATCCACGTCGCCCCACCGAAGGCATGCGCCGATCAGCGGGGAAACTGCGCAGGACCTGCCTGGTGACTCCCAGCGGTATCCGTGATGCGCCTGTCGGTGGCCTCGTGAGCCAGCGGCACGACCAGATTGAATTCGCACAGGCGAGACCGCCTTGACGGTCAGGCAACAGGCGACGATGCGGACTTGTTGCTCCTTTTCCAGCCGTTGGCCTGCTTCCCGATACTGTTGGTCAGCGCGATTTCCTTCGCATACTGCGGCCGCGAAATCAGTCGCTTGTCCACGCAGAGGCGCAACACGAGCTCGATGACCTGCTGATGCTCGATCAGGTCCAACAGGTGCTTCGCCTTTTCGTGCGCAACATTGGCGCGGAAGATCAGTATGGTTATCTCGATGCACTCGTCGCGAAGCTTGCCGCCCAACTGCGCTTTGTGGTCGCGCGGCATGTTGCGAGCGAGGTCCGTGACGACATCGAAAAGGTCGTACGCTGCCTTGTAGATAGAGAGTTCGGTATGCAGGCCCACGGCTAAATTACTGAATGGTTAAATGGGTTCTCTGCGGACACGCCGAGCGCGAAACTCGTTGTCCTTGAGGTAGGTGGTCTGGCTGCCACTGCCAAAGTTCTGGTTCCACGCGAGGTCGGAGTCGCCCTCGGACTGCTCGCTGGACCAGTACCAGGTGGCTTGGAATTCCTCGCCCAAGTTCGCGAAGAGCAGAGATTGCTCCCGGCGCGTGGGCAGATCGCCGCCACCATCTGCGGCCCATTCCTTGGCCTTCTCCCAGTTGACGTCCTCAGCCGCGCCCGGCATCAGAATCAGGTGGTAGTCAGGCTCACCGTTCTTGCCGAGGATGATGCCGGCGTACAACTCACCAGCTGCGAGTTGCAGGTGCCTGGCGCCCGGGGCGGCTAGCGCCGTGCCGGACGCGGGTGCGATGCTGTCCAGGAAGGCTTTGACAACCGCCTTGACCGGCATGGTTACCTGGGCATCGCCAAGCGGGAACGTCACGTGCTCTGCGACTTGCGTCATTATTTGCTCCATGAGGTGGGAGGGATGAAGGCCGCTGGCGCGGCCAAGAATGGAAAAATGACTGAATTACTGAATGACCAGCATGCTGCGGACACGCCGAGCGCGAAACTCGTCGTACTTGTGGAAGCCGACCTGGAGGCCAACGCCAAAGGTCTGGGTCCACGCGTAGCTGGAGTAGCTCTCGGACTGCGTCGACGTCCAGTAATAGGACTCGTCGTCGAACGCCTCAGCACCGCCGGATTGAAATGCCGCTGCGGTGGTGCGGCCCGGAGTGCTTTCCGTATATGGGTAGCCGGCCGGCACGCTGCTGGGGTTATCGCCCGAGCGGTAGACGTAGTTGCTTTCGCTGGTCGGCTTGAGGTTGCGGTAGATGACCTCCTTCTCGTCGCGCGCCGGCAGATACCAGTCGTCGAAACCGTTCAGTGGTTGCCCCAGCGCCCACTGTGCCAACTCGCTGCCGGCGGCTGCCATCGCGATGGTATTGGCACGACCGTCGAAGTAGCTCACGGCGCCGTCGACGCGCGCGCGGGAGGAATTCCAGGCGATGTCTTTGTGCTCGCCGCCATCCTTGGGCGCCACGATGACGATGTGGATACCGTCTGCCTTTCGGACCTTGCCGGCATAGAAGCCGCCGCCGATGGCATCGCCGGGCTGCAGCGCGTCGGCGGCCGCTTGGTTGATGGTGGTTTGCACTGCGCTCGATTCAACTGCGGTGATTGCGGTCATGTTCATCCTCGGTTTTGATGTGTGGTGCTGCAAAAAAAGTGGGGATGGGCCCTGTTATCAGGCGGCTTCCTGGAATTCCTCGGGCTCGTCGTACGACAGGCTCATGTGGACCTCCTGGCCGAGAAGTTGGCAGATCCGAGCCAGGGTCTTCTCGTCCGGATGGATCTGCACGCGGAAGTTGATGAAGACGGTGCCGCCTTCTTGAAAGTCGAAGGAGAGCCGGTTCACTCGTGCATCGTCGAGCACGATGTCGTCTTCCTTGCGCACCTTGCTGAGAATGCTCAGCACTTGGTGCTCCCAGTCGCCGTCCCACTTCACGGTGCCCAGCGCCGGGTTCTTCAGGTTCGGCAGGTAGCCGGCATCGGTCACCAGGTCGCCCTGGACGGCCTCATCCTTGTGGTAGAACGAGGACTTTAGCGTCGGCGAGAAGAGGGCCAGCAGGTCATTGGAGACGCGCGCCTGCAGCTTCAGGTCCACGCCCAACACGCTGTCCTCACCGTGCTTCTCGGTGCGCGTGTTGATGTGCAGGATCTTGACCAGTTGGTTATCAAGTTCGAGCATTGCTTGGCTCCGGTGGTGGGAAGGGAAGCCGCTCAGGCGGCGTGGTCGAAGGTCGAGAAATCCATCTCGCAAAGCCACGCGATCACCTCTTCCTCGCGGGCGTCGAAGTGGCTCACCAGCGCGCCGATGATCTCGGCGTCCGTCGGGCGCGCCGGCGGCCGGGCGCGGGTCGTGATCGGTGTCACGGGAGCACTCGGCTTCTGCGTGGTGGTGGCGGCGGGGCGGGCCGCGACAGCCGTGGGGGCTGCCGCAGGCGCCGGGGCGGGCGCACGGCGGTAGTAGTTGTGGGCGTCCATCTCGTGACTCGGCCCACAGTTGCGCCACACGTCCTGCGGCGCGCGGCGGTATTCCAGACGCTCTCCGCGCTCCAAAGCCTCGATAGCCTCGGCAACATCCGGATACTCCCCCCGCGCGCGCATTGCCTGCTCTTCCGCCAGCAACTTCTCCTTGGCCTCTTGTGCCTCGCGCATTTCACGCGCCAGGCGATCGGCTTCTTCCTTGCGAATGCGCTCACGCTGCTCTTCCTCGCGCTTCGCCTCCGCCGCCTTGTGGGTGTGGATGCGGCTGGTGATGACCAGGCGCAGGTCGTCGAGCTGCTTGGTGGCCAGCCCCAGCCGATCGGGGAATAGGGACTCGTAGCCGACGATTCCTTCCTCGATCACCGCGAGGTTCGCGCGAATGCGCCTCGCTGACGCATCGGCCTCGATCTTTGCGTTGGCCAGCACCGTGTCGACCGCGTCGCGCATGCTGGCCAGGGAACGTTTGCCCTTGGCCGCACCGGCGAAGTCGGGGATGGCCAGCGCCACCCACGCGCCACCGGTATCGGCCTTGAGGCCATCGATGTGCTTCGCGTATGCCTCGCGGCCGCCGCGGATGATGCCTTCCTTGATCTCGACCTTGCGCTGCTCCACCAGCTTGTTCAGGTCCAGCCGCACTCGGCGCGCCTCGGCGCTGATGTCATCGATGGTGCGGAACAGCTCGTCGATACTGGCGGTCTGGGCCAACGCATGCTGCTTGGCGGCAGCCAGCTTGCTCTCCACCTCACCGCACCACTTCACCGTCTTCTCGGCGTCGGCGAATTCCTGATCGGTGGTCAGCTCGCGGTTGATGCCGGCGAAGACCGCCAGGGCATGCTCGCGGAACTGCGGCAGGTTGCTGGTCGTGACGCGGCCGGTGACCTCCAGCAGCAGGGCGGGCAGTGTCTCCGGCGTGCGGCCGGTGGGCTTCACCTCGGCCGGCTGCGGCTCGTAGTCGGCCAGGTCCTTCTTGAACTGCTCCCAGCCGGCGCGGATGCGCTCGAACCATTCCGGATCCGGCGTGACGTCGACCCACACGAAGCGGTCGCGCGTGCCGTCCGACACGACGAAGCGCACACGCTCGGCGCCGGTGACCATCAAGATCTGCTGACACTGCGGCATGTGGCTGTCCGGCACATTTCCGTTCTCGACCGCCAGTGCCAGTTCCTCATTCCACTGCTTGTGCTCGAACGCGGTGTCGCCAGCCATGGTCAGGCCGTCGCACGACGCGGAGAATTCGCCCAGGGAGCAGGTGACCGGGTACAGGTCCTCGCCCAGGTCTTCCTCGACCAGCGGGCGGGCCAGCGCTTCAACCTCGTGGCCGTGGTCGAGGATGTGCTCCTGCACGAAGTCGCTAAATTCCTTCGGAGTACCGGTGTGCTTGATGTGCAGCAGCTCGGTCCGCTTCGTGTTTTCGGACAGGCCGAGCATGGCGGCGGCCTCGCTGGCGCCCAAGTACGAGAGGCGGAAGTGTTGCCACTCGGGGGTGCCTTGGACGAGGTTGTGAACGATGTGGTCAGTCATTTTCGTGGCTCCACGAATCGATGGTGTTCTTTTGGGCCTCGGTGAGCTTCACGCCTTTGGATTCAACGGTTGTGATCAGCTGATCAGGCGTTTTCTTCTTGCCGAGGATTAGCAACCGCCAGGCCGCCTTGTTCTTGCTGAAGGCTTCGTCGCTGTAGTCGCCGTGCGAGCTTTTCTCCGTGGACTGGCTGCCGCACGAGCCCTTCTCGTCCCTGGCGCTACCGCCGCTGTCTTCGGCACCGCCAGCTCCGTCATCGTCCATGCCCTTGGTGGACATGCCAGTCACCGCCAGCAGCGTGTAGCGCTGCAGGTAGGTGATCGTCGAGGCGGTCTGCTGGATGACGTTCTTCTTGCCGGAGTTGTCGGGCGGCCCGGACATCACCACCTTCTCGGAATGGCCGAACTCGTGAGTGATCACGCATTCCACGGTGATCAGGCCAGCGCCCTGGAGGATGTTCCAGGCGAAGCTCAGCCCGTGCTTGGCCATGGCTGGGCCAACAGCGTCAGTGACATCAGACAACTCCGCATGCGTGTAGCCAACGAAGTCACCTTCGCGCGTGTTGTAGCCAACCGATTTGCTTCGCCGGATCGTGATCGGTTCGGTCTTGAACGCCGCCATGGCCTTGACATAGGCCTTGCGGGCTTCCATCGCCAGCCCACGCTCACGCAGATCCAGCAGCTTGCTGATGTAGTCCAGGTCGGCGCCTTTCTCTACCGCGATCAGCAGCAGGGTGTCTGGCGTGACCGGCCCGGTGGTGGCCAGCGCGCCGGTCTGACGTTGGGCCGGAAGCGCCGCGGCGCGCGGCGTAGTCGGGGCGGTGTCGACGTCGATGACGTCTTCGACAGCGGTGGACATGACGGTGTCTCTCCTGGCGATGCGGGGTTCAGTCGGCGGCCGGAGCGGGCGCGGCTTCGACCTTCACGTACGGGTACTTCTTGTCGTACGGCTTGATGTGCTTGCCGTGATGCGAGCCCTTCGACTCGGCATCGCAGAACGCCGCGAAGTCGTCGGTGGTGAAATTGCTGTAGTGGTAGAGCGACGTTGGCGCGTTGGTGCGGCGGTCTCGGAAGCGGATCGCGAGCGTATTGGTCTCCGCGTCGTGCCCGATGCTGTGGATCTGCGACGATTCGACTTCCTGCATTTCGATGGTGGGCATGGTCGATTCCATGGTGATCTCCAGGTGGTGAGGCGGTTCAGAAGCCGGCGCGGATCGCGACGGTGAGGTAAAGCAGGGTGCCGGCGGCCAGGCCGAAGCTGATGGCACCGGCCCACTGCCGCGCACGCGAGCACTTCGCGACGGCCAGCAGTGCGTTTGAGCGTGGGTCGTAGGTCATGCCAGCAGCTCCTGCGCAGCGATGACCACCGCGTAGCCGACGGCGAGCCAGAAGGCGGCGGCGAGCCAGCGGTTGTTGCGGTCGACTTTGGCGCGATCCATCAGAAGGGCACCTCAGCCGACTCGGTAGGGGTGAACTCGATGGCCGTCACCTTGCTGATCTTGTCGTTGATTTCCGCGATACGGCGCCCGAGCTCGGCACGTACGTTCTCGCGCTCGTGCTCCAGCGCAGCAAGCATCAGCGAGCGCGGGTCGATGTCGCTCGGGACCTCGACAGTGATCGTGTGCGGCATGATCTTTCGATAGCGCGCCCAGTTGCCGCCCAACTCATTCCTTGCCCATTTCTCAAAGTCGTTCACGCTGAATTCGTAGGACAGCTTGTCGGAGTATTCGCTGACGCTGGCGTAGATCCAGCCCTTGATTTCGATGGTCTTCGTGGTCATGGCAGTCTCCTGGTAGTCGGAAGCGAGGTATGTCAGGCAGCGAGGCGTTGAACAGCCTCTGCCTCATCCAGCAGCTGTTGCGCGTAGAGCAGCACCGCGGTCTTGTCGATCTCGTTCCAGACGGCCCGACGGTCGGCGGCGGCGATGTAGTTGCGCAGCAGTGCGGCGCGCGCCGGGTTCTTGCCCAGGCTGTCGAGGAATGCAATCTCATTGGCCGTGCCGTAGCTGCGGGCGGCGGTGTTGTTGGCGCTCATGCTTGCTCCCTGGCGTGGACGAGGGCGCTGCGGGCGATGTCGCCCAGCATTGCCGGGACATCGACCAGGTCACGATCTGCCGTGCGCGACAGGCGTTCGATCTTCTGCAACGCAGTGGTCAGAATGCGGGTCAGATTCTCGTGCGCGGCTTGGCGCGACACGGCTTGGTCGGTCGTCATGCTGTTACCTCTGCGGCGGAGCGCATTTCGCATTCCAGATTCACCATCGCGCTGAACGCGCGGCCACCCAGGCTGCCAATTTCGGCGGCCGTTGCCTCGACCGAGAGGCTTTCGGCAAGCCTGAGGACGGCGAGAACCTGATCAAGGGTCCGCTGGCTGATGTTCATGCCACCCTCGCAGTGCCGTCGAAGGCCAGATGGTTCGGCAGGGCAGCGAAGTGGGCGTGCGCCGGCAGGGTCTGCTCACGCTCGCGCAGCTGGTTCTCGCGCGCCTTGGCCACGAGCTCGTCGTGCAGGTCGGTGTAGTGGCTGAGTTGGACGATGTCGTGCTCGTCGCGCGTCATCCGGGAGTAGTCGAAGTCCTCGATCTGGAGGAACTTGCCCAGCGCTTCCGCCTGCTCTTGCGGCGAGAGGTATCTCAGAATCTCGGCGGGCGTCATGGTGATCTCCATCGGGTTGGTTGGCACCGGGTGGTGCGTCGATGGAAATCATTAAACGCTATGTTTAAGATGATGTCAAACGCTATGTTTAGTTTTTTGGTCTACACCCAAGGTAGGGACGAAAAAAAGCCCGCTTGTGCGGGCTGATGCACATCGTGATCTGGGACGGTGGGTCAGCTACCTGTTTGTGGCGGGATCTTTCCTTCAAGTGACTGAGACAGGGCGTCAAAGATCATCAGCGCTTGACCCGTGTCGCTGACGAAATCTTTCACGGCATTCTTCGGAAGCGAAAAATATCCCTTCTGACCTGTGAGCCTGATCTTTACGTCCTTTCCGTCAGCAACCTTTCGTAGCCCCTCGACTTGAGCCTTGGTCAGGGCAAAGTCGTAGCTCTCTTCAATACCAATCGTGCTCGCATCCCGTTTAACTTCCGGGTATGGAAAATCCTTCTCCAGAATAATGTCCCCATCGACCATCACAGAAAGGCGCTCCATAAATAGCCAGCCGCCCCTATTGTGGAAATATGTCGATAAAAGAAAAACTGGCATCTCATTTTCCCTTACGGAGATATATGAGTGCACATTTGTGGAAATATTGATACTTAGGAGTGTCGGCGGAAAGAAGAAGTATGTCTTACGGAATGCATCACGACGCATGATGCTGATGAACTGTTTTCCATTGCCTAGGGTGAATTTCGCACCATAGGTAGTGACGCCATCGTCTGAAGTCGGCTTGTCGGACTTGTTTGCGATGAATGTTGATTCGAATGCCTTCTTCCAATCCTCGGGAGTTATGGAAGGCGGCTTCGGAGCCTCCGCAGCGGTGGCGGCTGGGGGACTGTTCCCGGCCCCGGGGCGGTCACACCCAGCAAGACCTGCAAGCAACACCAGCACAGTCAATGACCAGCGTTTCATGCTTTCTCCCTATAAGTCAAATCCGGCATGCTTAACTACGCCGCAATAATGATCATCATCGCCAAGCTTGATATAACGCTCAGGCCAATCTGGATTTAGAGCTTCAAGATATAGACTGCCGTCAACCAGTGTCAGCTTCTTGAACGTGGCGTTCCCTTCCCTACGTACTATTACGTACTTACCCGGAGAGGGCTCAATGTCTGGGCTGACGAATAGTTTGATGCCTTCCGGAAACGATGGGTATATGCCTGGCGGCGCAGTCATTGATGGTCCTCGCACTTTAACGACAAATCCAGATGGTCCAAGATCGACATGCGATTGATGCCATATGGTGTTGTCGTCCGGCACGAAATTCTCACAGATCTCTGTCCACGAACCTGCTTGCACCCAAGAAATTTCCGGGTAGCGTCTCATTTTTAACTGTGGGCCGACCTCGAAATTATCGCCATAAAGTGGGCGATCGTCTTCCAATTCTGCCTTCGTCAAAGCTTGCCCATTTGACGCCACCATCGGCGGTGTCCCGTGCTCTAGCCATGTGGCACTACATCCGAATGTAGCTTGGGCCTTCAGCATGCCGGCCTTCGACATGCCGCGCTTTTCCCAATTGTGGATAGTTTGCTGCGACTGCAGGAGAGCGTGCGCCACCTGTGTAGGCGTTTCCAGTCCCTGAAGCTTCTTTACTGCCTCGTAGAGGCGAACCATGGTCTCGTGCATACCGTGGATGGTCGCATACGTAAACGCGCCGTTGATAAACAAGGTGTTTGCCTTTGTCTTAAACATGGTGTTTAATGTAGGCATGGAAACCGACTTGGCTATCGCAATGGACCGTGAACTGATTCAACGCCTTGGCGGTGCTGCCAAGGTGGCAGAGATGCTCGGCTTCGAGAAGAAGGGCGGCGTGCAGAGGGTCCATAACTGGAGCAAGCGCGGCATCCCCGCCGCCATCAAATTGGCGCATCTAGACCTGTTCTTGACTGCCCAAAGAACGCCCGAGCTCGCCGACGCCCCCACAGACAAAGCTGCCGCCTAAGGAAACCGAGATGCAAGAAGATCGATTGCTGTCTGACGCAGACGTTGCGGCGCTGAAGCAAGCGCTGTTGGAGCGATTCGCGACGGGGCGTGACAGCCTGCTCGAAATTGAGCAGGCATTTCTGACGGTGTGGGAACTGACTAGGCGCGTAGCGAAGACACAGAAGTTGTTGGCGGAGGGCTCTTCAACACCTTCTCCAACTCCTTCAGAACCTCCGCGTACAGACGAGCCGCAGCTTCCGGCGACTCTGCGCGCCCAGGCATCAGGGCAGCCGTGATGACAGCCGCTGGCTGCAATAGTTTTTCGTTCACAGGCATCTCCATGCGTGAAGTTGTTGAGGTGAGAGTCATCAGCATAGCGCACTGGGGATGCCGCCTTTTCGCTGGCGGTCGGCCTGGTTTTGCCGGGTCGGCCGCCTGAGGACCCGCCCATGAAACAACGAGTTCTAGACTGGTGTCGCGGCCATCCGCTCGTCGGCATCCCGCTGCTGAGCGCGGCTGTGTTCTTCCTTGTGCTCGTGACGTTCTGGGCAGCCAACTGGTTGATGTACTGGCTGCCGCAGCCACCGAGGGGATAGCACATGCCTACGCAACGCATCAGCGTCGACCTGTCCGAACTACGCGAGCAGGTCGACTCGTTCATCCAACTGTTGTCAACGCTTCCGGAAAGCGTCGCGGAAGGCTTTGCCAACCGCATCCTTGGCGGCCTCCGTGACGGCAGCTTGCAGGTCGCCGTATCGCCAGGTTTTCCCGCATCCGTTGCAGGCGACCTCGTCATCAGGCTGCGGCTCTGCGGGCAGGCGGAACTCCTTGCTGCCGCAAGCCGTGCACGAGATGGGAAGGTTGATTTTGTCCATGAGGGTTCCTCCGTTTCCGGAATCGGGTGTGTGAGAGCTTCCGATTCTACGGACGGGTGGAACCCTCGCCCTACTCCTTCGGAGGGGGATCTGTGATGTCCTCCCTGGCGACCTGGACGGCTGCTTTCACACCGCGCAAGTCTTTCTTGAACGCGGTCACCCATGGGTCGCCCAGGATGATCGGGCCGCCGCACAGCCGGCAGGTCTTTGCATCGGCAGCAATGTCCGTCTGGTTGCCGCAGTTGGCGCAGTGACGGATTTCGATTTTCTGAGCTTTTGGCATGAGGAGTCTCGATGAAAAAACTGTACGCGCGCTTCGTGCTCTGGCTCATCCGGCCGGCGCTGAAGCTGAACAGCGCGGAGTGCTTGAGCCAGAGGGCAGGTTCGCTGCCGGATGAGACCTTGAAAGATGAGCTTACCCGCCGTGGATCGATACGAGTCGATTTGTGAGCTTCCTCGCTTGCGCATCGATCTCGGCCAGATGACTGTCCGACGCAACTGAGGCTAGCGCAATTTCCGCATTGCGCTTGACCAGAGCACTGAAGTTTTGCGTGAAGGCTATTCGCATGTCCGGTTGCTGCAATTCCAGCAGTGCTCGCAGCGCGAGAAACAGTGCGTCGTTCTTGGCTTCGGCCAAGTACAGGCGCTGAAGTAGTTCTTCCATGCATCCCCCTTTCGTGGGCAGTTGAGAAGGTCAGAGATCTCGATTGTTCCATGGAAGTGGGGATGCACCCGAATGTGTAGAGGATGGTTCACATCCTATTTTTTTCGCCGCAGCGCAGCACTACAAAGCGCTACAAATTTTTGGGAGCCGGGTGAAATGACCCAGGAAGCCTTGTTCTACGAGGACATCAACGACGCCTTCAACGAGGTCATCCGGGCCTGCGGCGGAGCCAAGGTCGTGGCCGGCAAGCTATGGCCCGAGAAGGCACCAGATGCCGCGCACCGCCTGCTTCTCGCGTGCCTAAACGAGAGTCGTGTCGAGCGGCTGTCCCCGGAGCATGTGCTGTTGCTGCTCAAGATGGGCCGGGAACGTGGCTGCCATGCCGGCATGAACTTCATCGCGCGCGAGGTGGGGTACGACGACCCGAAGCCTGTCGAGCCGGAGGACGAGCGAGCTCGGCTGCAACGCGAGTTCATCGAGGCCCAGAAGGCCATGCTGGCGCTGGCCGGCCGGATGGAGCGCGCGGGAATGCTGCGCGCAGTGGCATGAACACGCGGTCAGCCGCGGCGCAGCGCGCCTGGATCAACGAACTCCTGCACCGCATGACGGTCGCCGACGCACGGGCTGTGCGTGTCCATCTGTGCGCGGAGTTGAAGCGGGAGATCGCCGATTATCTTGCGGCGACGAGGAAGGGTAGCAATGCGTGACTACGCAAAGGTGAGCCCGCAGTTCTGGATCGGAAAGACCGGCAAGGCGCTGCGCGGAGATGTGGAATCGCAGTTGGTGGCGCTCTATTTGATGACCAGTCCCCACGCCAACATGATCGGCGTTTTTCACTGCCCGGTTCTGTATATCGCGCATGAGACCGGACTACCCTTCGAAGGGGCTTCGAAGGGGCTTCGAAGGCTCTGTGAAGGGGGGTTTTGTGCCTATGACGAGGCTTCTGAGCTGGTCTGGGTGCGCGAGATGGCGCGGTTCCAGATCGGCGAGAGCCTGAAGGCATCAGATAACCGGGTTGCCGGGGTGCGCGCAGAATTCGAAAAAGTCCCGCAAGGCCTTTTGCGACAAGGGTTTCACGCTCGCTATCGTGCTGCCTACCACCTGCCAGATGAGCCCGAAAACGATAGCCCCTTCGAAGCCCCTTCGAAGCCCCTTCGAAGCCAAGAGCAGGAGCAGGAGCAGGAGCAGGAGCAGGAAAAAGAAAGTAACCCTAACGGGTTACTCGTCGACAGCGTGCCCGCTGACGACTTTTCGCTCGACGGAGGCAATCCAAAACCTACCCGTCCCGAATGCCCGCATCAGGAAATCATCGCGCTTTACCACGAGCTATTGCCGATGTGTCCGAGCATCCGTGAGTGGACGCCGGCGCGAGCACAGGCCCTGCGCGCGAGATGGAACGAAGACCCGAAACGCCAGAACCTCGACTACTGGCGTGCCTTTTTCGGCTACGTGTCCGAATCCAAATTTCTCACCGGTCGCGCACGCACCGCAGAAGGCCGCAAGCCCTTCATTGCCAGCCTCGACTGGATCGTCAAGTCCGAGAACTTCACAAAGATCCGTGAGGAGCGGTATCACAACGAGGCGGCCGCAGCATGAACGCCTCAGTCCTCTTCGCGCGGCCGCGTCAGCAGGTCCTGAATGTCCGCCCTGTCGTTGCGCCGCCTCTGGACCACGCGGCCGAACTCGCGCGCGTCAGCTTCGTTATCGAACAGCCCAACCACGGTGTACGTGCCAGGGTCACGGCACTCACGAAGCGCATCAAGGTTGCGCCGAATCATGTCCACGGCTGGCTCCACGCTGACGCCGAATCGCGAGGGCGTCTGGTAGCCACTGATTGCCACTACCCAGGAATTTTCGAGGAGATTGTCCATGCTTGAGGGGCGCGTTGTGTGGTTATCCGATTCGGATTTTATCCCCGAGCTGAAGGGTGACGAGTCGTTGCCGGTAATGGGCCGACTCAAGGATGAGGTGCTTGATGTAGCTCTGCTCGCCAAGGTCGTGCTGTGGCAGGACCAGGTTGTGAAGAACGTATTCGGCAACGTGGGCGAAATCACCCGGACCTACTCGGATTCCCCGGTATGAACGCACCCGACGATCTCCCTCAGGCGCGCGCGCTGTTCAGCGTTGAGGCCGAGCAAGCTGTGCTCGGCGGCCTGCTGCTCGACAACAACGCTGTGGACCGCATCAACGGGCTCGACGCGGCGCACTTCTACCGCGAGGACCACCGGGCAATTCTCACGGCCATCCTGCAACTCATCGTCTCGAACCGGCCGGCCGACGTCGTGACCGTATTCGAGCGCCTGCAGTCGGAGGGACGGGCCGAGCGTGCCGGTGGCCTGCCGTACCTGACGGCCATGGCGCAGCGCACGCCCAGCGCGGCGAACATCGCGCGCTACGCCGAGATCGTGCGCGACCGGGCGATGTTGCGCGAGACGGCCGCCGCGGCACGCAAGGTGCTCGAACTGGTCGAAACGCCGAGCGCGATGAAGGGCGCCGAGGTCGTGGACCGCGCGCAGGCGCTGCTGGCTGACTTGGCTGCTGTGGGCGTTCGCCGAGAGCCGAAGATGCTCTACGAGTTGCTGGAAGCGTTCGTGGAAGAGGTTGACGAGCGCTACCACAGCAAAGTGAACCCGGGGATATCGACGGGCATCGACTCGCTGGATAGCGCGCTGAACGGTGGCCTGCACCCAGGCAACTTGGTCATCGTTGCCGGCCGCCCATCGATGGGCAAGACTGCCCTCGCCACGGACATCGGCTTGAACATCTCCGACACCCACAGCGTGCTGGAGTTGTCGATGGAAATGTCTGATCGCGAGATTGTCGCGCGCGCGGCCGCCAACCGCGGAAACATCAGCCTGTCGACGCTGCTGCGCGGCCACATGGAGGATCGGGACTGGCCGCGCCTCACGCATGCGATCGAGACCATTGGCAATCTGCGCTTCGCGGTGGACGACTCGCCGGCACTGACGCTGTTGGAAGTCCGGATGAAGGCCAAGGCCCACAAGCGCAAGCACGGCCTGGATGTGCTGATCGTCGATTACCTGGGCCTGATGACTGGGGGCGAGGAAAAGATGCGCACGCAGCAGATCGGCGCCTACTCGCGCGGCCTGAAAGCGCTGGCCAAGGAACTGGGCATCCCTGTCGTAGCGCTGGCGCAGCTCAGTCGCAAGAACGAGGACCGCCCGGACCGCAAGCCCATCCTCTCCGACCTGCGCGACTCGGGCGACATC
Source organism: Cupriavidus sp. FW216-B1 (assembly GCF_058789195.1). Classification (NCBI taxonomy): domain Bacteria; kingdom Pseudomonadati; phylum Pseudomonadota; class Betaproteobacteria; order Burkholderiales; family Burkholderiaceae; genus Cupriavidus; species Cupriavidus sp. FW216-B1. The sequence continues at coordinate 5,959 of NZ_JBYTEL010000037.1, read as the reverse complement.
GAGCAGGACGCGGACGTGGTGATGTTCGTGCACCGGCCGGAGATGTACGACCCCGGCAATGAGGCGCTGAAGGGCTACGCCGAGGTGCTGATCCGCAAGCATCGCAACGGCGCGCTCAGCGACGTGCCGCTGCTCTATCGCGGCGCGGTGACCAAATTCGACGAGTGGACCGGGCCGCTGCCAATGCTGTCGGCAGGCCCGGCCGTGCGCAAGCGCGGCATCGCCGCGGAACTGTGAGGACCACATGACCAAGATCATCCTGACGCTGCCATATCCGGTCTCGACGAACCGATACTGGCGCACCTACATGCCCAAGGGCTTCAAGTCGCCTGTCACCGCGCTGAGCGAAGAGGCGAAGGCCTACAAGCAGCAAGTGGGCTGGTTGGCCAAGGCCGCCGGCGTGCGGCAGCCTCTGGCCTGCCGCGTGGCCATCGCCTACACGCTCTACCCGAAGCGCCCGCAGGACTGGCAGAAGCGCGTAGCCAAGGACCCGTTGAACTGGGACGACAGCGTGCTCTGCATCGACCTGGACAATGCTCAGAAAGTCTTGCTCGACGCGCTGAAGGGCGTGGTGATCCAGGACGATGGCTGGCAGGTCCGCCGGATCCTCGCCGAGCGCGCGGAGCCAGACGGCGAGGCCCGCCTGGTCGTGACGATAACGCCGCTGCTGACGGAATCGCCGCAGGCTGGGTTGTTCGTGGAGGCCGCGTGATGTGCGCCGAATCGAAATCAACCGTCGCGCACCAATTGCACGCGGCGTTCCTCCGCGGCGAGAAGATCGCTCCGCCCGAGTTTGCTCGGCGCATCGGCGTTTCAACTATGGGGGTTCATCACGCCATCAGGGCGCACTTCGCCGGGATGCTGCGAGAAGAAGAGCCCAGGGGCACGCGAAACGGTGCCGTGCTGGTCTGCATCAGCATCGAAGAGATGCGGCAGTGGAAGCCCAGGGAGCGCCTTTCGCGCTCTGTGCCCACGGAGCCGTTGGGCTATGCACTGCGCGCGGCCTTCCTGCGCGGGGAGCAGGTCGTCGCCACAACGTTCGCCGAGCGGTCAGGTTATTCGCGGCAGGGCGTGAGCGATGCGCTGAAGACGATGGAGCGCCGTGGGCTGATCACCGGCGAGCTCCAGCGGCCGAGCGGGCGCGGCAATGCCGCCATGGTCTGGTCGTGCCCGGATCTGACGGCCATGAAGGCCTACCAGCCTCAGGTGCAGACCGTGAATCCGATGGCCGGCCGTCGCTCGCGCGGGCCTCGCGGCGCGTTTGCCGCGCTGCTGGAGGTCTGGGGCATCCGCGCCGCGGAGATCGCATTGCCGGCCATGCAGCACCGGATGGAAGTTCCTGAAGACGACATGGAGGTGGTGTGATGGATGACCTGATGATGGCGTGGGTGGCCCTGGTGATCGTGATCATGGGTGGCCTGATCCTTTGGGCGTGGGAGCAGAAATGAGGTGCGCGAATTGCGGGAGCGCCGACCACACGGCGCGCAACTGCCCCTGGACCCGCTGCGTGCGGATTGCGAGGCCGGCATGAGCACGCTCTACCGCGAGTTCACCCTGAAGAGCCCGGGCATCTGGCCGACGGTGCTGGCCTTCATCAAGGCCAATGCGGCGGCGTTCGCCGAGAAAGGGCAGCCCCTTCGCATCGTGGTGACGGCGGAAGAGCGCCGGCGCACCTCCGAGGCGAACCGCTACTACTGGGGCGTCGTCCTGCGTGACATCGCGGAACAGGCGTGGGTACAGGGTCGCCAGTTCGACAAGGACACATGGCACGCCTACTTCGCCGACGTGCACGGCGTGAAGGTGGAAATCACGCTGCCGGACGGCCGGATCCACATGACGCGCAAGTCGACGTCGGAGATGTCGGTGGGCGAGTTCAGCGAGTACCTGGCCCGCGTGCAAGCCGATGCGGCGAACGAGTTCGGGGTCACATTCGACGGGGTGCACGGATGACATACCGATCCGAGAGGCTCCGTCGCGCGGTCGCATCCCTCGCATGCGTGAATTGCGGCCGGCAGGGCGCCACTCAGGCCGCGCACGCCAATCTCGCCTGCTTCGGCAAGGGCATGGGCCACAAAGCCAGCGATGCGGCGATCATGGCGCTCTGCATGACGTGCCACGGTGAGCTGGATCAGGGCAAGAGCATGGGCAAATTGGAGCGCTGGCACCAGCAGATGGAGTGGATCGCCAAGACCAGCGTGGCGCTGATCGAGGCCGGGCTGCTGGAGGTGGCCGCATGATCCTGCCCCCGATAAATCTGGACGAAGAAGACCGCGCGACGGTGCTGTCTTTTCCCGGCAAGAAAAAACCGCCGGCGGACGAAGGGCCATACCTGCGCGAGGTCATGTACCGGTCCGGCTGCCAGCACCGCGCTGGCTTCACCGTCGACGAGAAGCTCGACACGGTGGAATGCACTGGCTGCGGCGAGAAGCTCAATCCGATATGGGTCCTGCAGCAGCTCTCTCGCATGGAGACGCGCTGGCACAACCACCACGTGCAATACCAGGATGAGATGAAACGCCTCAGCGAGCGCAGTCGCACCAAATGCCAGCACTGCGGCGAGATGACGCGGATCAGTCGCAACTGAAAGGAGACCACCATGCAAACCATCATCATCTTCGGCCTGCTGGCCACGTTCCTCGCGCTGATCATCGCCTTGAGCCTCGATGCCATCGGAAGGCTGGGCGATGACAATCTCGACGACGAGGACATGCAGGGCTATGTCGACCAGGACGGCGAGAGCACGCCGGGCCCATACGACCGCGATGCCTGGCGCCATGCGAGCGTGAAGGTCCCGCGCGCTGAGGACTGCTGATGGCACTGCCGAGCTACTGCTACCGCGACCCGGCCGAGGTCTACGAGCAGAAGGAAAGCCGATCCTGCCGCGGCTGCGTCTACGAGAAGACCGCCCGGCTGATGGGCACAGAGCACACGGTGTGCACGAAGTTGCTGCCGAGCGGGAAGCGGCGCTCACACGGCCGGCGCTGTGCGAATTTTGATGACGGGGAGAAGTGATGGAAAAGCCGATGTTCGCAGACGTCTCGCACGCGCTGCATGTCTCATACCTGGTGCTCTCGATGCCGCCGCGGCAGAAGGCGCCATTCCGGAGCATGCTGATCCAACTGCTGGAGGCGATCGACGAGCCGACGGCTGCGCAGGAGCGGTGGCTGGCCGAACTGCGCGGGCCGCAGAGCAGCGCATACGACCCGGATCGGCTGACGATGGATGAGTTCCGCGCCCAGTACGCGATGATCACCGACGCGGCGAAGACCCGGCTGCCGTCGCCCGAGTACGCGGTGGTGCTCGCGCGATATGGCCACGGGCCCGACAAGCTGGCCGGCTGCAAGCGACTGGCGCTATACGCGCGCCGCGCTTCCGGGCTGACGGCGCCCGCGCTGCTGCTCGACCTGGTGATCCGGCACTATCTGCCACGCCAGCAGCGGGAGGGCTACACCATCCGTGGAATCGCCGAGAAGCGGAAGGTAGACCGGAACATGGTGTTCCGCGCGGCGAAGTGGATGGAAGCGAATTTCCGCAGTCTGGAGGCTCTGGCACTGGACAGGCTGGAGCCGAGCTTCGTGGCCCACGGATTGATACCGGACCGTACAGCGTGCGAATCCCCGGAACGCCTTGATGCATAAGGGATGACACGGGAAATTGTCTTGCATTTTTGAGACAAACGGTGTAGATTCCACCCAGACTTAGCCAAGCCCCGCCCGGATCACTCCCGACGGGGCTTTTTCATTGGCGCCGCGTGCCAGAGTGGACTATTGGTGACGCAGCTAAAGCCTTGATGGTGCCTGCTGCGAAGGCGATACCGTCGGGGCTCGTGGGTCCGAATCCCACCGTGGGCGCCACCCTTACATGAAGCCCCGCCGGTTTGCGCCGCGCGGGGCTTTTTCATTTGGCTATCGGCGTTTAATCAGGCGGCCCGTCGCCACAACCTTGTATTCCGTCTCGGATAGCTGGTTGAGCGCACTGCCGTCTGCGAGCCGGTATTCCTTCAGGCCGCCGATGGAGCCGCTGCCGTCAAGCGAACCGGTGTTGATGCGTGACTGGGTAACAACCACAGGATAGGCCCTGTTCTCATCGTCATAGGCGACGAACTTTTCCACCGTTTGCATGCGATCTCTCCTTGGATGTGTGCAGCGATGGGAAAGTACCACGAGTTTCAACCCCGGCCGGCGGTGGGGAAAAACACCGGCAGCCTCCGACGAAGCGTAAGCCATCTCCTCCCCGCCGGGACGCGGGTTCCTTTTGGCGACGGGCGGAGGCACCCACATTTAATAGGACCGCGCTATGGCACGGCCATCTGCCTACAAACCTGAGTTCGCCGAGCAGGCCCGAAAGCTCTGCCTGATGGGCTGGACGGACAAGGATCTGGCGAAATTCTTCGAGGTGACCGAACGGACGATCAACCGGTGGAAGATCGATTTCCCCGAGTTTTGTCAGTCACTTGCGCGCGGGAAGGTCATGGCCGACGCCGACGTGGCCGCCGGGATGTACGAGCGCGCGTGTGGCTTCCGCCATCCCGATGTCCAGATCCTGGTGGTTGGCGGGAAGGTCCGGAAGGTGAAGGTCGAGAAGATCTACCCGCCGGACGTACGTGCTGGCGAGGTCTGGCTGCGGAACCGGCAGCCAGGCCTGTGGCGACGCGACCCCGATCCCAAGGACGTCGACGAGGCGCCGCAGCCGGTCCGGGTGGTGGTCGAGGTGAAGGATGCCAGCCGCCCCGAGCCTGATGTCGAGGCCTGATGCCATCCCTGAACACACCCCAAGCCCAGTTCCTCGCGCTGCCGCACAAGTTCAAGGCGTTCGTCGCCGGCTTCGGGTCGGGCAAGACCTGGGTGGGCTGCTCTGGCCTGTGCCAGCATGCCTGGGAATTCCCGCGCATCAATGCGGGCTATTTCGCGCCGACCTACGGTCAGATCCGCGACATCTTCTACCCGACCATCGAGGAGGTGGCCGAGGACTGGGGCCTGCATGCGAAGGTGAGCACCTCCAACCGCGAGGTGCACATCTACAGCGGACGCCAGTACCGTACAACGATCATCTGCCGGTCGATGGACGATCCGGTCAAGATCGTGGGCTTCAAGATCGGCAAGGCGCTGGTCGACGAGCTCGACGTGATGCGCAAGACCGAGGCGCAGACGGCGTGGCGCAAGATCATCGCGCGGATGCGCCAGGTCGCGCCGGGCTTGCTGAACGGCATCGACGTCACGACGACGCCCGAGGGCTTCAAGTTCGTCTATGAGCAGTTCGTCAAGATGGTCAGGGAGAAGCCGGAGCTGGCCGGCCTGTACGGCATGGTGCGGGCGAGCACCTACCAGAACGCCAAGAACCTGCCCGACGACTACATCGACTCGCTGCGGGTCAGCTACCCGCCGCAATTGATCTCGGCATACCTGCGCGGGCAGTTCGTCAACCTGACCTCCGGCAGCGTCTACGCCGCGTTCGACCGTCGGCTGAACCACACCGACGATGCGATGATCGAGGGTGAGCCGCTGCATGTGGGCATGGACTTCAACGTGCTCAAGATGGCCGCGGTGATCTACGTGGTGCGCGACGGCAAGCCGCGCGCGGTGGCCGAGCTCACCGACGTGCGCGACACTCCGGCCATGGCGCAGATGCTGAAGGAGCGGTTCAAGGACAAAGGTCACCCGGTGGTGATCTACCCGGACGCCAGCGGCAAGAACACGAGCAGCAAGAGCGCCAGCGAGTCGGACCTGTCGATCCTGAAGGGCGCCGGGTTCCAGTTGCAGGTCAACCCGAGCAACCCGGCCGTGAAGGACCGCGTCAACTCGGTCAACGGCCTGATCCTGAACGACAAGGGCGAGCGGCGGCTGCTGGTGAACACCCACCTGTGCCCGGTCTATACCGAGGCACTCGAGCAGCAGCCCTACGACAAGAACGGCGAGCCGGACAAGTCGACCGGGCACGACCACATTAACGACGCCGGCGG
>NZ_JBYTEL010000036.1:0-28392 GCF_058789195.1 Cupriavidus sp. FW216-B1 | reverse complement strand
GAAACGACTCCACGCCGATGATAGTGCGGATTACCCGTGTGAAAGTAGGTAATCGCCAGGCTCTCTCTTGAAACCCCCCAGTACGTACGTACTGGGGGGGTTTGCTTTTGGGGTTTTAGTTTCTGGCGCTTTGCATCATCCGCGTCATACCGGCCGGGCCATCGCGTTCAGTCCAGCGATGGCCGGACAACCCGTACCGCAAGCTTGACCAGGAAGACCGCCGCCGTCACCAGCGCGCCGGCCACGATGCCGGCCACGCCATTGACGAGCAGGGGACCGAGCATGTCAAGACTGCCTTCCGCGCCCAGCAGGGCGCCCGCGCGCTCCGTCACGTGGTGCGCGCCAGGAAAGCCATGCACCAGGATTCCCCCGCCGACCAGGAACATGGCAACCGTGCCGGCCACCGAAAGCGCCCGCATCAGCCAGGGCGCCATGCGCAGAATGGCCCGGCCGGCGGCGCGCGCCGCTGCCGATGGCCGCTGGTGAAGATAAAGCCCGGCATCGTCGAGCCTGACGATGCCAGCCACCAGGCCATAGACGCCCACCGTCATGACCAGTGCGATGACCGACAATACGGCAACCTGCGTGCCGAACGTCGCCTCGGAAACCGTGCCGAGCGAGATGACGATGATCTCCGCCGACAAGATGAAATCCGTGCGCACCGCGCCGCGGACCTTCGTTTTTTCGAGCGTAGCCAGATCCGTTGCCGGCGGCTCGCTCCGGATGACAGTCGCCTCCGGTGCCTTCCGCCGATGCAGCAGGCTGTGCGCAATCTTCTCGAATCCCTCGTAGCAGAGAAAGGCGCCGCCCATCATCAGCAGGGGCGTGATCGCCCACGGAATCGCGGCGCTGATCGCCAGCGCGGACGGCACCAGGATTGCCTTGTTGCGCAGCGATCCCTTTGCCACTGCCCACACCACCGGCAGCTCCCGGTCGGCCTTCATGCCCGTGACTTGCTGCGCGTTGAGAGCGAGATCGTCGCCGAGCACGCCGGCGGTATTCTTGGCGGCGAGCTTGCTCATGGACGCGATGTCGTCAAGGATCGAGGTGATGTCGTCGATCAGCAGCAAGAGGCTCGAGCCGGCCATATCCAGATCTCCTGGTGTGTAGTGGGTATCGGGACAAACAGCGTCGCCCCGCAATTTCCGCGCGCATGGGGAGTGCGGTGTCAGGATAATGCCTTCCCCATGTGGATGGCATGTCCGCCATGAATCGAGAGGCAGTGGCCGGGGCATCTTGCATGGCCACTCGATGGCGGTCAGGTCCCGAAGTCCGCAAGACATCGGAACCACGCATCGGCCAAAAAAGAAAACCCCGCCGGACACGAATGCCCGGCGGGGACAGGAAGCCGCACCGTACCCAGCGGAGGATGACGATGCGAGATTGAAGGCTATCAGGATGCGGAGACATGGACTGTCAACAACTGTCACCGCGGCTGCGGCCGCCGTTCCGCCAAAAAAAAGCCGCTGGGCCGGGGGAGCAGCGCAGCGGCATCGGGAAGTGTCGAATATGAGCACCAAGGGGATGGTGCCGCGGCCAGCATAAGAAGCAACGTACCGTTTGACTGTCAACAATTGCAAAATGGCCGGCCTCGCATGCGCGATAAGCGGGTCAACTGGCGACGTTGGTTTGAGGAGGGGAGTCCGGGCAATGGCAAATTGGAGCATCGGTGCGATGCTTGCCAGCGGCAGAAAACAAAAACGGCGCCAGAGGCGCCGTTGGGTATATCCGCTTTTATCGGATATCTTGTATCGCGAACGGCTGGTTAATGCTTAAGCCGTCGATACCGAAGAGAATTCTGGGGTGGCTGATGGGACTCGAACCCACGACGACAGGAATCACAATCCTGGACTCTACCAACTGAGCTACAGCCACCGTCGTTGTCTTTCAGCTGAGTGCTGATCGACGAAAAACAAGATTATACAAACTTCATTGGCACATGGCTAGTACTTCGCCTCAAAAAATTTCATGAGGCTGGCGCATGCGGCGAATGGCAACCGTCTCCACGCTGCGCCACCACGTGGCACGCGCCATTACACGGACAGCTTGGGAAGGTCTTCCAGTTCGAGCATGCGGCAGATGGCGGCCATGCTGCCGACCATCGTGCGCCGCTGCGCGCCCTGGTAGATGCGCACGCCTTTGGACTGGCGGAACGGAACGGGCTTGACGGGGCGGCGGGTGGAGAAGCGATTGGCTGGGAGCATGGCTACACCTGGTGATTTGCAACAACAGTTGTCGGCATCCGCAGCGCGGATGGCGTTGGCATATCGGGTGCAGCTCGAGGCGGGCGAACCCGCTCCAGCCGCACTTGAGGCTTGGGGCTTTTAGAACGCGCCGGTACGGATCAGGCCGACGGCGATGCCTTCCAGGGAGAATTCTTCCCGGTCCGGCTGGACGATGATGTTGCTGAAGTCGGGGTTCTCCGCGATCAGTTCGATCGTGTCGCCGCGGCGGTTGAGGCGTTTGACGGTGACGTCCTCGCCGAGCCGGGCCACGACGATCTTCCCGTTGGCGGCTTCGCTGGCGCGCTTGACCGCGAGCAGGTCGCCGTCGAGGATGCCGGCGTCGCGCATGCTCAGGCCGCGCACGCGCAGCAGGTAGTCGGGCTGGACTTCGAAGACGGAGGCATCGACCTGGTACTGGCGGTCGATGTGTTCGGCGGCCAGGATCGGGCTGCCGGCGGCGACGCGGCCGACCAGCGGCAGCGTCAGCTGCATGACGCCCGCCATCGGCAGCGAGAACTGGTCGGGCAACTCGGAGTCGCTGCGCGATACCTTGAGGCGGATGCCGCGCGACGCGCCGGGGGTGAGTTCGATCACGCCCTTGCGGGCCAGCGCGCGCAGATGCTCTTCCGCGGCATTGGGCGAGGAGAAGCCGAACTTGGCGGCAATCTCGGCACGCGTGGGCGGAAAGCCGGTGTGCTGGAGAGTGCTGCGAATCAGGTCGAAAATCTGCTGCTGCCGCGGTGTCAGGGTCGCCATAGTCGCCGTTGTTCGCTGTTGTTTTCGCTGTTATTGGAAGGCACTGTACGTTTAAACAGTATGCTGTGATTTTATACAGTATCGAGTGAAGTGCAAGCGGAATTTTTAGGACGCGGCGCATCGACGAATAGTTTGCAACACGCCTGCCTGCGGGCGCGCCTTGCGGGTGTCGGGATGCGCAGGGTTACAATCCGCGGCACGCGGTGCCCGTTCCGGGCGCGCGTTTTTTTCGACTCCAGGCTTCCTACACGTCCCCCGCCATGTCCTCACTGCGTCGCGTCGTTGTGCTTGCCACCGGCGGCACCATTGCCGGTTCTTCGTCCAATCCCGCCAGCAGCGCGAAGTACCAGGCCGCCACGGTGCCGGTGTCGGCGCTGCTCGGAGCCGTGCCCGCGCTTGGCGAGGTAGCGCGCATCGAGGCGGAGCAGGTGGCGCAGGTGGACAGCAAGGACATGTCGTTCGCGCTCTGGTCCAGGCTGGTCGAGCGGATCCGCTTCTGGTCGGCGCAGCCCGACGTCGCCGGCATCGTGGTGACGCACGGCACCGATACGCTGGAGGAAACGGCGATGGTGCTGCACCTGGCCTGCGAGGCCACGCTGCCGGTGGTGCTGACCGCGGCCATGCGGCCGTCGACTTCGCTGTCCGCGGACGGCCCGCTGAATCTGCTCGACGCGGTGCGCGTGGCCAGCCATCCGGCGTCGGCGGGGAAGGGCGTGCTGCTGGTCGTCAACCAGGAGATCCACGCCGCGCGCGACGCCGTGAAGGCGCACACGGCGGCGGTGAACGCCTTCGCTTCGCCGGCGGGCGGCCCGGTCGGTTATGTGCAGGACGATTTCGTCTGCTTCACCCGCGCCCCGCTGCGGCTGCCGGTCGCGGCCATGCCGGTGCCGGCGGCGTGGCCGCAGGTGGAAATCCTGGCCAGCTACGCGCAGCCGGGCCGGGTGATGGTCGATGCGCTGGTCGCGGCCGGGGTGAGCGGCCTCGTGGTGGCCGCCGCGGGCAACGGCTCGATCCACCAGTCGCTGGCGGAGGCGCTGGCCGAGGCCGCCGCGGCGGGCGTGGCGGTCGTGCGCAGCTCGCGCACCGGGGCCGGGCATGTGGCGATGCCGGCGCAGCCGCGGCCGACCGCCGGCGTCTTCGTGTCGGCCGGCGACCTGAATCCCTACAAGGCGCGCGTGCTGCTGCTGCTCGCGCTGGCGGCCAGGCCGGCGCTGGCGGCGGATCCGGCGGCGTTGCAGGCGCTCTTTGCCGATAACTGAAGCAGCTTGCCCTATGCGTGGAAAGCGCGCTATACTTTAAGGCTATCCAACCTTGCCACACCGGACATGGCGCCCGGGTGGCTTATCCAAAAGGAGCGTCAATGCGTCATTACGAAATCGTATTTATCGTCCATCCGGACCAGAGCGAACAGGTTCCGGCCATGATCGAGCGTTACAAGACGCTGGTCACCTCGCAGGAAGGCCAGATCCACCGCGTGGAAGACTGGGGCCGCCGTCAGATGGCCTACATGATCCAGAAGCTGGCCAAGGCTCACTACGTTTGCCTGAACATCGAATGCGGCAAGGAAACCCTGGCTGAACTCGAACACGCGTTCAAGTTCAACGACGCGGTGCTGCGCCACCTCATCGTTCAGACCAAGAAGGCCGAAACCGCACCGTCCCCGATGATGAAGGAAGTGCAGCGCGAAGAAGCCCGCAAGGCCGCGCAACAGACCACCGAAGGCCAGGCCGCCTAAGTGCGGGCTCTTGCGGTTGCCGCGGGCGCTGAATATCGCAGGCGCCGCGGCGGCGCGGGCGGGCACGGGTACCGGGAACGGAGGCAGCGTTGAACCAGTTGAGGCTCTGCGCAACCCTCGCCGAACGCGATGCCCTGCGCTATACCCCGGCCGGCGTCCCCGTCGTCAACTGCATCCTGCAGTACGCGGGCGAGACGGTCGAGGCGCAGACGCCCAGGCAGGTGGAATTTGCCATCGCCGCGATGGGGATCGGACAGATCGGACAACGGCTCGAGCGCACGCCGCTCGGCGCGATGCTCGACTGCGAAGGATTCCTGGCCCGCAAGCACCGCAACAGCAAGGCTCTCGTCTTTCACATCACTGGATGTAAAGCATTCGAAAAGGATTGAATCATGGCATTCGTCAAACGTGACAACAAGAACAAGAAGCGCTTCCAACAGCAGAACCCGCTGTTCAAGCGCAAGCGCTTCTGCCGCTTCACCGTGGCCGGCGTGGAACAGATCGACTACAAGGATCTGGACACCCTGAAGGATTTCATCGGCGACAACGGCAAGATCACGCCGGCCCGCCTGACCGGCACCAAGGCGCACTATCAGCGTCAGCTCGATACGGCCATCAAGCGCGCGCGTTTCCTCGCGCTGATGCCCTACACCGACCTGCACAAGAACTGATCGGCCCTAGGTCCGTCAAGGAGAAAACACGATGCAAATCATTCTGCTGGAAAAAGTCATCAACCTGGGCAACCTGGGTGACATCGTTCGCGTGAAGGACGGCTACGCCCGTAACTTCCTGATCCCGAACAAGAAGGCCCGCCGCGCGACCCAGACCGCCATCAGCGAGTTCGAAGTCAAGCGCGCCGAGCTGGAAAAGGCCGCCGCCGAGAAGCTGGCTGCCGCGCAGGGCGAGGGCGAGAAGCTCAACGGCCTGACCGTGCAGATCACCCAGAAGTCGGGTGTGGACGGCCGCCTGTTCGGCTCGGTCACCAATGCCGACATCGCCGCCGCCCTGGAAGGCCAAGGCTTCAAGATCGAGAAGGCGCAAGTGCGCCTGCCGAACGGCCCGCTGAAGATCGTTGGCGATCATCCGGTCAGCGTTTCGCTGCACACGGACGTGGTGGTCGACGTGACGGTCTCCGTCCTGGGCGAACACGTCTAAGCCGGAACCGGCCGCCGCCGCGGGGCCCGCGAGGGATCTCCGCAGCGGCAGCGGCCGCAGGCAGGAACAAAAAGGCAGGAGCCAGGCGCTCCTGCCTTTTTGTTTTGGCCCGGGGTTCCGGCTTCGGCCCGGCCGGGGTGGTTGTCCTGCCGTCACATCGCCGCACACGCCGCGATTTCTCCTCCGGCTCGCCTGTGCGCGCCGTTATAATCCCTCCCCATGAACGCGCCTGTCAGCGACCCCCAACTAGACAATCTCAAGGTACCTCCGCATTCCATCGAGGCCGAACAATCGGTGCTGGGTGGCCTGCTGCTGGACAACGCCGCCTGGGACCGCATCGCCGACTTCCTTTCCGAGTCGGACTTCTACCGCTTCGACCACCGGATGATCTTCCAGAGCATCGCCCGGCTGATCTCGGCGACCAAGCCTGCGGACGTCATCACCGTCTACGAGATGCTGCAGGTGGCCGGCAAGGCGGAGGAGGTGGGCGGGCTGGCCTACCTGAACTCGCTCGCGCAGAACACGCCCAGCGCGGCCAACATTCGCCGCTACGCGGAGATCGTGCGCGAGCGCTCGGTGCTGCGCAAGCTGGTCACGGTGGCCGACGACATCGCCTCGGCGGCCTTCGCGCCCAAGGGGCGCGAGGTGCGCGAGCTGCTCGACGAAGCCGAGTCCAAGGTCTTCGCCATCGCCGAGGAAGGCTCGCGCGGGCAGAAGGGCTTCCAGGAAATCCAGCCGCTGCTCACGCAGGTGGTGGAGCGCATCGACGAGCTGTACCACCGCGACAGCAACACCGACGTGACCGGCGTGCCGACCGGCTTCATCGACCTGGACCGCATGACCAGCGGCATGCAGGCCGGCGACCTGATCATCGTGGCCGGCCGCCCGTCGATGGGCAAGACCGCGTTCTCGCTCAACATCGGCGAGCACGTGGCGGTGGAGCAGGGCCTGCCGGTGGCGGTGTTCTCGATGGAAATGGCGGGCACCCAGCTGGCCATGCGTATGCTGGGCTCGGTCGGCCGGCTGGACCAGCACCGCCTGCGTACCGGCCGCCTGCTCGACGAGGACTGGCCGCGCCTCACGCATGCCATCCAGCGCATGAACGACGCGCAGCTGTTCATCGACGAGACCCCGGCGCTCAACCCGATGGAGCTGCGCGCGCGCTCGCGCCGCCTGGCGCGCCAGTGCGGGCAGCTTGGCCTGATCATCATCGACTACCTGCAACTGATGTCGGGCTCGGGCAGCGGCGAGAACCGCGCCACCGAAATCTCGGAAATCTCCCGTTCGCTCAAGGGGCTGGCCAAGGAACTCAACTGCCCGGTGATCGCGCTGTCGCAGTTGAACCGGAGCCTGGAGCAGCGCCCCAACAAGCGCCCGGTGATGTCCGACCTGCGCGAATCGGGCGCCATCGAGCAGGATGCCGACGTGATCCTGTTCATCTACCGCGACGAGGTCTACAACCCCGACTCGCAGGACAAGGGCACCTCCGAGATCATCATCGGCAAGCAGCGTAACGGTCCCATCGGCACCGTGCGCCTGACATTCCTGGGCCAGTTCACCAAATTCGACAACTTCAGCGGCGGCCCGGCCTTCTTCGACAACGACACCTGAAGCCAGTCCTGGCGCGGCCTGGGCGGTGGCAAAGCGGTCCCGCCGTGGCCGATCGCCCACGCCGGACGTGAAAGAGATTCGGCTGCAGCCCGCATACCTGTAAAATATTTCGTTTTGATGACAGCCGCCGCCAGGCGGCTGTCTGCAATGTATGCCTGGCCGATTGAGCCAGTCGCCCAGGCAATAACCCGGGGGCGCTCGCGCGCCCCGACAAGGAACAACCCATGTTCGGCCGATTCATGCCCACGGAGGGCAAGTTCTTCGAATACTTCAACCAGCATGCCGATTGCGCGGTGACCGCCGCCCGCGAGCTGGAAGTGCTGGTCAACGACCTGCCCAATGCCGAGGCGCACGCGCGCCGCGTGCAGGCCACCGAAAAGAAGGCCGACCGCATCACGCACGACACCATCGACCTGCTGCACAAGACCTTCATCACGCCGCTGGACCGCGACGAGATCCACAAGCTCATCACCACGATGGACGACATCCTCGACCTGATGGAGGACGTGGCGGAGACCATCTCGCTGTACGACGTGACCAGCCTGACCGACGAGGCCCGCAAGCTGGCCTCGATCTGCGTGCAGTGCTGCGACCAGGTCAAGATCGCGGTCGGCCTGCTCGAGGACATGAGCAACGCCAGCGCCATCCTCAAGACGGCGCAGCAGATCGACCACCTCGAGTCCGAGGCCGACCGCGTGATGCGCTCGGCGATGTCGAAGCTGTTCCGCGACGAGACCGACGTGAAACGGCTGATCAAGCTCAAGGCCATCTACGAGCAGCTCGAGACCATCACCGACAAGTGCGAGGACGTTGCCAACATCATCGAAGGCATCGTCCTGGAAAACGCCTGAGGCACGAATCGGCATGCACACAATACAAATGAGCCTGTGGGTCATCGGCCTGCTGGTGGCGCTCGCCTTGCTGTTCGACTTCATGAACGGCTTCCACGACGCCGCCAATTCGATCGCCACGGTGGTGTCGACGGGCGTGCTCAAGCCGCACCACGCGGTGGCGATGGCGGCCATGTGCAACGTGGTGGCCATCTTCATCTTCCACCTCAAGGTGGCGGCCACGGTGGGCACCGGCACCGTCGACGTCAACATCGTCGACCACCACGTGATCTTCGGCGCGCTGGTCGGCGCCATCGCCTGGAACCTGATCACCTGGTACTACGGCATTCCCTCGTCGTCCTCGCACGCGCTGATCGGCGGGCTGGTGGGCGCCGCGGTGGCCAAGGGCGGCACCGGCGCGCTGGTCGGCGGCGGGCTGGCCAAGACCGTGGCCTTCATCGTGATCTCGCCGCTGCTGGGTTTCGTGCTCGGCTCGCTGATGATGGTGATCGTGGGCTGGACCTTCTTCCGCACGCCGCCGTCGCGCGTGGACCGCTGGTTCCGCCGCCTGCAACTGGTGTCGGCCTCGCTCTACAGCCTAGGCCACGGCGGCAACGACGCGCAGAAGACCATCGGCATCATCTGGATGCTGCTGATCGCCAGCGGCCACGTGGCGCAGGGCGGCGCCGAGCCGCCGGTGTGGGTCATCGTCTGCTGCTACGTGGCGATCGGCATGGGCACCATGTTCGGCGGCTGGCGCATCGTGCGGACGATGGGCCAGAAGATCACCAAGCTCAAGCCGGTCGGCGGCTTCTGCGCGGAGACCGGCGGCGCCATCACGCTGTTCATCGCCTCGGCGCTGGGCGTGCCGGTGTCCACCACCCATACCATCACCGGCGCCATCGTCGGCGTGGGCTCGGCGCAGAAGATGTCGGCGGTGCGCTGGGGCGTGGCCGGCAACATCGTGTGGGCGTGGGTGCTGACCATTCCCGCGTCGGCTTTCATGGCGGCGATCGCATGGTGGATCGGTTTGCATGTGCTTTGAGCCGGCGCCCGCGGCGCCGGTGAGGCCGATGTCGGCAATGAAAAAACCAGGCGTGAAGCCTGGTTTTTTTCATGGCGCGCGGGAAGCGCGCCGGCGCCGCGCTAGCGGTTGGCGAAGGCGGCGATCGGGTCGTCGTCCTGCGCCGGCGGTGGGGCGGCGGGGATCGCCGGCGCCGCGGGCTGCTGCGGCTGGGCCGGCGGCGGCACGGCGGCGGAGGCCACGCGCCGCGCGCCGTTGTAGCGCGACACCCAGTATGACTTGCCCATGTCCTCCAGGCGCACCGTGCCGCCGGTGGAGGGCGCGTGCACGAAGCGGTTCTGGCCCACGTAGATGCCCACGTGCGAGTTGGCGCGGCCGGTGGTGTTGAAGAACACCAGGTCGCCCGAGGCCACCTGGCTGCGCTCGAGCGGCACGCCGCGCTCGCCCATCGCCTCGGTGGTGCGCGGCAGGTTGACGTTGGCGGCGCGCAGCACCACGTAGCGCACCAGCCCGCTGCAGTCGAAGCCGGAATCGGGGGTGTTGCCGCCGTAGCGGTAGGGCGTGCCGACCAGGGACATGGCCTGGATGGACACTTCTTCCAGCCCCGCGCTCGGATCCACCATCGGCGTGCCGGGCAGGCGCGAGAGGCCGCCGTGGCGCGGCGGCGGCGCGGAGGCGCAGGCGGCGAGCAGCAGGGCGGCCGCGCACAGCGAGGGCAGGCGGGCCCGGCAGGCAGCGCGCGCCAGCGGTGACGATGGCGCGCGTGGTGACGGCTTGGCGGTCTGGCGCGTTGGCATTCTCGTTCTGGTCCGGTCCCGGGCCAGGCGCCAGCCGCCAACCGCGAGCGGGGCCGCCGCGAAGGCAGCCTTCCGGCGGGCGCCTTCCAGCGCAACTACCGACGCAACTACCGACGCAACTACCGACGCAACTACCAGCGCAGCTGCGCGTTGTAGGTGCCCGTGCTCACAGTGACCGACCTGGCCTGACCCTTATAAGTCGCTTCGATATTGTAGCTGCCTTGCGGGGCCTTGATGAGGCACTTCGGCCCGCTGGCGGTAAAGCTGGCGACTTCGTGGCCTTCGCGCATCACGCGCACGGCCACGTCGGCCAGATATTCGCCGCGCTCGCCCTGCGTGAACAGCACGCCCATGCTGAAGTTCTTCTGCTGGGCGGCCAGCGCCTGCTGCTCGTCGGCGGCAATGCCGCCGCAGACGTAGCTGATCGGGCCCATCGTGCGGATCACCATTTCGTCCGCGCCGAGGGCGGGGCCGCACAGCAGGCAGGCGGCCGCCACGGCAAGGCCGCCGGCCGCGCGGCGCCGCGGCGCATGGTGCCGGGCGCATGCTTGGCGAGAATGCTGGGTATCCATTCGATGCCTCCATCGATCCAGAGCCGAAACGAAAAAGCGCCCGCCAGGCGCCGGCACACAGGTGCCGGACTGGCGGGCGCTGCGCTTGCCTTGATGCTAGGCCAGGCCGGCGCGCAATGATGCCGGTCGCGGTCCTACAAAGGCGGCGCTGCGGCCGGCGCCGCGCGGCGGCTACAGGACATCCGCCGCATGGTCCGCCAGACGCGAGCGCTCGCCGCGCGCCAGCGTGATGTGGCCGCTGTGGCTCCATCCCTTGAAGCGGTCGACCACGTAGGTCAAGCCGGACGAGCCCTCGGTCAGGTAGGGCGTGTCGATCTGCGCGATGTTGCCCAGGCAGATGATCTTGGTGCCGGGGCCCGCGCGCGTCACCAGCGTCTTCATCTGCTTCGGCGTCAGGTTCTGCGCCTCGTCGATGATGACGAACTTGTTGACGAAGGTGCGCCCGCGCATGAAGTTCATGCTCTTGACCTTGATGCGCGAGCGGATCAGCTCCTGGGTGGCGGCGCGGCCCCATTCGCCGGCGCTGTCGTCGCTCTTCTGCAGCACTTCCAGGTTGTCGTCGAACGCGCCCATCCAGGGCTGCATCTTTTCTTCCTCGGTGCCGGGCAGGAAGCCGATGTCCTCGCCCACCGGCACGGTGGCGCGGGTGACGATGATCTCGTTGTAGAGCTTCTGGTCGAGCACCTGCTCCAGGCCCGCGGCCAGCGCCAGCAGCGTCTTGCCGGTGCCGGCCTGGCCCAGCAGCGTGACGAAGTCGATCTCCGGGTGCATCAGCAGGTTGAGCGCGAAGTTCTGCTCGCGGTTGCGCGCGGTCACGCTCCACACATTGTTCTTGTGGTGCGTGAAGTCCTTGAGCGTCTGCAACAGCGCGGTCTTGCCGTTGATCTCCTTGACCTGGGCGTACAGCGGCAGGCTGCCGTCGCTGGGCTCCAGGTAGACGAACTGGTTGACCAGGAACGACGGCACCAGCGGGCCGGTCAGGCGGTAGAACATGGCGCCGGACTTGGGGTCCTGCCAGCTTTCCACGCCCTTGCCGTGCTTGGCCCAGAAATCGTTGGGCAGGACCATCACGCCCGAATAGAGCAGGTCCTTGTCCTCGAGGACCTGGTCGTTGAAGTAGTCCTCGGCGGGCAGGCCCAGCGCGCGCGCCTTGATGCGCATGTTGATGTCTTTCGACACCAGCACCACCTGGCGGTCCGGGAACTGCTGCTGCAGGGCGCTGACCACGCCCAGGATCTGGTTGTCGGCCTTGCCCTGGGGCAGGCCGTCGGGCAGCTTGATCTCGTTGAGCTTGGTCTGCAGGAACAGCTTGCCCTGGGCGTCGCGGTTGCCCAGCTTGGCCAGCGGCATGCCTTCGTCGAGCGAGCCGTCGGTGCCGCCCACCAGCGCGTCCAGCGTGCGGCTGACGGTGCGCGCGTTGCGCGCGACTTCGCTCATGCCCTTCTTGTGGTTGTCCAGCTCCTCGAGCGTCATCATCGGCAGATAGACGTCGTGCTCCTCGAAGCGGAACAGCGAGGACGGATCGTGCATCAGCACGTTGGTGTCCAGCACGAACAGCTTGGCGGGCCCGGTGTGCTTGGGCGCGCGTCGGCCGGTGGCGCCAGCGGCGGTCTTGGCGGGGACCTTGGGCACCGAGGACAGGGTCGGCACGGAGGTCAGCGGCGCGGGCGCGTCCTTGCCGCGCGCGCGCGTGGTGCCGCCCGCGCGGGCCACCACGGCCGGCGCGTCTTCGGTCGTGCCGTTTCCGGTTTCCAGCAAGGCCACGCGCTCCAGCGCCGGCACAGGTTTCTTGCCCTGTGTCGCGGATCTGGCCTTGGGCAGCTTGGTCACCGGGGCGAATTCGCTCGGGTCAAGCAATTGAGCAGGCTTGGCGGGCATGGTCGGCAGCGGCATGCTTGGCTTTCCTTTCAGGGGGAGAAGACGGCTGGAAAACCGCGCAGGACACGGGGGCGGCCGCGCTGGGCCGCGAAGGTGCCGATCGTGTCCTGTGCGTACAAACAAAAAAGCCGCCAGACCTGTGCAGCAGGTTTGACGGCTTTCTTGCGGACCGGAGACACGGCAGGTCCGCTACCGGCCCGGGGCTCGAGGCACCTGGGACGGGACGATGAAACAGCGTGGCATCCGGATTCTGAACTCATTACGGGTCAATGTATCCGAACGATTTCTGTTTTGCAATCGCCGATATGGCACCGGCGCGCGGGTGTTGCTGCGGCGATTCAGCGGCCGCCCCGCGGGCCGGCGCGCTCAGAGGCTGCGCACGATCTGCAGGACCTCGTCGACGTGGTTGGGCACCTTGATGCCGCGCATGGCGTGGCGCAGGATGCCCTTGCGGTCGATGACGAAGGTGCTGCGCTCGATGCCGCGCACTTCCTTGCCATACATTTTCTTCATCTTGATGACATCGAACAGGGTGCAGACGGCCTCGTCGCCGTCGGAGATGAGCTCGAACGGCAATTCCAGCTTGGCCTTGAAGTTCTCGTGCGACTTCATGCTGTCGCGCGAGATGCCGAACACCACCGCGTCGGCGCCGAGGAAGCCGTCGTACTGGTCGCGGAAGTTCATGGCTTCCGTGGTGCAGCCCGGCGTGTTGTCCTTGGGATAGAAATACAGCACTACCGTCTTGCCACGCTGCTCGGAGAGGCGGAAAGCACCGCCGGTGGCGGGCGCGCTGAAGTCGGGTACGGCCTGGTCGAGACTGATTGTCATTCTTGTGGCTCCTGGGAGAGGCAGGAAGGGAGGCGGCGGCATGCGTGCTGCCACCTTGGTGGCGGCAGATGGGGGCGGCCCGGCAAACTTCAAGCGTGGCGCGCGCTTAACTTGCCGCGCCGTGCCCGCGGGCGCCCGGACGGCCGCGGCGCAACCGCGGCCAGGCTCAGGCCGGGTCTTCCAGCAGCAGCACCGCCGCCACCTTGCGGCCTTCGGCCATCAGGATGTTGTAGGTGCGGCAGGCGGCCTGCAGGTCCATCGCGTCCACGCCCACGTGCCGGCGCGCCAGCGAGTCGGTCAGGCGCGGGTGCGGGAAGCGCAGGCGGTTGCCGGTGCCGAGCAGCACCACCTCGGGCGCGTGCGGCAGCAGGCCCTCGAAATGGGCCGGCTCCAGGTCTTCGAAGCGCCGCACCGGCCACGGCCGGATCTCGCCCTCGGGCATGACCAGCACGGACTCGGTGTAGCGCACCATGTTGATTTCGATATAGCCGGGCCCGTAGGCGGTCACCGTATTGAGGGCATTGGGCTGGTCAGCGTGGAGTTTCAATGGGGAACCTTTGGCGGCGCGGCCCCGCGGCGGGTGCCCGGCGAGCGGGCGGCCGCCCGGGGCGGGTTTGGGGGCGGGTTGAAAGAGGAACGGCGACAGAACGGCAAGCGCCCGGCGGCGCACGCTGCAATGCAAGAATCCCTGCCGAAGTCTGTCATAATCCGATAAATTATAGCTTTTGCCTCCCTGCCTGCCACGTTTCGCGTCGCACCGCAGCGGACAGGCGCCCGCGGACCACTCCTTCCCACCCGGATTCCCTAGCCAGCCGCCGCTTGCCCGGCGGCCCTTGCCTCCTGCCGACATCGCCGTGAAACCGATCCAGAAATCCAACAAGCTCAACAATGTTTGCTACGACATCCGCGGCCCGGTGCTGGAGAAGGCCAAGCAGATGGAAGAGGAAGGCCACAAGATCATCAAGCTGAACATCGGCAACCTCGCCGTGTTCGGTTTCGACGCCCCGGAAGAGATCCAGCAGGACATGATGCGCAACCTGCCCAACTCGGCGGGCTACTCGGACTCCAAGGGCATCTTCGCCGCGCGCAAGGCGATCATGCACTACACCCAGCAGAAGAACATCGAAGGCGTGGGGCTGGACGACATCTACGTGGGCAACGGCGCCTCGGAACTGATCGTGATGTCGATGAACGCGCTGCTCAACGGCGGCGACGAAGTGCTGGTGCCGGCGCCGGACTACCCGCTGTGGACCGCCGCGGTGAGCCTGTCGGGCGGCACCCCGGTGCACTACGTGTGCGACGAGGCCAACGAGTGGATGCCCGACCTCGACGACATCCGCGCCAAGATCACGCCCAATACCAAGGCCATCGTCGTCATCAACCCCAACAACCCGACCGGCGCGCTGTATTCGGACGAGCTGCTCGAGGCCATCGTGGCGATCGCGCGCGAGCACGGCCTGATCATCTTCGCCGACGAGATCTACGACAAGGTGCTGTACGACGGCCACACCCACACCTCGATCGCCGCGCTGTCGACCGACGTGCTGACCGTGACCTTCAACGGCCTGTCCAAGAACTACCGCTCGTGCGGCTACCGCGCCGGCTGGATGGTGGTGTCGGGCGACAAGCGCCCGGCGCTGGACTACATCGAGGGCCTCAACATGCTGTCCTCGATGCGCCTGTGCGCCAACGTGCCGGGCCAGTGGGCCATCCAGACCGCGCTGGGCGGCTACCAGAGCATCAACGACCTGGTGGGCGAGGGCGGCCGCCTGCGCCGCCAGCGCGACCTCGCGCACGAACTGATCACGCAGATCCCGGGCGTGACCTGCGTCAAGCCCAAGGCCGCGCTGTACCTGTTCCCCAAGCTCGACCTGTCGATGTACCCGATCCAGGACGACCAGGAATTCATCTACGAGCTGCTGCAGGAATCCAAGGTGCTGCTGGTGCAGGGCACCGGCTTCAACTGGGGCAAGCCGGACCATTTCCGGATCGTGTTCCTGCCGCACGAGGAAGACCTGCGCGAGGCCATCGGCCGCGTGGGCCGCTTCCTCGATGCCTACCGCAGGCGCCACCAGGGCCTCGCGGCCTGAGCCGGCGCCGCGGCGCAATCCATTTTTCAGCAACCCAGAGTCAGATTGTCCATGAACCCCATCAAAGTAGGCCTGCTTGGCATCGGTACCGTCGGTAGCGGCACGTTCAACGTGCTGCAACGCAACCAGGAAGAGATCCGCCGCCGCGCCGGCCGCGGCATCGAGATTGCCGTGGTCGCCGACCTCAACACCGAACGCGCCCGCGAGCTGACCGGTGGGCAGGTCGAGGTGGTGGCCGACGCCAACGAGGTCGTCACCCGCGCCGGGATCGACATCGTCGTCGAGCTGATCGGCGGCTACGGCATCGCGCGCGAGCTGGTGCTCAAGGCCATCGAGAACGGCAAGCACGTCGTCACCGCCAACAAGGCGCTGCTGGCCGTGCACGGCAACGAGATCTTCGAGGCGGCGCGCCGCAAGGGCGTGATCGTGGCCTTCGAGGCCGCGGTGGCCGGCGGCATCCCCATCATCAAGGCGCTGCGCGAAGGCCTGACCGCCAACCGCATCGAGTGGATCGCCGGCATCATCAACGGCACCACCAACTTCATCCTGTCGGAGATGCGCGACAAGGGCCTGGACTTCGACACCGTGCTCAAGGAAGCGCAGGCGCTCGGTTATGCCGAGGCCGACCCGACCTTCGACATCGAAGGCATCGACGCGGCCCACAAGGTCACGCTGATGAGCTCGATCGCGTTCGGCATGCCGGTGCAGTTCGACAAGGCTTACGTGGAAGGCATCACCAGGCTGTCGGCCGTGGACATCCGCTACGCCGAGGAGCTCGGCTACCGCATCAAGCTGCTGGGCCTGACGCGCCGCCGCGAGAACGGCATCGAGCTGCGCGTGCACCCGACCCTGGTGCCCACCAAGCGCCTGATCGCCAACGTGGAAGGCGCCATGAACGCGGTGCTGGTGCAGGGCGACGCCGTGGGCGCCACGCTGTACTACGGCAAGGGCGCCGGCGCCGAGCCGACCGCCTCGGCCGTGATCGCCGACCTCGTCGACGTGACCCGCCTGCACACCGCCGACCCCGAGCACCGCGTGCCGCACCTGGCCTTCCAGCCGGACGAGCTGTCCAGCGTGCCGGTGCTGCCGATCGAGGAAGTCACCAGCTCGTACTACCTGCGCATGCGCGTGGCCGACGAGACCGGCGTGCTGGCCGACATCACCCGCATCCTCGCCGACGCCGGCATCTCCATCGATGCCATGCTGCAGAAGGAGTCGCGCGAAGGCGAGCCGCAGACCGACATCATCATGCTGTCGCACCTCACGCGCGAGAAGCAGGTCAACGCCGCCATCGCCAAGATCGAGGCGCTGCCGACCGTGCTGTCCGCGGTCACGCGCCTGCGCATGGAAGAACTGAACTGAGCGAGCGATGAAATACCTGTCGACGCGCGGCCACGAGGCGCCGCAAACCTTCTCCGAGATCCTGCTGGGCGGCCTGGCGCCGGACGGCGGACTGTACCTGCCGCAGGCATACCCGCAAGTCACCGCCGATGAGCTGGAGGCCTGGCGCAAGCTGTCCTACGCCGATCTCGCCTTCGAAGTGCTGTCCCGCTTCTGCGACGACATCCCGGCCGCGGACCTGCGCGCGCTCACGCGCAAGACCTACACCGCCGAGGTGTACTGCAACGCCCGCCCCGGCGACAACACCGCCGACATCACCCCGCTGCGCACGCTGGGCGAGGAGGGCGGGGCGCCGCTGCAACTGCTGGGCCTGTCCAACGGCCCCACGCTGGCGTTCAAGGACATGGCCATGCAGCTGCTCGGCAACCTGTTCGAGTACGCGCTGGCGCGCGCCGGGCAGGAGCTGAACATCCTCGGCGCCACCTCGGGCGACACCGGCAGTGCCGCCGAATACGCGATGCGCGGCAAGCGCGGCATCCGCGTGTTCATGCTCAGCCCGCACCGCAAGATGAGCGCGTTCCAGACCGCGCAGATGTTCAGCCTGCAGGACCCGAACATCTTCAACCTGGCGGTCGAAGGCGTGTTCGACGACTGCCAGGACATCGTCAAGGCGGTGTCGAACGACCTCGGCTACAAGGCCCGCCAGAAGATCGGCACGGTCAACTCGATCAACTGGGCGCGCGTGGTGGCCCAGGTGGTGTACTACTTCAAGGGCTGGCTGCTGGCGACCAGCGGCCCGGGCCAGAAGGTCTCGTTCTGCGTGCCGTCGGGCAATTTCGGCAACGTCTGCGCCGGCCACATCGCGCGCATGATGGGCCTGCCGATCGACAAGCTGGTGGTGGCCACCAACGAGAACGACGTGCTCGACGAATTCTTCCGCACCGGCACCTACCGCGTGCGCAAGTCGGCCGAGACGTACCACACCTCCAGCCCGAGCATGGACATCTCCAAGGCCTCGAACTTCGAGCGCTTCGTGTTCGACCTGCTCGGCCGCGATGCCGCCAAGCTGGCGCGGATGTTCCGCGACGTCGACACCGCGGGCGGCTTCGACCTCGCCGGTACGGCGGAATTCGAGCGCATCCGCGCGTTCGGCTTCGTCTCCGGACGCAGCACGCACGAGGACCGCCTCGCCACCATCCGCGACCTGTCCTCGCGCTACGGCATCACCATCGACACGCACACCGCCGACGGCGTCAAGGTCGCGCGCGAGCACCTCGCCCCCGGCGTGCCGATGGTGGTGCTGGAAACCGCGCTGCCGGCCAAGTTCGCCGACACCATCCGCGAGGCGCTCGGCCACGAGCCGGAGCGGCCGGCCAGCTTCGACGGCATCGAGAAGCTGCCGCAGCGTTTCGAGGTCATGCCGGCCGACGCCGGCCGGATCAAGGCCTTCATCGCTGGCCACACCGGCCTGTAGGCCGCGCCCGCCTTCCCGGCACCGGCGGCACCGGCGGCATCCGCGGCCGGCCGTTGGCCGGGTTGGCGCCAACTCGCTACAATCGGACTTGCCGAGCTGAACCGCACGGCCCGCGCATCGCCCCCGCAGGTACCGGGGACGGTACGTGGGCCGTTTCCCTTGGGCGACCGCGGGTTTGCGTCTCAGCCTGCCGTCCCCACCTACCTGCTTTCGTCATGACCCAAGCCGCCGCGCCCGCCCGTTCCCCCATGCTGACCACGGCCCAGGCGCTCGAAGCCCTGCTGGCCGGCGCCACGCCGCTGGCCGAGAGCGAGCGCATCGCCACGCTCGACGCCAACGGCCGCGTGCTGGCCGCGCCCGTGGCCAGCACGCTGGACGTGCCGCCCGCGGACAACACCGCGATGGACGGCTACGCCGTGCGCCATGCCGACGTGCCCGCGCCCGGCGCGCGCCTGCGCGTGGCGCAGCGCATTCCCGCCGGCCACGTGGGCACGGCGCTGGCCGCCGGCACCGCGGCGCGCATCTTCACTGGCGGCCTGATCCCGCCCGGCGCCGATGCGGTGGTCATGCAGGAGCAATGCGTGGCCGAAGGCGACGAGGTGGTGGTCAACCACGCGCCGCAGGCCGGCGAGTGGATCCGCCGCGCGGGCGAGGACATCCGCGCCGGCAGCGTGATCCTGCCCGCCGGCACGCGCCTGACGCCGCAGGCGCTCGGGCTGGCCGCCTCGGTGGGGCAGGCCGCGCTCGACGTGGTGCGCCGCGTCAAGGTGGCGGTGTTCTTCACCGGCGACGAGCTCGCCATGCCGGGCGAGCCGCTCAAGCCGGGCGCCATCTACAACTCCAACCGCTTCACGCTGCGCGGCCTGCTCGACCGGCTCGGCTGCGAGGTCAGCGACTTCGGCATCGTGCCGGACTCGCTGGCCGCCACGCGCGACACGCTGCGCCGCGCCGCCGCCGGGCATGACCTGATCATCACCTCGGGCGGCGTCTCGGTCGGCGAGGAAGACCACATCAAGCCGGCGGTCCAGGCCGAAGGGCGCCTGAACCTGTGGCAGATCGCCATGAAGCCGGGCAGGCCGCTGGCCTTCGGCGAGGTCGCGCGCGGCGGGCAGGCGCCGGCCTATTTCCTCGGCCTGCCGGGCAACCCGGTGTCCAGCTTCGTGACCTTCCTGCTGTTCGTGCGGCCCTTCATCCTGCGCTTGCAGGGCGTGCAGGACGTGATGCCGCGCCGCCTGCTGCTGCGCGCCGATTTCGACCTGCCCAAGGGCGACCGCCGCAACGAATTCCTGCGCGTGCGCACCAACCAGGCCGGCGGGCTCGAGCTGTTTCCCAACCAGAGCTCGGGCGTGCTGACTTCCACCGTGTGGGGCGACGGCCTGGTCGACAACCCGCCGGGCCAGGCGATCGCGCGCGGCGACATCGTGCAGTACATCGCCTTCGACGGGCTGCTGGGCTGAGGAGAGTGACTGCGATGAACATCGAACTGCGTTTTTTTGCCAGCGTGCGCGAGCAACTGGGCCTGGGGCAGGAGCGCGTCGCGGTGCCGGCCACGGTGGCCACCGTGGGCGAGCTGCGCCAGTGGCTGGGCGCGCGCGGCGGCGCCTGGGCCGAAGTGCTGGCCGAAGGCCGCGCCCTGCGCATGGCGGTGGACCACGAGGTGGCGGGCGCCGGCAGCGCGCTGGCCGAAGGCTGCGAGGTGGCCTTCTTCCCGCCGGTCACGGGAGGCTGAGATGAGCGTCAGGGTGCAGCGCGAGGATTTCGACCTGGGCGCCGAGGTGGCCGCGCTGCGCGCGGACCAGCCGGGCGTGGGCGCGGTGGCCAGCTTCATCGGCACGGTGCGCGACGTCAGCGACGGCAGCGCCGTCAGCGCGATGGAGCTGGAGCACTACCCGGGCATGACCGAGAAGGCGCTGGCCCGCATCGAGGCGGTGGCGCGGGAGCGCTGGGCGCTGCTCGGCGTGACCATCGTGCACCGGGTCGGGCCGCTGCTGCCACTGGACCAGATCGTGCTGGTGGCGGTGGCCTCGGCCCATCGCGGCAACGCGTTCGCCGCCTGCGAATTCATCATGGACTATCTCAAGTCCGAGGCGCCGTTCTGGAAGAAAGAGCAGACTCCGGAAGGCGCGCGCTGGGTCGACGCGCGCGTTGCCGACGAGGCCGCGCTGCAGCGCTGGGGCGTGCGCTCGCTCAACGCCAGCGGCGACGCCCCCGCGGCGCCCCCGCAGGACGCGGAAGCCGCGCGCTGATGGGCCCGCTCGGGTTTGTCGCGGTGGGCGTGGGCGCCGCGATGGGCGCGTGGCTGCGCTGGCTGTTCTCGGTGCTGTGGAACGCCGCCAACCCGGCGCTGCCCTACGGCACGCTGGCCGCCAACCTGGTGGGCGGCTACCTGGTCGGCCTCGCCGTCGGCTATTTCGACTCGCACGTGGAACTGCCGTCCGAATGGCGCCTGCTGGCGGTGACCGGCTTTCTCGGCGGGCTCACCACCTTTTCCACCTTCTCCAGCGAAGTCGTGGCCAACCTGATGGCCGGCGACTACGGCTGGGCCGCGGCGCACCTGCTGCTGCACCTGGGTGGCTCGCTGGCGCTGACCGTGCTCGGCCTGTGGACCTACCGGCTGCTGGCCTGAGCGCCGCGTCCGGCGCCGGTCTACGGGATGCGATCTATTGACATGCCGAGCACCGGGTTTATACGATGAAACATGATAGCTGATTCATGTTTCACGATCCCGGAGCCGCGATGCCGCTGACCGATCCCGGCGCGAGCCAGCCCAAGACCGCGCGCGGCCAGAAGACCCGCGCGGCGCTGCTGCGCGCCGCCGAGAAGGTGTTCGGCGAGAAGGGCTACCACGTGGCGTCGATCTCCGAGATCACCCAGGAGGCCCAGGTGGCGATGGGCACCTTCTATCTCTACTTCAAGGACAAGGAAGACATCTTCCGCGCGCTGATGCAGCGTATGCTGGAACTGGTGCGCGCCCACCTGCGCAAGCACGCCGGCCCGGCGCACACGCGGATCGAGGCCGAGCGGCTCGGCCTCAGGGCCTTCCTCTCGTTCGTCTCGCGCCACAAGAACCTGTACCGCATCGTGCTCGATTCGTATTCGGTGGACGAGGCCATCTACAGCAGCTACTTCCAGGCCTTCGCCGACGTCTACCGCCACCGCCTGGACGAGGCCGAAGAACAGGGCCAGATCTCGCCCGGCGACGCCGAGGTGCGGGCCTGGTGCCTGATCGGCATCAGCAATTTCCTCGGCATGCGCTACGCGCTGTGGAAGCGCCCGGCGTCGATGGCCAAGGTGGTCGATACCGCGTTCGACATGATCTCGCACGGACTGGAGGCGCGCCGAACGCAGCGCGATGGCAAGCCGGCGCCGGGCACGCACTGAACGGCCGCGCGGAGGGGACGCGCGGAAGGGCGCGGCAAGCAGGAAACGACGGCAGGGCCAGCAACGGAAGGAGCCAGCAACGGAAGCACAGGCAGCAACGGCGGGCAATATCGATCGGCAGTCCGATCCGCACCGGCAACAAGAAGAAGGCATCCCACGAGGAGACGAGCATGCAACGCAAGCACCTTGCGGCCAGTCCGGCGCGCCATGCCGGCGGCGCCGCGCACGCCGTGCATCTGTTCCCGATCGGACCGGCAGGCAACGGGGGGTACGGCATGTCGCGCGAATCCGCGGTGAGTCTCGGTGGCGTGGCCCGGCTGGCGCTGGCGGGCCTGGCCTGCCTGGCGCTGGCCGCCTGCGGCGGTGGCGGCAACGGCAATGGCAACAACGGCGGCAACGCCAGTCCCAACGTCAAGCCGTCCAATATCGGCACGGTGACGATCAAGTCCTACGACGGCAACACCGACGACCTGCTCACCGCCGGCCTCGGCAAGGACGGGCTGGCGTCGGCCACCGCGCCGCTGCCGCTGAACCCGGCCGCGCCCACCGCGGCCGAGCTGCGCCGCTACGCCATCTATACCAACTACCGCGCGCTGGTCGACACCACCGCCGGCGGCGGCTACGGCACGCTGTTCGGCCCCAACGTGGACGCCCAGGGCAACGTCACCGGCGGGCAGGGCAAGGTGGCCGGGCGCGAGTACCTGGCCTTCTCCGACGACGGCAGCGGCCGCCAGAACGTGACCATGCTGGTGCAGATCCCGGACAGCTTCGACGTGACGCGGCCGTGCCTGATCACCGCGACCTCGTCGGGCTCGCGCGGCGTCTACGGCGGCATCTCCACCGGCGAGTGGGCGCTCAAGCGCGGCTGCGCCGTGGCCTACACCGACAAGGGCACCGGCGCCGCGCCGCACGACCTCGATGCCGACACCGTGCCGCTGATCGACGGCACGCGCGCCGCGCGCGGCGCGGCTGGCGCCAACGCGCAGTTCGCCGCGCCGTTTCCGGGCACCAGCCTGCCGGCCTTCAACGCGCTCGCGCCGCACCGCCTGGCCTTCAAGCACGCGCACTCGCAGCGCAACCCCGAGAAGGACTGGGGCAGCTTCACGCTGCAGGCCGCGCAGTTCGCGCTGTGGGCGCTCAACGACCGCTTCGGCACGGTGGCGCCGGACGGCACGCGCCAGCGCACCTTCAGCCCGCAGACGGTGGTGGTGATTGCCTCCAGCGTCTCCAACGGCGGCGGCGCGGCCATCGCCGCGGCCGAGCAGGACACCGAGGGCCTGATCGACGGCGTGGCCGTGGGCGAGCCCAACCTCAACCTGCCGGCGGGCACCGGCGTGACCGTCACGCGCGGCGGCACGCCGGTGGCGGCGTCCGGGCGCACGCTGTACGACTACATCACCACCGCGAACCTGCTGCAGTTGTGTACCTCGCAGGCGGCGGCGCTGGTCAACGCGCCGGCCGTCAATCTCTACGCGCAGCCCGCCGTGGCGCTGGCGCAGCCGGCGCTCAACCGCTGCCAGTCGCTGGCGGATGCCGGCATCATCACCGGCGCCGACACCGCGGCGCAGGCCGCCAACGCGCTGCAGGCGCTGCACGACGCGGGCTGGGAGCCGGAGTCGGACGAGATCCATCCGTCGCTGGCGCTGTTCGAGGTGGCCAGCGCGGTCTCGGTGACATTCGCCAACGCGCTCGCGCGCGCCGCCGTGGCCGACCGCCTGTGCGGCTACAGCTTCGCCGCCACCGGCGCCGCGGTGCTTACGCCGGCGGCCATCGCGCCGGACGTGCTCAACGTGCTGTACGCCACCGGCAACGGCGTGCCGCCGGCGGCCGGCGTGCAACTGATCAACGACAACAATCCGGGCGGCCCGCTGCGCGATGTCTATTCGAAGTCGCCGGGCAACAATGTGGCGGATGCCAATCTCGACGGCGCGCGCTGCCTGCGCGCGCTGCTGGGCGGCACCGGCGGCGCGTCGCCGGCGCTGCAGGCCGGCCAGGCGCAGACGCTGCGCTCGGGCAACCTGCACGGCAAGCCGGCCATCATCGTGCATGGCCGCAGCGACGCGCTGCTGCCGGTCAACCACACGTCGCGCCCGTATCTCGGCTACAACCGCCTGCAGGAGGGCAGCGCCAGCAGGCTGTCGTATATCGAAGTGACCAACGGGCAGCATTTCGACAGCTTCATCGGCGCGGTGGCCGGTTATGACAACCGTTTCATCCCGCTGCACGTCTACCTGAACCGCGCGCTCGACGCGGTCTACGCCAACCTGACCGCCGGCACCGCGCTGCCGCCTTCGCAGGTCGTGCGCACCGTCGCGCGCGGCGGCACGCTGTCGCCGGCGCCGGCGCTCCTGTCCACCAACCTGCCGCCGTTCGCCGCCGTGCCGGCCAGCGCGGACCGCATCGCGGTCAACGGCAGCACCGTAGAGGTACCCAACTGATGAAGGCATCCCGCCCGCGCGTCCTGACGCAGGAAGACTTCGACCGCTTCGCCTCGCTCTCGCGCGACGACAACCCGATCCACTGCGACCCGGCATTCGCCCGCACCACGCCCTTCGGCGCCACGGTGGCGCACGGCATGCTGCTGTTCTCGCTGCTGTGCGCGCAGATGCGGCGCAGCAACCCGCTGCCGGTGCTGCCGATCGGGCAGACGCTGATGTTCCCGCGGCCGGCCTTCGTCGGCGACGGCGTGGCGGCCGTGCTGGTGCTCAACGACACGCCGGGCCGCGGCCGCATCGCGCTGGACACCGCGATCCGCTGCGTGCGGCGCGGCGGCGCGCGCATGCCGGCGGGCGACGAGCAGGTGACGGCGCGGGGCGACGCGGTCCTGCTGGTCGACGCCAGCGCCGGCGCGCTGGCCGAAGCGCGCCTGCGCGAGCCGGACGACGCCCTGCCGGCCGCGCCCGGCGGCGAGCGCGTGCTCTATCACCTGAGCGTGGGCCAGGAGGCATCGGCGGTGCGCAGCTTCAGCGCCGGCGACATCGACGAGTACGTCGCGCTGACCGACGACGGCAATCCGTTCTACACCGATCCGGTGTTCGCCCGCAGTCGGGGCTTCGACGGCGCGATGGTGCCGCTGCCGCTGCTGGCCGGGATGTTCTCCGACCTGCTCGGCACGCGCCTGCCCGGGCGCGGCGCCGGCTGGATGCAGCAGTCGCTGCGGCTGCGCTCGCCGGCGCGGCTGGGCGAGCTGCTGACCGCCTCGGTGCGCATCGTGCGCCTGCGCGGCGACAAGGACCTGGTCAACCTGGCCACCGTGGTGACCGGCGACGACGGCCGCGCGGTGCTGTCCGGCGAGGCGCTGGTGCTGGTGCGCAACCTGGAAAACAAGCGGGCCCTGGCGGCGGCCTGAGCGCGCCCGCCGGCGGGTATCGCCGCCGCCACTTCGGGCGGCCTCCAAATACCGGCCGCGCGGCCTTGAAATGTCGTCGCAAAGCCTTATCTTTCGAAAAGACCAACCAGTGTCCGGAACGCACAGGGAAGGGCCAGGCGGAGGTACGCCGGGCCGCGCCTCCCGTCTCAGGACACTCATCCAGGACAGAGAGAGAGGGATCCTTAATGCGACTAGACAAACTGACCACCCGATTCCAGGAAGCGCTGGCCGACGCCCAGAGTCTGGCCATCGGCAACGACAACCAATACATCGACCCGCTGCACGTGCTGCGCGTGCTGCTGTCGCAGAACGACGGCGCCGCGCGCGGGCTGCTGGCGCGCGCCGGCGTCAACGTGGGCGGCCTGACCGGCGCGCTCGACGCGGCCATCAAGCGCCTGCCGCAGATCCAGGGCAACAGCGAGGTCCAGGTCGGGCGCGAGCTGAACGCGCTGTTCAACGCCACCGAGAAGGAAGCGATCAAGCGCGGCGACCAGTTCATCGCCAGCGAGCTGTTCCTGCTCGCCGTGGCCGACGACAAGGGCGAGGCCGGCCGCATCGCGCGCGAGCACGGGCTGGGGCGCAAGTCGCTGGAGTCCGCCATCGAAGCCGTGCGCGGCGGCGATGCGGTCAACAGCGCCGACGCCGAGACCCAGCGCGAAGCGCTCAAGAAGTACACCGTGGACCTCACCGAGCGCGCCCGCATCGGCAAGCTCGACCCGGTCATCGGCCGCGACGACGAGATCCGCCGCGCGATCCAGATCCTGCAGCGCCGCACCAAGAACAATCCCGTGCTGATCGGCGAGCCGGGCGTGGGCAAGACCGCCATCGTGGAAGGCCTGGCCCAGCGCATCGTCAACGGCGAGGTGCCCGAGACCCTGAAGAACAAGCGCGTGCTGGTGCTCGACATGGCCGGCCTGCTGGCCGGCGCCAAGTACCGCGGCGAGTTCGAGGAACGCCTCAAGGCCGTGCTGTCGGACATCGCCAAGGACGAGGGCCAGACCATCGTCTTCATCGACGAGATCCACACGATGGTGGGCGCGGGCAAGGCCGAGGGCGCCATCGACGCCGGCAACATGCTCAAGCCCGCGCTGGCGCGCGGCGAGCTGCACTGCATCGGCGCCACCACGCTGGACGAATACCGCAAGTACATCGAGAAGGACGCCGCGCTCGAGCGCCGCTTCCAGAAGGTGCTGGTGGACGAGCCGAGCGTGGAGGCCACCATCGCCATCCTGCGCGGCCTGCAGGAGAAGTACGAGCTGCACCACGGCGTGGAGATCACCGACCCGGCCATCGTCGCCGCGGCGGAGCTGTCGCACCGCTACATCACCGACCGCTTCCTGCCCGACAAGGCCATCGACCTGATCGACGAGGCCGGCGCGCGCATCAAGATGGAGATCGACTCCAAGCCCGAGGTGATGGACAAGCTCGAGCGCCGCACCATTCAGCTCAAGATCGAGCGGGAAGCTGTCAAGCGCGAGACCGACGAAGCCTCGAAGAAGCGGCTCGAGCTGATCGAGCAGGAGATCGAGCGCCTGGAGAAGGAGTACGCCGACCTCGAGGAAATCTGGAAGGCCGAGAAGGGCGCCGCCCAGGGCGCGGCCGCGCTCAAGGAGGAGATCGACAAGATCCGCCTGGAGATCACGCGCCTGCAGCGCGAAGGCAAGCTCGACAAGGTGGCCGAGCTGCAGTACGGCAAGCTGCCCGAGCTCGAAGGCAAGCTCAAGGCCGCCACCGCGGCCGAGGCCAGCGAGCAGAAGCACCAGAACAAGCTGCTGCGCACGCAGGTCGGCGCCGAGGAAATTGCCGAGGTGGTCAGCCGCGCGACCGGCATCCCGGTCTCGCGCATGATGCAGGGCGAGCGCGAGAAGCTGATCCAGATGGAGGACTACCTGCACCGCCGCGTGGTGGGTCAGGACGAGGCCGTGCGCCTGGTGTCGGATGCCATCCGCCGCTCGCGCGCCGGGCTGGCCGACGAGAACAAGCCTTATGGCTCGTTCCTGTTCCTCGGCCCCACCGGCGTGGGCAAGACCGAGCTGTGCAAGGCGCTGGCCGAGTTCCTGTTCGATTCGCAGGACCACCTGATCCGCATCGACATGAGCGAGTTCATGGAGAAGCACAGCGTGAGCCGGCTGATCGGCGCGCCGCCCGGATACGTGGGCTACGAGGAAGGCGGCTACCTGACCGAGGCGGTGCGCCGCAAGCCGTACAGCGTGGTGCTGCTCGATGAAGTCGAGAAGGCCCACCCGGACGTCTTCAACGTGCTGCTGCAGGTGCTCGACGACGGCCGCCTGACCGATGGCCAGGGCCGCACGGTGGACTTCAAGAACACCGTGATCGTGATGACCTCGAACCTCGGTTCGCAGATCATCCAGGCCATGTCCGGCGAGCCGCACGAAGCGGTGAAGGGTGCCGTGTGGCAGGAAGTGAAGACGCATTTCCGCCCCGAGTTCCTCAACCGGATCGACGAGGTGGTGGTGTTCCACGCGCTCGACCAGCAGCATATCGAGTCGATCGCCCGCATCCAGCTCCAGCGGCTGCAGGCGCGGCTGGCACGCATGGACATGACGCTCGAAGTCAGCGAAACGGCGATCGCCAAGATCGCCAGCGCGGGCTACGACCCGGTGTTCGGCGCGCGTCCGCTCAAGCGCGCGATCCAGCAGCAGATCGAGAACCCGGTGGCGCGCGCCATCCTCGAAGGCAAGTTCGCCGCCAAGGACGTGGTGCCGGTGGACTACCGCGACGGCGAGTTCGTGCTGGGCGAGGCCAGGGCGGCGGCGTAAGCCGGACGCCGGAAACGAAAACCGCCCCTTCGGGGGCGGTTTTTTTTGTAATAAGAACTAACGATTTTGCCGGCCGCGCGGGGCGCGCGCGGCTCAGCGGTGGTAGCCGTGCGGATGATGGTACGCATACCAGTCGCGGCGGCCCCACCAGCGGCGGCCGTCCCAGTAGCGGTCGCCATGCCAGCCGATCACCACGGCGGGCGCCATCACCACGGGCGGCGGGCCGTACACCGGGGGCGCGGCGTAGACGGGCGCCGGCGGCGCGTAGACCGGGGCGGGCGGGGCGACGTAGACCGGCGCCGGCGCCACCACCACCGGCACGCCGATGTTCACGCCGACATCCACGCGCGCCAGCACGGGTTGCGAAACGGCCCAGGCCAGTGCCCCGATGCCCAGGGCGCAGCAGAATCCTTGCTTCATGTTCTTGTCCTCGTCATGCCATCACCATGACACTACTCTAGCGCTGCCGCCGGCGGACAGGCAGATACAACTGTAACGGTATTTCACCAGAGCGGGCCCGGCGCCACGGGCGCGAACCCGTGGCC
>NZ_JBYTEL010000035.1:0-33671 GCF_058789195.1 Cupriavidus sp. FW216-B1 | reverse complement strand
CCCCCCCCCCCCCCCCTCCCCCCCCCCCCCCCCCCCCCCCCCCCCCCCCCCCCCCCCCCCCCCCCCCCCCCCCCCCCGCGGCGCCTCCCCCGGGGGGAGGCGCCATCGCGCAAACAGCGCCAGAATCCCCGCCCTATTCCCGCTAATGCCCGCCGCTTCGCGCTCCGATAATCGTTGCTGACGAAGGGCCAGCATGCCGCTTCGTAACGGAGCGGCCATGTCCGAAGAAAGCGATCTCGAGAAAACCGAACCCGCCTCACCCCGGCGCCTGGAAAAGGCGCGCGAGGAAGGGCAGGTCGTGCGCTCGCGCGAACTGGCCACCCTGATGATGCTGATGAGCGGCGTGGCCGGCCTGTGGGCGCTGGGCGGCACGCTCGGCAGCAAGCTCAACGCCGTGATGCAAGCCAGCCTGGCCTTCGAGCCGGCCACGGCGTTCGACACCTCGCGCATGATGTCGCGCTTCGCCATGAACGTCTGGGAAGGCCTGCTGGCCTTCCTGCCGCTGCTGCTGCTGTTCGGCGCGGCGGCGCTGGCCGGCCCCATGCTGCTGGGCGGCTGGCTGTTCTCCACCCAGTCCCTCGCACCCGATTTCTCCCGCCTGTCCCCGCTCAAGGGCGTGGGCCGCCTGTTTTCCTCGCAATCGCTGGTGGAGCTGGCCAAGGCCATCGCCAAGGCCCTGCTGGTGGGCAGCGTGGCGGCCTGGGTGCTGTGGCACCGCCTGGGCGAGGCGGTGGCGCTGATGAACGCGCCGCTGCACGAGGCGCTGCTGCACATGCTGGAGTTCGTGCTCCACTGCTGCGGCCTGATCGCCGCCTCGCTGGTGCTGGTGGCGGCGCTCGACGTGCCCTGGCAGTACTGGACCTTCTTCAAGAAGCTGCGCATGACCAAGGAAGAGGTCAAGCAGGAGCACAAGGACAGCGAGGGCGACCCCCACATCAAGAACCGCATCCGCCAGCAGCAGCGCGCGATGGCGCGCCGCCGCATGATGTCCGAGGTGCCCAAGGCCGACGTGGTCGTGACCAACCCGACCCACTTCGCCGTGGCGCTGCGCTACGAGGAAGGCCGCATGGGCGCGCCGCGCGTGGTCGCCAAGGGCAGCGAGGAAGTGGCCGCGCGCATCCGCGAGATCGCCGCCGAGCACAACGTGCCGCTGCTGTCGGCGCCGCCGCTGGCGCGCGCGCTGCACCGCCACGTCGAGCTGGGCCACGAGATCCCGTCCGGCCTCTACACCGCCGTGGCCGAAGTGCTGGCCTGGGTCTATCAACTGAAGCACTGGCACCACACCAACGGCCCGCACCCGCAGGCGCCCGCGGACCTGCTGGTGCCTGACGAACTCGCCGTACCGGAAAGCCACGCATGAACGCACTGACCTCGCTGTTCAACCTGCCCGGCGCGCGCGCCGGCGGCGGCCAGATGAAGGCCCTGGCAGGGCCGCTGCTGATCATCATGATCCTGGGCATGATGATCCTGCCCCTGCCGCCCTTCGTGCTGGACTTGTTGTTTACGTTCAACATCGCGCTGTCGATCATGGTGCTGCTGGTGGGCATGTACACGCAGAAGGCGCTGGACTTCGCCGCCTTCCCGTCGGTGCTGCTGTTCTCCACGCTGCTGCGCCTGTCGCTCAACGTGGCCTCCACGCGCGTGGTGCTGCTCGAGGGCCACACCGGTCCGGACGCCGCCGGCAAGGTGATCGAGGCCTTCGGCCACTTCCTGGTGGGCGGCAATTTCGCGGTGGGCATCGTGGTGTTCGCCATCCTGGTGGTGATCAACTTCATGGTCATCACCAAGGGCGCGGGCCGCATCGCCGAAGTCGGCGCGCGCTTCATGCTCGACGCCATGCCGGGCAAGCAGATGGCGATCGATGCCGACCTCAACGCCGGCCTCATCAACGAAGAAGGCGCCAAGAAGCGCCGCGCCGAAGTGGCGCAGGAATCGGACTTCTACGGCGCGATGGACGGCGCCAGCAAGTTCGTGCGCGGCGACGCCATCGCCGGCCTGCTGATCATGTTCATCAACATCGGCGCCGGCATGGTGGTGGGCATGCTCCAGCACGACCTGGACTTCTCCACCGCGGTGCGCAACTACACGCTGCTGACCATCGGCGACGGCCTGGTGGCGCAGATCCCCGCGCTGGTGATCTCCACCGCCGCGGGCGTGATCGTCTCGCGCGTGGCCAACGAGCAGGACGTGGGCCAGCAGCTCACCGGCCAGCTTTTCTCCAACCCGCGCGTGATGTACCTGACCGGCGGCATCATCGGCATGATGGGCCTGATCCCCGGCATGCCGCATTTCGCCTTCCTGCTGTTCGCCGGCGCGCTGGTGTGGTTCGGCCGCTACGTGTCGCGCCGCGACGTGGCGGCGGCGCAGGACAAGAAGCGCGAGGAGCGCGTGCCCGCCACCGCGCCGGAATCGACCGAGGC
The DNA here is from genome assembly GCF_058789195.1 of Cupriavidus sp. FW216-B1. Lineage (NCBI taxonomy): Bacteria > Pseudomonadati > Pseudomonadota > Betaproteobacteria > Burkholderiales > Burkholderiaceae > Cupriavidus > Cupriavidus sp. FW216-B1. Next base: position 31,251 of record NZ_JBYTEL010000035.1, on the reverse strand, counting down.
GAGCTGGGACGACGTCTCGCTGGTCGACCCGCTCGGCATGGAAGTGGGCTACCGCCTGATCCCGCTGGTGGACCGCGCGCAGAACGGCGAGCTGCTGGGCCGCATCAAGAGCATCCGCAAGAAGGTGGCGCAGGAGATCGGCTTCCTGGTGCCGGTGGTGCACATCCGCGACAACCTCGAGCTCAAGCCCAACGCCTACCGCATCTCGCTCAAGGGCGTGGAGATCGGCCGCGGCGAGGCCTCGCCGGGGCAGTGGATGGCCATCAACCCCGGCCAGGTGTCCGGCGCGCTGCCCGGCGCGCCCACGCAGGACCCGGCCTTCGGCCTGCCGGCGGTGTGGATCGACGCCGCGCTCAAGGAGCAGGCGCAGACCTACGGCTACACCGTGGTGGACGCCAGCACGGTGGTGGCGACCCACCTCAACCACCTGATCCACCTGCACGCGGCCGAGCTGCTCGGCCGCCAGGAAGTGCAGGCGCTGCTGGACCGCATCGCCAAGGAGTCGCCCAAGCTCACCGAGGACCTGGTGCCCAAGGTCATCACGCTCACGGCGCTGCAGAAGATCCTGCAGAACCTGCTCGACGAAAGCGTGCCGATCCGCGACATGCGCACCGTGCTGGACGTGGTGGCCGAGCACGCGCCCAAGATCAGCGACCCGAACGAGCTCACCGCGCTGGTGCGCGTGGCGCTGGGCCGCGCCATCACCCAGCAGTGGTTCCCCAACGGCGCGGACCTGCAGGTGATCGGCCTCGACGCGGGGCTGGAGCGCGTGCTGTCGCAGGCGCTGACCAACGGCGGCGGCATCGAGCCGGGCCTGGCCGACGCGCTGCTGCAGCAGACCCAGGCCGCGGTATCGCGCCAGGAACACCTGGGGCTGGACCCCGTGCTGCTGGTGCCGCATCCGCTGCGCCCGCTGCTGGCACGCTTCCTGCGCCGCACCATGCCGCAGCTCAAGGTGCTCTCGCATGCCGAGGTGCCGGACAACCGAAACATCAGGATCACCGCCATGATCGGCGGCGCAGCGTGAGGGATGACGCAAGATGAGCGTAGCTAAATTCGTTGCGGCCAACGGCCGCGAGGCCCTGCGCCAGGTGCGCGAGGCGATGGGCCCGGACGCCGTGGTGCTGTCCAACCGCACCGTCGAGGGCGGCGTGGAGATCGTCGCCATGCGCGACACCGATCTCGGCGCGATTTCCAGCAACGCCCCGGTCTTCACGCCGCCGCCGGCCACCGTGGCGGTCGACGGCGCGCTGGGCGACCTGCGCGGCGAACTGCAGAACATGCGCGCCATGATGGAGCGCCAGTTCGCCGGCCAGGCCGCGGCCGTCGGCACGCACAGCCTGCCCGCCACCGGCGGCGACCCGCTGCGCGACTCGCTGTTCAACTGGCTGGTCACGGCCGGTTTCTCCGGCCAGCTCGCGCGCACGCTGCTGGGCCACCTGCCGCTCGGCCACGACCGGCCCGCCGCCATGACCTGGATCCGCCAGGAGCTGGCGCGCAAGGTGCCGGTGCTCGGCGACGAGGACGCGCTGTTCGCGCAGGGCGGCGTGCTGGCGCTGGTCGGCCCCACCGGCGTGGGCAAGACCACCACCACCGCCAAGCTGGCCGCGCGCTTCGTGCTCAAGCACGGCCCGGAACGGCTCGCGCTGCTGACCACCGACACCTTCCGCATCGGCGCGCACGAGCAGCTGCGCATCTACGGCGACATCCTCGGCGTGCCGGTGCACGCGGTCAAGGACGCCTCCGACCTGCGCTTCGCGCTGGCCGCGCTCAGCGAGAAGCACCTGGTCATCATCGACACCGTCGGCATGAGCCAGCGCGACCGCAGCCTGTCCGAGCAGATCGCCATGCTGGGCGGCGTGCAGGCCCCGGTGCAGCGCATCCTGCTGCTCAACGGCGCCAGCCACGGCGACACGCTCAACGAAGTGGTGCACGCCTACCGCCACGACACCTCGCCCGACGGCGGCATCGACGGCTGCATCGTCAGCAAGCTCGACGAAGCCACGCACCTGGGCTCGGTGCTCGACGTGGTGATCCGCCACCGCCTGCCGGTCTACTACGCCTCCACCGGCCAGCGCGTGCCCGAGCACCTGGAGCTGGCCAGCGGCACCGCCCTGGTCGAGCGCGCCTTCCAGACCCCGCGCCGCGGCTCCGTGTTCGCCGAGGCCGAAGCCGCGCGCCGCGCCTTGCCCGCGCGCGGCGAAGGCGCCGCCGCCACCGGCGCCGACGGCATGCTGCGCTCGCTGACCGACAGCGCCAACGCCGTGAGCGACTGCGTCGACCAGCTCGACGGCGGCAACTACGGTTTCGACCTGGTGCGCACGCTCTGGCAGCAGCGCGCGGACAGCGCGCCCTCGGCGCGGCTGATGGCGCAGCACGTGCGCGAGTCCGTCTGCCGCGATCTGGTGCGCCAGTGCGACCGCTTCGTGCTCGCGCTGAGCGCCGTGGTGGCCGCGCCCGCGGCCGGCCGCCGCGCCGCGCGCCCGTGGCTGCACACGCTGTGGCTGGCCGACCGCGACGGCCTGCCGCTGGCCGCCGCCGTGGCGCCCGGCGGGCGCACCGCGCCGGTGCTGCAGGCCACGCAAGGCGGCTGGGAGACCGACGCGGTCAACCTGGCCGCCACCATCGCCGCCACGCGCACCGTCGTCAACGTGCTCGACGCTATGCCGGCGCCGGCCATGCTGGCGCGCTGGCAGACCGCGGGCGAGCGCTGGCTCACCGCCACCCGCAGGACCACGCGCGTGGTCAGCGGCGGCGCCGCGCTGAAGGTCGACGCGCTGGCCGACACGCTGACCTTCCACGCCGTCGAGGAAATGGAATACCGCGGCCGCGCCGCCGCGCAGTGGGTCGCGCAGGCGCCGGTGCGCGTGCTGGAAAGCCAGGTGCGCGGCGCGCGCGGCGCCGAGGGCGGCATCGAAGCCGGCCTGCTGGTCTCGCGCGTGGTCGATCTCGACAACGGCCAGACCCTGGCCGTGCAGTACCTGCTGTGCGATCCCGCGCTGCTCGGCGAGGGCGCGCAGCTGGCGCGCTGGGCGCGCTGGGCCGAAGACGGCGAGGCACAGCTGCGCACGCTCGGCCATGCGCTCGACCACCTGAGCCAGGGCGAGCGCCAGGACGGCGCCGGCGATGCCGCCCAGGCCGAGGGCCAGGCCTGCGCGCGCCTGCTGGCCCTGCAGATGGCCATCGCCTCGCTGCGCCTGGAGCAGGCCGGCGACACCGAGGCCGCCGCCTTCCTCGCGCGCCTGTCGGCGCGCGCGCCGGCGCGCCAGACCCCGAACGCCGCGGTGCTGGTCGAAGGCATGGGCCGCCTGCTGGCGCTGCTGGACGTGCTGGAGAACTACCCCGCGCGCAACGGCCGCGCCGCCGTCCGCGATGCGGCGCCCGCTGTTTCAGCCGCTGTTTCTGCCACTGTCTCCACCGCCGCTTCCACCGCCATTTCCACCGTCGCTTCCGCCACGGAGGCGGACGCCTTTACCGACAGCAGCCGCATGTTCAAGGCACTGGCGCAGGTGCAGGGAGAGTAAGACGTGAATTCTCTCGCCCTCGACCAGGCCGAAAGCCTGCGGCGCATGCTGGCGCCGCGCGTCACGCGCCGCATCGCGGTGGTGGCGAGCGACGCCGGCGCCGGCGCCACCACGGTCGCGCTCGGCCTGGCCAACGCGCTCGCCATGCAGGGCGAGCGCGTGCTGCTGATCGACGAAGACCGCACCGGCGCGCGCGCCACGCGGCTGTCCGGGGCGGCGCCCGCCGACACGCTGGACGCGGTGCTGGGCGGCGCCGCCACGCTCGAGGCCGCGCTCGGCCAGCGTCCCGCCGGCGCCATCGGCGTGCTGCCCGCCAGCGCCCAGGCCGGCGGCGACCTGCAACTGCTCAACGGCTACCGCACCGTGCTCAGCGATGCGCGCGGCGACGCCGATGGCGCGCTGTCGCCGATGGCCGCCGCGGCCCACAACCTGATCGTGGTGCTGCGCGCGGAGCCGGCCTCGATCAAGGCCGCCTACGCCTGCATCAAGCAGCTCAACCATCTCTACGCCTGCCGCCGCTTCCACCTGGTGGTCAACGCCGCGCCCAGCGACGCGGCCGCCACCGCGGTGCTCGGCAACCTGGCGCGCACCGCCAGCCAGTACCTCGGCGTGGACGCGCGCGCGGCGGGCAGCCTGCCGCTCGACCCGCTGGTCGCGCGCAGCGCGGCGCTGGGCCGCTGCGTGGTCGAAGCCTTCGCGGCCGCGCCGGCCACGGCCGCCCTGCGCCGCCTGGCCACCGGCGTCGCCGCCTGGCCGTCGCCCGCGGCGGCGGAAAACCGTTCAACCCCTCCGGCCACGCCCCTGGCGCCGCCGGCCACGGCCCTGGCCTGAACGCCGGGCCTGCAAGCAAGCTAGGACTCACGAGAATTCCACCATGTACACGATTCAGGGAAAGCTCGAACAGACGGATACGGTGACCGCGCATGCGTCGCTGGTGCGTCGCATCGCCTTGCAACTCGCCGCCAAGCTGCCCGCCAGCGTCCAGCTCGACGACCTGATCCAGGCCGGCATGATCGGCCTGCTCGATGCCGCCAAGCGCTACGAAGATACCCACGGCGCGCGCTTCGAGACCTACGCCAGCCAGCGCATCCGCGGCGCCATGCTCGACGAGGTGCGCGCCAACGACTGGCAGTCGCGCAGCCTGCGCCAGTTCACGCGGCGCATCGAGCGTACCGTGCGCGGCCTCGAGCAGACGCTCGGCCGCACGCCGCTGGACTCCGAGGTGGCGCAGGAGCTGGAGCTGCCGCTGGAGGAATACCAGACCCTGCTCAACGAGGTCTACGGCTGCCAGTTGCTGCACTATGAAGACTTCGAGCGCTCCGGCGAGGAAGATTTCCTGGACCGCCACCTGAGCGTCAGCGACGACGGCAACCCGCTCACCGTGCTGATGGAAAGCGGCATGCGCGAAGCGCTGATCCGCGCCATCGAGCGCCTGCCCGAGCGCGAGAAGCTGGTGCTGTCGCTGTGCTACGACCAGGAGCTCAACCTGCGCGAGATCGGCGCCGTGCTCGACGTCACCGAATCGCGCGTGTGCCAGATCCGCAGCCAAGCCATCACGCGCCTGCGCTCCCAACTGCGCGGCCTGCTATGACCCTGCCGCTGCGCTGGTCCCGCTGTCTCGCCGTGGCGGCGCTGGCCGCCTGCGGCGGCCACGGCTGGGCCGGCCCAGCCGGGCAGACGCTGCACTCGTGGTCCGCTTCCGTGAGCGGCCCCGCGCTGTACGGCAAGGGCCTGCGCACCGTCTCCGCGCCCATCACGCCCACCGGCTACCTGCCGCAGGCCGAAGGCGCGATCACCACGGTGCGCTGGCGCTACGCCTTCAACCGCACGCCGCCGCACGACCTGCAGGCCTACCTGTGCAACGCGCAGCGCTGCGTGCTGCTGTCCGGCGCCGAAGGGCTGACCGATGCGTTCGGCGGCGACGATGCCGCCAACGGTTTCGTCTTTGCGTTCCAGGTGCCGGGCAGGGGCGCGCTGACGCCGGTCCTGCAAGGGCAGTCGGGGCAGGTGGTGGTGGGATACCGGTAGGCGTCGGCGGTCCCTTCTCCGGCGGTTCCTTCTCTTCACGGCGCGCTGGCCGCCGGTGCCGCGCAGCACGGGCTGGTCTGTGCATGGCCGATCTGCAGGCATTGCCTGAACGGGTTCGGCGGGACGTTCATAGATCTCCGGGGTTCAGGCGAAGCGGCAGGAAATGCTGCCGAGCCGGTCGTAGTCGGCATGGAAGGTGTCGCCGGGCGCCGCCGCCACCGGGCGGGTGAAGGAGCCGCCCAGGATCACCTGGCCGGCCTCCAGCGTGACGTCGTAGGGTGCCAGCTTGTTGGCCAGCCAGGCCACGCCCCTGGCCGGGTGGTTGAGCACCGCCGCGGAAACCCCGGATTCCTCGATCACGCCGTTGCGGTAGAGGATCGCCGGCACGCGGCGCAGGTCGATCTCGTCCGGCCGCACGGCGCGCCCGCCCATGACCACCCCGGCGTTGGCGGCGTTGTCGGAGATGGTGTCGACGACCTTGCGCGTGGCTTTGGTCTCCGGGTCCACCTGCTCGATGCGCGCGTCGATGATCTCCAGCGCCGGGATCACCCATTCGGTGGCGTCGAGCACGTCGAACAGGCTGACGCCGGGCCCGCGCAGCGGCTTGCCGAGGATGAACGCCAGCTCCACTTCGACGCGCGGCACGATGAAGCGCGCGCACGGAATGTCGCCGCCTTCGTCGAAGAACATGTCGTCGAGCAGCGCGCCGTAGTCCGGCTCCGCGATGTTCGACGAGACCTGCATGGCGCGCGAGGTCAGGCCGATCTTGTGGCCCTTGAGCATGCGGCCGCCGGCGATCTTCTGCGCCACCCAGGCGCGCTGGATGGCGTAGGCGTCCTCGATGGCCAGGGCCGGGTAGTCGAGGGAAAACTGCCGCACCTGCCGGCGCGAGCGCTCGGCGGCGTCGAGGCGGGTGGCGGCTTCCTGGATTAGGGTGGAGTCGAGCATGGGGATATCTCTCGGCGGGGGTTGACCGCGGCGGCTGGCGTCAGCCCGCCTGGCCCTTGAGGAAGGCGTGGACGTTGTTCTGCTTGAAGTTGAGCTCCGCATCCAGCTCGCTCATCTCGAAAGACAACGCCAGCGGGCGCCGCGCCTGCAGTTCGGCGAAGTGCGCCTTGATTACCGCGAACAGTGCGTCGGCGACCTGCCGGCGGGTTGCCAGGTCGCGCCCGGCGCCCACCTTCAGGCTCATGTGGACGAAGGCGTAGTCGTGCCGGCCGTCGGCCATGCGCCAGGTGTCGATGCGCACGGCGCGGCTGCGGATGCCGCCGAGCGGGAAGATTCCGCTCGCGCCGAGACAGGCATGGACCTGCTCGAACAGGCCGGGCAGGTCGGCCTCGGCTTCGATGTTGTGGGTGTACTCGGCGATGAAGTGCGGCATGGCGGCTTCCTCAGAGGCGGCTGGCGCAAGGGTTGCCGGCGCCGGCCCAGGCCTGCGCGGCGGGTATCGCCGCGCCGTCCTGCGGGGTGACCGGGAGCACGGCGTTGGTCTGCCCGGTGCCGGAGGAACCGAAGTAGGGCGTCACCACCTCCGCCTTGCCGTCATAGGCGGACCAGCCGAGCGCGCCCAGCAGCATGGCGGTGTCGTGCATGAAGCCTTCGCCGTGGCCCTTGGCGGCGTACTCGGGCAGCATGTCGCAGAAGGCCCGCCACTCGCCTCGCTGCCACATCGCCAGCACCTGATGGTCGAGGGTCTCGAGGAACGGGGTCCAGATGCGGTCGGCGAACGACGGCGCCTGGCCGTTCTGGGCGAAACGGTGGGACAGCGAGCCGCTGGCCAGGAAGGCCACGGTGCCGTCGTAGTGTTCCTCGACCGCCTTGCGCATGGCCCAGCCCAGGCGCGCGCTGTCGTTGAGATAGTGCACCGTGCACATCGCCGAGACCGAGATCACCTTGAAGTGCTGGTCCTGGTTCATGTAGCGCATCGGCACGAGCGTGCCGTACTCGGGCGCGAGCGTGGTGGCGTCGTGGGCCAGCACGTCCACGTCCATGGCCCTGCAACCATCGGCGAGGATGCGCCCGAGTTCGGGGTTGCCCGGGAAGCCGTACTCCATGTTGGCGATGAAGTGCGGCAGTTCGTTGCTGGTGTACAGCCCTTCGAAGCGCGGCGCGCAATTGACGTGGTAGCCGGCATTGACGAGCCAGTGGGTGTCGAACACCACGATGGTGTCCACCCCCAGCTCGCGGCAGCGGCGGCCGATCTCCTTGTGGCCGTCGATGGCGGCCTGGCGGCTGCCGTGGCGAGGGCCAGGGAGTTCCGAGAGGTACAGCGAAGGAACGTGAGTGGTCTTGGCAGCTAGAGCGAGTTTGCCCATGTCGAGTCTCCTGGTGAGGGGCGCCGTGCCCGTTTCTTGTCCTTGTCGATGTCACGCCGGCGGTTGCGGCGGCCTCGGACGGCCGCTCTGTCGTCTGGCCACGCCTCACACGCCCCAGCGGGGAATGTGATGGCTGCCCATGGAAATGCACACGTTCTTGACCTCGGCGAAGACCTCGAAGCTGTACTGGCCGCCCTCGCGCCCGGTGCCCGAGCCCTTCACGCCGCCGAACGGCTGGCGCAGGTCGCGCACGTTCTGGCTGTTGATGAAGACCATGCCGGCCTCGATGCCGCGCGCCAGGCGATGGGCTTTGCCGATGTCCTGGGTCCAGATGTAGGAGGCCAGGCCGTACTCGGTGTCGTTGGCCAGGCGCAGCGCCTCGGCCTCGTCCTTGAACTTCATCAGGCAGACCACCGGGCCGAAGATCTCTTCGCGGGCGATGCGCATGCGGTTGTCCACATCGGCGAATACCGTCGGTTGGATGAACTGCCCGCGAGACAAGTGCGCCGGCAGGTTGGCCGGGCGCTCCAGGCCGCCGGCGAGCAGGCGCGCGCCTTCCTCGATGCCGATGCGGATGTAGCCGGTGACCTTGTCGTGGTGGGCCTGGGTGATCATCGAGCCGACCTGGGTCTTCGGGTCCTGCGGGTCGCCGACGATCAGGCGCCGGGCGCGGGCGGCGAACGCCTCGACGAAGCGTTCATAGACCGTCTCCTGGATGAATATGCGGCTGCCGGCGGTGCAGCGCTCGCCGTTCAGCGAGAAGATGGTGAACAGCGCGGCGTCGAGCGCGCGGTCGAGGTCGGCGTCGTCGAAGACCAGCACCGGCGACTTGCCGCCCAGCTCCATCGAATACTTCTTCAGCCCGGCCGCCTGCATGATCTTGCGTCCGGTGGCGGTGCCGCCGGTGAAGGAGATGGCGCGCACGTCCGGGTGGCGGACCAGGGCCTCGCCGGCGGTGGCGCCATAGCCCTGCACCACGTTGAGCACGCCTGGCGGAATGCCGGCTTCGAGGGCCAGGCGGCCCAGCTCGTTGGCGGTCAAGGGCGAGAGTTCGCTCATCTTCAGCACCGCGGTGTTGCCCAGCGCGAGGCACGGCGCGGTCTTCCAGGTGGCGGTCATGAACGGCACGTTCCACGGCGATACCAGCCCGCACACGCCCACCGGCTGGTACAGGGTGTAGTTGAGCATCTGGTCGTCCACCGGGTAGCTGTGGCCGTCCATGCGCGTGCAGACCTCGGCGAAGAACTCGAAGTTGTGCGAGGCGCGGGGGATCAGCACGTTCCTGGTCTGGTGGATTGGCAGGCCGGTGTCGAGGGTTTCCAGCTCGGCCAGCCTGGGCACGTTGCGGTCGATCAGCTCGCCCAGCTTGCGCATCAGCTTCGCGCGTTCGCGCGCCGGGGTGCCGGCCCATTTCGGGAAGGCTGCCCTGGCCGCGGCGACGGCCAGGGCGATTTCCTCGGCGCCGCCGCTGGCGACCTCGGCGATGACTTCGGTGGTGGCCGGGTTGACGGTTTCGAAGACGGTCCTGCTTTCGACCTCGCGGCCGTTGATCCAGTGCCTGATCATGGTTCTGCCTCCGCTTGTTACGGGCGGGCGCGGTTCGCGAAGAACTCGGCCTCGCTGACGATTCGGTTGGCCAGGCGGCCGACGCCTTCCACTTCCACCACCACTTCGTTGCCCGGGACCACGTCGGCCAGGCCTTCCGGCGTGCCGGTGGCGATCATGTCGCCCGGCTGCAGGGTCATGAAGCTGGAGAAATATTCGACCAGGAAGGGGATGTCGAAGATCATGTCCGCGGTGGTGCCTTCCTGCTTCAGCTCGCCGTCGATCCAGGTGCGCAGCGTCAGCCTCGACGGGTCGGGCACCTCGTCGGGCGTGACGATCCAGGGGCCGACCGGGGTGGTGGCATCGCGGTTCTTCACGCGCAGGTTGGGCCGGTAGTAGTTCTCCAGGTAGTCGCGGATCGCGTAGTCGTTGCACACCGTGTAGCCGGCCAGGAAGGCGAGGGCGTCGTCGCGCCCGACGTTGCGCGCCGTCCTGCCGATCACCGCCACCAGTTCGCACTCATAGTGCATGTAGGCCACGTTGTCCGGGCGCCAGGTGACCTGGTTGTGGCCGGTGTAGGCGCCGCGCGACTTGATGAACGCCAGCGGCTCGGTGGGTGCCTTGAAGGCCAGCTCGGCGGCGTGGTCGGCATAGTTCAGGCCGAGGGCGAACATGCTGCCGCTGGCCGGCGGCAGCCATTCCACCTGGCGTTCGCCGAGCAGGCGGCCATCGGCCAGGCGCACGGCGTTGCCAGCCTCCACCGTGACGGCGTGCATTGCTCCCTGGTAGCGGATGCGTGCGTGTTTCATCTCAGACCGCCTCCGCCACGATGCGATTGCGCAGGCGGCCGAGGCCCTCGATCTCCACCACCACTTCGTCGCCCGGCTGCACGTCGACGCGGCCTTCGGGGGTGCCGGTGATCAGCACGTCGCCGGCATGCAGGGTCATGAATTCGCTGATCTCGGCGATCAAGCGGGGAATTCCGCGCACGAGGTTGGCGCTGCTATTTTCCTGGCGCAGCTCGCCGTTGACCAGCAGGCGGATCGGCAGCGCGTGCGGGTCGGCGATCTCGTCGCGGCCGATCACCTCGGTGCCCAGCGCGCAGAAGCCGTCGCGGCATTTGGCCTTGACCGCCGGGCGGTAATAACTGTCTTCCGGCAGGCTGAACTCGTTGACGATCACGTAGCCGGCCACGTAGTCCATGGCCTGTTCCTCACCGACGCGGCTGGCGTCGCGGGCAAGCACCACGCCCAGCGCCGGGCCAGGCTGCAGGCGTTCGGTGCCGGCGGGGAAGATCACCGCCTGACCGTCGCCGTTGCGCGTATTGGGTGTCTTGATGAACAGCACCGGCTTGACCGGCGGCTTCTGGTAGGGCGGCTGCTGGAATTCCTCCAGCCGGCCGCGCAACAGGCCCTGGTAGTTCAGCGCGACGCCGAACAGGGTGCCCGTTGCGGCTTCGCTGACAGCGCGGCGCATGGCTTCGTTCTCCTGGTTCCATCGGGATTGCCGTCGGGCGCCCCGATTTCATTAACATGTTATGTTTATAGTTAAGATATTAACTATAGTCAAGCAGTTGCTCAAGAGGATCCCCCAGTAGCGACATCTCGCCCAAAATCATTGTCAGAAGCCAGACGGATGAATCGGTGCCGCGGTGATATGCATGCGATAGCGGGAGCGGGTTTGCCGGCAGGAACCAGGATGGTTAAAATCTTATCCAATTCCAGTCGAGCATCCCCGCATGTCCAGTCCGCGCCCGTCCCTGACCCTCACGCTGTTGCAGGCGCGCGAGGCCGCCATGGCTTTTTTCCGGCCTTCGCTCAACCAGCATGACCTCACCGAACAGCAGTGGCGCATCGTGCGCATCCTTCGCCAGCAAGGCGAGATGGAAATCTACCAACTGGCGCAGCAGGCCTGCATCCTCAAGCCGAGCATGACCGGCGTGCTGGCGCGCATGGAGCGCGACGGCCTGGTGCGCCGCTGGAAGTCCGGGCACGACCAGCGCCGCGTGCTGGTGTGCCTGAGCGAGGCGGGGCAGCAGTGCTTTGTCGATATGAGCGAGGACATGGAGAGAAACTACCGGCGCATCCTCGCGCAGTTCGGCGAGGACAAGCTGCGACTGCTGCTCGGGCTGCTCGACGAGCTCAAGCACATCAAGCCTTGAGGTTCTCGTCCGGCCAAATTCCGCGGCAAGCGCCCGGGGGCGCGAGATTGCGCTGGTTGGCCTGATGCGGTGCTGATGCGGCGCGAGGATCCGCGCCTGTTCCAGCGCTTCAACCAGTTGATCGAGCGGCACTACCCCGAGCATTCGCCGCTTGGCGCCTACGCCGGGCAGCGCGCTTCGGCGGCGGATAGATCGGGACGTTCAGGAGGGTGCTGCGCGGCCTTGCAAGGGCGCTGCGGCTTCCGGTGGTGATGTCGGTGGATTGTGCAGGTTTGCCGGAGGAGTTGGTCGCACCTGGCTGCATGGTTGTACCGCTTTGCCGCGCAAGATCAGGCAATGGAGCGTCTCACCAGTTCCTTCGTATTTGCCATTGCCCTCGATGCGGATCGAACCGTCAGGCGACCACGCCAGGTTCGTGAATCCACCGCCGGAGAAGATGTAATCGCCAACGCGAAAATCGGTGCCATGCGCTGTACTCGACCATTCCATGAGTTCTTGAGATTCCAATGTTCATGATCGAATGGCCGAAAGCGCCCATCTTGGTGCCATCGGTGGCGGTGCGACTGCCTTTTACGGCCAACTGCTTCATGGTCAAGCCTCCATCTCCATCCAACGTTGCAGGGTCATCCGCGATCGCGGTCGGCCTTCAGCAGTTTGAGCCGCGTCTGTCCATCGGGGGTGAAGTGCGTGCCGAAGCGCACCAGCCCGGCCTGATGCAGGTGGCAGCTCATGGTGAAGCTAAGCAGCATGCCGGGCTCGGTCTCTTCGATGGTGAGGTCGATCGCCTTCAGCCTCGGCTCGTAACGCAGCAGCGTGGTTTCGATTTCGCGCTTGAGCGTATGCGCGGAGGCGGGCAGGTGCCGGTAGATGCGGGACAGATCGCCAAGACCATAGTCCGGCAGATGGGCCAGGCCGCCGCGGCGGCTGTTGAGGATGCGCTGGATGTTGTCCTGCACCGAGAGGAAGGTCTGTGTGGCCGCGTCGAATTCGCCGATCGGGGCTCCGTTCGCAAAATGCCCCGTCACGGCCTCGAAGAACCCTGGCCCGCCACGCATCACGCGCTCGCCTGCGCGCCCACGCAGGTTTCCTCAAAGCTCAGCCCGATGCCGTCCGCCTCGGAGAACGATAGCTGGATTGACTTCGGCATCTGCCGGTCGGCCATGCGCACCAGTAGCTCGCGCGATAGCACCGGCAGAATCTGCTGGTCAAGCAGGCTGTCGATATTGCGCGCTCCGGAATCGGGCAGCAGGCAGGCCCGCACCAGTTCGGCGACCAGCGCGTCGCCGCAGCTCAGCGGCATGCCGAAGCGATTTGCGATCCGCTGAGCTACCCTGGCAAGCTTCATCCGCACAATCGCGGTCATGGCCTCGGCCGACAGCGGGCGGTACACGATGGTCTGGAAGCGTGCCAGCAGCGCCGGCTGGAAGCGATCGATCAGCAGCGGACGAATCGCTTCCATCAGGGTGCCGGTCGGGAGTTCGGCGCCGGCCTGTGCCGCAGCGTCGGTTGCTGCCAGAATCTGCTCGCTGCCGAGATTCGAGGTCATCAGGATCACGGTGTTGCGGAAGTCGATCACCCGGCCTTCTCCGTCCCGCATGAAGCCGCGGTCGAATACCTGATAGAACAGATTCAGCACGTCGCGGTGGGCTTTCTCGACTTCATCCAGCAGGACAATGCTGTAGGGGCGCTGGCGGACCGCTTCGGTCAACACACCGCCTTCGCCATAGCCGACATAGCCCGGCGGCGATCCCTTTAGCTGCGAGACCGTGTGCGCTTCCTGGTATTCCGACATGTTGATGGTGATGAGCGAACGTTCGCCGCCGAACATCTGGTCAGCCAGCGCCCGAGCGGTTTCGGTCTTGCCGACGCCGGATGGCCCGACCAGCAGGAACACGCCCAGCGGCGCGTCCTCCGATTTCAGACCGGCCTTGGCGGTGCGCAGGCTCTTGCCCAGCGCGGCCAGCGCTTCGTCCTGGCCGACGACGACCTGGCCCAGACGCGTTTCCAGCGCCAGCAAGGTGGCGATTTCGCTCGACAGCAGGCTATCGACCGGCACCCCGGTCCAGTCGGCAATCACCTGAGCAATGGCGGTCTCGTCGACTTCCGCGTGGAGCAAGGCCGCGTGGCCGTGCCCGGCCAATGCCTGGTGGGCGGCCTGGATCGATGGCGCCAGATCCAGGCGGGCCGACTCGTCGGTGGCCGCCTGCCACTGCGCGCGCAACGCGATCAAGGTTTCGGCGGCACGCTTCTGTTCGGCGAAGACGTGCGCGAACGCGTTCAACTCGCTGGCGAGCGCGGCGAGCCGCGCATCGATGGCCGCCAGCCGTTCGCCGGCCTCGGCGCCGGTGGCGGCCTGGTCCTCCAGCAGGGCGGAGCGTTCGGCCTCGAGCGCCCCACGCTTCGCTTCGCAGGCGGAAATGGCGATCGGAGTGGCCTCCAGGCTCATGCGCACGCGGGCGGCGGCAGTGTCGAGCAAGTCGACGGCCTTGTCCGGCAACTGGCGCCCGGTCAGGTAGCGGCGCGACAGCCGGACAGCGGCGCCCACGGCCGCATCGGTGATATGCACGCCGTGGTGATGCGCATATCGCTCCTTCAGGCCCCGCAGCATCAGGCACGCGTTGTCATCGTCGGGCTCGTCGACCTTGATCATCTGGAAGCGGCGCTCCAGCGCGGCGTCGCGCTCGAAGTACTGCTTGTATTCGGACCACGTCGTGGCCGCAATGGTACGCAGCTCGCCGCGCGCCAGCGCCGGCTTGAGCAGGTTGGCCGCGTCGGCGCCGCCAGCGGTATTGCCGGCACCGATCAGGGTGTGGGCCTCGTCGATGAAAAGCAGAATCGGGGTCGGAGACTGCTGCACGGCCTCGATGACGTTCTTGAGGCGCTGCTCGAACTCGCCCTTGACCCCGGCACCGGCCTGCAGCAGACCCAGGTCCAACGTCAGCACGCTGACATCGCGGATGACGGCGGGCACATCCCCTTCGGCGATCTTTAGCGCGAGCCCTTCGACGAGCGCGGTCTTGCCGACACCGGGCTCGCCGACCAGAATCGGATTGTTCTTGCGGCGGCGCGCCAGAATGTCGACCATCTGACGGATTTCGACATCGCGGCCAAACACCGGGTCGATCTTGCCATCGCGTGCCTTTCGGGTGATATCGGTGGTGAAGCGGTCCAGCGCCAACGTGTCGGCCTGGCCGGGCATCGCCCTGCCCGGGGCAGGCGAGGTGGGCGCTTGCCCGTCCGCTCCAGGGCCAATGGGCGAGGCCGCCTCGATCGAGATATTGTCCAGCTCGCGCATCAGCCGTTCGATCTGCACGGCCGACACGGACAGGAGCGGCCAGGCATCGGGCGCACGCAGCAGGTGCGGCGAGTCGGCTAGCGCCGCAAGCAGATGTGCCGAGCGGATGGGCCGAGCCTCGCCGGGGCCCGCCACTTCGAGCGAGGCGCGCATCCAGGCAGCTTCCAGCCACTGGCCGACGCGCTGCGAGAGGCCTGGCTTGCCGCGCAGGTCGTGCGGCAGCCGGTCGATGGCGGCCAGCAGTGCGTTCCAGATGCCGTCGACATCCAGTTCATAACGCCGCAGGATCGCCAGCAGGTCGCCGTCGCCCAACTCCAGCAGCTTGATCAGCCAGTGCTCGACCTCGATGTCCCGGTGGGCGCGTGTTTCACAGAGACTGGCTGCCTCGGTGAGGGCTTGGGCGCAGTGGTCGTTCAGGCGACGCAGGAACGGGGAAGGATCGCGGGCGGTCATGGCGTGGGAGGAAGAACGCAGGAAGGGGAAAATGGGGCGCGCGGACCACGGCATGTCGTCCATGCAAGACGGCCAGCCGGCGCCTGGCGCCGGCTGCGCGCGTGTTACGAGCGCTCGTTCCAGCTGTCGGCGTGGATGATGTTGCCGTCCTTGTACGACCAGGTGATTTTCTCGTAGCGCAACTCGATGTCTTCGAGGTGGTTGTGTTTTTCGTAGGCCGGGTTCTTGATGTCCAGCATCTTGGGCGTCACGCCAACCACCTTCACGTTTTCCAGCTTGGTGTTGAAGTATTCCTTTTCCTTGCCGGCGTCGTCGATCTTGTACCACTTGATCTCGATCGACTTCAGGGTCTGGCCGCTGGTGACCGCTTTGTACAGATAGGGGGTCGATGCGTCAGTTTCCTTGGTGAACAAGATCGGCTTGTGCACGCGCGTGCCGGTCAGCTTGCCGGTGTTGGAGTCGGTCGGGATATTGACAGCGTGGTCAAAGGCGACGACTTCGACGCTGCCCTCGCGGCCGGACACGGTGACCGAACCCTTGACATCGGCACCGCCATCGTCCTTGATCCACATGTACGCGGGAATTGCCATTTCTTCTTACTCCTTCTGCTGGAATGAACAGGCCGACTGGCCCGAGGGTGTCCGATTGTCGTGACGGTCATCGCGACAATCGGGGACAAGCGTGATCTCGACACGGCGGTTCGCAGCGCGCCCCGCTTCGGTGTCGTCGGTGGCCTTAGGCCGAGTGTCCCCATAGCCCTGGATCGCAAAGTGCGTGAGTGGCAGGCCAGCGGCATCGGCCAGCCAGTCGCGCACCGACGCGGCACGTGCCTCGGAGAGTTTGAGGTTGCTGTCCGGGTTGCCGGTGGTGTCGGTATGTCCGGCCACCAGCACGCGCTTGTCCGGATGCGCCTTGATCATCTCGAGCGCGCCAATCAGCACCCGGTTCGAACCGGGGTTCAGGACGGCGCTGCCGCTCTTGAAGAGGGACAGGCTGTCGAGCTCGATGGTCGAGGGTGGCGGTGCGGGGGGCTGATACGCGGCGATCAGCGTGTTGAGCGGGGTGAGCAATGGGACGCCCCGATAGAAACCCAGGCCCAGGCGCGGTGGCACGCCAGCGCGGGCATACCGCTCAAGCTCGTCGCGGTCGCGCTTGATGGCCCGCAGCGCATCGACCCGGGCGGCGTCGTGCTCTGGGCTGATGGCGCGATAGCGTGCCATATCGTCGATGACGCGCGCCACCAGCGCCCGGTTCTGCCAGGCCGAGGCCGCGCAGGCGGCACAGAATGCCAGCGCCAGCCAGGCAAAGGCATGTCCCAAGGCACGCGGCAAGGTTCGTCGCACTGGCTGCAGGGCGATGCCCTGGATCAGGGGCTCCGGCAACGGGTAAGCTGCACGCCGGCCATCCCGGCTGTGCCGGGCGAGTCGGCTCAGGGCTGTCGTCTGCTCGGTGAAACGGGTTAGTAGCGAGTTTGCAGCGGGGATTCCGACGACAGTGGTCACGCCGAATGCTGCGACGCGCACCGGGCGCCCATGCCGGATTCCATCGCGCTGATTCTCGACGAAGGCGGGCAGCAGCGCGCCAGCGGCCCACCGTGCCAGGGTGTCAAGACGCGTGGCGCGATGCATGCGGGCCTCGCGATCCAGCGGAACTGCGGCTTGCGCATACTGCAGGGCGTGCGTGGCGACGCTGGTCGCCAGGGTCTCGCCCGACACCATCTCCATGCCAGACATCCCAAACCAGGGGCAGTCGTCCGGCGTACCGTCCGCCTCTTCGGCATACACGGCGACGCAGACCGGCAACGCATAGCCGACCGCGCGGCTGGCCTCTCCGATGGCCGAGCGCCAGCGCCTGAGCCCTGCGTTCAGCGTACCCGCATTGTCGGCCTGGTCGGCGCCAATCAGATAGGCGACGGCATCCGGACCCTGCTCCTCGCGCCATCGCTTGAGGGCATCTGCCACATGAGCCAACCGGGTCGGATCGTCGACACGCACCCAGATCGCGGTGTCGGTGATCCGAACCATCGCATCGCCAAAGGCCTGCGCCGGGGCGCCGGTGGCATCTCCCACGGTCAGCACCAGCGGCGTATTGCGCCGGATGTCGCCGGGCAGCGCATCCAGCGATGCCCTGACAGCCTGCAGCACCGGCGCCGCAGCACGCCGGCGCGCATGCAGCCGCCGGGTGACAACGATGATCGCGAGCAGCACCAGGGTGATCGTGAAGGCGGCGAGCAGCAGATTCCACCTCGACGCCCAAGGCGAGCTGAATGCCAGCCAGGCGAGCGCGAGTGCCGCGATCCAGGCAAACAACGTACGGTAGGGGTAGCCGGTCACGACACCCCTTTCAGCTCGCGAGCCGGGTGATCGCCGCAGCCAGCCACCGATCGAGCGCAACATAGACCAGACCCGCGCCAACGCAGGCGGTGACCACCCAGGCAAGCGGCGACAGTTGGCGCCATCGAGGTGTCTTGCCGACGGTCACCAGCACCGGGCCGGAAGCGTTTCGCCAGCCGGCGCGATCCAGGCGTTCATCGATGGCGCGCATGAGGGCGGTGCGGGCGCTGGCGCCCTCCAGGGCATATCGGCCCCGAAAGCCCAGCCCGAGGACGGCGTGGAACACGGCGAGCAGCGGCAGCACCGGCTGCGGATCGGCCAGGCGCCGCTCGATGCGGGCAATCAGCATCTCCCCGGCATTGTGGCTCTGGAACTGCGCTACCTGCATTGGCTCACGCTCCCAGGCGTCGCGGTCGGCGCCCTGCAGCCGACCTAGCGCTACCTCGTCCAGCAGGGCGCACTGGGCATAGGCGGCGTCTTCTATCACGTCGACCGGCTGGCCGCTCGCCACGAATTCCTCGCGCAGGCGGGCTACCTGTTCGACACACTTTGCCCGGAACGTTTCGAAGCCAACGGTCGGTCTGGCGGAGTCGGCGAGTTCCGTGACGGTCAGCGCTGTGTCGCGCAGTGCGAGCGGGAGCATCATGGCGGGGGTACGCATGGTGGAGGGACTCATGCCGGCAATACCGCGAAGAGTTCGAGCGACACGTCCGGCAACGAAGCCGGCACGTAGAATTGGCAGGCCCGAGCGTCCAGCATGCGCTTGAACGCCGGGTGGGCGCTGTCGAGCGCAAAGTACTGGTTCTCGATGCGCACCGGAATGGCGGCGGGCAGGCGCGACATCGTGCGCAGCGGAATGCCGGGCAGCGCGGAGTTGACGATCTGTTCCACCTCGTCCGGTGCCCCGGCCTTGCATAGGCGCGGCAGTTGTTCAAGCAGCGTGTGGGCCGGCAGTCCAGCCTGCACGGACAGGTAGTACTCGGCCCCTTCGACCAGCCGTTCGTCAAGGATCTTGCCTACCCAGACCGTGGGCCGGGCACGTTCGAGTGCCACCGGCACCACGCGCGATGGGATCACCGTGTCAAGCAGGGTGCGGATCAGCGATTCCAGTTCCGCGAACACCGGTTCGGGGGCGAGATGGTCATAAGCCGGAATGGCCTGGAGGGTCTCGGTGGTGGAGAAGGTCAGTAGTGCCCCGGCCAGCCGGGCCAGGATGCCGTAAAGCCGTTCGGGATGCTGCTGCGGGGCCGCATGCAGGCGCGCCAGATCCGGCCAGGTGCTGTTCACGCTGTGCAGCAGCCAGAAGAGGGCTACATCGGCAACCGCGTAGTCGGCGATCTGGTCGGAGCGTTCGCGCCGCCGCACGGCCAGACTCGCGCTCTTGGCGCTCAGGATTTCCGATAGCCGGCCCATTCGCTCGGTGAGCCGGTCGCTGGCCGACAGGAACAGGCAGGGCGGCACAAAGGCCGGATCGAGTTCGAAGTGCCCTTGAGGGGTGCGTACCAGTCGGGCAATCGGGCAGGTGACGTAGTCGCCGATTGCCTCGAAGTCAAAGAGGAGCGCGAGCGCGTGCCGCTCGACGCTGATCTCTTCCTTGCCTTCCCCGTGCAGGTCGGCGACTTCCCGGTATTCCCGAATGAAGCGGCGCGGGCGCGCGGGCCGGTCGCCGGCTTCGACACAATTGCCGCCTTGCGCATCAACAAGGGCCAGGCCGACCAGCACGACCACCGCGTCGACGGTGGCCGGCACATCGCCAAGATCGCGTGCCGAGGGCGTCAGGTCCGCGAGATCGGTATCGATGACGGTGCCATCCGGCAGCCGCAGGGCCAGGGCGCTCACCGCCAGCCGATGGATCGACAGGGCCTGTTGGTCGAGCCCGACGCGCACGACGCCCCAAGGATCGGGGCAGACAAGGCGTGCGACGTACTCGTCGGCATAGCGGTCCCACAGCGCCTGTTGCTGGAAATGCTGCGGGGTCATGAAAATCCCTTGCGCCCACAGCGGTCTTGTTATCTTCATCGTGCTCGGCTGGTATGCGGAAAGATTTTCCGCATGGGTGATGCCGCACGGTGGCCATGCGCCAGCGTGCGGCGGGACTCAAGTCACTTGGCGATATATCGAGATCGCCGTTGAAACTGGCTGCGGTCGCTCAGTTCTTCGCCTTGGGCATCTGCGACACCAGCGACAGATTGATGTCCATCCCTTCGATCTGGAAGTGCGGCACGATGAAGAGCTTGACGCGGAAGAAGCCCGGGTTGTCCTCGATGTCCTCGACCATCACCTTGGCTTCTCGCAGCGGGTGCGAAGCCTGCAACTCGTCGCCCGGATCGGTCATCTCGGTCACGAGCGTCTTGACCCAGGTATTGAGCTCCAGCTCCAGCAGGCGGCGGTCCTTGGTGGTACCGATGTTCTCGCGCTGAATGAGCTTCAGATAGTGGGCGATCCGCGACAGCAGGAAGATGTACGGCAGGCGCGCATTGACGCGACTGTTGGCGGTCGCCTCCTTGGTGTCGTAGAGCGCCGGCTTCTGGGCCGAGTGAGCGGAGAAGAAGCACGCGAAGTCGTGGTTCTTGTAGTACGACAGCGGGATGAAGCCCAGGTTGGCGAACTCGAACTCGCGGGTTTCCGGGATCAGCACTTCGGTCGGGATCTTGGCCTGGTTGCCGGTGCCCAGATCGTAGAGGTGAATCGGCAGGTCTTCGACCAGGCCGCCCGCCTGCGGGCCGCGGATCTGCACGCACCAGCCGTTCTTGATGAAGCTCTGCACCATGTTCGCGGCAAAGGCGAACGAGGCATTGGCCCAAAGGTAGCGGGTATGGTCCGGGCCTTTGACGGCCTCCGTGTAGTTGAAGGCACGTACCGGCACGGTTTCCGGACCATAGGGCAGGCGAGCCAGGAAATTCGGCAGAGTCAGGCCGATATAGCGCGCGTCGTCGGACTCGCGGAAGCTTTTCCACTTCAGGTATTCGGCGCGATCGAAGTAGTTGCCGATGTCGCGGATGCTGGCTACCTCTTCCATCGACTCCTTGCCGAAGAACGCTGGCGAGACGGAGCCGATGAACGGCATGTGCGCCGCGGCCGAGACCTTGGAGATATTGCGCAACAGGGCGATGTCCTGGGGGCTGCGGTCGAACGCGTAGTTCGAGATGATCGAGCCGATCGGCTCGCCGCCCGGCGTGTCGTATTCCTGGATGTAGGTATGCAGGTACAGGCCGCTCTGGATGACCTCGGGGGTATCCTCGAAGTCCTGGCGCAGCGCATCCTTCGAAACATCCAGCACTTCGATCTTGACGTTCTTGCGGAAGTCCGTGCGATCGACCAGGAACTTGAGGCCACGCCAAGCCGATTCGATCTGCTGGAACGTCTCGTTGTGCATGATCGCGTCCAACTGGCGGCTGATCTGCTGATCCAGGTGCTCGATATGGAAATCGAGCAGGCTCTTGTCGAGGCGATCCACCTGCTGCGACGAGTCCTGGATCATCTTCAGGAAAACGTTCATCGCCTGGGCGACGCGTTCATCCAGCGACGATTCTGAGAGCGCATCGGCGCTCTGGAACGACTCTACAGGGCGCGTGGCCTTGACCGGCGTCAGGTTGATTTTCTCGCACAGCGATTCATAGACGCTCTTGCCGGGCGCATCCAGGACGAAGGTGTCGGTTTCGCCAGGGGCGTGGGCGGTGATTTCATGCTTGGCCATGGGTTGGTTCCTCAAGGAAGGCAATTACTGGACGGACGGGGAGGCCGGGGCGGCGTGGCCGATATTCTGCAGATCGGTACGCAGGCGCTCGGACAGGGCCGGGTCCTTGAGAATTTTCTCGAGTTCGCGGCGAAACATCGCGTTGTCGAGCAGGTTCGATTTCAGGTCGCGCAGCAGATTGCGCGCCGCCATCAGGGCGCGCAGTTCGGGCACCTTGCCGGCCACCACTTCCGGCTTGAAGTCGTCCATCGACTTGAAATCGAGATCGACCGGCAGCTCCGAGCCATCGCTGGCGAGGGTGTTGTCGACCGCGATCCTGGCCTTTGGGTTGAAGTCGGCGAGGACCGAGTTGAAGTTGTTCTTGTTGATCGAGACCTTCTCGCGTTCGGCAAGCGCTCGCGCGTCCTGACTGTTGCTGTAGTCGCCCATCACCAGCAGCTTGAGCGGCAGCTCCACCTTCTTCTGCGCGCCACCGGTATGCAGGTCCAGCTTGATATTGACGCGTGCCTTGGGCACTTCGTTCTGGAAACTCTCAGCCATTATTCTGATCCTTTTTAATTCTGACTTTAACGGTTTTTATTGCTGCTTGAAAAACGATGGGTACGGCGCTTGTTTTTAATTGATATCACGTAATTCATCGAAAGAAAATCAGAGGAATCTTAATTGGATTGATTTTTTGTCGAAGATCGTGAATCAATGTTAATGCGGAGACAAAGGGGTTCTCTCCATAAGAAAAAGCGTTTATCGTGCGCCGCAAGGCGCTGTGTGTCGAGCGATGCATGGCCTGTGAAAAAGGGTTCGATCACGCTGACAACGGAGCGCAAGCAATGGCGGATCTGGGTAGGGAACTGAGGACTTACGGTGATGCCCTGCTCAGGGGACTGACCGGGCGGCAGGCATACTTTCTCGAGGTGCCGGGCACAGCCAGCGCCGCCGCGCTGTCGGTGGTGTCGTTCGAGGCAGTGGAGCGGATGGGCGAGCCCTATGCCGTCACCATCCAACTGACGCATCCGCTTGAGCTTGATCGAGCCGGGTATCTGGGCAAAGACGCGACCTTCCTGATTGTTCCCGCCGACGGCAGCGAGCCCCGCAAGTTTGCCGGCTGCATCACGCGCTTCTCCAAGACCCGCCAGACCCGGGATTTCTGCGGCTACGAGATCGTCGTGGAGCCGCTCGTCGCGCGGCTGCGGCTCACACGTGCCAGCCGTATCTACCAGCAGCAGACCGCGCCCCAGATCATGGAGGCCATCCTGCGCCGCCATGACCTCAAGGGCCACCAGTTCGCCTTCAAGACGCGGCGCAAGTACCCGCAGCACAAGTTGCGTATGCAGTACCAGATATCAGATTGGGACTATATCCGGCTGCTGATGGAGCAGGAGGGCCTGTACTGCTATTTCATCCATGGCGAGTTCGGCGAGATGATCGTGTTCGGCGATGACATCGACCATTACCTCTACCAGCCGGAGCTGCGAGTGCCCTATCGCGAGACGGCGGGACTGGAATCAGGCCAGGAAACGGTGTTCTCGCTCAGGACCCATGCGCGGACCATTCCCGAATCATTCCGGGTCGCGGACTTCAATCCCGACAAGGCATGGGAACGCCCTGCCGGAGAGGCCGATGTCGCGAAGGAAAGGACCACCTACGGTCAGTCCTACGTGTATGGCACGCATCACCTGGACTTCGACGACGCCAAGTGGGAAGCGCAGTTGCGCCACGAGGCCGAGTTCGCCGGCCAATTGGTCTACGCGGGTGAGAGCAACGTGCTGGCGCTGCGCCCGGCGCGCATCCTGCGACTGGACCTGGCGTTGCCCGACGCGCCCAACGGGCAGGTGGTCACCGAGGTCGTCCACACCGGCGCGCGTGATGCCGCCTACCGCAACACCTACAAGGCCATTCCCTCGGACCGGCGCTTCCGGCTGCCGATGGACGAAGCCAACTGGCCGCGCATCCCCGGCACGCTGAGCGCCCGCATCACCTCGCCGGGTCAGTACAAGTATGCCTACCTGACCCAGGATGGCCATTACATCGTCCGCTTCGATTTCGACTTCGACGCCTGGCCCAATGGCGGCGAGAGCGTGCCGCTGCGCCTGGCCAAGCCGTTCGCCGGGGCGCGGCAGACGGGCTTTCACTTTCCTCTGATCGACGGCACCTATGTGGACGTGGCGTTCCGAGACGGCAACCCGAACAAGCCATACATCGCCAGCGTGCAGCACACCAGCCAGCACCCTGACCTGATCACCAATCAGGATCGCTGGCTGTCGCGCAACGTGATTCGCACGCAGAGCAACAACAAGCTGCGGTTTGAGGACTGGGAGGGGCAGGAGGGGATCAAGCTCTCCACCGAGTATGGCAAGACCCAGCTCAACCTGGGGTATCTCGTTGATCATCAGAAGAAAAAGCGGGGGGACGGCTTCGAGTTGCGCACGTCGGGCTGGGGGGCGATCCGGGGCGGCAAGGGATTGTTCCTTTCCGCGGACGACCAGCCGGGAGCGAATGGGCAGCAGTTGGACATGCAAGGCGCGCAGAAGCAGTTGAACCTTGCGCTTGAGCAGATGCAGGCAATGGCGAAGGCCGCGCAGGCGGCTCAGGCGCACGCCGCCGAGTTCGAGAAGCAAAAGCAGTTGTTTGAGCAGACCCTGAATGAACTCAAGGGGGCAGGTTTGCTTGCCACTGCTCCGGCAGGTGTGGCGTTGACGAGCGGTTCGCATCTTCAGGTGTCGGCCACTGGGAACCTGTTTGCTACTGCCGGCGGCAATGCTGATATCGGCGTCATCAGGAAGTTCACGGTTGCCGCAGGCGAGGCGGTTTCGCTGTTTGCGCAGAAACTGGGCATGAAGCTGTTTGCCGCCAAGGGCAAGGTCGAAATACAGGCGCAGGACGACGAACTGTCCATGACTGGCCGCAAGGATGTCACAGTGGCCAGCGCCACTGGCAAGGTGTTGGCAGTTGGCGAGAAGTCGGTTGTTCTCGCCAGTGGCGGCGCTTACATCAAGCTGGAGAACGGCAATATCGAGATCGCTTGCCCGGGGGACCTGAAATTCAAGTGCGCGACCTTTCAGAAGGTGGGGCCAGCGAGCTTGAACATGAAAATGCCAGTACTGCCACGCACTGCGTTGCCCGAGACGCCCTCCACGTTCAATTTAATGATGCCGGACGTCCCTGGTGAGCACGGAGGCCACCTCGTGCATACCCCATGGACCATCGTCCAGGCCGAGAGTCCAGAAGAGGCCCTGCTGGACTTTGAACCTTTGCTGAAAGGACGGGTAGACGCTGCTGGAAAACTGCCACTGACATCCGCGGAAATGGAAAGGCTCAAGGCTGCCTATGACGAGACGCCGAATCAGATGTGGGTCGTTGCGAACGGCCGGGCCCATGAATTGGTACTGGACCAGGAGTTGGCGAGCTGGAGCAGCCGTCAAGCCTATCAGAGTGCCATCAATGCAATGGGCTATACCGATGCAATGGGTAGCATCAACGGCACGGATGTCGATGGCTCGGCTGGCGCTCACATCGCCGATGTACTAAAGGTCGGTGGCAAGGCCGCGCTGAATAAGATAAAGGGGGTCTGAGTCGTGCCGGATAACACCGACAAGAGGCGTCAAGTTCATCAGATCGTTGGCACGGATGGCAGCCCATATAAAGCCGCGGTGACCAGCTCCCTCCACGTTGTGGATGGATTTTCCGTGCCACTCGAAGGGAACCAGGTCAAGCCATATATTTGTGGGAAGGACTATTTTTCCGACCTGATCAAAGATATTGCTGGTGCCACTGAAAGCATCTATATCGCAGGATGGCAAGTCAATTGGGATGCTCAGCTCGCGCCTGGCAAACGCTTGTACGACGTTCTGCTTAGCGCGGCCAAGGCAAAGCCACGCCTCAAGATCTATGTCATGCCGTGGGATGACTCTCCACCGGTGCAGACCTACGACGATCAAACCAAGAGCGCGCTGGAAAGCATCAATGACACGTTGCGGCGCGGAGTCGAGGGCAAGCAAGTCTACGTTCAGTTGTCGGCTTCGGTGTCACCCCGGAATAGGGATTTCTACAGTCATCATCAGAAGCAGGTCGTGATTGACCGGAAGATCGGTTACGTCGGCGGCATCGATCTCGCCTATGGTCGATATGACGATGCGCAGTTCACCCTGCGTGCGGATGCGGATGGTCGAAAGGGGTTGAATCGCTACAACGCCTGCGTGGCTCCGGTGGGTAAAGTCACCGATGGTGAAGTGGAGGTCGTCGATCCAGATCTCATGAGTGGCCCATGGGACACCGCTGCAGGGGTGCCGTATCTCGTTAAGACGAACAAGAAAATCGCACGCGAGGCTATTGAACGAGGCGCTTATCAGAAGCCATACAGCGGCAATATAGCGAAGGACAAGCCCGGTGTGCCACTGTCTACAACGCTCGACGGACTGGATGTGGCCATCCAGCCCCGCCAGCCTTGGAATGATGTCGAGGTGCGCATTGAGGGACCGGCTGTCGCGGAGCTCACGCGGAATTTCGTGAGCCGCTGGAACCACGGTGCAAAGAAGGACTTCCCCAAGCTGACAAACGCGGAAAAACCGGTCCAAGGCAAAGGTGGCTGCGTGGTTCAGGTGCTGCGTAGCGCTCCGCCGGCGATGTGCGATAGCGGCAAGACCCAAAGTGATCATCTGCAGGCGATGCGGTTGCTGATCGACCATAGCACGCACTTCATCTACATCGAGAATCAATTTTTCGTCTCGAACTTCAGCAGTGCTCAGGTGAAATCGGGTTCGGCGCGGACGATTGACGGCGCCCAATCGGACTGGAACCCGAGCCCGTCGCCGGGCCCCGGCTATGTAGGGCCAGGCGCGGAGGTGTACAGCATGGTCTCGGCGAAGGCTACCCGCTGGGGCTACGACGGCGATGACGAAGGAATCCAGAACGACATTTGCCAGTGCATTGGAGACCGGATAAGGCGGGCAATCTTTGACAACCCTGATGGGGAGCCATTTCACGTCTATATCACGCTGCCTGTACATCCGGAAGGGAAGCTGAATGATGGGGCGGTGCTATGCCAGGTGCATTGGACGATGCAGACGCTGGTGTTCGGGCGGTTCAGTCTGTTGAACCGGATTCGCCGGCACTTGTGGGCGAAGCGGGAGTTCGATGCAAATAAAGGCACGTGCAAGACCGTCAAGGAATTGGCATCCCTCAAGGCGGCGGTTTGCAGGGAGAGCGAGACGACGAATGATTATAAGGATATTAAGATTTCTGAGTGCTTCAGGTACGTCACGCTATTGAATCTCCGTAACTGGACCAAGCTGGGCGAACGCTATGTGACAGAACAGGTCTACGTGCATTCGAAATTGATGATTGTGGATGATCGTTATGTGCTGCTAGGCAGTGCCAATATCAACGATCGGAGTTTGCTGGGGGATCGTGACTCAGAGCTTGGAGTGCTGATTCTGGACACTAAACAGGGCAGTAAGGATGTGCTTGATGACGGTCGACCCCGCCTGGTGCGGAACTTCGCGCACCATCTACGGGTAGCGGTGTGGGAGAAGATTTTCGGCCTCAACGTGGAAAACGGCAGCAGTAGTGTTCAGCAAGCAACAGAGTTGAAAAACGCCATCCAGCAGCCAGGGAAGCCGGGCAGCTGGAAGAACATTCAAAAAATTGCGGACGCTAACGCAAAGGCTTATGAAGCAGCGTTTCCCTTTATTCCCCAAAATTTTGACCCTTCTGATCCACAAAAGAATACGGAGCGGAAAAGGGGGGCTTCGATCTGGCCCGTCTATCACAGAGGTGAGAAGAATGAGAGAAAGGGGGCAGATTTGACGCTTGCAAGGACAAGGATGCCATTTGACTCGGAATTCTGGAAGGCGCCACCACTCGATGAAAAGCAGGTGGCTGAATTGGGAAATATTAAGGGATTCGCGACGTTGTTTCCTTATGCATGGACCAAGGGTGAGAACAACGATGTGAAGCTAAATTATACTTTGGTTACAGAGGGAGATCCTTTGCCAACAAAGGAAGTTCCCGATGAGAAAAATGCTGCACCCCGGCCAGTTCTGGCCGCAGTCGGGCAGTTGCCTGACAACGGGAGCGCATCATGAGGAATCCCTTCAAGCTAATCAGGTTCCAGTTGGTCTGGATGCTCTTGTCTCTTTGCGCGGGAGTGTGTCAGGCGCAAGTATTTGGATTTAAAACAGACGGGGTGGCCTGGAAAAGTGAGTGTGTTGGGTTATATCAGGTGGACCTGCCAGCGGATTTCCAGCCCCTTGTGAGGACGGTTGGCAGCGTTGTTGGTGACTACGTTAGCGGAAGCGATCAGGTAGCTGAACTTCCGGTTGCATCGGGCAGTAACGTGACGATCAAAGAATTTTATACGGTGCAAAAAAAATTGCACGACGCATATATAAGTAATAAGAAAAATGCGCTTGATGAGGCAAAAAATGCACCGATGACGGATGCAGCGAAAGAGAGGCAGATCTACGGGGAAAGTATTTCCGCGTACCCAATCAGCGACATAAATGCTTTCGCATGGCGAGATGGCCCAGATAGTATTGACGGGTATTTCTACCGTGCTGGCAGGATTTATTCGATCTCAGGGCCTCCGAAAGGAAAAGCAAGCCCAGGCGAGCCGACCTTTGAAGAGAAGGTGAAGCTATTCCGGCCACGGGAATTGTTTGAGATTTCTAGTGGAGAGGGCTTGTGTTTGCCATTTTCTTTCATCGGCACGACGTTTCGTGGGCGATTTCTAAGGATCTATCAGAAGGGCGTGCTTGCGAAACACCCGGATATCATGATCTGGGTGGGTGATGGTGCCTGGTGGGATCGTAACGATGACGCGTCGGATTTCCGATTGTCATCAAGCGAAAACAAGAAAAAAAGCCGCGATAGCCTCAGGGTATTTTGGGAGCAACTTCCCCGAGAAAGGGAAATGCGAACTCTCGTTTGGCCATTTCCGTCAGTCAAGATGGCGGACTATGAGGGCTACAGCAGTTTCATCCAAATCACCCGTCAGAATGGGGACGTGGACTATGGATATCGTGCTGTCGCCAATCCGCAGGGTGGTTACTATGCCTTGGACATTCATTTGATTCAACGGTCGGAAGTGGCAAGGCAACGCAATCTTACGCCAATGTCGAAGGAGGAATTCAAGCGGCTAGCGGACGAGGTGGTGGCGTCACTGCGCAAGCGGGAGTGATCATGATGGATGCGGTCTAATTCCGGTAACAACGAGCGTCGGGGCTGCCAGCTATGTCTAATGCGGATTATGCGGGTTATATCAGCGGAATGTTGATCCTGATTGCAGGTGTGCTTGGCGTGACTGTCACGCTCTTGGGCGTGAGTTTAATTGCCCGACGAGGATCGCATCTGCAGCTCGTCATGGCCTGGGCACTCATTTTCTGGGTGCTTCCCATTTGGTTGCTGACGTTGATGACCGAGCGGGATATGTTCAGTTTGGTGTTGCTGTCGCGCACCATTCTCGCGTTGCCTGTCTTCGTTTCGTTGCTCTGGCTGAGGCGGTGCGTGCGTGTGTTCCGACAACGACGGAACGGACTCGCTCCCTATGCCGTATTTCCGTGGATAGTTGCCGCCGCGGGAGCACTGTTGCTGATTTGCCTGGATGATCAACGGGGATTTCGAAACGCATTGCCCATTAAGTTGGGCGGGACGATCGAAGCCTCCCTGATCTGGCTTGCAATGCTGCTGGTGGCGGTAGGCGTGACGTGGGGAGGGGCCACGGCCATGTGCTGGTTGTGGACGGCCGGACCTGGCGAATTGCCGAAGTGAGCTCGGAGTGCGAGAAGTCATGGGCAGCGGTTGCCATAGTCGGCGCCGCTAAGTAGGAAGCTTGATCTTATATTGTGATGAGATAAAGAAATGAGAGGAATTGTCAGGAAGGGCGACGGAAATTCACATGGCGGGGTAGTTCTCACGGGCTCGGTGACGATGTTGATCGACGGCAGCCCGGTGGCGCGCAAAGGTGATTGGGTGTCTTGCCCAATGCACGGAGAAAACGTGATCGTCGAGGGTGACCCATCGTTTACCGATGATGGCGTTCCGGTGGCCTTTCATGGCCACCGAACTGCCTGCGGGTGCTCGCTGATTTCGTCGGCACCCAATACCGGAATTGCCTGATGCCGATCGACCTCTCCGCATTGCCGGCAGAAGTTGCCTGTGGCGATGATGGGCCTTCGGCGGTGATTTGGTTTGTGTTGTTTATCGTGGTGATGGGTGCCGGTGCCGGTTTGACCTTGTGGTGCTGGCCTGCGGGCAAGTCGGTTCACGAAGGAGTCTTTTGGGCCTGGTTATTTGGTGTTCCGGGCCTTTGCTACGGAGTGATGTTTTCTCTGCGTTATGGGCTGTTCCAGTATGCCCAGATGAAAACGCACATTCGCAACGAAGTGCGAGACGAGGGTTTGCGTGTTGCCATTAGACATGCCCAACAGCCATTGAGCTTACTGGAAATTGCCTATGTCACCGCTCTTGGGGGAGACCGTGTTGCCGAACGTATCGTCGATGGTGAAAGCGTGTTGGAATCGACCTATGTGGATGCCGTCAATGCTCACGTCCGGCACTCGATTCTTACTGAGAGCGAGGACGAAGCTGGCCCTGTCGCAAGTGAATTCGCCAGGAAGCCAGCGGCGATCCGGTCAGAATCGGTGTATCAGGTGTTGCTCGAACGCATGACGGATGGGCTGCGAGACTTGCCGGCCCGGCTGCATCTGGATGTCTATCTGGTTGCTGACGGGCGGTCAATTGACCCCGCTGAGGCGTTGGTCGGCTGGAAACGCATCTGGGTGGAGATGGGCCTGCGCGGGGAAAATGTCGAGCACACAACGGCAGATTATGGCGTTATGGAAGTGGATAGGTGGCTTGACAATGGTGGAAAGACGGCCCGCGCGATCCTGGTCGTCGCCGCACAACTGTATGACGTGCCGCCATCTGATAGTACCGAGGCTGGCGTGGCTTTGCTATTTGTGACGCAATGCGCTGGACGGCGAGCAGGGTGGGTGGGGAATACTGCGCTGCATCGTCCCGTTGAAGGCACTCTTTCCGATATGGGCGGGGTCCTAGCATCCGCCATGCAATGGGGGCGGGGTTCTGCTGACGAAGCCGGTAGTTTGTGGCAATCCGGCGTGGATAGCGCAACTGGGGCAGCCATCCTGGCTGCCTGGACGAACGCCGGCCGGAACGCGGGTGAAATCCAAGAGGTCGATGCCAGTCTTGGCCATGCGGGCATCGCAGCCGATTGGCTTGGCATTGCACTCGCGAGCGAGCATGCACATCAAACAGGGCGTCCGCAAATGGTTGCGAGCCAGCAACGTGACCTGGTCCGCATGACCATGATCAAATGAAAATCTAACAGCGCATGAAGGTGTCTGACGTTCCCTCTCCCGCTTCAAAGGTCCGCCTGCCCTCTGGGCTACTCTGGGCCTTGGTCTTCGCATGCGCCTTGGCGTGTGTCCTGATTTATCTGCTCGGCGCGACGATTGGCCTGACTACGCCGGAGAGCCGAGGCCGTGCGATGGCATGGGTATTGGGCTGTGGAGCAATCCTGCTGGTTGTGATCCCGCTGTTTTCCTTGGTGGAGTTTCGCAAGGCGGGGCGCGTGGTAGACCAGGCATTGCTTGCCCAGGGGGTCGTGCCGGTCGATTCTGTGGCCGGGTCGGAAGTGCCCGATTCGCTAGCGTGGGCGCCCTTGAGGGAATCGCTGGCAACACGCCTTCGAGCTATCCACGGTTGGCGCTGGCGCCATCGCCAGCCTTGGCTACTGCTCACCGGCGACGATGACGTTATTGAGCACCTGCTGCCCGGCCTTGCCGAAACGGGTTGGCTGACCACTACCGACGCGGTGCTGCTATGGAGCAAGGGCGGCGAGGGCGGCCAGCCGGACGCCGCATGGCTCAAGCAGATCTATAAGCT
>NZ_JBYTEL010000034.1:0-33960 GCF_058789195.1 Cupriavidus sp. FW216-B1 | reverse complement strand
CCCCCCCCCCCCCCCCCCCCCCCCCCCCCCCCCCCCCCCCCCCCCCCCCCCCCCCCCCCCCCCCCCCCCCGCGCCCGCAAACCAGACCGGAGGCCACCGCATGCCGACCTACGACTACCGCTGCCGCGACTGCGGCGACTTTGCCGCGCTGCGGCCCATGTCGCGCCGCGACGACCCCTGCGCCTGCCCGTCCTGCGGCAGCTTCGCCGAACGCGCGCTGGTCGCCGCGCCGTCGCTGGCCGGCATGCCGGCCGCGTCGCGCCGCGCGCACGCCATCAATGAACGCAGCGCGCACGCGCCCAAGGAATCGGGGCGCGGGCACGGCGCGGGCTGCGGGTGCTGCTCGGGCGCGGGCAAGGTGAAGCTGGCCGGCGCGCCGGCTGGCGCGCCGAAGGGCAACCCGAACGGGCGGCCCTGGATGATCAGCCATTAGGCGGGAGGCACGCTAGCGCACGAGGCGCACGGGACCGGGCATGGTACGCCCAACTAAACTAAGTTCGGTTGGTCCAGTCTATGCATTCACGCATGGCAAGCGCGGACTGGGCGCCCCCGGCGCACCTTCACATCTCGTCCACCGCCGTACTCGCCGTAGCCACCCCTGCCTCCGTGTCCAGCGAGAACCGGTCGCGCGTGGTCACGTAGAAGCTCGCGCCGAAGCGGCCCACCGGGAAATAGTCCTGCAGGCGCACGCGCCAGGTCTCGGTGTCGATCAGGCCGTCGCACGCGTGCAGGCGCAGCACGCGGCCGATGAAGATCTGGCGGCTGGTGGTTTCCAGCGTTTCCCACAGCGTGCATTCGAACGCCACCGGCGCCTCGGCGATGCGCGGCGGCGCCACCGCGCTGGAGGGCAGCGGCGTGAGGCCCACGCGCGCCAGCTCGCTCTGGTCGGGCGGCAGGCGCTCGCCGCAGTCGTGCATCTTCTGCGCCATCGCTTCGTCGCTCAGGTGCACCACGAACTCGCGGCTGCGCGCGATGTTGACGGCGGTGTCCTTGAGCGCGCCGTCCTGCATCCGGTTGACGCTGATCATCACGATGGGCGGCTCCTCGCCCAGCATGTTGAACATGGAGAACGGCGCGGCATTGACGGTGCCGTCCGCGGCCAGCGTCGTCACCAGCGCGATCGGGCGCGGCACGATCAGGCTGGCCATCAGCTTGTAGCGCTGGTACTCGGTGATCGCTTCGAAATCGACTTCCATGCTTACTCCTTGCTCAGGCCGAGCAGTTGCGCCAGGCTTTTCTCGCCCTGCATGCGCGAGGTCTCGATGCGCTGCTCCAGCTCGCGCAGGTGCGCTTCCATGCGCTGCACCGCGCCGGCGGCGTCGCGCCGCTCGATGCAGTCGACGATGGCGGCGTGTTCGTCGTGCTCGCACGGCGCGTGGCCGGGCGGCTCGTACAGGCCCACGATCAGCGAGCAGCGCGACACCAGTTCGGTCAGGTAGCGCTGCAGCACCGGGTTGCGCGCCAGCGCCGCGATGCGCAGGTGGAAGCCGCTCGCCAGCCGCGCCCACGAGGGCTGGTCGAAGCGGTGCATGGCTTCGTGCTCGGCGGCGAGCTGGGCGCGCAGCGCGCGCAGGTCGGCGTCGGTGACGCGCGCCACCGCCAGTTCCACCAGCACGCGCTCCAGCGCGCGGCGCGCCTCGAAGATCTGGCTGGTCTCGGCCGGCGTGGGCTCGGCGATGACCGCGCCCTTGTTGGGGCGCAGCTCGACGATGCCGTCGTGCGCGAGCTTTTCCAGCACGCGCCGCACCACCGCGCGGCCCACGCCGAACAACTGGCACAGCTCGGGCTCGGGCAGCTTGGTGCCGGGCGTGAGGCGGTGGTTGAGCACGCCGTCGAAGATGGACTGGTAGATGCGCGTGTCGGCATCCGGCGCGGCCGCGCCGGCGGGATCGATGGCGGAATCGATGGTGGAATCTGCGGCGGGATCGGCAATGGAACCGGTGGCGGCGGCGCGCTTGCGCGCGGCCTTGGGCGGCGCGCCTGCCGGTCTGGCGGTGCGGGGCGATGCGGTGCGGGGCATGACGTCGGCCGGGGACGGGTTAGCGTTCGAGCGCATGATGTTAGCGCGAAGCGGTGACGGGCAGCGGCGCCACCTGTTCGAGGTGGTCGCAGATCGCGCCCGGCGTGGCCAGCCACACGCCGCCCTGCCTGGCACGCGCGGCGATGTGCGCCAGCGCGCGGCGCAGGTGGCGCAGCCGGTAGGGCTGGCCGACCAGGTAGGGATGCAGCGCGATGCCCATCACCAGCGGCTGCGGGTGCAGCGGGTGGTCCGCCTGCGCCAGCATCTCGTCGAACTGGTCGACGATCATGTCGGCGAAGGCGCGGCCGTCCATCTGGCGGCCCACGATCATCGGGATGTCGTTGAGCTCCTGCGGATAGGGAATCGCCCACAGCGGGCCGGCGCGCGTATCCATGCGCACCGGGCGGTCGTCGTGGCACCAGTTGAGCGTGTAGCGGTAGCCGGTCTCGGCCAGCAGGTCGGGCGTGCGCGCGGTCTCGGCGATCCACGGCGACAGCCAGCCCGACGGCGCCGTGCCCGCGTGCGCGGCGATGCGCGCGCGGCAATGGCGCAGCAGCGCGCGCTCGCCGGCTTCGTCGAGCTCGCTCTGGCGGCGCGCGTTGGTGTGGCCGTGGCCGATCAGCTCGTCGCCGCGCGCGAGGAAGGCGTCCACCACTTCGGGGCAGTGGTCATAGAGCGCGGTGTTGATGATGACGCCGGCCGGCAGCGCCAGTTCGTCGAACAGCTCCAGGCAGCGCCACACGCCCACGCGGTTGCCGTACTCGCGCCAGCTGTAGTTGAGCACGTCCGGCTGCGGCGAGACCGGGCCGAGGTTGGCGCCCAACCCCTCGCCGAAGGCGAAGTGCTCGATGTTGAAGCCGAGGTAGACCGCCAGCCGCGCGCCGCCGGGCCAGCGGTAGTCGTCGGCGTCGGTGATGGGCCGGTACGGGAAGCGTCCGTGCGTGCGCAGCGGTCCGAACTCGTGGCCAGGCTCGGCGCCGGCCGGCGCCTCGGCGGCGGGGGAAAGCAGGTCTTGCGTCATGGTCCGGTGGTCTCGCGTCGTGCCCGCCCTGGCGCCGCTTCGGTGCAGCCCCGCCACCGCTCAGGGCGCCGGGCACCGACATCGTGCAGGGACGGGCTGCGTTGATCGTATGCAACTTCTTTGCAGGATCGTTCGCAAAAAGCAGGCCATATCGTCTACGTATCGAATTCCGTGTCGTCGCGGGGTTTCACCCCGTTTCGCCGACGGATGGCATGCGTCTTGCGAGCGGCAGTGCCCGTAGCCCATTCCCATCCTCGCCTGCCCCTGCTTTTTCCCATTTCCGGAGAACTGCCATGACCACCGTCTCTCGCCGCGCCGTGCTGGCCGCCATCGCCGCCGCCTGCGCCTTGCCCGCCCTGCCCGCGCTCGCGGCCGACACCATCAAGATCGGGCTGGTCACGGCCCTGTCCGGCCAGTCGGCGCGCGCCGGCGAGGCGCTCACGCGCGGCATGACCATCGCCATCGACGAGATCAACGCCAAGGGTGGCCTGCTGGGCGGGCGCAAGCTGGAGCTGGTGCGGCGCGACGACGAAGGCAACCCCGCCAAGGGCGTGCTGGCCGCGCGCGAGCTGATCTACAAGGAGAAGGTGGCGGTGCTGTTCGGCGGGCTCGACACGCCGGTGTCGATGGCCATCGTGCCGATCGCCAACCAGGAGAAGGTGCCGTTCATGGGACCGTGGGCGGCCGGCACGCCGATCACGCGCAACGGCGCCAATCCCAACTACGCCTTCCGCGTCTCGGCGGTGGACGAGGTGGTCGACAAGGCCATGCTGCAGTACGCGCAGAAGAGCTTCAACGCCAGCAAGCCCGGCCTGATCCTGGTCAACAACCCGTGGGGCGAATCGAACGAGAAGGGCATCGTCGCCGCGCTCGCGGCCAAGGGCATGAAGCCGGCCGGCGTGGAGAAGTTCGAGGCCAACGACGTCGATGTGGTACCGCAGCTCGGCCGCCTCAAGGCCGCCGGCGCCGACGTGCTGTTCATGGTCGGCAACGTGGGGCCGTCGGCGCAGGTGGTGAAGTCGCTCGACCGCATGGGCTGGAAGGTGCCGGTGGTCTCGCACTGGGGCCCGGCCGGCGGGCGCTTCACCGAGCTGGCCGGCGCCAATGCCAGGAACGTCCACTTCGTGCAGACCTACAGCTTCTTCGGCACGCCCACGCCGGTCAGCACGCGCGTGGTCGCCGAGCTCAAGGCCAAGTACAGCGACATCAAGGGCCCGGACGACATCACGCCGGCGGTCGGCGTGGCCAACGCCTACGACGCCACGCAGCTGGCCGCGCTGGCCATCGCGCGCGCCGGCTCCACCAAGGGCGACGCGGTGCGCGAGGGCTTCTACAAGATCGACCGCTACGAGGGCCTGATCAAGACCTACGTCAAGCCGTTCACGCCGGAAGTGCATGACGCGCTGAGCGAGAACGACTACGTGTGGGCGCAGTTCGTCGACAACCGGATCGTGCCGGTGGCGAAGTAAGGCGGGAGCGTCGTTGCGGGCGCTCCCCCGAACTACATCCGCATAGAAAGAGAAAGGCACCACAAGGACTCACCATGTTATGGATCTCCGCCCTCATCAGCGGCCTCGGCCTGGGCAGCATGTACGGGCTGATGGCACTGGGCTTCCACATCACCTACGCGGTCTCGGCCACGGTCAACTTCGCGCAGGGCAGCTCGATGATGCTCGGCGCGGTGCTGGCCTACACCTTCGCGCAGACGCTGGGCTGGCCGATGCCGCTGGCGGTGCTGCTGGCGCTGGCGCTGTGCGCGCTGTACGGGCTGGCGGTGGAGTTCCTGGCGGTGCGCCCGTTCGCCAGCCGCGGCTCCAATGCGTGGCTGATGGCCACGGTGGCGCTGGGCATCGTGCTCGACAACGTGGTGATGCTGACCTTCGGCACCGAGCCGCGCAGCCTGCCCTCGCCGCTGGCGGCATCCTCGATGCAGCTTGGCGACACCGGCGTGGGCGTCTACCCGCTGCAGTTGCTGATCCCGGTGATCGGGCTGGCGCTGGCGGGCGTGCTGCATCTCGCGCTGCGCCGCTCGCGCTGGGGCGTGGCGATGCTGGCCGTGGTGCAGAACCGCGACGCCGCGCGCCTGATGGGCATCCCGATCCGGCGCCTGGTGGCGGCGTCGTTCGCGCTGTCCACGCTGCTGGCCGGCATTGCCGGCGTGCTGATCGCGCCGCTGTTCAACGTGCAGTCCGACATGGGCACCGTGTTCGGCCTCAAGGCCTTCGCGGTGGCCATCCTCGGCGGGCTGGGCAGCGCCTGGGGCGTGATGGTGGCGGGGCTGATCTTCGGCGTGGCCGAGGCGCTGGTGACGGCGTCGCTCGGCTCGGGCTACACCCAGATCATCACCTTCACGCTGGTGATCGTGCTGCTGGCCATGCGGCCTGACGGCCTGTTCGGGCGCGCGGAGGTGCGCAAGGTATGAACGATTCCACTCTGGCATCCGCGCCGCGGGCAACGCCCGCCGCCGACGCGCCGAAAGCGCCGCTGCTGGGCCTCGGCACGCCGCTGCAGGTCGGCGCGATGGCGCTCGCGCTGGCGGCCGCCGGCGCCGCGGCGCTGCTGGTCAACGGTTACTTCGTCTTCGTCATCGCCGGGGTCGCCATGCTGGCGATCTGCGGCGTGGGCCTGAACCTGCTGCTCGGGCTGACCGGGCAGGTCTCGTTCGGCCACGTGGGTTTCTATGCGATCGGCGCCTACGCGGTGGCGGTGCTGACCGGGCAGGCCGGCTGGAGCTTCTGGGCGGCGTGGCCCGTGGGCGCGCTGCTGGCGGCGGCCACCGGCGCGCTGCTGGCGCTGCCCGCGCTGCGCGTGAAGGGGCCCGGGCTGGCGATGGTGACGATCGCCTTCGGCTTCATCGTCGAGCACGGCGCGGTGGAATGGCGCGCGCTGACCGGCGGGCAGAACGGCCTGATGGGCATCGCCCAGCCAGCGCTGCCCGGCGTGGACGGCGGCGAGCGCGCGCTGGCGCTGATCGCGCTGGTGGTGCTGGGGCTCGCGCTGGCGGCCTATGCGCGCATCGCGCGCGGGCCGTGGGGCGCGGCCATGCGCGCGGTGCGCGACAGCGAGACCGCGGCGGCCTCGGTCGGCATCGACCCGCTGGTGGTCAAGACCGTGGCGTTCGCCATCTCGGCCGCGCTGGCGGGGCTGGCCGGCGGCCTGTTCGCGCCGCTGCAGGGCATGGTCACGCCGGGCATGTTCTCGTTCCTGCAGTCGATCCTGTTCGTGCTGGTGGTGATGATCGGCGGCGCCGGCACGGTGGCCGGGCCGGTGCTGGGCGCGGTGGTGGTGGGCGTGCTGCCCGAGCTGCTGTCGAGCCTGGAGAACCTGCGCCTGCTGTTCTTCGGCGGCCTGCTGTTGCTGGTGCTGTGGGTGGCGCCGGGCGGCATGGCCGGCCTGCTGGCGCGGCTGTGGCAGCGCGCGCGCGGGCCGCGCGCCGCGCCGCGCGAGGGTGCCGCCGCCGGGCTGCCGCAGTTGCCCACCGAGGCGCGGCGCGGGCTGGCCGCGCGCGGCCTGTCGATGGTGTTCGGCGGCGTGCGCGCGGTCGACGACCTGTCCTTCGACCTGCCGGCCGGCGCCGTGACCAGCCTGATCGGCCCCAACGGCGCGGGCAAGTCGACCGTGCTCAACATGCTGTCCGGCTACTACCGGCCGCGCGCCGGCGGCCGCAGCCTGGGCGAGGCCGCGCTGCCCGCGCGCGGCGCGTGCCACAGCGCGCGCAACGGCATCGCGCGCACCTACCAGACCTCGCAGCTGTTCGCCGGCATGAGCGCGGTGGACAACGTCGCCATCGCGCTGCGGCGCGGGCGCCTCGGGCCGCTGCTCGGCATCGCCGGCTTCAACGCGCCGGCGGTGCGGCGCCAGGCGCTGGCACTGCTGGCCGCGTGCGGCTACGCCGGCGACCCCGACGCCGGCGCGGCCGACCTCGCCCACGTCGACCGGCGCCTGGTGGAGATCGCCCGCGCGCTGGCCACGCGCCCCGCGGTGCTGCTGCTCGACGAGCCGGCCGCCGGCCTGTCGCGCGAGGACAAGGCGCGCCTGGGCGCGCTGCTGCGCGGCATCGCCGCCAGCGGCATCGCGGTGGGGCTGGTGGAACACGACATGTCGCTGGT
This sequence comes from Cupriavidus sp. FW216-B1, assembly GCF_058789195.1. Taxonomy (NCBI): domain Bacteria; kingdom Pseudomonadati; phylum Pseudomonadota; class Betaproteobacteria; order Burkholderiales; family Burkholderiaceae; genus Cupriavidus; species Cupriavidus sp. FW216-B1. The sequence continues at coordinate 26,810 of NZ_JBYTEL010000034.1, read as the reverse complement.
GATGGACGTGTCCGACGGCATCGTGGTGATCGACGCCGGCCAGCACCTCGCCGCGGGCACGCCGGCCGCCATCCGCGGCGACCCGCAGGTGCGGCGCGCCTACCTGGGCGAGGCCGGCGCGCTGGCCGGGCAGGACGGCGCGCGGGCGCGCAAGGCGTCTTCCGAGGCGTTGCCGGAAGTGCTGGGCGTGTCCGCGCTATGCGCGGGCTACGGCGCCGCGCCGGTGCTGCACGACGTGGCGCTGCAGGTGCGCGAAGGCGAGATGGTGGCGCTGCTCGGCGCCAACGGCGCCGGCAAGTCCACGCTGATGCGCGCGCTGTCGGGCCTGCACCGGCCGGTGCAGGGCGGCATCACCTTCGACGGCACCGACCTGGCCCGGCTCGACGCCGAGCAGATCGCGGCGATGGGCGTGGTGCTGGTGCCGGAAGGCCGGCAGGTGTTCCCGGAACTGTCGGTGCTCGACAACCTGCGCCTCGGCGCGTTTCCGTCCGGCCCGCTGCCGCACATGGAGATGGTCAGGCGCGTGGAGGCCATGATGGCCCGCTTCCCGCGCCTGCGCGAGCGCCAGCACCAGCGCGCCGGCCTGCTGTCCGGCGGCGAGCAGCAGATGCTGGCGATCGCGCGCGCGCTGATGTCGCGCCCGCGCGTGCTGCTGCTGGACGAACCGTCGCTGGGGCTGGCGCCCAAGGTCATCGCCGAGCTGTTCGATTCGCTGGACCAGTTGCGCGAGGCGTCGATCAGCATCCTGCTGGTGGACCAGATGGCGGCGCTCGCGCTGGCGCTGGCCGACCGCGGCTACGTGATGGAGGAAGGCCGCGTGGTGGCCAGCGGCCCGGCCGACCGGCTCGCGCGCGATCCGGCGCTGGCGCAGGCCTATCTGGGCGGTCACTGAGAAGCCGGCTCGCCGCCGGCCGCGTCGGCCCCGTCGAACAGGTGCAGGAAATGGTCGAGGATCAGCAGATGGTCCTCGAACATCTGCCCTTCCCGCGCCAGCAGTTCGTGCTGCGGCACCCAGCGCACCGCGGCCGCGTCGTCGGCGGCGTCCACCTCGGGCAACGCGTCGAGCGCGAGGTCGAAGAAGAACGCATGGGTCAGCGTGCGCCCGCGCTGGCTGCGTTCGGGATGGTCGAACAGCGCCTGCCCGCGGCACGCCTGCCGCAGCGCCGCCTTGGGCAGGTCGAAGCGGGTCTCCTCGTCGAGCTCGCGCAGCACCGCGTCGGCCACGCGCTCGTGCTGGTCGAGGAAGCCGCCCGGCAGCGCCCACGCGCCGCGCCCGGGCTGGCCGCCGCGGCGGATCAGCAGCACGTGGCCGCGGCAGCGCACCACCGCATCGACGGTGACGAACACCGGCGGATACGGCGCGGCCGCCCAGCGGCGGCGATGATCTTCCAGGAAACGGTACTCCGCCAGCAGCACGGCGAAGGCCTCGCTGCCGGCGAACTCGCGCAGGAAGGCCGCGACCGGGGCCGGCAGCACGCGCGCCACGCCGTCGAGCGCGCCGGCCTGCGCGAACCACTGGCGGCGCACGTCGGCCGCGTTGAGCTGGCCGAAGCTCGGCTGCGGCACCAGCGGCCAGCCGGGAAAATCGTTGAGATACCCCGAGGACGCATCCTTGAAATGGCCGAACAGGCCGACGCGCGCGGCGGGCTTGCCGCCGGCCTCCGCCTCGAGCGTCGCGCCCACGGCGGCGCGCACCGCGGCGGCCCAGCGCTGGCCCTGGTAGTAGTCGCGCACGGCGACGAAGCGCAGGTCGGCCACGCGGGCGGCGTTCCAGCCGGCCACCGCGGCTTCGATCATGCGGCGGCGCTCGGTTTCGGTAAACGGGTTCTTCACGGTGCGCGCGCCGCCGGCCGAGCCGAGCACCACCACCACCGCGCGCGCCTGCGACAGCGCCCGGCGCAGCATGGCGAAGTGCCCGTCGTGGAACGGCTCGAAGCGGCCGATGTAGACCAGGTAGTCGAATGGCGCCGGCTCCGGCTGCATGGGTGCCGCCACCGGCGTGGGCGAGGTCATCGGTATTTCATCTCTGTGTCATCCGGCGCTGGCCGGCCTATTTCAGCTCGCAGCACATGCACAGCGGCAACGCGCCTTCCTGCCGCTGGAACTCGCGCGAGGCGCGCACCGCCGGCGGCAGGCACTCCGCCGAGATCAGCGAGAAGCCGTAGCGGGCAAAGTAGTTGGGACAGTTGGCGCTGAGCAGCACCGCCCGCACGCAGCCGTTGGCGCGCGCGCGCATCATCGCGGCGGACACCATGTGGGTGGCGACGCCGCGGTCGCGGTATGGCGGCAGCACCGCCACCGAACGCACCACCACCGTGTCGCCGTAGGCCTCGGTGCCGGCGCAGCCGACCAGCAGGCCGTCGAGCAGGGCGACATGGAACGACGCCAGCGACGGATCGAGATCGTCGCTGGCAAGCCCGCAGGACTGGAGTATTTCCGCGATGGCCGGCCAGTCGGCCGGTTGTGCGGCGCGGACACGCAGATCTCTTGTCATTGCAATTATCTCCCCGCCACGCACGATGACGGAGGTTGTCATGGATGGACTGCGTTGACTTCACACTACATGATTCGGCCGACTTGTTCCAGCCGGGAATACGGCAGGAAACCCTCTGTGCGCATGGCGCGGGCGCGCGGCGAACGGCGGGCCACATCGCGCGGGGTCGCATCACGCATTTGGGGGAACGGCGGGGGAACGGCGGGGAAAAAAGGAAAGAAGGAAAACGGGAAAGGCGCGCGGAGCGCCTGCCGCATGCCGCGGCGGCCACACACATGGCCGATGCGCGAAGCGGCGCCGGCCAGCGATGCTGGAGGCGGGGGGAACGGAATCGAACCGCCGTGTACGGCTTTGCAGACCGTCGCATAACCACTCTGCCACCCCGCCGCCGAGGAGGACGCCGCGCTGCGCGTCCTCGTTCAGTGCGGGGCGCAGTGTATCCGGAAACGGAAAACTCTGCACGGCGCGGCGCGCATCAGGCCGGCCGCGGCGCGCCGCCGGGCCGCCCCGCGAACAGCTCGTCGATCAGCAGGCGCGCGCCCGGCGACGGCGCCGAGCCGGCGCGGCTGACCACGCCGAACGGCTCTTCCAGCGAGGGCAGCGTGACCGGCAGACGCGCCACCAGCCCGAAGCGCTCGCCGAACAGCGCCACCTCGCGCGGCATGACCGCCACCAGCGTGGGGTCTTCCTGCAGCATGGCGAAGGTGGTGAAGGTGGAGGCGGTCTCGAGCGGAAAGCGCGGCGCCTTGATGCCGGCGCTGGCGAGCTCGCGCTCCAGCGCCACGCGCATCGGCATGTCGACCGGATAGGCGATCCAGCTCGAGCCGGCCAGCGCTTCGAGCGCCACCGCCGGCGCGCCGGCGAGCGGATGCGCGCGGGCCACCACCACCGACAGCGGCTCCTCGTCCAGGCGCAGGCAAGTGTAGGCGTCGGGCCGGCGGCTCACGCCGCTGCGGCAGATGGCCACGTCCACGCGGCCCTCGTCGACGAGATCGAGCAGGCGCGCGCTGGTGTCCTCCACCACTGCCACGGACAGCGTCGGATGCTTGCGGCGCAGCGACGCCAGCGCCCGCGTGAGCAGCGGCACCGCGCCCATGATGGTGCCCACCGCGAGGTGCCCGCCGTGGCCCTGCGCGATGGCGGTCATCTCTTCGCGCAGATGTTCGAGGTCGCTGTAGATCAGGCGCGCGTAGCGGATCACGCAGCGGCCCAGGTCGTTGGCGACCAGCCCCTTGGGCTGGCGTTCGAACAGCGGCATGCCGAGCAGGGTCTCGATCTCGCGCAGCACCCTGGTCGCGCCCGGCTGCGAGATGGCGATCTCGTCGGCGGCCTTGTGCAGCGAGCCGTGGCGGTCGAGCTCGATGAGCAGGCGCAGCTGCTTGAGGCGCAGGCGCGAGGCGAGGATGTGCAGCGAGGGAACGGTGTGGCTCATGGCGATGGCGGCGCGGGAGGAAGCGCCACTATATCGGCTGCGGCGCCCGGCGGGCTTGCCGGGGCGCCCCGGGGCATCCCGCGCCGGGTGCGGGAACCGGCCCCGGGCCGACGGCCGATGGCGCCCGGCCGGCAGCATCCGACCGATAGCACCCAACCGATAACGCCCGCTTATCACCCCGGGCCGAAACGTCATTGGCCGGGCGCGGCCGCGGCCGCTACAGTCGACGGCCCGGACGCGCGGCCGGCTCGGCCACGCCGCGCGCCTCGTTGCGGATCGCAGCACCATCCCCCCATCCACAGGAGACCATCGCCATGCCGGAAACGTCGGGCTACAACTACATCGGCGGCGAGCGCCGCGCGGAAGGCTCGGCCTTCCTCTACAGCGTCGACGCGGCCAGCGGCGAACGCCTGCCGCTGCGCTTCGTCGAGGCCACGCCGGCGGAGATCGACGCCGCCGCGCAGGCCGCGGCCGCCGCCTTCCCGGCATTCCGCGCGCTCGCGCCGGGCCGGCGCGCCGAATTCCTCGATGCCGTCGCCGACGAGATCGACGCGCTCGGCGAGGATTTCGTCGAGCTGGTCTGCCGCGAGACCGCGCTGCCGGCCGCGCGCATCCGCGGCGAGCGCGGCCGCACCAGCGGCCAGATGCGGCTGTTCGCGCAGGTCCTGCGCCGCGGCGACTTCCTCGGCGCGCGCATCGACACCGCGCTGCCCGCGCGCCAGCCGCTGCCGCGCCCGGACCTGCGCCAGTACCGCACCGGCATCGGCCCGGTGGCGGTGTTCGGCGCCAGCAACTTCCCGCTGGCGTTCTCCACCGCCGGCGGCGACACCGCCTCGGCGCTGGCCGCCGGCTGCCCGGTCGTGTTCAAGGCGCACATGGGCCATATGGCGACCGCGCAGGCGGTCGCCGACGCCATCCTGCGCGCGGCGGACCGGCTCGGCATGCCGGCCGGCGTCTTCAACATGGTGTTCGGCGACCGCGTGGGCGAGCGCCTGGTCAAGCATCCGGCGATCCAGGCGGTGGGCTTCACCGGCTCGCTGCGCGGCGGGCGCGCGCTGTGCGACATGGCCGCCGCGCGGCCACAGCCGATTCCCGTGTTCGCCGAGATGAGCAGCATCAACCCGGTGCTGCTCATGCCGCGCGCGCTGGCGCGCCGCGGCGCGCAGGTGGCGGCGGAGCTGGCGGCGTCGGTGGCGCTGGGCGCCGGGCAGTTCTGCACCAACCCGGGCCTGGTGCTGGGCGTGCGCGGCGAGGCGTTCGGCGCGTTCGTGGCGCACCTGTGCGCGGCGGCCGAGGCGCAGCCGGCGCAGACCATGCTGAGCGCGGGCGGGCTGGACCACTACGCGCACGGCTCGCAGGCGCTGGCGGCGCACCCGCGCGTGGCGCGGCTGGCCGGCGCGGCGCCGCGCGACGGCAAGGCCGGCGCCCAGGTCTTCAAGGCCGACGCGGCGCTGCTGCTCGCAGGCGACGCGCTGCTGCAGGAGGAAGTCTTCGGCCCCGCCACGGTGGTGGTCGAGGCGGCCGACGCGGCGGAGCTCGGCCGCCTCGTCGACAGCCTGCGCGGCCAGTTGACGGCCACGCTGATCGCGGACGACGACGACCTCGCCGACTGCGCCGCGCTGGTCGCGCGGCTCGAGCAGAAGGTGGGCCGGCTGCTGGTCAACGGTTATCCGACCGGCGTGGAAGTGTGCGACGCGATGGTGCACGGCGGCCCCTACCCGGCCACCTCGGACCCGCGCGGCACCTCGGTCGGCACCCTGGCGATCGACCGCTACCTGCGCCCGGTCTGCTACCAGAACTTCGCCGACGCGCTGCTGCCCGACGCGCTGAAGGATGGCAACCCGCTGGGCATCGACCGGCTGGTCGACGGCGTCCACACGCGCGCGCCGGTGAGCCGGCCCGCATAGCGGGCACCGCGCGGGCGGGGCGGGCGCGCGGCGGCCTGCCCGCCCCGTCCGCGCTGTTTGCTGCCCCGCCCTACCCTTCGCCGCGCGTCTTCGCGCGGTTCCAGGCCCGCCCCGCCGCCAGCCCGGCCGCCGTCGGCACCAGCTGGTCCGACAGTTCCGGCGCGCCCTTGTCGTAGGTCAGCAGACCCGCGTGCACCATCTTGCCGATCTGCCAGCAGTGCACGACCTCGGCCTGGTCTTGCGGCCCCGGCCCGGCCAGCGTCACGCTGGGCAACAGATTGCCCCAGGGATCGCGCGTGATGCGCAGGACCGCGCCGTCCGCCACCCTGCCCAATAGCTCGCCCTGCCTCATCCCTGCTCCATGCTTCGTATCTCTCGCATTTGCCGCGTCGCGCAGGAGAAGGATGATTCCGCCGCGACGGCGTTGCCGTCATGGCGCGATGGCGTCTCGAGGCGCCGCGCCCGTGGCGAAGCAGCTTACAAAAATACGCGGCGGCAAAGCTCACAAATGCTCACTGAGGCACACCGCGTCTCGCCGTCCCGCGCGCCCTAGGCCGTGACCGCCAGCCACGGCTGCACCAGCAGGTAGCCGACGCCGCGCACGGTGCGGATGGCCGGCGCGTGGGGCCAGGCCCGCGCGAGCTTGCCGCGCAGGCGGCTGACCGCGACCTCGATGCGGTGCTCGTCGAACTCCAGGTAGTTGCCGCCCAGCGCCTCGACCAGCTGCCGGCGCGTGGCCGGGCACGGCGCGCTGCGCGCGAGCGCCCGCAGCAGCAGGCATTCCACGCGCGTCAGGATCAGCGCGCGGCCGGCCGGCGTGGTGGCGAGCAGGCGGCGCGCGTCGAGGCGCCACGCCGGCGCGCCGTCCGCCTGCGGCGCCGGCCCGGCATCGGGCGCGGCATCGAGCCGGCGCAGCAGGTTGGCGATCACCAGCAGCAGCTCCTCGACCGGCACCGGCTTGACGAGATAGGCGTCGGCGCCGCCGCGCAGGCCGTCGAGCCGGTGCTGCAGCGTGCCGCGCCCGGTCAGCACCACGATGCCGAGCTCGGGCCGCGTGCGGCGCAGGCGCTCGCAGATCGAGAGCCCGTCCTCGCCGGGCAGGCCGAGGTCGAGCACCACCAGCCGGCACGGCTCGCTGGCCAGGTGCGCGTCGAGCGCCGCGCCGTGGGCCAGCCCGGTGGGCGCGTAGCCCGCATGGGCGAGATGGAACAGCAGCTCGGCGCACAGCAGCGCGTTGTCGTCCACCAGGGCGATGGGCGCGCGCGGTGCCGCGGAACTGGCGACAGGCGCGGCAAGGCGGTTGCACATCATGGGGCCTCCGGCAGCCACAGCGCGAAGCAGGCGCCCGCGCGCCAGTCCGGCTCGCAGCGCAGCGCGCCGCCGTGCAGCTCGGCGATGCGGCGCGCCAGCGGCAGCCCGAGGCCGAGGCCGGGATGCCCGGCACGCTCGTCGAACCGCTGGAATTTCTCGAAGATGGCCTCTTCCTTGCCGGGCGGCACGCCCGGGCCGTGGTCGCGGATGCGCCAGGCCACGCCGCGCCGGCCCAGATGGCCGCGGGCGGCGATGTCGATGCGGATGGCCGTGTCCGGGTAGGCGTACTTGAGCGCGTTGTCGACCAGGTTGAGCAGCGCGAAATGCATCAGGCGCGCGTCTCCGGCCAGCTGCGGCGGTGCCTCGCCGGCCGGGCCGGCCCGCACCGCCAGCGCGACCCGCGCGGCGGCCTGCGGCTCCAGCGTGGCCAGCACCTGGCGGCTGAGCCCGTGCAGGTCGAAGGGCTCGGCTGGCTGGTGTCCGTCGCCGGGCGCCAGCCGCTCGCGCGCCTCGGCCAGCTCGCTCAGCAGCGTCAGCCGCCGCACGGCGAGGCGGATGCTCTGGTAGCGGCTGTCGCGCTGGGCGCGGTCGGGGCGGGCATCGTCGAGCAGGCGCAGGCTGTGGGCGGCGGCGTCGATCACCGCCGCCGGCGTGCGCACTTCGTGCGCCATCATGGCCAGCAGGCGGTCCTGCTCTTCGCGCGCGCCACGCTCGCGCTCGGTGGCGGCAACGGCGTGGCTGGCCTGCAGCATGGCCTGGTTGCGCTCGCGCTCGGCGTCGCGCATGCGCAGCATCAGCACCAGGTGCAGCGCCAGCACCGCGGGCAGGTCCACGAGCTGCGCGGCCTGCAGCGCGAGCGGGTGCAGCGGCACCAGCCCGAGCGCGCCGAGCATGGCCGGCAGCAGCACCGCGCAATACAGCAGCAGCGCCGCCACGATCAGGCGCCCGGCCGCCCCGCCGGTGCGCCACAGGCTGGCGTACACCGGCACCGAGAGCACGTGGCCGGCCAGCGTAGCCGCGTAGAGCAGGCGCATCGCGGCGGTGAAGTGGCCGGTCGGCGCGGCGGCCACGGCCAGCGCGCCGAGCAGCACCAAGCCCTGGAAATAGCGCAGCAGGCGCGGGGCGCGCTCGCGCAGCTGCAGCAGCCGGATGCGGAACAGGTTGGCGCACAGCGCCTGCAGGGCCAGCAGCGCGTCGGCCAGCGGCTGCGGCACGGCGGGGCCGGCGGGGAACAGGAACTGGCCGGCCAGCCCGCCGGAGACGAACCAGCGCAGCGCGCCGGCGGCCACGAACAGCGCGAACAAGCCGTACAGGCCGCGCCGCGTCACCAGCCAGCCGGCCAGGTTGAACAGCGCCACCGTCAGCATCAGGCCCAGGTACATGCCGGCGCCGAGCGTGGCGACGCCGGCCGCCGCCTGCAGCGCGGGCTCCCGCCACAGGCGCAGCTCCGCCACCATCGCCTGCCCGGTGCGGATGCGCAGGTACAGCACGTCGCCGGGGCGCGGGCGCGCCAGCCGGAAGACCGCGCCGCGCACGGGCATCTCGCGCTGCCGGAACGGCACGGCGCCGCCGCCGGGGCGCTCGCGCCAGGCGCCGCCGCGGCCCTCGTACAGGCGCACGTCGGCCAGCCCGCCCGGAGACACCTCCAGCAGGTGCCCGCTGTCGCGCACGGCGGGCGGCAGCACCACCCGCAGCCAGAAAGCGTCCTGCGAGCGGCCCGCGCGCAGGCTGCCGCGCAGCGGCGCGAAGCCGCCGGCCGCCGCCACCTGGGCGATGCCGAGGCGGCCGCCGGGGTCGCGCAGCCAGGACACGGCCGTGCCTTGCAGCAGCAGCGGGCCATCGTCGGCCGCCGCGGCGCGCGCCATCAGCAGGCAGGCCAGCGCCAGGCCCCGCCACGCCGGCCGCAAGCATCCCGCGCCAACGCGTCTCCTGGCCGGCGCGGCCCCCCACTCCGGGCGGCATCCCAGCCGCCCGGCAAGCCAATCATGAATCATTCCCGAGACAAAGTGCGCGGCACGGCGAATCGGTGATTCCCGGCCACATATACGACAACGGTGAAGCTTCTAGTCTTCCCGCGGCGGCTGGCGCGGCGGGGTGCCCTGTGCCGGGCAGGTCTTTGGTCTTGGCGTGGGCCGCGGGCCGGCGGGATCCTTACCCATCCCTCCGGGAAACCCGGGGCCGGTGCTGCCCATGCCACTCCAGGAGCAGTAAACGGCCTGGCGCCGCTCCGGCCCGCCTTTCGCTGGCCGGACCGGGCGCGCGCCGAACCGCTTCCGCGCGGGAGTTTGCCACATCCCGATGACGCAACAAAGGTCGGCTGCCGGGTCCCGCGCCGGCAGCGGCGGCGCGGCGGCGATGATCGGGGCGGTGAAGTGCGCCCCCAGGGAGCGTGAGGGGGGAGCATGGCCGCGATGCGAGGTGGCGTCCCTCCCCGTTGACGCGCGGCGCGGTCACATGCGGACAGGCAATCTCACGCGTGTCTCGTACTTGCGCCGCTTGGCTGGAGGCGGCCTGCGGGTCGCTGCGCAGATGCCGCCCCATTTGCCCCATTTGCCCGGTTTGCCCGACGGCGAGATGCGCACGCCGACGCGGTCGGGCCCGCACCGGGACCGGCGTGGACCGCGCGGGCGATCGCCTGCCGGCCGGCCATCCGGCCATCGTGGTGGATGGTGGAGCATGACAAGTCCCGGGACGCCCGGAGACAAAGGCTCAGGCAGCGCGGAGCGCGCTGCCGTCGCGCTGCCGTGTAGGCGGACGGCCGATAGCGGCCGGCGCGGTCCTGGCCGACACTCGGCTCGTGAACCACGTTCCCCGCCCGCCTCCCGGGCAAAGTTGCTTCGCCCGGGGCGGCGCGGGATGGAAGCGCATGTCCGACGCAGCCGGGACAAACCCGCCGCGGCCGTGCGGCGAGCCCGCCCGTATCTCGCGCGGACCGCGCCGGCGCCCGCTATGCCGCTTACTCGACCGTGACCGACTTGGCCAGGTTGCGCGGCTTGTCGACGTCGGTGCCGCGCGCGCAGGCCGTGTGATAGGCCAGCAGCTGCAGCGGCACCACGTGCAGGATCGGCGAGAGGTCGCCGTAGTGCTCGGGCAGGCGGATCACCTGGATGCCTTCGCTCGACTGGATGTGGGTGTCGCTATCGGCGAACACGTACAGGCGGCCGCCGCGCGCGCGCACTTCCTGGATGTTGGACTTGAGCTTTTCCAGCAGCGCGTCGTTGGGCGCCACCGTGACCACCGGCATGGCCTCCGTCACCAGCGCCAGCGGGCCGTGCTTGAGCTCGCCGGCCGGGTAGGCCTCGGCGTGGATGTACGAGATTTCCTTGAGCTTGAGCGCGCCTTCGAGCGCGATCGGGTAATGCAGGCCGCGGCCCAGGAACAGCGCGTTCTCGCGGCGGGCGAAGTCCTCGGACCACGAGATGATCTGCGGCTCCAGCGCCAGCACGCCATGCAGCGCGACCGGCAGGTGGCGCAGGTTGGTCAGCGCGGCGGCCTCGGCCTCGGCGGTCAGCCTGCCGCGCACCTTGGCCAGCGCCAGCGTCAGCATGTACAGCGCGGCGAGCTGGGTGGTGAAGGCCTTGGTGGAGGCCACGCCGATCTCGGTGCCGGCGCGGGTCAGGAAGCGCAGCTCGGTCTCGCGCACCATCGCGCTGGTGGACACGTTGCACACAGCCAGCGTGTGGGTGTGGCCGAGCGACTTGGCGTGGCGCAGCGCGGCCATCGTGTCGGCGGTCTCGCCGGACTGCGAGATCACCACCACCAGCGCGCGCGGGTTGGGCACGGTCTCGCGGTAGCGGTATTCGCTGGCGACCTCGACCTGGGTCGGGATCTTCGCCACCGCCTCCAGCCAGTACTTGGCGGTGCAGCCCGAGTAGTAGCTGGTGCCGCAGGCCAGGATCAGGATGCTGTCGATCTCGGCGAACACGCTCGCCGCGTTGGCGCCGAACAGTTCGGGCACGATGGCGTCCACGCCTTCGAGGGTGTCGCCGAGCGCGCGCGGCTGCTCGAAGATTTCCTTCTGCATGAAGTGGCGGTACGGGCCCAGCTCGACCGCCGCGGCGTGGGTCTCGACCACGCGCACCTCGCGCTCGACCAGGTGGTCGTGCAGGTCGCGGATGGTGGCGCCCTCGCGGGTCAGCTCGACCACGTCGCCCTCTTCGAGGTAGATGATGTGGTTGGCCGTGCCGGCCACGGCCAGCGCGTCCGAGGCCAGGAACGATTCGTTCTCGCCCAGCGCCACCACCAGCGGCGAGCCGGCGCGCGCGCCGACCACGCGCTCGGGATGGTCCTTGGCGAACACGGCGATGGCGTAGGCGCCGTGCAGGCGCTTGGTCACGGCGCGCACCGAGGCGAACAGATCGCCGCGCGTGGCGCTGCTCGGGTAGCTGTAGGCCTGGTGGATCAGGTGGGCCACGACCTCGGTGTCGGTCTGCGACTCGAAGCCGTAGCCGGCCGCGCGCAGTTCCTCGCGCAGCGGCTCGTAGTTCTCGATGATGCCGTTGTGCACCAGCGCGATGGTCTCGCCCGAGAAATGCGGGTGGGCGTTGGTGGTGTCGGGCTTGCCGTGGGTGGCCCAGCGCGTATGCGCCACGCCGGTGAAGCCGGCCAGGCCGGAGGCGCGGGTCTGCTCGTCCAGGTCGGCCACGCGCGAGACGGTGCGCGCGCGCTCGAGCGCGCCTTCGCGCACCACGGCCACGCCGCACGAGTCATAGCCGCGGTATTCGAGGCGGCGCAGGCCTTCGATCAGGACCGGTACGATGTTGCGCGTGGAAACCGCGCCGACGATGCCGCACATAGTTTTCTCCCGATAGGCGCGGTCATGGCCGCGCCGGTTGGTTTGCGCGGTAACGGCGGCGCCGTTACCCGCGTATTGCCAATGCCGCCCGGCTTTTCCCGGGCCGCGCGGAGGCGGGGGTTATTTCTTTGCCTGCTTGACCGGACGCTGCCAGCCGTCGAGGGTCATCTGCTTGGCGCGCGACAGCGTCAGCTTGCCGGCCGGCGCGTCCTTGGTCAGCGTGGTGCCGGCGCCGAGCGTGGCGCCGCGCCGCACGGTCACGGGCGCCACCAGCTGCGAGTCGGAGCCGATGAAGACGTCGTCCTCGATCACGGTGCGGTGCTTGTTGGCGCCGTCGTAGTTGCAGGTGATGGTGCCGGCGCCGATGTTGACGCGCGAGCCGACCGTGGCGTCGCCCACGTAGGCGAGGTGGTTGGCCTTGCTGTGCGCGGCGATCTGGCTGTTCTTGACCTCGACGAAATTGCCGATGTGCACGTCCTCGCCCAGCACGGTGCCGGGGCGCAGCCGCGCATACGGGCCGATGCGGCCGTGCGCGCCCACGCTGGCGTCCTCGAAGTGGCAGAACGGCTGCAGGTGCGCGCCGGCGCCGACGGTGCTGTTGCGGATCACGCAATTGGCGCCGACATGGGCGCCGTCTTCGAGGTGCACGCGGCCTTCGAACACGCAGTTGACGTCGATGGTCACGTCGCGCCCGCAGGTCAGCTCGCCGCGGATGTCGATGCGCGCCGGGTCCATCAGCGTCACGCCGGCCTCGAGCAGGCGCTGCGCGAGGTTGCGCTGGTGGATGCGCTCGAGCTCGGCCAGCTGCACCTTGCTGTTGACGCCGAGCGTCTCCCACAGCGCGCCGGGCTGCGCCGAGACCACTTCCACGCCGTCGGCGACGGCGCGCTCGACGGTGTCGGTCAGGTAGTACTCGCCCTGGGCGTTGTCGTTGCGCAGCGTGGACAGCCAGCGGCGCAGGTGGCCGGTGGGCGCCATGATGATGCCGGTGTTGATCTCGCGGATGGCGCGCTGCGCCGCGCTGGCGTCCTTCTGCTCGACGATGCGCGTGATGCTGCCGGTGTTGTCGCCGCCCTCGCGCACGATGCGGCCGTAGCCGGTGGGATCGTCCATCTCCACGGTGAGGATGCCGAAGCGCTCCGCGCCGGCCTCGGCCACCAGGCGCCGCAGCGTGGCCGGCTCGGTCAGCGGCACGTCGCCGTAGAGCACCAGCGTGGGCCGGCTGTCGTCGAGCAGCGGCAGCGCCTGCGCCACGGCGTGGCCGGTGCCGAGCTGCTCGGCCTGCAGGGCGAAGGCGACGTCGTCCGCGCCCACGGCCTCGCGCACGCGCTCGGCGCCGTGCCCGACCACCACCACCAGCCGCGTCGGCGACAATTGGCGGGCCGTCGCAATCACATGCGCAAGCAGCGGCCGGCCGGCGAGCGGATGCAGTACCTTGGGCAGCGCGGAATTCATCCGCTTGCCCATTCCCGCAGCGAGAATGACGATATTCACAAGGAGGATCCTAAGTGAGTGTGTCCATGAAACCGTTTGAAGCCGCCCTCCGGACCGAGTCGGGGACGAACGCACCCGCCGGCCGGATGATCGGGTTTCCGGGGCGCGCGGCACAGCCCACCACGGAGGGGGGCCGGGCGCGCGCGGCAGCGCCGGGGGAAGCGCCGGATCGCGCGGGAAAGGATTCTATCATGGGGGTTTTACGCAGTTTGTCACCAAATCTCACGTTTTTGCGCGGCTTGCGGCACCTGGCCCTGGCCGGCGCCGTGCTGGCGCTGAGCGCCTGCAATGCACTGAAACTGGGCTACCAGCAGGGCGACCGGCTGGCGTTCTGGTGGGTCGACAACTACGTGGACGTGTCGGCCAGCCAGGAGCCGCCCACGCGCGACGCCATCGCCCGCTTCTTCGCCTGGCACCGCCGCGAGCAGTTGCCCGAGATCGCCGGCCTGCTGCGCCAGGCCCGCAGCGAGGTGCAGCAGCCGGTCACGCCGGCCGAGGTGGCCCGCATCCAGGAAGGCGCCCAGCGCCTGGCGCGGGTGGCGTTCGACCGCTCCGCGCCGGACGTGGCCGACCTGCTGCTGACGCTCGCGCCCGAGCAGATCGCCCGCATGGAGAAGAAATTCAGCGACGCCAACGCCAAGTACCGCAAGGAATACCTGCGCCCCGACCCGTCCGCGCGCGCCGAGGCCCGCTTCGACAAGGTGATGGACTATGCCCGCCTGGTCTACGGGCGCTTCTCCGACGAGCAGGAAGACGCCATCCGCCGCGCGATCGGGCCGGTGGTGCAGGGCGCCGAGGCGCGCTACGACGAGCGCGTCAAGCGCCAGCAGGAATGGCTGGCGCTGGCGCGGCAGGTGCAGGCCACCCATCCGCCCCGCGCCCAGGTGGTGGACATGCTCAAGCGCTACGGCGACCACTGGCAGAACCCGCCGACGCGCGAGCGCGACGCGCGCTACGACGCCAACAACGAGGCCGGGCTGGTGCTGACGGCCACCATCGCCAACCTGACCACGCCCGAGCAGAAGCACCACGCGGCCGAGCGCTTCCAGAAATGGATCGACGACGCCAACGCGCTGATGCGCGAAGGCCAGTCCGGCAAGACCGCCGGTGCCCTGCCGGCCCGGGCGGACAACTGAGGGCGGCCGCCGAAGGCGGCCATCGCAGGCGACGGTCGCAGGCGTCGGCCGGGCGCCCGCGGCGTCCCCCGCCGCCCGGCCCTTACTCCGCGCCGGCCGGCTGCGTGTCCGCCGGCGCGGACTTCTCGAAGCGCACGAACTCCAGCTTGTTCTCTTCCATGCCGCCGGCGAACACCAGCGGCTGCTGGGAAAACGCGGTCTGGCCGAACAGCATGGCCTCGTCCACCTTGGCCAGCCCGGTGGCCAGGCCGTTGAAGTCGAACAGCTCGGTGTCGGCCAGGTGCGACGGCACCACGCTGCGCAGCGCCGCGAAGATGTTGTCGATGCGGCCCGGGTTCTGGCGCTCCCACTCCAGCAGCATCTCCTTGACCTTCTTGCGCTGCAGGTTCTCCTGCGAGCCGCACAGGTTGCACGGGATGATCGGGTAGGCCATCGCGCGCGCGTAGGCGGCGATGTCCTTCTCGGGGCAGTAGGCCAGCGGGCGGATCACGATGTGCTGGCCGTCGTCGGTGGCCAGCTTGGGCGGCATGGCCTTCATCTTGCCGCCGAAGAACAGGTTCAGGAAGAAGGTCTGGACGATGTCGTCGCGGTGGTGGCCCAGCGCGATCTTGTTGGCGCCCAGCTCCTTGGCGGTGCGGTAGATCACGCCGCGGCGCAGGCGCGAGCACAGCGAGCAGGTGGTCTTGCCCTCGGGCACCTTCTCCTTGACGATGGAATAGGTGTCGGCGTCCACGATCACGTACTCGACCCCGACCGACTTGAGGTAGGCCGGCAGCACGTCGGCGGGAAAGCCGGGCTGCTTCTGGTCGAGGTTCATCGCGATCAGCTTGAAGTCGATCGGCGCGCGCTTCTGCAGCGCCATCAGCACCGACAGCATGGTGTACGAGTCCTTGCCGCCGGACAGGCACACCAGCACCGTGTCGCCGTCCTCGATCATCTTGAAGTCGCCGATGGCGCGGCCCGTCTGCGACTGGAGGTAGGTTTCCAGGCGGAAGAAGTTCTTGGAATGCGTGGTGGCGGTCATGGCGCTCTGATCGGGATGCGGGGGCGGAACGGCCTGCGGCGCGGCACGCGCGTCGCTTGTGAGTCACCCGTACATCACTTGTAGGTAACTCGCGCGGTGCCGCCGGGTCCGGTCCGTGGCTGGACAGCCCGGTATTTTAGCGTGAGCGCGCCGGCCGCGCCGGACGGCGGCCGGCGGCGTTGCGCGGCTTCGTGCCGCCGCGTGCGCTCAATGGGCGGTCGCTGGCCGCGTTTGCGCGGCGCTTGGGCGGCACTTGCGCGGCGCTTGTGCGAAGTTTGCGGCGGCGTTTGGGCGACGTGCTGGCGCGCCCGATGGCCTTATATCGCCTCGGCCGCCTTGATGTGGAACACCTCGACGCCGACCGAATCGCAGTCCGGGTACACGTCCGGCTTCTCGGTCGAGACGCGCACGGCGCGCACCTTGGGATGCCGGAGCATGGCGCGCGCCACGTCGTCGCACAGCGTTTCCTGCAGGTGCACGTGGCCCTGCGCCATGCGCTCGGCCACGGTGTTGCGCATGAAGTCGTAGTCCACCACTTCCTGCAGCTTGTCTTCCTGGGGCGTGCTCTGCGCCAGCGGCACGAACAGGTCGATGTTGATCAGCACGCGCTGCTCGCCCTTTTTCTCGAATTCGTGCACGCCGATGTTGATCTGCACTTCATAGTTGCGCAGGAACATGCGGCGGCAGTCTTGCAGGCTGGGGTGGGTAAGGGCGGCGAGCATGGTCATGATGGGGGAAAAACGGGTCGGGAAGGCGCGCGGGCCGGGTCGCGGCCGCGCGCCGGGTACGTCAAAGCGTCATTCGGTGAGGAACATCACGTCGCGCGCGAGCGGCATCAGGTGCTGCCCGCCATCGACGTAGAGCGTGGTGCCGGTCACGGCGCGCGCCTCGGCCAGGTAGGCCACCGCCTGCGCGATGTCCTCCGGCGTGGACGAGTGGCCCAGCGGCGTCATGCAATGCGCGCGCCGGAAGCCGGGGCCGGACTGGTCGGCCGAGACCATCGTGATGCCGGGCGCCACGCCCACCACGCGCAGCTTGGGCGCGAGCGCCTGGGCCAGCTGCACGGTGGCGGTCTGCAGCGCCGCCTTGGACAGCGTGTAGGACAGGAAATCCGGGTTGAGATTGTCCAGCTTCTGGTCCAGCAGGTTGATCACCACGCCGGTCTGCCCTTCCGGCAGCGCGCGGTGCAGCTCGCGCGACAGCAGCAGCGGCGCCGCCACGTTGGTGCGCATGTGCGTGTCGAGCGAGGCGTAGGAGAAGCTGGTGGCCACGTCGTACTGGAACAGCGAGGCGTTGTTGACCAGGCAGCCCGGCACGCCCAGCGCCGCGGTGCAGGCGGCGATCAGCTTGCCGGTGGCGGCCTCGTCGGCAAGGTCGGCCTGCAGCACCGCGGCGCGGCGGCCGCGCGCGCGGATCTGCTCGGCCAGCGCCTCGGCCTCGGCCAGCGAGCGGTGGCAGTGCACGGCCACGTCCCAGCCGCGCGCGGCCAGTTCCAGCGCGATCACGCGGCCGAGCCGGCGCGCCGCGCCGGTCACGAGCGCGACGCCGCGCGCCGGCGCGGCGGCCGCGGAAGCGGCGGCGCAGGCGCTGCCGGGCGAGGCGGAGTCAGGAGATGTGGAGTCGGGCATTGCTACAATCGCGATATGCACAAAGGCGCTAGTCTACCCCTTCCCCCCGCGGACGCGCTGAGCGCCTCTGCCACGCTCGGCGCACATATCGCCCAGGCCATCGACGAAGCCGGCGGCTGGCTCGGTTTCGACCGCTACATGGCGCTGGCGCTGTACGCGCCCGGCCTCGGCTATTACAGCGGCGGCGCCGCCAAGTTCGGCCGCGACGCGCGCGACGGCAGCGACTTCATCACCGCCCCCGAACTGAGCCCGTTCTTCGCCCGCACGCTGGCGCGCCAGTTCGCGCCGCTGCTGGCGCGTCCCGGCCTGGCGCAACTGCTCGAATTCGGCGCCGGCACCGGCCGCCTGGCGGCCGACCTGCTGCTGGCGCTGGAACAGGAAGGCCAGTTGCCCGCGCGCTATGCCATCGTCGAGCTCTCCGGCGAGCTGCGCGCGCGCCAGCAGGCCACGCTGGCCGAGCGCGCCCCGCACCTGGCCGCGCGCGTGGCGTGGCTCGACACGCTGCCCGAGCGCTTCGAGGGCGTCATCGTCGGCAACGAAGTGCTCGATGCCATGCCGGTGCGCCTGTTCGCCCGCAGCCACGGCCGCTGGCTCGAGCGCGGCGTGGTCCGGGCGGATGCAGAGGATGGCGCCGGAGATCGCGCCGAGACGGCGCAGGGCGGCAACGCCTTCGCCTTCTCCGACCGCCCGCTGCCCGCCGGCGACCTGCCCGAGGCGCTGCACGCCATCCCCGGCGACCACGACATCGTCACCGAGACCCACGCCGAGGCCGAAGGCTTCATGCGCGCGGTCGGCGCGATGCTCGCGCGCGGCGCCGCCTTCTTCATCGACTACGGCTTCCCGGGCGCCGAGTATTACCACCCGCAGCGCACCGGCGGCACGCTGATGTGCCACTACCGCCATCACGCGCACCCGGATCCGTTCCTCTACCCCGGGCTGCAGGACATCACCGCCCACGTCAACTTCAGCGGCATCGCCCACGCCGCCGCCGACACCGGCCTGACCGTGGCCGGCTTCGCCTCGCAGGCGCGCTTCCTGATGAACGCCGGCATCACCGACCTGCTGATGGCGCTCGACCCCAACGACACGCACAGCTTCCTGCCCGCCGCCAACGCCGTGCAGAAACTGCTGTCCGAGGCCGAGATGGGCGAGCTGTTCAAGGTCATCGCCCTGACCCGCGGGCTCGACGACGCGCTGCCGCTGGCCGGCTTCGCGCGCGCCGACCGCAGCCACGCGCTGTAACGCCGTGGCGCTATAGTCAGGCACCCCGACCTCACAGGCACCCATCATGCTGCGCTGGACCTTCACCATCTTCCTGGCCGTCATCGTGCTGTCGGCGGCCTTGCCGTGGCTGCAGAAGCTGGGGCTGGGGCGGCTGCCCGGGGACGTGCGCTTCCGGCTGTTCGGGCGCGACTTCATGCTGCCGTTCGCGTCGACGATCCTGTTGTCGATGGTGGCGTTGCTGGTGGGGAAGCTGATCTGATTCGGTGGCGGGGACGGTGGCGGTAGCGGTTCTGCGGGTGCCGGCCCTCCCCCGGCCTGTCTCCCGCGAGCGGGAGAGGGGAGCAAACCGTGGGCACGTGGCAAAACCGCTCAAGCCAACGGATGCGCCGAAGCCACTAGTGGTGCCCGACGGTTGTCATTCCCCTCACTGCAAGAACCCCGCTTCCAGCGCCCGCGCCTGCCGTTCGGCCTCCTCCGGCTTGCCGCGGCGGAATCTCTCGAGGTTCAGCAGTTTCCAGCGTATGGCCGGCAGCTCGGCGACATGCGCATGCTGCAGCAGGGACCAGTCGGGTTGCGCGCGCACCAGGCCCGCGAGGAACCGCCGTTGCGCCTCGCTGAAGCGGCGCGGCAGCTCTCGTCTGAGCGTCTTCCGCGTTTCCAGCAGGGTCTCCAGCGGGCAATCGATTTCCATCATGCCGGCGAAAGCGCGCTCGTACTCGCGGGCGATGTCCTTGTCATTGCCGAACAGGATTTCGTGCGGCGGGCGCGGATGGCCCGCGAGATAGACGACGACGCACTCGACCATCTGCGCTGTGAAGCCGCCCGACCCGAGCAGTTGCCACACGTCGAACAGGTCGCGTGGATGCTGGCGGTCCATCGCGGCAACCAGCTTGCCCGCGTAGAGTTCGTCGGGAGCCAGGACCGGCAGATCGAATTCGACGCCGAAACGGTCCGCTGTCCTCGCCATGAGCGGACGCCGTTCGACCGGCAGCACCGTGCCGCGCAGGACGATGTTGACTTCGACCTTCACCTGGCTGTTGCCGGCCTCGACGAGCAGCTTGGCGCCGGCATCTTCCTTTCCGCCTCGCACGCGGCGCACGCCGAGGCCACGCGCCGCCAGGCGGTCGGCGATGGCGCCCAGTTCGCGCTCGATCTCCTGCATCGCCTCGTCGCGCTGCGCGTCCCTGGGGACGTAGACCACGTCGATGTCGACGGACAGCCGCGGCATGTCCTGCACGAACAGGTTGATCGCCGTGCCGCCCTTCAGCGCAAATATCTCGTTGCGGAAGACATCGGGAGCGATGTCGAGCAGCAAGCGGACCGTGTCCGCGTAGGCTTTATCCATGCGGCTTGAGGCTCAGCAGCGTGCCGTCGTCCAGCCGGCTCATCCAGCGCCGGTTGCTGCCGGTGCGGACCGGGAACCGCTCCAGCAGCGCATCCACGTCCACCACGCCGGTCTCTCGGGCCCAGGTCAGGAAAAGCCGGACCGCCTTCACGCTGGTGCAACAGGCCAGCAACTGGCCCATGAGTTCCTTGCGCGGGCTGCGCAGCCCTTCGAAGAGGTTGCGCGCCTCCTCCAGTCCCTGGTGAACCCCGACGTCGTAGAGCAGTTCGAGGATGGCGCGCTCGGGCACGGAGACCGGCAGGCCGTCCGGCAGGCCCGGCGGCGTGGCCAGCGTCTTGCCGGCCAGGCTCTCTCCAGCCCAGTCGAACAGGCGCGCATGGCGATAGCGCGCCGGGAATCTCGACGCGAACCAGTCCGGTATCTCGAAGCGCGCATCGCCCCACAGGGTCAGCGTTTCGCGCGTGCCGAGATTGTGCCGCACGCCTTGCAGCGCCAGCGCGCTCTTGCCGCCGACGTGCAGCCCGGCCACCCGCTGCCGGAGGAATCCAAGCGCGCCATAGACGCCGAATGCATCGTTGGGAAATGCGTAGACGCCCTGGGCCAGCCGCAGGAGCCAGCCGCTCGACACGTAGTGCGCGGCAAGCTGCGCGGACACGTCGAGACGCTGGAGGGCCTGCAGATCGAAAGGGGCGCCGCGGGGCAACTCAAGCTGCAGGCGCTTGATTGGATACTTCCTTGGATTTTCAACCATGCTTTAAAAATAGCACGAATTCCAATCAACTCGACCGAAATCGATTCGACTTAAGCTGAAAATATCGTATCAGATACGATTTCTGATACCGAATCTAATCAGATTTCCGCTCATTCATACTGACGCTTTCCCCCCCAGCGCCGCCTCCACCGCCGCCACCCGCGCCACATGCACGCGGTCCTTGATGAGGCTGGCATTGCCGGCGCATTCCCGCGCCACCGCGCCGGCATCCACCGCCGCCGCCGCGGCCAGCGCCGCCATCAGCCGCGCCGCCTGCGGATAGCTGCGCTGCTCGAAGCCGAGCCGGCCGCGCGCGTCGGCTTCGCAGGCCTGCAGGATGCCGGCGAAGCGCGCGGGCTTGCGCAGTGCGTCGCAGCGCTCCAGCAGGCGCGTCAGCGCGGCCGCGCCGAAGGCGTCGCTGCGGTGGATGTTGCCGTGCTCGCGCGCCACCGCCACCGCGAGGTCGCGGCATTCGGTGGGCACGCGCAGGCGCTTGCAGACGTCTTCGAGCAGCGCCACGCTGCGCTGCTCGTGGCCGATGTGGCGCGGCAGCACGTCGGCCGGCGTGGTGCCCTTGCCGAGGTCGTGCACCAGCGCGGCGAAGCGCACCGGCAGCGGCGCGTCCATGCCGGCGGCGGTATCGACCACCATCATCACGTGCACGCCGGTATCCACCTCGGGGTGGTAGTCGGCGCGCTGGGGCACGCCCCACAGCCGGTCCAGCTCGGGCAGCAGGCGCGCCAGCGCGCCGCAGTCGCGCAGCACCTCGAACATGCGCGAGGGCCGGGCCTCCATCAGGCCGCGCGCGATTTCCTGCCAGACGCGCTCGGCCACCAGCGCGTCGACCTCGCCGGCATCGACCATGCCGCGCATCAGCGCGAGCGTGTCCGGCGCCACGGTGAAGTCGTGGAAGCGCGCGGCGAAGCGGGCCACGCGCAGGATGCGCACCGGGTCTTCGGCGAATGCCTCGGAGACGTGGCGGAACTGGCGCGCGGCGAGGTCGCGCCGGCCGCCGTAGGGATCGATCACCGGGCCGGCAAGCTCGCCGCCGGCATCGACCGCGCGCGCCATCGCGTTGATGGTGAGGTCGCGCCGCACGAGGTCGTCCTCGAGCGTGACGTCGGGCGCGCAGTAGAACGCGAAGCCCTTGTAGCCGGCCGCGGTCTTGCGCTCGGTGCGGGCCAGCGCGTACTCCTCCCTGGTCCGTGGATGGAGGAACACCGGGAAATCCTTGCCGACCGGCTTGTAGCCGGCGGCTTCCATCTCGGCCGGGGTCGCGCCCACCACCACGTAGTCGCGGTCCTGGCTGGGCTTGCCCAGCAGGGCGTCGCGAATGGCGCCGCCGACGGCATACACCTGCATGAACGGCCCTCAGTGATTGATGATGATGGCGTCGGCGCGGTCCGGCGCGAGCCGGTACGGCTCGTCCGCCACGATGAAGTCGCGCTCCTCGCGCGCATCGGCGATCCACGCCTGCATGGCCGGCAGCGCCAGAATGAAGTCGGCGTAGCGCTTGGCTTCGTCGGGCAGGTGCGTGCCGTAGGTGGCGAAGCGGCTGACCACCGGCGCGAAGTACGCGTCGGCGATGGTGAAGGCGCCGAACAGGAACGGGCCGCCGGCGCCGAAGCGCGCGCGCAGGTCGGTCCAGATCGCGGCGATGCGGTCCACGTCGCGCTGCACGGCGGCGTTCCAGCCCAGGCCGGGCAGCATCGCGGTGGCGTTCATCGGCATCTGGCTGCGCAGGTTGCCGAAGCCCGCATGCATCTCCGCGCAGACCGAGCGCGCCAGCGCGCGCGCGTCGCGCTCGGCCGGCCACAGCTGCTTCTCGGGAAAGCGCTCGGCCAGGTATTCGGCGATCGACAGCGTGTCCCACACGGCGAGGTCGCCATCGACCAGCACCGGCACCTTGCCGGCCGGCGAATGGCGCGCGACCACCGCGTCGAAGTCCGGCGTGGACAGGCGCACCTTGATCTCCTCGAAGGCGATGCCGGCCTGCCGCATCAGCAGCCACGGGCGCAGCGACCAGGACGAATAGTTCTTGTTGCCGATGACGAGCTTCATCGCGGAATCCTTGCTGGAACTGGGAAAGGGAGCGGCCGGGAAAACACACCGGCGGAACAAGGCATTGTAGCCAGCCGCGCCTGGCCGATCCAAGCGAATTGCGCTCGCAGCGATGTGAGCGCGGGTCACAAGCGGGTCACAAGCCGATCACTGGCGCGTCACGGGCGGCCCACGCCCGGCCCGCCTGCCCGCACCATCCGCGCCGGCAGCTTCAGCGATACACGCTGCGCCGCAGGGTCTGCATCTGGCTCTCGTGGCCGCGCCCGGCCAGCACGTCGGTCATCACCGCTTCCAGGCTGACCGGCTGGCGCAGGCCCAGTTCCGGCGCGAGCGGGCCGGCCATGACGTTGTCGAGCCGCATGGAGTCGAGGTTGTCGCGCGTCATCACCGGCGTGCCCGGCATGTGCTCCAGCACGGCCGCCTGCAGGCGCGCGAGCGCGTCGGGCAGGTGCAGGACCGGGCGCGGGTGGCCGCTGGCGCGCCCGGCATAGCGCACCAGCGCCTCGAGCGTGTAGACCTGCGGCCCGGCCAGGTCGTAGGCGTAGCCGACGGTGGCCGGCGTGGCCATCGCGTTGACGAAGGCCTGCGCCACGTCCTGCACGTAGACCGGTTGGAAGCGCGCCTGCGCGCACGCCAGCGGCACCACCGGCGCGATCTGCTGCATGTGGGCGAACAGGTTGAGGAAGTGATCGTCGGGCCCGAAGATCACGGACGGGCGGAAGATGGTCCAGTCCAGCCCGCTTTCGCGCACCACGCGCTCGCCGTCGCCCTTGCTGCGCAGGTACATCGACGGGCCGGCGCTGTCGGCGCCCAGCGCGCTCATGTGCAACAGCCTGCGCACGCCGGTGCCGCGGCAGGCCGCCACCAGGCGCCGCGGCAGCTCCACGTGCGCCGCGGCGAAGGCGGCGCCGTAGGGCTCGGCGCGCTCGCCGTGCAGGATGCCGGCGAGGTTGACCACGATGCCCTCGGTGCCCAGCGAGCCGACCGCGGCGTCGAGCGCCGCCTCGTTGCGCACGTCGAGCTCGACGACTTCCACGCGCGGCAGCAGCAGCAGGTGCTGGGCGTGCTCGGCATCGCGCGCGGCGGCGACGATGCGCTCGGGGTCGATGGGCGGCTCGGTCACGCTGCCCGGCTCGAGCGGCGTGGCCGAGGCGGTGGCCACGCCCGCCAGGCGGGCCACCAGGTGGCTGCCGACGAAACCGGCGGCGCCGATCACTAGAACGTTGCTGGTCTGCATGGATTCCTCCGTGGCAAGGCCCGGCCGGCGCGCGCCCCGGATGGGGCATGCGCCGGCGGCCGCACTCGCCGGCAGACCGCGCGCCGGCTCAGGGCAAGGCGGTGGTGGTGATCTGCGACGGCGACACCGTGCCCAGGCGATCCTTGAGCGACTGCGGCCTGCCGCTCATCAATGCAGCATAGTACGTAGCGTTCGACAGCACGTTCTTGACGTAGCTGCGGGTCTCCGCGAACGGGATGGTCTCGGCAAAGACCGCGCCCTCGACCTGGCGCGGCAGGCTGGTGCGCCAGCTCTTGGGGCGCCCCGGGCCGGCGTTGTAGGCGGCCGAGGCCAGCGTCCACGAGCTGTCCAGGTCGGTGAACACCATGCTCATGTAGTTGGTGCCGAGCATGATGTTGACGTTGGGATCGCCCATCATCGACGGCGAGAAATCCGTCATGCCGATCTTGCGCGCGACCCACTTGGCGGTGGCCGGCATCACCTGCATCAGGCCGTGCGCGCCGGCCGACGAGCGCGCGTTCATGATGAAGCGCGATTCCTGGCGCACCAGGCCGTAGGCCCACGCCATGTCGAGGCCGACGTCGTCGGTGGCGCGCTGCATGATGTCGCGGTAGGGCATCAGGAAGCGCAGCGAGAAATCGTGCTCGGCCTGGGTGCGGTCGGCGGTGTTGACGGCGCGGTCCAGCAGCTCGATGCGGCGCGCGTAGTCGGCCGCGGCCAGCAACTGGCGGTCGGTCATGCCGCGCAACTCCCAGTTCCACTCGCGGTTGCCCTCGAAGCGCAGGTTGAGGTCGTAGAGCTTCTGCGCGCGCAGGAAACCCGGGCGCGCGCGCATGGCGTTGACCTCGGCGTCGCTGACCTGGGTACGCGCGGGCAGCACGGTGCGGTTGCCCAGCTCTTCATTGGCGAGCTGGCCGTAGAAGTTGAACTGGCCGGCGATGGCCTGGAACTGCTGCTGCGCCTCGGCGGCGCGGTTGTCGGCCTTGAGCGCGCGGCCGTACCAGTAGGTCCAGGCCGGGTCCTTGGCGCGCAGCTCGGGGCGCATGGCCTCGACCGCCATGCGCACCTGCTTCCAGTCGCCCTGGCGCAGCGCGGCGCGCACGCGCCACTCCTGGCTTTCGTCGGACAGCCACTGGTTGCCACCCAGGTCCATCTGGCGGCGGTAGTAGCCGGCCGCCTCGGGCGCCAGCTTCTTGGCCGCGAACTGGCCGATCACGCCCCAGCCCGCGCCCTGCTCGTCGCGCGACAGGCCGGCGGCGCTGGCGTTCAGGTAGGCGGCGGCCTGCGACGGATCGTTGCGCGCCATCTTGACCACGGTGGCCAGCGTGTTGCTGTCGCCGCGCGCCTCGGGCGCGGTGGCGGCGATGCGCCCGGCCAGCGTGACGAAGTTCTGCTCCAGCGCCTGGCGTGCCTGGAAGGCCACGTCGCTCGGCTCGATCTGGCGGCTCTGCGCGAGATAGCCGATCAGGTCGACGCAGCCTTCGCCGTAATACTTCGGATCGGCCAGCGCCGCGCGTGCCTCGGCCGCCACGTTCTGGCCCTTGAGCGCGCGCGACAGCAGCGCATAGCACTCCACCTGGGTGTCGTCCTTGAGCACGAACTGCGGGTACTCGGCGTCGAAGTTCGCCCAGTCGCGCTTCTTGCCCAGCACCAGCAGCCAGTCGTTGCGCATGCGGTCGGCAATGGCCTCGCCCTTGTAGCGCTGCAGGAACGCGCGCACCTGGTCGTCCGGCGCGTCGATGCGGGCCAGGCCGCTGGCGTCGAACATCTGCGGCTTGATGCGGAAATATTCCACGTACGACGAGATCGGGTAGTCCACCAGCGTGGCCGAGATGGCATCGGTGCGGACCACGTCGTTCTTGCGCGCGGCGTCGCGCAGCGCCACGAAAGCGTCGTCGGGATTGCCCGGGATGAAGGTTGCCGGGGATTGTGACTGCGGCTGCGGCGATGGCCGCTTCTGCGCAAACACCGGCGCGGCAAGCAGCGCACACGCGATCGCCGCGAGGGCGGCCCTGGCCGCACGCTGCGGATATACTCCCTTCGGCATTCTTGGCTTTCCTTGTTGTGACGGCCGGACGGCATCGCCTTCTCCGCTCTTGTCGAAGGGCCCGCGTCCGACCGTGCGATATTTGGTCGACAGCAAACATTATCCCACGCAGCCATGCCCAGCGACGAGGTTCGCAACCGTTCCGGCGCGCCCGACAAACCCGCCGCGCAGGCCCCCGCCAGCGAAGCACGCGGCGCCCTGCGGCGCCGGCTGCTGGCGCTGCGCGCCACCCTGCCCGCGCGCGCCGACGCCGATGCCGCCATCGAAGCCGCGCTGGCCACCCTGCTGGAACGCCTGGCCGCGCGGCGCCTCGGTTTCTACTGGCCGATCCAGCACGAGTTCGACGCGCGCGCCACCGTGACGCGCTGGCTGGCCGCCGACCCGGGCCGCCAAGCGGCCCTGCCGGTAGTCAGCCGCCCCGGCGCGCCGCTCGACTTCCACCTGTGGCAACCCGGCACCGCGATGACCAAAGGCCACTACGGCATTCCGATTCCCGACGGCACGCCGGCCGTGGTGCCCGACGCGCTGCTGATTCCATGTGTCGGTTTCAGTGCCGATAAGTTCCGGCTTGGATATGGGGGCGGGTTTTATGACCGCACACTGGCGGCGCTGGCAGCCGGCGGGGTCACTCCGGTGGCGATTGGGGTTGGTTTTGAGGCCTGCCGGATTGCGCTGGCCGCGCAGGGGCATGATTTGGCTATGGATTGGATTGTTAGCGAGGGGGGGTGTTTTTGAAGGGGGTTTCTTAGTTTTCTTGTTTGGGCTTGGGTGGGGGCTTTGTTCTAGCTGCTGTGGGTCTGGCTTGAGACTTGGATGGGGTCCTTGTTCGGGCTGTTTGTGGGCCTTGAGGCTCGGGCGGTTTTGGTGCTTGAACCCAAAGGCTGTATGACATCCCCGCTGCGCGGGGCTGCCAGTCACTTTCTT
>NZ_JBYTEL010000033.1:0-57928 GCF_058789195.1 Cupriavidus sp. FW216-B1 | reverse complement strand
TGCTCGTCGTACTTCGCCATGAAAAACACCCCAAAAAGGTTGGACAGGTGTCCAACTTTTGGGGTGCAGTTCACCGGGGGAGCGAAAGCCTTTGACTTTGATTTTGATGTTGACTTTGACTTTGACGTAAAGCAGTTGACGTTGAAGCACAAAAGCCAAACAAACCCCAACAACAAAAAAAGCGGCAGACGCCAAAACCCCATCCACCGCTCCCCACTACCTCCAACCATCACCCCGGAATCTTCCCCTCCACACCCTCCACGTAGAACTTGATCCCATGCAGGAAGCCGTCGTCGGCGACCTGATCCTTGGCCAACTGTTCCTTGCCGGTGTTGTCCTTGAGCGGACCCTTCCAGATCGGCGCCGAGCCGTCGGCGATGCCCTTCTTGCGCTCGTCCACCAGCGCCTTGACGTCATCCGGCACCACCGCGTTGAAGGCCTTGAGGTCGATCATGCCTTCCTTGATGCCCCACCACGTGGTGCCGTTCTTCCACTGGTTGGCCAGCACGTCGCCGACCACCTTGTTGTAGTAGACGCCCCACGAGATCGCCGAGGCGGCCAGGTGGGCCTTCTCGCCGAACTTGCTCATGTCGCTGTCCCAGCCGAACGCGTACACGCCCTTTTCCTGGGCGGTCTGCACCACGGCGGCGGAGTCGGTGTTCTGCATCAGCATGTCCACGCCCTGGCCGATCAGGGTGGTGGCGGCTTCGCGTTCCTTGCCCGGGTCGAACCACTTGTTCACCCACACCACCTTGACCGTGGCCTTGGGGTTGACGCTGCGCGCGCCCAGCGTGAACGAGTCGATGTTGCGGATCACCTCGGGGATGGGCACCGACGCGACCACGCCCATCTTGCCGCTCTTGCTCATCTTGCCGGCCACCACGCCGGCGAGGTAGGCGCCTTCATAGGTGCGCACGTCGTACTGCGCCAGGTTGTCGGCGGTCTTGAAGCCGGTGGCGTGCTCGAACTTCACGTCGGGGAATTCCTTGGCGACCTTGAGCATCGACTCCATGTAGCCGAAGGTGGTGCCGAAGATCAGCTTGTTGCCCTGGGCGGCCAGGTCGCGGAACACGCGCTCGGCGTCGGCGGCCGATTCGGGCACGTTCTCGACGAACGAGGTCTTCACCTTGTCGCCGTACTTTTCTTCCACGGCCTTGCGGCCGGCGTCGTGCGCGTAGGTCCAGCCGGCGTCGCCCACCGGTCCGATGTAGACGAAGGCGACCTTGAGCGGTTCGGCCTTCTGCTCGGCCACCGGGGCCGAGGCGGGTGCGGCGCTTTCGGCGGGCTTCTCGGCTTCCTTCTGGCCGCAGCCGGCGAGGGCCAGCACGGCGGTGGCGGCGAATGCCGCCAGGGTTTTCCTGCGCGTGACGATCATGGTTTCTCCTTGAAATGACCTGGCTAGTGATTGTTATGACTAAGGGTGCGACGTTGGCTCAACTGTGGTTCTCGAACGCGAAACACCGGTGCGGCGGCGCTTCCCCGCGCGCGCCGTCACCGGGAAAAACATGGCGGGAAGGGGCTCAGGCGGCACCGGGGCGGAACGGCTTGCCGAGCGACGCCGGCATGTTCAGGCGGATCCACGCCGGGTTGCGCGAGATCAGCGCCAGCACCACGATGGTGGCCGCGTAGGGCAGCATCGACAGGATCTGCGACGGCACCGCCACGCCGATGCCCTGCAGGTAGAACTGTAGGATGGTGACGCCGCCGAACAGCCACGCGCCGGCCAGCACGCGGCCCGGGCGCCAGGTGGCGAAGGTGGTCAGCGCCAGTGCGATCCAGCCGCGCCCGGCCACCAGGTTCTCCACCCACATCGGCGTGTACACCAGCGACAGGTAGGCGCCGGCCAGCCCGCAGCAGGCGCCGCCGAACAGCAGCGCGCCGAAGCGGATCAGGCGCACCGGATAGCCCAGCGCGTGGGCCGACTCGGGCGACTCGCCGATGGCGCGCAACGTCAGTCCGGCGCGCGTGCGGAACAGGAACCACGCGATGGCCGCGCACAGCAGCAGGCTGAAATACACCATCCAGTGCTGCTGGAAGAAGGCCGGCCCGAAGAACGGGATGTCGGCCAGCCCGGGAACCGACCTGGCTTGCGAGGGCATGGCGAAGCCGACGAAGCGCTGGCCCATGAAGGCCGACAGCCCGGTGCCGAAGATCGACAGCGCCAGGCCGGTGGCGACCTGGTTGGTGGCCAGCACCAGCGCCAGCCACGAGAACAGCGTGGCCATCACCATGCCGGCCAGCGCGCCGGCGGCGAAGCCGATCATCGGCGACTGGGTCTGGTAGCCGGCCATGAAGCCGAACGCGGCCGCCACCAGCATCATGCCTTCGGCGCCGAGGTTGAGCACGCCGGCGCGCTCGTTGATGAGCAGGCCGAGCGCGGCCAGCAGCAGCGGCGTGCCGGCGTTGATCGCGGTGGCGATGAGGGGTGCGAATTGTTCCATGTACGTGGGTTCTCGCTCAGGCGGCCTTGGCGCGCCAGCGCAGGCGGTTGTCGATCAGCGTGTCGCTGGCCAGCAGGAAGAACAGCAGCATGCCCTGGAACACCGAGCCGATGGCCGAGGGCAGGCCCAGGCGCGACTGCGCCATCTCGCCGCCGATGTAGAACAGGGACATGACGATGCCGCCGAACACCGTGCCCACCGGATGCAGGCGGCCGACGAAGGCCACGATGATGGCGGTGAAGCCGTAGCCCGGCGAGATCGACGGCAGCAACTGGCCGATCGGGCCGGTCACTTCGAAGGCGCCCGCCAGGCCGGCGGTGCCGCCCGAGATCATCAGCGCGCTCCACAGCGAGCGGCGCGCCGAGAAGCCCGCATAGCGCGCCGCCGCCGGCGCGGTGCCGCCCACCTGCAGGCGGTAGCCGGCGAAGCTGCGGAAGATGAAGGCCGTCATGGCCACCACCAGCACCAGCATCACCGCGAAGCCGGCGTGCAGGCGCGAGCCCGCCATCAGGTTGGGCAGCAGGAACTCGGCGGAGAACACCTTGGACTGCGGGAAGTTCATGCCGTTGGGGTCCTTGAGCGGGCCGTTGACCACGTACAGCATCAGCTGCTGCGCGATGTAGGTCAGCATCAGCGACACCAGGATCTCGTTGGCGTTGAACTTGTCCTTGAGCGCGGCGGTGAGCGAGGCCCAGAACATGCCGCCGATCACGCCCGCGAGCGACGCCAGCACCAGCACCACGGTGCCGTTGACGGCGTGCCCCGGCACGTCGAAATACAGCACGGTGGCGCCGGCGAAGATGCCGCCCACGATCAGCTGGCCGTCGGCGCCGATGTTCCAGATGTTGGCGCGGTAGCACACGGAGAGGCCGAGCGCGCACAGCACCAGCGGCACGGTCTTGAGCAGCACCTCGCCGATGGCGCGGCGGTCCTTGAGCGGATCGACCAGGAAGACCTTGAGCGCGGCCACCGGGTCCTTGCCGAGCAGCAGGAACAGCAGCGCGCCGAACACCAGCGTGAGCGCCAGCGCGATGAACGGCGAGGCATAGGCCATGCGGCGCGAGGGCAGGCCGCGCGGGACCAGCGAAAGCGGCGAGCGGAGCAGGAAATCAGGCATGGAGCGCTGCCTCCCGCGGTTCCTGCTGGCCGCCCGGCCCGCCTTCCCACAAGCCGCTCATCCACAGGCCGACCTGCTCGCGCGTGGCGTCCCGGGCCGGGATCGACGGCGACAGCCGGCCCTTGGCGATCACGTGCAGGCGGTCGCAGATGGCGAACAGTTCGTCCAGTTCCTCGGACACCACCAGCAGCGCGCAGCCGGTGGCCTTGAGGGCCAGCAGCTCGTTGTGGATCTGCGCCGCGGCGCCGACGTCCACGCCCCAGGTGGGCTGGGCCACGATCAGCACCTTGGGGCCGCTCTCGATCTCGCGGCCGACGATGAATTTCTGCAGGTTGCCGCCCGACAGGCTCTTGGCCAGCGCCTGCGGCCCGCTGGCCTTGACGCGGAAGCGCGTGATCACGGCCTGCGCCAGCCCGGCCGCGGCCTTGGGCGAGATCATGCCGCGCCGCACGTAGGGCGCGGACTGGTGCGACAGCAGCGTGTTGGCGGCCAGGCTCATGCCCGGCACCGCGCCGCGGCCCAGGCGCTCCTCCGGCACGAAGGCCAGGCCGGTGCGGCGGCGCGCGCGCGCGTCGAGGCGGCCGACCGGCTTGTCGTCGAGCAGCACCGCGCCGCGCTCGGCGCGCGTGTCCTCGCCCGACAGCGCCGCCAGCAGTTCCTGCTGGCCGTTGCCGGACACGCCGGCGATGCCGACGATCTCGCCCGCGCGCAGGTCCATCGCGATGTCCGACAGCTCGGTGGCGAAGGCATGCGCGCGCGGCAGCGAGAGCGCGCGCACCGCCAGGCGGCAGGCGCCCGGCTCGGTCTGCACGCGCGCCTCGCGCGGCGGCTCGCCGCCGATCATCAGGCGCGACAGCGAGGCCGCGCTCTCCTGGCGCGGATCGCACACGCCGGTGACGCGGCCCATGCGCATCACCGTGGCGCTGTGGCAGAGCTCGCGGATCTCGTCGAGCTTGTGGCTGATGTACAGGATGCTGGTGCCTTCGGCGGCAAGCTGGCGCAGCGTGACGAACAGCGTCTGCACGGCCTGCGGCGTGAGCACCGAGGTGGGCTCGTCGAGGATCAGCAGTTGCGGCCTGGCCAGCAGCGCGCGCACGATCTCCACGCGCTGGCGCTCGCCCACCGACAGCGTGTGCACGTGGCGGTTGGGCTCGAGCGGCAGGCCGTAGCGCTGCGCGGTCTCGCGGATGCGCTCGGCCAGCTGCTTCATGCTGGCGTTGTCCTTGCCCTTGCCGCGCGGCAGGCCCAGCGCGATGTTCTCGGTGACGGTCAGCGTGTCGAACAGCGAGAAATGCTGGAACACCATCGCGATGCCCAGGTTGC
Organism: Cupriavidus sp. FW216-B1; assembly: GCF_058789195.1. Classification (NCBI taxonomy): domain Bacteria; kingdom Pseudomonadati; phylum Pseudomonadota; class Betaproteobacteria; order Burkholderiales; family Burkholderiaceae; genus Cupriavidus; species Cupriavidus sp. FW216-B1. The sequence continues at coordinate 53,047 of NZ_JBYTEL010000033.1, read as the reverse complement.
GGGCATCGTGCGGATTGTGGATGGCGGCGGGCGCACCGTTGAAGTGCATCTCGCCGGCGTCGGGCTTGACCGCGCCGAAGATGATCTTCATCAGGGTGGACTTGCCGGCGCCGTTCTCGCCGAGGACGGCGTGGATCTCGCCGGGAGCCACGACGAGCGAGACGTCGTCGTTGGCGGTTACGCCGGGGTAGCGCTTGCTGATATGCGCAAGCGCCAGCCGGGGAGGGGTGCTTAGGGTCACTGAGGCGGCTCGAATTGTTATGGCAGCAACGTTGGTCGACGTTCTTCGCAGGCGGCACCTCCTGCGGCGCGACGGGCAGGATCGCCGCATCGCATCGCCGGGACCATCACGGGATGGTGATGCCGTTTATTAAGCGAGGATTATATAAGTGCGCGGGGGCCGGACAGCCTGTTCCGGGCTGTTTCGGCGGCCCCGCAACGGTTGCAGGCAGGTTGCAAGTCGCATGCCGGGGCGTGGCGCCCGCGCCGCCGCGCAGCCGGCGCGGGCGCTGGCAAGGACGGGCGGCGCAGGCGGGCGGCAAGGCGAAAAAAAGCCCCGGGAGCAGGGTGCTCCCGGGGCTGTCGCGGGAAGGGCGCGTTGCCTTCCCGCCTGGGCGCGGCGCTTCAGGCGCCGTTGTTCGCCGCGATCCGGTTGAAGCGGCCTTCGCGGAAATCCGCCAGGGTCTGGTAGATATCCTCCTGGCTGTTCATCACGAACGGCCCATATTGCACGATCGGCTCGCCCAGCGGCTTGCCCGCGATCAGCAGGAAGCGCGCATCGGTGGTCGCCGTCACCGTCACGCCGTCGGCGCCGGCGGCGTTGTCGAGCACGCCCATGCGCTGCGCTTCGAGCGTGGCCGCGTTGTCGCCGCTGCCCACCGCGATCTCGCCGCGGTAGGTGTACAGGAAGGCGTTATGGCCCGCGGGCAGCGCCTGCGAGAAGCGCTGGCCGGCCGGCAGCGACACGTCGAGGTAGAGCGGCTCCGTCACCGGGCGCGCGACCGCGCCGGCCACGCCGTGCGAGGCGCCCGCCAGCACGCGCACGGTGGCGCCGCCCGGCAGCGCCACCGTGGGCACGGCGGCGGCGGGCAGGTCGCGGTACCACGGCGCGGTCATCTTGTCGGCGGCCGGCAGGTTCAGCCAGAGCTGGAAGCCTTCCATGCGGCCGTCTTCCTGCTCGGGCATCTCCGAGTGCACCACGCCGGCGCCGGCCACCATCCACTGGGCGCCGCCGTTTTCCAGCAGGCCTTCGTTGCCGGCGCTGTCGCGGTGGCGCATGCGTCCGGCCAGCATGTAGGTGATGGTCTCGAAGCCGCGGTGCGGGTGGTCGGGGAAGCCGCCGATGTAGTCGTCGCGGCTGTCGGTGCCGAAGGCGTCCAGCATCAGGAACGGGTCGAGGCGGCGCTGCAGGTTCTGCGTCAGCACGCGGGTCAGCTTGACGCCGGCGCCGTCCGAGGTGGCGATGCCGCGCACCACGCGGTCGATCGCGCGCGATTGCTGCACGGTTTCCGTGGCGGTGGCCGGAATGGTCGGGATGGTGCGTTGTTCCATGTTCGATCTCCTGTGGGGGCGGGGGCGGCGGCAATGGCGCGCGGTCCCCGTTGGCTACCCTCCCAATTTAAGGGTTTGGCCCGAAAGCGGTAGAGGGCGGGCGGGCAACAGATTGTTCTGATAGTGATACGGTGCGGGGCCGTTCGATGTCGGTTTTTGCAACAACGCGGCGGCCCCCGGCGCTGTAGGACAAACACCGACAATGGCCCGCGGGCACGGCGGGAAATGCCGGAAGGTGACAGGATGAGCGTAAATGCGTATAATAGCGCTCTCGTTGTCATCCGATGCTGCGTAATCGCGCGTGAGGCACAAACGTTGGTCATGGCCCGGCAAGCTGCCCGGCCTGCCTCTTGTGTCCTGATCGCTGCCTGCGCCGCATCGGCCGATTGATCCGGCGGCGCGTCGGAAAACCATCAACTCTGCGCTGCCACTGGCCACCCTGTTCCGCGTCCTCGCGGCGGGCTGCGCCGCTCCAGGGACCCCGGCTTCATCGCCCGGGGTTCCGTCAAATGGGTTTCCCCGCCTCGCGGCGTGGAGCCCGGCGCCCGTCCACCGGCTCATCTGCCGGTCATGGCGGGCAAGACAATCCAGTCAGGGCCGGCGGCCCCCGTTTGCACCGCCCGCGCCCGTTTATCGTCCGCTGGTCCGGATGTGGCGCCTCGTGCCCGCATGCGGCGCGGGGAGAGGGGAATATGTCCAAGCAATCCGTGCGGGCGCTCGCCTGGGGATGTCTCGCGCTTGCCGCGCTGGCCGGACTGGCCGCGTGGATCGGCGTCGACGTCATCCGGCAATACCGGGAGCGCCTGTGGTACGACGTGGCCGACCACCTGCGCCTGGTGGCGTGGTCGATGGCGCTGGCGCTGGCCACCGGCATCCCGGCCGGCATCGCCCTGAGCCGGCCCTGCATGCGCCGCTGGGCCGGCCGCCTGATGCAGGTCTTCAACGTCGGCAACACCGTGCCCTCGCTGGCGGTGCTGGCGCTGGCGCTGGCCGTGCTCGGCATCGGCGAGCGGCCCGCCATCCTGGCGCTGTGGCTGGCCTCGCTGCTGCCGATCGTGCGCAATACCTGCGAAGGCCTGCTCGGCGTGTCGCCGGCGCTGACCGAGGCCGCGCGCGGGCTCGGCATGACGGCGCGCCAGCGCCTGCTGCGCGTGGAGCTGCCCAATGCGCTGCCGGTGATCCTGGCCGGCGTGCGCATCAGCCTCGTCATCAACGTCGGCACCGTGCCGCTGTCGTTCCTGATCGGCGCCAACAGCCTGGGCGAGCTGATCTTCCCCGGCATCTACCTCAACAACCAGCCGCTGCTGCTGCTCGGCGCGGCCGCCACCGCGCTGCTGGCGCTGGCGCTCGACGGCCTGTTCGCCGCCGCCGGCCATTGCTACCTGCGCAGCCGCGGGCTGGTCCGCTGAGCACCGCGCACCACGCCGCGCACCACAAGGAGAATCCGATGCAACCGATCAAGAACGGACTGGCGAAACTGGCCGCCGCGCTGGCGCCGGCCGCGGCGCGTCTGTTGGCGCGTACACTGGCGCGCCCCGCCGTCTCGCTGGCGGTGCTGGCCGCCTGCGCCGCCGCCGCGCTGGGCGTGCCGGCGCATGCCGACACCATCCGCGTGGGCGGCAAGAACTTCACCGAGCAGCTGATCCTGTCGTCGATGACGGCGCAATACCTCAAGGCCAAGGGGCTCGACACCGAGCTGACTTCCGGCCTGGGCAGCACGCTGATGCGCCAGGCCCAGGAAAGCGCGCAGCTCGACGTGGTGTGGGACTACACCGGCACCGCGCTGATCGTCTTCAACAAGGTCGAGGAAAAGCTCGGCGCGCAGGAGAGCTACGAGCGCGTCAAGGCGCTCGACGCCGCGCGCGGGCTGGTCTGGCTCGACGCCTCCGGCATCAACAACACCTACGCGCTGGCGATGCCGCGCAAGCGCGCCGAGGCCGCGGGCGTGACCACGCTGTCCGCGTTCGCCGGGAAGATGCGCGCGGCCGGCGAGGGCAGCGCGCATCCGTTCGCGGTCGACATGGAGTTCGCCGCGCGGCCCGATGGCCTGGAGCCGCTCAAGGCGCTCTACCAGTTGCCGTTCGCGCGCCGCGACGTGATCCAGCTCGATCCGGGCCTGGTCTATACCGCGCTGAAGAACGACCAGGTCGAGCTGGGCCTGGTCTACACTACCGACGGCCGCGTCAAGGGCTTCGACCTCGTGCTGCTCGAGGACGACCTGCATTTCTTTCCCGCGTACAACGCGGTGCCGGTGGTGCGCCAGGCGACGCTGGCGCACCACCCGGAACTGGCGGCGCTGCTCAACGCGCTCGCGGCCGCGCTCGACAACGCGGCCATGACCGCGATGAACTACCAGGTCGACATCGGCCAGCAGCCGGTCGACAAGGTGGCGCAGGATTTCCTGCGCGGCCACGGCCTGATCTGAGGGCGGCCGCATGGACCTGACGACCTACCTGCAGCACGCCTGGCCCACGCTGCTGCGGCTGACCGGCCAGCATCTCGCGCTGGTGGGCTCGGCGGTGGGGCTGGCGATCGTCGCCGGCGTGCCGCTGGGCATCCTGTGCGCGCGCTTCCGCTTTCTCGCCACGCCGCTGCTGACGCTGGCCACCATCGTGCTGACGCTGCCGTCGATCGCGCTGTTCGGCCTGATGATCCCGATGTTCGCGCGCTTCGGCCACGCGCTCGGCTACGTGCCGGCGGTGACGGCGGTGTTCCTGTATTCGCTGCTGCCGATCATGCGCAACACCTGCGTGGCGCTGGCCAGCGTGGACGACGGCATCCAGGAAGCCGGGCGCGGCATCGGCATGACCACCTGGCAGCGCATGCGGCTGGTGGACCTGCCGCTGGCCGTGCCGGTGATCCTCGGCGGCGTGCGCACCGCCGTGGTGATGAACATCGGCGTGGCCACCATCGCCGCCATCATCGGCGCGGGCGGCCTCGGGGTGCTGATCCTGCAGGCGATCAGCCAGAGCAACATGAGCAAGCTGGCGGTGGGCGCCGTGCTGGTCAGCGTGCTCGCCATCGTGGCCGATGCCTGCCTGCAGTGGCTGCAGCGCGCGCTGACGCCGAAAGGAATCCGCTGACATGATCGAACTCGACCAACTCACCAAGACCTTCCGCCAGAAGGACGGCGCCGAAGTGCGCGCCGTCGACGCCGTCTCGATGACGGTGCCCAGGGGCGAGATCTGCGTCTTCCTGGGGCCTTCGGGCTGCGGCAAGACCACCACGCTCAAGATGATCAACCGCCTGATCCGGCCCAGCGCCGGGCGCGTGCTGATCGACGGCGAGGACACCGCGCGCGTGGACGAGGTCACGCTGCGGCGCAAGATCGGCTACGTGATCCAGCAGATCGGCCTGTTCCCCAACATGACCATCGAGCAGAACATCATGGTGGTGCCGCGCCTGCTGGGCTGGGACAAGAAGCACTGCCGCGAGCGCGCGCGCGAGCTGATGTCGATGGTGCAGCTCGACCCCGGCAAGATGCTGTCGCGCTACCCGCGCGAGCTCTCGGGCGGGCAGCAGCAGCGCATCGGCGTGATCCGCGCGCTGGCCGCCGACGCGCCGGTGCTGCTGATGGACGAGCCGTTCGGCGCGGTCGACCCGATCAACCGCGAGAGCATCCAGAACGAGTTCCTGCTGATGCAGCGCCAGCTCGGCAAGACCGTCATCATGGTCTCGCACGACATCGACGAAGCCATCAAGCTCGGCGACCGCGTGGCGGTGTTCCGGCGCGGCAGGCTGGTGCAGTTCGACCATCCCGACGCGCTGCTCGCGCATCCCGCCGACGACTTCGTGCAGGCCTTCGTCGGCCACGACAACACGCTCAAGCGCCTGCTGCTGGTGCGCGCCGGCGACGCCGCCACGCTGGCGCAAAGCTGCGCGCCCGACATGCCGCTGGCGCAGGCCTTCGGCCTGATGGACGAAGCCGACGTGCGCCAGTTGCCGGTGGTGGACGCCGCCCGGCGCGCGCTCGGCTACGTCACGCGCCGCGACGCGCGCGGCGGGCAGGGCACGTGCGCCGACGCCATGCGCCCGTTCAAGGCCACCGCCGCGTTCGACGAGCACCTGCGCATCGTGTTGTCGCGCATGTACCAGCACAACACCAGCTGGCTGCCGGTGCTCGACGCCGATGGCGTGTACCTGGGCGAGGTCACGCAGGAATCGATCGCGGACTACCTGAGTTCGGGGCGCTCGCGCGGCAACGCAGCCGTAATCCGGCCGCCGCAGGCGCCGCCCGAGCGCGCGACCGTGTGAGGCGCGCCGGCAGAGAACAAGACCGGAGCGTTGAACGAAGCCGGCGAACGGGCCCACGCCGCGAGAGCTAGCCCAAGCAAGGTGTCCTCCCTCTCCCCTCACGGGGAGAGGGCCGGGGAGAGGGGCGGTTTAGCTAGGAGCCACAAGAAGCGGAGCCAACGGTGTTGTCCAGCATCGCGGCCAGAAACGAAGCCGATGGTTTTTTCCAGCACGACAGCATTCGCCAGCGTCGGCCCTCTCCCCCGCCCCCTCTCCCGCAGGCGGGAGAGGGGAGAAAACAGCGGGCAGGATGATGCCGTCCGCGAACGAAAAAAGGGCCGGAATCCCCGGCCCTTCGTCATGACGGCAACGCCTGCCGCGTGCGCTTATTCGCGCCCGAGCTGCCCATCCTTCAGACGCCACGCGCCCAGCGGATTGCCATCCTGCAGCACCGGCGGCAGCAGCTCGGCCGGCACGTTCTGGTAGCACACCGGGCGCAGGAAACGCTCGATGGCGGAAGCGCCCACCGAGGTCGAGCGCGTGTCCGACGTCGCCGGGAACGGGCCGCCGTGCACCATCGCGTAGGCCACCTCCACGCCGGTGGGATAGCCGTTGAACAGCACGCGGCCCACCTTGCGCTCGAGCACCGTCAGCAGGCTGGCGGCCTCGGCGCGGTCGCCGGCGTCGGCCTGCACGGTGGCGGTGAGCTGGCCTTCGAGGCGGCGCGCCACGGCCAGCATTTCCGCGTGGTCGCGGCAGACCACCAGCACCGAGGTCGGGCCGAACACTTCCGCCTCCATGCGGTGGTCGGCGAGGAACTGCGCCGCGGTGGTCTCGAACAGCGCCGGGCGGGCCTGGTTGGGGCCGTTGGCCGCCAGGCCGCTGCCGATGCGGCGCAGGCCTTCGATCTCGCTCAGTTGCGCCACGCCCTTTTCATAAGCCTGGCAGATGCCCGGCGTCAGCATGGTGCCCGCGGCTTTCTCCGCCAGCGCGGCGACCGTGCCCTGGCGGAACACGTCGAGCGCCGGGCTTTCCACCGCCAGCAGCAGGCCGGGGTTGGTGCAGAACTGGCCCACGCCCATCACCAGCGATTCCACCAGGTTGCGCGCGATGTCGGCGGCGCGCGCGTTGAGCGCGGCGGGCAGCAGGAACACCGGGTTGATGCTGCTCATCTCGGCATAGACCGGGATCGGCTGCGGCCGGCTGTTGGCGGCCTGCACCAGGGCCAGGCCGCCGCTGCGCGAGCCGGTGAAGCCGACCGCCTGGATCGCCGGGTGCGCCACCAGCGCGGTGCCGATGGCGAAGCCGCCGGCCAGCAGCGAGAACACGCCTTCCGGCAGGCCGGCATCGGCCACCGCCTGCTGGATCACGCGGCCGACCAGCTCGGAGGTGCCGGGGTGGGCCGGGTGCGCCTTGACCACCACCGGGCAGCCGGCCGCCAGCGCCGACGCGGTATCGCCGCCCGCCACCGAGAACGCCAGCGGGAAGTTGCTGGCGCCGAACACCGCGACCGGACCCACGGCGATCTTCTGCAGGCGCAGGTCGGGGCGCGGCGGGGTGCGCTCGGGCAGCGCGGCGTCGAGCGTGGCGGCCTGCCAGCGGCCGTCGCGCAGCACGCTTGCGAACAGGCGCAACTGGTTGGCGGTGCGGGCGCGCTCGCCTTGCAGGCGCGCCAGCGGCAGCGCGCTTTCGGCGTGGGCACGCTCGATCAGCGTGTCGCCCAGCGCTTCCAGGCCGCCGGCGATGGCTTCCAGGAACTGCGCGCGCGTCTCGGGCGAGGTGTTGCGGTAGGTGTCGAAGGCCGCGTCGGCCAGCGCGCAGGCGCGCGCGGCATCGGCCGCATCGCCGCCGTGGAACGCCGGCGCGAGGATCTCGCCGGTGGCCGGGTTGGTGGCATGGAGGATCTCGGCGGTGCCGCGCACGGCGCTGGCGCCGATCAGCATTTCACCGGTGATGGCGGTGGTGGTCATGGGAGGGGGTTCCTTCGACTGCGGTCAAATGGGCGCCCGGGCTGCGGGCGGGGTGACGGGCCGGGCGCGGCGGTGCGCCGCGCATAATCATAAGACATCCTACAACAACATCTGCCTTGCCCACAAGCGGAAGGCCGGTAGCACGGGGCGTGCGGCCGCTGGGGCATGGGGAGACGGGGCGATAGGGCTATACGGCGATAGGACGATGGGGCGGCGGATGGTGCCGGCGGAGCGGCGGCTCAGCCGCCCTCGACCGCGGCCGACGCCTTGCGCAGCCGCTCGCGGCTGTTGGTCAGGTGCATGCGCATCGCCGCCTTGGCGCCTTCGGGGTCGCGCCGCTCGATGGCGTCGTAGATGTTCTCGTGCTCGATGTTGACGCGCTCGAGGTACTGCGCGCGCTCCTGCGCGCTCACGTGCAGGCGGCTGCGCGGAATCACCGTGGTGCCCAGGTGGCCCATGATGTCGGTGAAATAGCGGTTGCCGGTGGCGCGCGCGATGGCGAGGTGGAATTCGAAGTCCGCGCCCACCGAATCCTTGCCGTCGGTGGCGGTGCGCTTGAGCTCGTCGAGCGCGCCGCGCATGACCGCGAGCTGTTCGTCGCTGCGGCGCGTGGCGGCGAGGCTGGCGGCCTCGGCCTCCAGGCTGACGCGGAATTCCAGCATGGCCAGCACGTCCATCGCGGTGATCATGGCGGCGGGGTCGATGCGGAACGGCGAGGCGCTCTCGGCCGGGCGCGCCAGCACGAAGGTGCCGATGCCGTGGCGGGTCTCGACCAGGCCGCTGGCCTGCAGGCGCGACAGCGCTTCGCGCACCACGGTGCGGCTCACGCCCAGCGCGCTCATGATCTCCGACTCGGTGGGCAGCTTGTCGCCCGGCTTGAGCGCGCCCTGCTGGATCCGTTCGCTCAGGTTGCTCACCGCCTCTTCGGCAAGCGTGCGGCCGCGGCGCCGCAGCGGGGTGGAGGAAGCGAGCATGGGGTTTGACATGGTGAGGGCGGGGACTTGACCGGGTCGCGATGGCCTCATTATACTGCGTCGTAAGTCATATGACGACCGATAACAGCTTTCTGGCAGGACGAGACTTGCCGCCGCGCACCGCGGCCTGCCACCGCCGCTAGCATGAGAAAGCCGGCCCCAGCCGGCGCAGCCAAGCCCGAGACAACCCGCAGCGCCGGCCGCCGCCTGGCCGTCCGGCGCGCATTGCGCCGCACCTTGCGCCGAAATCCGACATGACCCAAACGCCTGTTTCCGCTGCCCGCGACGCCTCGCCGGCAAGCGCGCCCGCCACCGGCACGCCCGTCGTCACCGCGCTGACCGTGATCCCGGTGGCCGGCCACGACAGCATGCTGATGAACCTGTCCGGCGCGCACGGCCCGTTCTTCACCCGCAACATCGTCATCCTGGCCGACAGCGCCGGCAACACCGGCGTGGGCGAGGTGCCGGGCGGGGAGGGCATCCGCCAGACGCTGGAAGAGGCGCGCGAGCTGGTGGTGGGCCAGCCGGTCGGCAACTACCAGGCGGTGCTCAATCGCGTGCGCGGCGCCTTCGCCAGCCGCGACGCCGGCGGCCGCGGCCTGCAGACCTTCGACCTGCGCATTGCCATCCACGCCGTCACCGCGCTGGAGGCGGCGCTGCTCGACCTGCTCGGCAAGCACCTCGGCGTGCCGGTGGCGGCGCTGCTCGGCGAAGGGCAGCAGCGCGACGCGGTGGAGATGCTGGGCTACCTGTTCTACGTGGGCGACCGCAACCGCACCACGCTCGGCTACCGCGGCGAGCCCGATGCCGACAACGCCTGGTTCCGCCTGCGCAACGAGGCGGCGATGGACGCCGCCGGCGTGGTCCGCCTCGCCGAGGCCGCGTTCGAGCGCTACGGCTTCAACGACTTCAAGCTCAAGGGCGGCGTGCTGCGCGGCGACGAGGAGATGGAGGCGATCGTCGCGCTGGCCGAGCGTTTTCCCAGGGCGCGCATCACGCTCGACCCCAACGGCGCGTGGTCGCTGGCCGAAGCCGTGCGCCTGTGCCGCGACAAGCACGGCGTGCTGGCCTACGCGGAAGACCCGTGCGGCGCCGAGGACGGCTACTCGGGCCGCGAGATCATGGCCGAGTTCCGCACCGCGACCGGCCTGCCCACCGCCACCAACATGATCGCCACCGACTGGCGCCAGATGGGCCACGCGGTGCGCCTGCAGTCGGTGGACATCCCGCTGGCCGACCCGCATTTCTGGACCATGCAGGGCTCGGTGCGCGTGGCGCAGATGTGCGCGGAGTGGGGCCTCACATGGGGCTCGCACTCGAACAACCACTTCGACATCTCGCTGGCCATGTTCACCCACGTGGCCGCCGCCGCGCCGGGGCGCGTCACCGCCATCGACACGCACTGGATCTGGCAGGACGGCGAGCGCCTGACCCGCGCGCCGTTGAAGATCGAGAACGGCAAGGTCGCCGTGCCGAAGGCGCCCGGCCTCGGCGTGGAGCTCGACATGGCGCAGGTGGCGCTCGCGCACGAGCGCTACAAGCGCATGGGCCTGGGCGCGCGCGACGATGCCGTGGCCATGCAGTTCCTGATTCCCGGCTGGAAGTTCGACAACAAGGCGCCGTGCATGGTGAGGTGAGCGCGCCTTTCCGTGGCCGGCAGCACAAGAAAACAAGCGGTATCCGATCAGAAGTCGAAAGCCCCGGACATCCGGCATGTCCGCCATGCCCGCACCACGCATCGAGAACCAAGGAGACACCATGAAGCCGTTCCAACAACCGTCCGCGCGGCGCAGGCTGTGCGCGCTCGCCGGCGCCCTGGTCGCCGCAGTGGCGGCCGCCGGCAGCATCAGCGCCGCCGCCGCGCAGACCTGGCCGACCAAGGCCGTCTCGGTGGTCGTGCCGTTCCCGGCCGGCGGCTCCACCGACACCATCGCGCGCATGCTGGCGCCGCCGCTCAACGAGAAGCTCGGCCAGCCCTTCGTGGTGGACAACCGCCCGGGCGCGACCGGCGCCATCGGCGCGGCGATGGTCAAGCGCGCGCCGGCCGACGGCTACACGTTGATGGTGGCGTCGATCGGCGTCTACGCCGTGAATCCCTTCCTGCAGAAGAACCTGCCCTATGATCCGGCCAAGGATTTCGACCTGCTGACGGTGGCGGTGCGCGCGCCCAACGTGCTCGTGACCAAGCCGGGCTTCCCCGCCGGCAACCTGCAGGAACTGGTGGCGTACATGAAGAAGAACCCGGGCAAGGTGTCGTTCGCCACGTCCGGCGCGGGCTCGTCCGACCACCTGACCGCCGCGCTGTTCTGGCAGAAATCCGGCACCGACGGGCTGCACGTGCCCTACAAGGGCGGCGCGCCGGCGATCTCCGACCTGCTGGCCGGGCAGGTCGATGCGTCGTTCCAGAACATCAACGCGGTGCTGCAGCACATCCGCAGCGGCAAGCTCAAGGCGCTGGCCGTGACCGGCGACAAGCGCTCGCCGGTGCTGCCCAACGTGCCCACCATGACCGAAGGCGGCGTCAAGGACGTGGACGTCTACTCGTGGCAGGCCGTGGCCGCGCCGCGCGGGCTGCCCAAGGACGTCAAGGCCAGGCTGCACGCCGCGCTGGTCAGCGCGCTGGCCGATCCGCAGATGCGCCAGAAGCTGGCCGAAAGCGGTTTTGAGGTGGTCGCCAACACGCCCGAGCAGTTCGACCAGTTCGAGAGGCAGGAACTGCAGCGCTGGAAGGCCGTGATCGAGGCCGGGAAGATCACCAGCGAATAAGCGCGCACGGGCCGCGCGGCTGGCGCGGCAGCACCGATGTCATGCTCCTTGCCCCGCCATCGCGGCGGGGCTTTTTACCTGGCGGTCCCGCGGCCTGCTACGCTTGCCGGCATGCGCCGCCCCCTCATCCGCTTCTGCAAGTCGCCGCCCTGCGTGCTGGTCGAAACCCGCTGGCTGGTGCCGCGCCGTTTCGACGGCTTCACGCCCGGCCCGCTGATCCTGCTGCGGCCCGGCGCGAGCCGTGCGCTGATCGAGCACGAGAAGGTGCACGTGCGCCAGTTCTGGCGCTCCTGCGGCCTGATGGGCGTGCTCTACCTGCTCAGCCCGCGCTGGCGGCTGCGCTTCGAGCTCGAAGCCTACCGCGAGCAGCTCAGGCATTGCGAGCCGCCGGCGGCGCGCCAGTTCGCGCGCATGCTGTCGCGCCATTACCACCTGAAGATTTCCGAGGAAGAAGCGTACCGGCTGCTGACGGCGCCAGCGGCGTGAGGACGCCCGCGGCGCATGCGGTCGGCCGCGGACGGCGCCGGCCGGTTTCTCCGGCGCTTGAAAATGGCGCGTTTTTGCCGATACAGGTAAATGGAAATGGCAGCCGGGATGGGTCCGGGATTGGGCCGGCATTGGCCCGCGGCCGCAAAAATCCGGCGTGGGCAGTGCCCTGCCTTTCGGGAGATTCCCTTGTTTCGGCGCCCCGGGTAAAATCGGCGCCGACTTGCTTGGGGCAACGACGGGAATGCATACACATTACGATAATCTGAAGATTTCTCGTGAAGCACCACCGGAGGTCATTCGCGCGGCATACAAGGCGCTGAGCCAGAAGCATCATCCGGACCGGAACAACGGCTCGCCCGAGTCGCACCGGAACATGACGATCATCAACACGGCCTACGAGGTCCTGATCGACCCCGTGCGGCGCGCGCAGCATGACGCCTGGATCCTGGCGCAGGAGCAGGCCGAGAAGGCCGCCGCGCTGCACGCCCGGGCGCAGGCGCGGCCCGCCCCGGCGGCTTCGTCGTCGTCTTCCGCGTCCGCTTCCGCGAAGCGTCCCGGCCCGGCGCCGCGCCAGGCCAGTACGCAGGGCGCGGCCAAGCCCAAGGCCGCGCCGGCACCCGGCGGCGGTTCCGGCGCCGGGAAGGTGGTCGTCATGATCATTGCCGGCGTGGCGATATACGCCGCGTTCTCGACCTCGTCCCGCGCGCCGGACCGCGCCGCGCCGGCGCCGGCATGGACGCCCGCGGCCTCCGCGCCGCTGCCGATGCGCGCCTTGCCGGCCGCCGCGCGCGAACAGCCGCTGGCGCTGCCCGACCCCGCGCCGCGCTATGCGCGCAGGCCCACGGCGCCCAACGGCTATCCGTGGCCGAACCGGAGCGGCTATGTGCCCGGTTATCCCGTCCTGAAAACCAACGGCCTCTCGACGCTGACGATAGACAACACGCGCAATGACGCGGACGTGTTCCTGAAGGTGTTCTCGCTGAACGCGGGCAGCAAGACGCCCGTGCGGTTCGCTTTCATCAAGGCCGGCGCATCCTTCGAATTCGCGGGCATCGCGCCCGGCGATTTCGATGTCCGCTACATGGACCTCGATACCGGCAGGATTTCCAGGTCGGAGCCATTCACGCTCGATGAAACCGCCGAATACAACGGCACGCAATACAGCAAGACCACGCTCACGCTTTACAAGGTGCCCAACGGCAATACGCGAACGCGGGAAATCGGCGAAAGCGAATTCTAGGCAGTTCTTGGGGACTGTGGATTGCCGGAGTACGGCCGGTACGGGAATACGCGAAATGCGTGCGGTTTTCCCGCGCGGACGGCGGAAGGCGGATTTTCGTGCCGGCGGATTCGAGAGGGAGCTGGCGGAAGCGGTGAGATTCGAACTCACGGATGGGTCACCCCATCGGCAGTTTTCAAGACTGCTGCCTTAAACCACTCGGCCACGCTTCCGGGAAGGAAAGAGCGCGCATTATAGCAAGGGCATGGAGCGGGGCACGGGTTTGTCACGCGCGAGTCTGGCAAGATGGAACCTTGGTCGGGGCGTTCGGCTCCTATCATGCGTGAGAGCGCACATGCGGCGCGGCGTGGTCGTGGTTCCGGTCCGCTCGCTCTCCGGCAATTTCACGCAGTTGCGATCAATCGAGGAGAATTCTGATGAACGGCAAGACTCTGTTGGGCGTGGCGGCAGCGGCCGCCGTGGTTGGCCTGGCCGGATGCGCGGCGCCCGGCGGTTATGGCGGTGGCTACAACGGCGGTTACGGCGGCGGTTATAACGCGCCGCCGCCGCAGGGCGGCTACCAGCAGCCGGGTTATCCGCAGCAGGGGTATCAGCAGCCGGGCTACCAGCAGCCCGGCGCCACCACCTACCAGGCCCCGGCGGGGTCGGTGTTCTATGGCCGCGTCGAGTCGATCGAGCCGGTTGCCACGCAGCAGGGCGGCAGTTCGGGCCTGCTCGGCACGGTGATCGGCGGCGTCGCGGGCGGCCTGCTGGGCCACCAGATCGGCGGCGGCACCGGCAACACGGTGGCCACCATCGGCGGCGCGGTGCTGGGCGGCGTGGCCGGCAACCAGGTGGAGAAGCGCGTGAGCGGCCCCGAGACGGTCTACCGCGTCAACGTGCGGCTCGACGATGGCCGCCTGGCGACGGTCACGCAGCGCAACGTGAGCAATCTGCGCGTGGGCGCCCGCGCGCAGGTGGCCAACGACATGGCAACGCCGTACTGATGCTGTCCTGACGAAAAGATACGGCCACCCTCGGGTGGCCGTATTGCATGGCGGCGCCTGCGCCGCCATCGGCGCGCTTCAGCCCTTCAGGAACATCTCCTGCAGGTCGTTGAGGAAGCGCCGTCCCAGCTCGGTGGGCTTGATGGTGGCGAGGTCGGCTTCGAGCAGGCCTTTTTTTTCGGCCGCGGCGAGGTCGCGGCTGATGGTGTGCAGCGGCAGGCCGGTGTGGTCGAAGAAGGTGCTGGCCGGCACGCCGTCGGTCAGGCGCAGCGCGTTGAGCATGAACTCGAAGGGCAGGTCTGCGGCGGGGACGTCGTGGCTTTCCTGCACCGCGCTGCCGGCCATTGCCTGCGCCATGTAGGTGGCCGGATGCTTGTGGCGCATCTGGCGCAGCACGCGGTGCGGGAACGAGAGCTTGCCGTGCGCGCCGGCGCCGATGCCGAGGTAGTCGCCGAAGCGCCAGTAGTTGAGGTTGTGGCGCGCCTGGCGGTGCGGCTTCGCGTAGGCGGATGTCTCGTAGTGCCGGTAGCCGGCCTGCGCGGTGCGCGCGTCGATCAGGTCCTGCATCTCGTAGGCGCTGTCGTCGTCGGGCAGCGCCGGCGGGAACTTGGCGAACAGGGTGTTGGGCTCGAGCGTCAGGTGGTACAGCGACAGGTGCGTGGTGCCGAACGACAGCGCGGTTTCCAGGTCCTCGGCGCATTCGGCCAGGGTCTGGCCGGGCAGCGCGTACATCAGGTCCAGGTTGACGTTGTCGAAGTTGGCCAGCGCGATGCGGATGGCGGCGCGCGCTTCCTCGCCGCCGTGGATGCGCCCGAGCGCGGCGAGGTGGCGGTCGTTGAAGCTCTGGATGCCGATCGACAGGCGGTTGATGCCGCTGGCGCGATAGCTGGCGAAGCGCTCGGCCTCGAAGGTGCCGGGGTTGGCCTCCAGGGTGATCTCGGCGTCGGCGTCGAGCGGCAGCAGCGCGCGGATGTCGGACAGCAGGCGGTCCATGCCGGCGGCCGACAGCAGGCTCGGCGTGCCGCCGCCGATGAACACGGTATGCACGGGGCGGCCCCATACCAGCGGCAGCGACTGCTCGAGATCGGCGCGCAGCGCGTCGAGGTAGGCGTCTTCGGGGATGTCGTGGCTGCCGGCGGCGCCGGGCACCGCGTGCGAGTTGAAATCGCAGTACGGGCACTTGCGCACGCACCACGGCACGTGCACGTAGAGCGACAGCGGCGGCGAGCCGGGCAGCGAGATCTGGCCGGGCTGCAGCCACAGCGACTTGGTGTCGGCGGGGACGGCCGCGCCGGTCTGCGCGGCGGGAACGATCGGGATCATGACCGCGCGTGGTGGTTGCCCGAAGCGCGCAGGCGCTCGGTCAGCGCCTTGAGCGCCTGCGCGCGGTGGCTGATGGTGTTCTTTTCCTCGGCGCTGAGCTCGGCCGCGGTCTTGCCCAGCTGCGGCAGCAGGAAATGCGGGTCGTAGCCGAAGCCAGCGCTGCCGCGCGGCGCGTCGACCACCTCGCCGGCCCACACGCCTTCGGCGATCACCGGGCGCGGGTCGTCGGCATGGCGCACCAGCACCAGCACGCAGTAGTAGTAGGCATGCCGGTTGAGCTTGCCGGCCAGCTGCGAGATCAGGTGCGCGTTGTTGGCGGCGTCCGACCGGGGCTTGCCCACGAGCTGCGCGTAGCGCGCCGAGTAGACGCCCGGCGCGCCGTCGAGCGCGTCCACGCAGATGCCGGAGTCGTCGGCCAGCGCGGGCAGGTTGGACAGGCGGCTGGCGTGGCGCGCCTTGGTGAGCGCGTTCTCGACGAAGGTGGCGAACGGCTCATCGGCCTCGGGAATGCCGAGCTGGCCCTGCGGCACCACGTCATAGCCCAGCGGCGCGAGCAGCGCGCCGAACTCGCCGAGCTTGCCGGGATTGTTGGAGGCGAGGACCAGGCGTTGCATCGCGTTCACCGTTGGGTTCGGTTCATCAGGCCAGGCCCAGCGCGCGGCGCTGGTGCGTCACCAGCTCGGCGATGCCCTGTTCGGCCAGGCGGGTCATGGCGTCGAGGTCGGCGCGGCTGAACGGCGCGCCTTCGGCGGTGCCCTGCACTTCGACGAAGCCGCCGCTGCCGGTCATCACCACGTTCATGTCGGTGTCGCAACTGCTGTCCTCGGCGTAGTCGAGGTCGAGCACGGCCTTGCCGTCGACCATGCCGACCGACACGGCGGCGACGAAGTCGCGGATCGGGCTGGCCGTGAGCAGGCCGTCGCGCAGCATGGCGGAGATGGCGTCGTGCGCCGCCACGAAGGCGCCGGTGATGGCCGCGGTGCGCGTGCCGCCGTCGGCCTGGAGCACGTCGCAGTCGAGGTGGATGGTGTATTCGCCGAGCGCGGCGAGATCGAACACCGAGCGCATGGCGCGGCCGATCAGGCGCTGGATTTCCTGCGTGCGGCCGGTCTGCTTGCCGCGCGCGGCCTCGCGGTCCGAACGGGTGTGGGTGGCGCGCGGCAGCATGCCGTATTCGGCCGTGACCCAGCCTTCGCCGCTGCCTTTCTTGTGCGGCGGCACCTTGGCCAGCACGCTGGCCGTGCACAGCACCTTGGTATCGCCAAAGGCACTCAGGACGGCGCCTTCGGCGTGGCGGGTGTAGTGACGGGTCAGGGTGATAGGGCGCAGCGCATCGGCTGCGCGTCCGCTTGGTCGCATGGGGGAATTGTCTCGGGAAACGGTCCAGGAGCGGGATTTTACCGCCGGCCGGGCTTGCGTGCCCGTCCGGCGCCGGCGCGGGCGCCGATACCGTGCCGGTTTCCCGGTTTTTCTCGATTCCCGCGCTTACCCCGTTTCCTCTGCTTCCTCCGCTTCCCCGCGCTTGCCCCTCGTTCTTGCGCGCCGGGCGGCGCGGAGGCTACCTGGGCGGCCGGCAAGGCCGCCGCGCTCAGCGCATGAAGTTGCTGCTCTTGTCGATCGCCGCGCGGATCTCGGCGATCGAGCGCTCGATCTCTTCTTCCGACAGCAGGTCGGTGTCGCCGCCGTTGTTTTCGAGGATGGAGGTGGTGAAGGTGTTGAGCGGCAGGGTCTCGGTCGCCACCGCTTCCTCGTTGGGCAGGTGCGCGTCTAGCTCCCACATCATGGCGATGGCGGTGGTGTTGTCCGCGCCTTCGCCGGCGTTCTCCAGGGCCTGGTCGATCAGGTCGGGGATGGCGTGCACCACCGACAGGTTGGTCACTTTCTCGACCAGCAGCGGCTCCTCGATGCTGCCCCACAGGCCGTCCGAGCACAGCAGGGCGACGTCGCCGGGCTCCAGCCGCAGCGGGCCGCCGATGTCGATCAGCGGCAGGTTGGGCGAGCCCAGGCAGTTGTAGAGCTTGTTGCGCTCGGGGTGGTTGGCCACCTGCATCGGCAGCACGCGCTCCTGCTGCAGCAGGTTCTCGATCTTGGAGTGGTCGCGCGTGCGCGTCAGCAGGTTGCCCTTGCGCACCAGGTACAGGCGCGAGTCGCCGGCGTGCGCCCAGTGGATCTGGCCGTTCTGCACCAGGCAGCAGACCACCGTGGTGCGCGGCACGTCGGCCAGGCCGTTGGCCTCGGCGTAGCGATGGATGTCGCGGTGGGCCAGCATGATGGTGTCCTGCAGGAAGTCGGCCGGATTGCGGATCGACGGCCGGGCCTGGGCCTGGAACTGGCGCGCCAGGGTCTGCAGGGCCTGCTGCGCGGCGACTTCGCCGAGCGCGTGGCCGCCGAGCCCGTCGGCCAGGACCATCAGCAGGGCATCGCGCGTGAAGCAATACCCCATGCGGTCCTGGTTGATGCGGCGGCCGCCTTTTCTGCTTTCCTGATAGACGGAGAATCGCATTTTGGCTGTTGGGGTCGGTTTTCGGCCGGCGGCGCCCGCGGGCCGCGCCGGCTGAATGTAGGTTAATCGCCGCTTGTGCCGATTTCCCGCGCGGGGACGCCGGCAGCGGGTTCGTCGCGCTTGCGCAGCAGGGTCAGGAAGCGGCTGGCGATCGGGCGCTCGGCCGCGGCCGGGGCGGGCGCGCTGGCCGCGGCCTGCTCGCCCAGCGCGTTGGTCTGCTCGCGCAGCTCCTTCTGCAGCCGGAACACGCTCTGCGGCCGCTCGGACGGCGTCAGGCGCAGGCACCATTCGACCAGGTCGACCAGGCCGTTGGTGTAACTCGTGCGCAGGCGCGTCAGGGACTCCGCCATGCGGTCGTCCTTCTCGCGCTGGTTGGCTTCCTGGGGCGGCATGCCGGCCATGCAGGCGTAGAGCGTGGCGCCGAGGCTGTAGATGTCGGTCCAGGGGCCGAGCTCGCTGTGCTTGCCGTACAGCTCGGGCGCGGCGAAGCCGGGCGTGTACATGGGCTGGAAGCGCGCCGCCTCCATCGTCAGGATCTGGCGCGCGGCGCCGAAATCGAGCAGGATCGGCGACTCGTCCTCGCGCAGGTAGATGTTGCCGGGCTTGATGTCCAGGTGCAGCAGCTTGTGGATGTGGACCTCGCGCAGGCCGCTCATCAGCGCGTGGAAGACCTTGCGGATGAAATGCTCGCGCAGGACCTTGGCCCGGCCTTGCTGGCGCGCGTGCAGGATGTGTTCCTGCAGCGTCTTGCCCAGCTCGTAGTTCATCACCATGTAGACGGTGGAGTTCTCGCGGAAGAAATTCACCACGCGCACCACGCTGGGGTGCGAGATGCGGGCCAGCGAGCGGCCTTCCTCGAAGAAGTACTTGAGCCCGAGCCGGAACGACGCGGCGCTTTCCTCGGGCACCACCGGAATCAGCTCGCCGGGCTTGCGGCGCGCCAGCGACGAAGGCAGGTATTCCTTGATGGCGACGGGCGCGCCGGTCTCGTCGGTGGCGAGATAGACGAAACTGAACCCCCCGCTGGCCAACTTCTTTACAATACGGTAGTTGGACAGCAGCGTGCCGATGGGCAGCGGTGCGCTCTTCGGAGGTGTTGCGCCCTTGGACTCTGTCATAGGATTCGGGACCGTGATTGCCTCCGGATTGTCCTGACTAATCGATGACTTGTAAAGAACACAATAGCGGCCATTATCGGCCCTCTTTCGGGTATCCGGACGGCGCGGCAGCGGGACACCCGGCACCGCGCGCCGCCCGGACCCATGCGGCCAGTTGGCCATTTCGCGAGACTATCCAATGATCCACAGCATGACGGGCTACGGCCTGGCGTCCCGCCAGGCGCCGCTGACCGACGCACACGGCGCGCCGACCGGCAGGACGGCATCCGTATCGGTCGAATTCCGCACTGTCAACTCGCGATTCCTCGACCTGCTGTTCCGGGCCCCGGAAGAGTGCCGGGCGTTCGAGCCGGCCCTGCGCGAGATGCTCATGGCCAAGCTGTCGCGCGGCAAGCTGGAGTGCCGCATCAACCTGCAGCGCGCCGAGGCCGGCACCGGCGGCGCCACGCTGGCGCTCAACGACGCGCTGCTGGCGCAGATCCGCGCGATCGAATCCACCGTGGCGGCCACCTTCACCGAGGCCGGCACGCTGCGCATGGGCGAGATCCTGCGCTGGCCCGGCGTGCTGGTCGAGCCCGAGCTGTCGCAGGAAGCGCTGCGCGAGGCCGTGACCGAGGCGGCCAGGGACGCCCTGGCCCAGTTGCTCGAGGCGCGCCGCCGCGAGGGCGAGGCGCTCAAGGCCACGCTGGTCGAGCGCATCGAGGCCATGCTGGCCATCGTCGAGCGGCTCGTGCCGACCATCCCGCAGCTGATCGCCCACCACCAGGAAAAGCTCACCGAGCGCCTGCAGGAGGCGTTCGGCATGGTCGCGCCCAACGGCATGACCGCGATGAGCCGCGACGAGATCGGCGAGCGCATCCGCCAGGAAGCCACGGTCTACGGCATCCGCATCGACATCGCCGAAGAGCTCTCGCGCCTGCAGGCCCACCTGAACGAAACCCGCCACATCCTCAAGAAGGGCGGCCAGGTCGGCAAGCGGCTCGATTTCATGATGCAGGAGCTCAACCGCGAAGCCAACACGCTCGGCTCCAAGGCCGCCGCGAAGGAACTGGCCGATGCCTCGATGGAGCTCAAGCTGCTGATCGAGCAGATGCGCGAACAGATTCAGAACCTCGAATAATCATCATGAGTGAAACGTCGTCCCACGTCGCCATCGACACCGCCTACCCCGGCAACCTGTTCATGGTGGTGGCGCCTTCCGGCGCCGGCAAGTCCACGCTGGTCAACGCGCTGCTGGCGCAGGACCCGGCCATCCGCCTGTCCATCTCCCACACCACCCGCGCGCCGCGCCCCGGCGAGCAGGACGGGCGCGAATACCACTTCACCACGGTGGACGCCTTCCGCGCCGCGCGCGACCGCGGCGAGTTCCTCGAATGGGCCGAGGTGCACGGCAACTACTACGCGACCTCGCGCGTCTGGATCGAGCAGCAGATGGCCCAGGGCAACGACGTGCTGCTGGAGATCGACTGGCAGGGCGCGCAGCAGGTGCACCAGCGCTTCTCCAACGCCACGGAAATCTTCATCCTGCCGCCGTCGCTGTCGGCGCTCGAGGAGCGCCTGAACAAGCGCGGCCAGGACGAGCCCAACGTGATCGTGCGGCGCCTGCTGGCCGCCGGCAGCGAGATGGCGCACGCTTCCGAGTCGGACTACGTCATCATCAACGAGATATTCGAGCGGGCGCTGGAGGAGCTGCGCACCGTGATCCGCGCCACCCGTCTGCGCTTTTCGTCGCAAAAGGCGCGCCACACCGACCTCTTCATCGAGCTCGGGATTCATTGAGCCCGGGGGCGCGCGGGAACGGTTTTTCCCGCGTGCTGTAAAATAGCCGGCATCGCATAGGTTTTGTCCCGAGGTGGATTTGATATGGCGCGTATTACCGTCGAAGATTGTCTGAAACACATCCCGAATCGTTTCGAGCTCGCGCTCGCGGCGACGTACCGGGCCCGTCAGTTGGTGCAGGGTCATACGCCCAAGGTCGAGGCCAAGGACAAACCGACCGTGGTGGCGCTGCGCGAGATCGCGTCGGGCCAGGTCGGCATCGAGATGCTCAAGAAGGTACCCACCTGATTTTCGGGCGGCCGTGGCCAGTCTTCGCAATGCGTACCTTTGCATCCAGCGCTTGCTGCACCTGCTGACGTACCTGTTCGCGAACGCGATTGCACAGCCAGATCACAGAGGCCGCCCCGATGTCTTCTTCCCAGCCTTCCTCTCCTGCCGCCACGGCGAGCCCTCCGGGCGCGCCTTCGCGCCCGCACGGGGAAGTGCCTGGTGATGCGGGCGGCGAAGCAGCGCCGCCCGTCTCGCGCAAGCGCGCCGGGACCGGCCATCCGCCCGTGACGGCACGCACCGGCGCTCCCAATCTTCCCGATCCGCTCGGCGACAACGTCGTCGGCGAGCGCGCGGCCGCGCCCGCGATGGGCTCGGGCAAGGGCCGCGCCGCGCAGGCCGCGGCCGAAGGCGAGCTAAGCGAGGCGCCGGCCGCCGCCACGCCGGGCGACGCGCTGTTCATCGACGCCGTCCTGGCGCAGTCCTACCGCCACTTCTTCGGCCCGACCTCGCAGCCCGCGGTGCCGCCGCGCCAGCAGGTCATCTCGATCGGCCGGCTGATGGAGAAGCTGGCCTACCTGAAGCCGGCCGACCAGGCCATCGTGCGCGAGGCCTTCCAGTTCTCCGACGAAGCGCACCTGGGCCAGTACCGCCAGAGCGGTGAGCCCTACATCACCCATCCGGTGGCGGTGGCCGAGCTGTGCGCGGACTGGAAGCTCGACGTCCAGTCCATCATGGCCGCGCTGCTGCACGACGTGATGGAAGACCAGGGCATCACCAAGAGCGAGCTGGCCGAGAAATTCGGCCCCAAGGTGGCCGAGCTGGTCGACGGCCTGACCAAGCTGGACAAGCTCGAATTCCAGAGCCGCGAGCAGGCGCAGGCGGAGAGCTTCCGCAAGATGCTGCTGGCGATGGCGCGCGACGTGCGGGTGATCCTGGTCAAGCTGGCCGACCGCACCCACAACATGCGCACGCTCGATTTCGTGCCGCCCGAGAAGCGGCGCCGGATCGCGCTCGAGACGATGGAGATCTACGCGCCGATCGCGCACCGGCTCGGTCTCAACACCACTTACCGCGAGCTGCAGGAACTGTCGTTCAAGGTCGGCTCGCCGTTCCGCTACGCCACGCTCGAGAAGGCCGTCAAGGCCGCGCGCGGCAACCGGCGCGAGGTGGTCAAGCGCATCCTGGAGGCGGCGCAGAAGGCGCTGGGCGACGCCGGCATCGTGGCCGAGCTGTCCGGGCGCGAGAAGACGCTGTACAGCATCTACCGCAAGATGCACGACAAGCAGTTGTCGTTCTCGCAGGTGCTCGACGTCTACGGCTTCCGCGTGGTGGTGGAGACGCAGATGCACTGCTACATGGCGATGGGCGCGTTGCACGGCCTGTACAAGCCGATGCCGGGCAAGTTCAAGGACTACATCGCGATCCCCAAGATCAACGGCTACCAGTCGCTGCACACCACGCTGGTGGGCCCGTTCGGCACGCCGGTGGAATTCCAGATCCGCACGCGCGACATGCACCAGATCGCCGAGGCCGGCGTGGCCGCGCACTGGATGTACAAGCACCAGGCCGACCAGGCCAACGACATCCAGCAGCAGGCCCACCAGTGGCTGCAGTCGCTGCTCGACATCCAGAGCCAGACCGGCGATTCGCAGGAATTCCTCGAGCACGTCAAGATCGACCTGTTCCCGGACGCGGTCTACGTGTTCACGCCCAAGGGGCACATCCGCGCGCTGCCGCGCGGCGCCACCGCGCTCGATTTCGCCTACGCCGTGCACAGCGACCTCGGCAACCAGTGCGTGGCGGTCAAGATCAACAACGAGCTGCTGCCGCTGCGCACCGAGCTCAAGAGCGGCGACATCGTCGAGGTGGTGACGGCGCCGTACTCCAAGCCCAACCCGGCCTGGCTGGCCTTCGTGCGCACCGGCAAGGCGCGCGCGGCGATCCGCCACTACCTCAAGACCACGCGCCTCGACGAAGCCATCCAGCTCGGCGAGCGCCTGCTGGAGCAGTCCGCGCGCCAGCTCGGCATCGAGCTCAAGGCGCTGCCGCAGTCGGTGTGGGACCGCATGGTGCAGTGGACCGGCAACAAGCACCGCGAGGACATCTTCGCCGACCTGGCGCTGGGCCGGCGCGTGCCGGCCGTGGTGGCCAAGCGCATGGAGATCCTGCTGCAGGACCTGTCCGGCGACGTCGACAGCGCCTTGCTGGCCGCCGTGCAGACCTTCGCCGGCGACGAAGCGCCGGCGGTGCCGATCACCGGCGACGAAGGCATGTCGATGATCTTCTCGGCGTGCTGCCGCCCGATTCCCGGCGACTCCATCGTCGGCTACCTGGGCAAGGGCGAAGGCCTGCAGATCCACGTGCAGGACTGCAAGGTGGCCAAGCGCTTGCACAGCAAGGACCCGGAGCACTGGATCGACGTGATGTGGGCGCGCAAGACCACGCGCGCGTTCGACGCCTCGATCAAGGTCATGGTGCGCAACGTCAAGGGCATCGTCGCGCGCGTGGCGGCGGACCTGACCTCGGCCGACGCCAACGTGGCGCACGTCTCGATGGAGCAGCAGGAGGGCGGCCACCAGGAGGCCACCTACATGCAGTTCGTCATCCAGGTGCAGAACCGCCTGCACCTCGCCAACGTGATGCGGGCGCTGCGGCGCAACCCGGACGTGATCCGCATCTTCCGCGACCGCAACGACGGCTGACGCCGCCGCGCGCGCGGCGGCGGGGGCTCAGGCCTTGCCGGGCTGCGCGGCCGGCTGCTTCGGGTAGCGGACTTCCAGGATATCGATCTGCTCGACGCCGTTGGGCGTGTGCAGGGGCACGGTGTCGCCTTCGCGCGCCTTGATCAGCGCGCGCGCGACCGGCGAGATCCAGCTCACGTGGTTGCTGTCGAGGTCCACCTCGTCCATGCCGACGATGGTGACGGTGGTCTCTTCACCGGCCCGGTTGGCGTAAGTCACCGTGGCGCCGAAGAAGATCTGGTCGTTGTCGCCCTGCACGGACGGGTCCACCACCTCGGCCTTGTCCAGGCGGCGGGTCAGGAAGCGGATGCGGCGGTCGATCTCGCGCAGGCGTTTCTTGCCGTAGAGATAGTCGCCGTTCTCGGAGCGGTCGCCGTTGGACGCGGCCCACGAGACGATCTGGACCACCTCGGGGCGCTCCGTGTCGATCAGGTGCATCAGCTCGTCGCGCAGGCGCTGGTAGCCCTGCGCGGTGATGTAGTTCTTGCTGCCCGGCGGCAGCGGCGCGGCGCCCTCTGGCAGGTCGTCGTCCTCATCGCCGGACGACTCTTTGACGAATGCCTTGTTCATGGTACGGATCACTTCGATAGGGCTGTCATTATAGAAAGTCCACGCTGGCCGAAAGAAAAACCGGAAATATGCCAGAAGGGGGTTCACAAAACCCAAAAGTACGATATAATTTCTTTCTCGAGTGCGGCTGTAGCTCAGTTGGATAGAGTACTTGGCTACGAACCAAGGGGTCGTGGGTTCGAATCCTGCCAGCCGCACCACCTATCAAGAAGAGAAGGGCTTCCAGAAATGGAAGCCCTTTTTCTTTGGTCTTCGCTTTCCGCATCTGTCGGGCCTTCGCTGTCCGGCCTTCGCTTTCCCGGCGCCTGTCGGCGCCTTTGCGCTTCATCTCCGCGTCTTCCGTTCCCGCCATCGCCAGGCCATCCGCCCGCGGTTGCCCGCCGCGGCGCGCGCATCCACGCGAATCAGAGTTGTCGCATCGCGCGCCGTTCTTGCCGCCGCTAATCTCGGTCCGGTGCGCACATGGTACGCGCCGATCGCCGCAACGCGGCGTGGCCGGTTTTTTTCCGGCCGCGCGCGCGTTGCGCGATCGCTTTCTCCGAACGGCTTTCTCCGAACGTTTCTCCGAGGGCTTCCACGATGCGGGCTTTACCCTGGTTCGTCTCCGTCCTGCTGCTTGCCGGGCTGGCCCGTGCCGCGCGGCACCAACGCCGCGCCGCGTGCGCGCCGCCGCCCATGCCCGCGTGCCGGCTGCCGGCCGGCAAGGGCGGCGCGGTCCGCCGCGCGGCGCCCATGCCAGGCGCGGCCGAGCGCGCGCACGGCTTGCTGCTCGGCCTGCTGCACGACGGCGGCTCGCGCGGCAATGCGCATGCGCTGGCCACCGGCGCCGATGCGCGCGCGCAGGCCAACGCGCTCGCCGACGACTGGCATATCCATACCGCCGGCGAGGCGCGCGGCACGCTGGCGTGGCTGCTGGAGGAAGGGCATCGCGCCCTGTACCCGCAGGTCTGCCGCATCCTGTTCAAGGTGCCGCGCGCCGCGCGCGAGCGCGAGATCGTGCGGCTCGACCAGTTGTTCGATCCGGTGCGCCTGGCGCTGTGCGTCGACCATCTCGAGCGCGCGCTGCCGGGCCTGCGCGCGGCGCGCTTCATCGCCTCGGGGCAGGATCTCGCGCGCGGCGTGCTGGCGTGGGACATGAGCCGCGCCATCCATCTCGCGCGCATGGCCCACGACTGCGGCATGCAGACCGACGCGCAGGCCTGGGCCGTGATCGAGCGCGCGGCGGCGCAGGCGTTCGCGCACTATGCGTCGTGGGAGCAGGTGGTGGCGGGCTACCTGCTCGGGCGCGCCATGTGGGCCGGCCCGGATGCCGGCTTCGCGCGCCACATGGCATTCGCGCGCGCCTGCATCGACGATCCCGCCGGTCCGTGGCGGGCCTCGCCGTATCCGCGCCGCGGCCCCGTGTAGGCGGGCGCCGGCTTGCGGGCGCGCGGCATGCGGGCTAGGCTGGATCGGGTGGCGCGGCGCGGGTGGCCGCGCCCGGCCACGGGCAACGCAGGAGGATGTCATGAACCATTCGGACTGGCGTGTCGAAGCCTATCGCGGCATGGATGTCTACGTGCTGGTCTCCGGGCAGGAGGAAGAACAGGGCGCGGGCATCGCGACGCTGGGCGGGGCAGGGAAGTGGCGATACGAGGTGCGGGTCGCGCAGGAAGGCGCGGACCCTTCCGATGCGGGAGACACCGAGCGCTCGTCGGCGCAGGGCGCGCCCTATGCGACCCGGCATGCCGCGGAGGAAGCGGCATTCATTGCCGGCTACCGGCTCGTCGACCAACTGGTCGGCCGCGCCGAGAGCTAGGCCGGCGGCGTTCGCCGCTGGCCGGATCGGGGCACTGAAGGCAGGCACGCCGGCGCGAACGCGCCGCGCGGCTGGCGGTGGCTTGGCGCGCGCTGTCGTGCGTGCCGCCGTGCGCGCGCATGCCGGCGAGGCGGCGCGGTTTCAGCGCCGTCCGCCCCGGCCGCCGCCGCCACCACCACCGCGGCCGCCATGCCGTCCGCCGCCCCAGCCGCCGCCGCCGCGGTAGTAGCCGTGGCCGGCGCCCGGGCGAGCGGGATAACCGCCCCGGTAGCCATAACCGCCGCGATACGGATAGGCGCCGTGATAGCGATACCAGGCGTGGGGCGCGCCGCCGCGGTAGTAGCCGCCATAGCCACCATAGCCGTGGGAGCGGTAGCCATAGAAGACGGCGCCGCCGCCATAGAACCCGCCATAGAACGGCAGCGGATAGTCGTAGCCGTATCCATACCCATATCCATAGCCGCCGTAGCCGTACCACGCGGGCGGGTAGGCGGCGCCGGGGCCGTAGAACGCATAGGGATCGTAGGCGCCGTAGGCATCGTAGGGGCCGTATGGGGAGTAGTCATAGTCGCTGTCGAAGGCGACGCAGGCTCCCAGCAACAACAGCGGCAAGGCCAGCAAGAGGCGGAGCGGAGCGCGGTGCATGATGCGTTCGGTCGGGCGGTAGGCTGCCCGGCGTGTGCCGGGCGATAACGGTTAGAGATGGCTGGCGCCCGCGAGGTTCATCGCCGCGTCCGCGGGGCAGGGCGGTGCCCGTCACTGGATAAGAGACATCCTATCCGACTTGCTCCAGGTCAAGCGGGTTCTCTCTAGAAATGATTCCTATTTGAGAATCTGAGACATTTCTCATACAATCGGCGCTCGCCTGCTTGTCCCGCGACCAATACATTGTCTTGCCGAGGTAACTGAAATCATGATGCTGCATATCTCCGATGTGCTGACGCCGGCCCAGGTGGCCGAATGCCGTGCGTTGATGGACGCGGCGGAGTGGGTTGACGGCAACGTCACTTCCGGGCATCAGTCGGCACTCGCCAAGCGCAACATGCAGCTGCCCGAGGGCTCGCCCGCGGCGCGGCAGGTCGGCGACCTGATCCAGGATGCGCTGGCCGCCAACCCGCTGTTCTTCTCCGCGGCCTTGCCGCTCAAGGTCTATCCGCCGCTGTTCAACCGCTACGAGGGCGGGCAGGCCTTCGACAACCATGTCGACAATGCCATCCGCCATCTGCGCGGCACCAATTTCCGCATCCGCAGCGACCTCTCCGCCACGCTGTTCCTGACCGCGCCCGAGGACTACGACGGTGGCGAACTGGTGGTGGAGGATACCTACGGGCAGCAGCGCGTGAAGCTGCCGGCCGGCCACATGGTGCTGTATCCGGCGACCAGCCTGCACCACGTCAGCCCGGTCACGCGCGGGGCGCGCGTGTCGTCGTTCTTCTGGATCCAGAGCATGGTGCGCGACGATGGCCAGCGCTCGGTGCTGTTCGAGCTGGACTCGCAGATCCAGCGCGTGGCGCAGGCCCTGAGCCACAAGGAGCCCGCCGTGGTCGGACTGACCGGCGTGTATCACAACCTGCTGCGCCGCTGGGCCGACGCTTGAACGGGCACGCGATGGCGGGGTAGGGGAAAGGCGGGAAAGGCGGGAAAGGCGACCAGGGCGTCGCAGCCGGATGCGAAATATCCGGCGGGCCATGCCGGGAACCGAATATCGGGAGGGAACAGGAAGGAAGGGAAGGTTCGGATGATGCCGGATTCTCCCGAACCCGGCACCGGCCGTCCGCCATGCGGCGCTACGGCATCCGGCTGGCGCTGCCGGCTGCCGCCTACTCGCGGTCGCGCCGGTGCGGCGGCAGGGGTATCGCGGCGACGCGCCGCCGCGCGGGCTTGAGCGCGCGGGTCGGCCAGAAGACATAGGTGGTATGCGGATCCATCGGCTTGCCGAAGTAGGACACCCACACCTGCACGCCCTGTTCGGTTTCCGCGACGATGGCGGCCACTGCGCGGGCCGCGACTGCGGGAGATTTGAGCAAGGTCGCCAGCGCTTCCACGCCTTGGACCACATGGTGCTTGACACCGCCGAACCATGCGTATTGGCGCATGGCTGACAACAAACGTTTGGTCATTGAACGCTAGTGTTGGTGAGTGAGCTGATGAGACCCGAGCTTACTCCCTTTGTTCAGTGCCGGACGATGGGACTTCGCTATCGCTTTCCCTGAGTCATCGGATGTCGCGGCGGATGTTGCGGCGCGGCGGCCGGCCGTCGCCTTTTTGCGCGTGTCGGCAGCCCGCCGCATTGACAAGGCCCGGGCCGAGGATTAGCGTCATTGGCAGGGCTGCCGCGGCGCGAGGCGCCGGCCGGCCACGCCCGTCTTTCCCGGGGAGCTTGCCGATGACCGAAGAGATGCTGATGCAATTGATGGTCGAAGTCGAGAAGGAAGACCCGATCGACTACGCCGACCTGCCCTTCGACGACGCCACGCTGCGCAGCCTGGCATGCCGGCTGGTGGCGCAGCGCTCGCACGCGATGGAGTCCGCCGGCATGCCGGTCGGCGACCTGCTGGCCACCATGTGGGCGTCCACCGCCAAGCTGGTGCTCGAGAACATGGTGCTCAATGCGCGCCTGCTCGCGTTGCGCGGCCAGTCCGAGGACGCCGCCGCGCTGATCAGCCGCATCGCCCGCCAGTCCCGCGGCAACACCTGAGCGGCAGCACCGGCAATACGCGGGTGGCCGCCGGCCGCGCGCCGGCGCGCTGTGCGCCCGCGATCTCATTTAGCAGGGCGCCTTGCGTTTCGCTACACTACGGGTTTTCGCGCCCCCGATGCTGTCCCGTTGCCCGCGAGCGCAACGGTGTTCGATGCTGCTGATTTGGAGGATTTTCGGGTGATCAAGTGGATAATCGTCGCGGCGTACCTGGGAGCGATCCTGTACGTGCATTTCCGCGGCAAGGTAAGGCTGCGCATCTGGCGCCAGTTGCTGGATCATTCGGCGCTGGTGGCGCCGATCAACTGCTTCATGTACATGTTCTCGGGCGTGCCGCGCACGCCCTACATCCCGGTCGAACGCTTCCCCGAGCTCGAGACGATCCGCGCCGCGTGGCCGCAGATCCGCGACGAAGGGCTGGCGCTGGCCGCCATGCGCAAGATCAAGGCCGCGGAGAAGAACGACGATGCCGGCTTCAACTCGTTCTTCAAGTACGGCTGGAAGCGTTTCTACCTTAAGTGGTACGAGGCGCGCCATCCGTCGGCCGAGGTCCTGTGCCCGCGCACGGTGGAGTTGCTGCGCGGCCTGCCCAGCGTGAAGGCCGCGATGTTCGCCGAGCTGCCGCCCGGCGGCAAGCTCAACCCGCACCGCGACCCGTTCGCGGGCTCGCTGCGCTACCACCTCGGGCTGGCCACGCCCAACGACGACCGCTGCTTCATCGAGGTCGACGGCGAGCGCCACAGCTGGCGCGACGGCCTGGGCGTGGTGTTCGACGAGACCTACCTGCACTGGGCCGAGAACAAGAGCGACAGCAACCGGCTGATCCTGTTCTGCGACATTGAGCGTCCGATGCGCTACCGCTGGGCCGCCGGGTTCAACCACTGGATGGGCCGCAAGGTCATGACCGCGGCCAGCTCGCCCAACGAGGAAAGCGACCAGACCGGCATGATCAACCGGCTGTTCCGCATCGTCTGGCTGGGCGGGCAGTACCGCCGCCGCTTCAAGGCCTGGAACCGCCAGGCGTACTACGTGGTCAAGTTCGGCCTGATCGCGGCCGGCGTGGCGCTGATCATCTACATCTGAGCGCGGCGCGGTTTTCCAGTGAAAAGGGCCGGCGCAAGCCGGCCCTTTTCACTTCCGCGCCGTCCGCCGCGCCACGCGCGCGGCAGGCGCCTTAGCGCCGCCGGCGCCCGCGCTCGTCGTCGAGCTCTTCGTAGTGGGCGCGCTTGGCCTGGTACATGCGCGAGTCGGCGAGCTTGATGGTGTCGCTCAGGCGCTCGTCGATGCCGCAGGTCGCGGTGCCGATCGACAGGCTCAGCGCGGTGCCGGGATAGAACTGGTTGTTCAGCTCCACCACCTGGTGGATCTGCTCCACCACGGCGGCCACGCCGCGCTCGTCGCGTCCCGGCAGCAGCACCATGAACTCGTCGCCGCCCACGCGCGCCACGCACATCTGGTCGCCCACGGCCTTCTTGAGCGCCTCGCCGGCGCGGCGCAGCAGCGCGTCGCCGTCGCCGTGGCCGAGCTGGTCGTTGACCTGCTTGAGGCCGTTGAGGTCCACCGCGATCACGCTGACCGGCCACGGTCCCTTGCGGCCCAGGCGCGCGAGCTCGTCCTCGTAGTAGGCGCGGTTGTAGAGCTTGGTCAGCACGTCGTGCTTGCCGAGGAATTCCACGTAGGCCTCGGCCTTCTTGCGCGCGGTGATGTCGGTCAGCGAGACCAGCACCTGGTCCCAGTCCGACTCGTGGCCCGGAAAGACCGACCATTGCATGAACACGTCCACCGCCCGGCCGTCGAGCGCGTAGTTGACGACCTCGCGCTGCTGCCACAGCTTCTCGTTCCACAGGTCGACCAGCTGCTCGGCGAACTGGAAGCGCATGTTGTCGCGGAACACGTCGCCCAGGCGCGACAGCAGCTCGGCCTTGGAGGTGGCGTTGAACATCAGCAGCGTCTGCTGGTTGACGTCGAGCACGCGGATTTCCTGCATGCAGCGCGAGATGAAGTCCGGATGCACGTTGAGGAAGGTGCGGAAATCCGTGATGCCCGCGCCGCGCACTTCGTCCAGCAGCAGCTTGACCGCGCTGAAGTCCTCCACCCACAGCGACACCGGCGAATGCTCGAACAGGCCCAGCGCGTACTGCTCGCTGCGGCGCAGTTCGCGCTCGGTGGCCGTGCGCACCGTGATGTCCTCGATCGACAGCAGCACGCGGTCCCAGGTGTCCTCGTGGCCCGGCATGACGGTCGCCTCGAGGCGGATGTCCAGGCGCTTGCCCTCGAGCGTGTAGTTGACGGTCTGGCTGGAGAAATGCGTGCTGCCGTCCCACAGCTGGCCCAGCTCCTCGACGTGCTGGTCGAACATGTCGTCGCGGAACACGGTGTCGAGATTGCCGACCAGGTCGGCGAGGTCGGAGGCGCGGAACAGGTCCAGCGTGCGCTTGTTGACGTCCAGCACGCGGATCAGCGCGGAGCAGTGCGCCACGTCCTGCGGATGCCGGCGCAGGTGGCTGCGCAGGTCGGTGACGCCGCGCGCCCGCAGTACCTGAAAATGCTCGCGCACCGCGCTGAAGTCTTCAAGCCACAGCGAAACCGGCGCGAGCTGGAACAAAGTCTGGTATTCGGCGTCGATGCGCGCCGCGTCGGTGATGGCCGTCAATGTGTTCTCTCCCTTTCCCGTTGGCGCGCCGGGCCGGCCGGCCCGGGCGTCCCGCTCTCCGGCGGGGCGCCGCCATGCGCGCAACGGCGATAGCATAGGGCAGCGCGGCGGAGAATGGGGAGATGTGTGGCGTAAAAACCGACGCGCGCGCGGCACCCCCTCCCGCGGAGGGGCAGGTTCAGGCCTGCGGCGAGAGTTCGGCGATGCGCGCCGGCGCGGTGCGGCGCGGTGCTTTTTCCTGCTCGGCGATCAGTTGCAGCGTGGCGGCCTGCAGCAGCGAGCCGGCGGTCAGATGGGAAGCCAGCGCGCGCAACTCGTCGAGCTTGTCGCGCATCGGGGGCTGGAGGGCGAGGGCGGTCATGTCGCGGGTGCCTGGCTCGGAAACAGCAGGCATGGTAGCGGCGCCCGGGGTCGCCGCGCTTTGCGCTGCGTCATGCGGCGTGTTCGTGGCTTCTCCTTCGTCCCGCGCGCCCGGGCCGGGGCGGGCGTGGCCGGCCTCGGCGCGCGCCGGCTGGCGATGGGCCTGGCCGGCGCGGCGCAAGGCGCACGGGCGCGGCGCGGCGGCGTCCTTGCACGCGGCGAGAGGGAGGAATGGGAGCTGCATCGGTTTCTCCTGGTGAGCGGCCTGCCGCCTTCGACAAGCCTTGCCAGCATGCCGCGCGCCGCCCGGCCTGCCCAGCGCGCTGCGATGAACGGCCGGATCGGCGGTGCGAAAAGCACGGCGCGGTGCCTGAGCCGGCACGCCGCGCGCGGGCGTCAGCCCGCCGCGCGCGCGCCGGCGGCCCAGCCGCTGCGCCCGCCCGGCCCGGCCGCCGCCGCGGTGCGGCCCGCGCCGCCCGCTCCGGTTCCGGCCCGCGCCGGGTCGCCCGAGCGCCGCGCGCCGGCCGCCGCGTCTGCCGAAGCCGCCGAAGCCGCCGAAGCCGCCAATCACGGTCCGTCGGACGAGGTCCCGCCGTGGGAGTTCGCCGGCAGCAGCGACGTGCCGCCGTGGGAAGACCTGCCGCCGGACCTGCCGGTCATCGGTCCCTACGATAGCGATCCCGAACCCATGCCCATGCGGCAGGCCGCGCCGCGCCGCGAGCCGTCGCGTCCGTCCGCACCATCCGCGCAATCGGCACAGCCCGCTGCCGCGCAGGCGCCGGCGGAAGCGGCCGCGCCGGTGCGCCTGGCGCCGCCCAGGCCGCCCGTGGCCGGCGAGGACGGCACGCCGCCGGTGTTTACCGGCGCCTGGCCGGCGCTGGCCGCCAGCCTGCCGCTCAAGGGCCTGGCGCAGCAGCTTGCCTACCAGAGCGAACTGGTGCAGGTGGTGGGGCGCACCTTCCACCTGCGCGCGCCGGTGGCGCCGATCACCGAGGCCGGCGTGGTCGAGCGCCTGCAGCAGACGCTGTCGGAGCAGCTTGGCACCGAGGTGCGCGTGCAGTGCGAGATCGGCGCGGTCGCGGACACCGCGGCGGCGGCCGATGCGCAAGCCCGCGCCGAGCGCCAGCGCGAGGCCGAGGCCACCATCGGGGAGGACCCGTTCGTGCAAGGCTTGCTGCGCGAGTTCGGCGGCCATATCCTGCCGGGATCGATCCAGCCACGCGCGGCCTGACCACCTGCCGCGCCACCGTTTCTTTTTATGACGGGCCGCCGGCGCCCATGACGCGCGGCGGCCCGTGGTTTCCATCCAACACGCTATCAGGAGCTTTCCATGATGAAGGGTCAACTGGCCGGGCTGATGAAACAGGCCCAGCAGATGCAGGAGAACATGAAGAAGATGCAGGAGCAGCTTGCCCTGATCGAGGTCGAGGGCCAGTCCGGCGCCGGCCTGGTCAAGGTGGTCATGACCTGCAAGAACGACGTCAAGCGCGTCACCATCGACCCCAGCCTGCTGGCCGAGGGCGAGGACAAGGAACTGCTGGAAGACCTGGTGGCGGCCGCCTTCAACGACGCGGTGCGCAAGGCCGAGGCGACCACGCAGGAAAAGATGGGCTCGATGACGTCCGGCCTGCCGCTGCCGCCGGGCTTCAAGATGCCGTTCTGAGCCAGGCACGCGCAAGGAAGCCGGCAATGAGTCTCGAATCCGCACCGCATCGCGCGCCGCCGGCGGGCATGGTGGTGTTCGCCGGCGGAGGCGTCGCTTGAAGAACGCGCCCCCGATTTCGCTGCAGGCGCTGATCGAAGCGCTGCGGGTCCTGCCCGGCGTGGGCCCCAAGTCCGCGCAGCGCATGGCCTACCACCTGCTGCAGCACGACCGCGATGGCGCGCGCAAGCTCGGCGACGCGCTGCGCGGCGCGGCCGACGGCATCAAGCACTGCTCGCGCTGCAATACCTTCACCGAGCAGGAAATCTGCTCGACCTGCCTGGACGAGCGGCGCGACGCCTCGTTGCTGTGCGTGGTGGAAACGCCGTCCGACCAGGCCATGATCGAGCAGACCCTGACCTACCGCGGCCAGTATTTCGTACTGATGGGCCGGCTCTCGCCGCTGGACGGCGTGGGCCCGCGCGAGATTCACCTGGACCGGCTGCTGGCGCGCGCCACCGACCCGGCGCTGGGCGGGCCGGTGTCCGAGGTGATCGTCGCCACCAACTTCACCAGCGAGGGCGAGGCCACCGCGCACTATGTGGGCGAGATGCTCAAGGCGCGCGGGCTCAAGGTCACGCGCCTGGCGCGCGGCGTGCCGGTGGGCGGCGAGCTCGAGTACGTGGATGCCGGCACCATCGCCCGCGCGGTGATGGACCGGCGCTCGGTGTAAGCGCGCCGCCAGCGCATGCGCATGAATCTCGCCCGTTTCGATCTGGTCACGCTGGGCCTGTTCGTCGCCGTGGCGCGCCAGGGCAGCATCTCGGCGGGCGCGCGCCAGTCCCATTTGGCGGTGGCGGCGGCCAGCAAGCGCATCTCCGACCTGGAGGCCGCGGTCGGCGCGCCGCTGTTCTTCCGCCATGCCGCCGGCGTGCAGCTGACCGAGGCCGGGCAGGCCTGCTTCCACCACGCGCTCACCGTCCTGCAGGACGTCGAGCGCATGGCCGGCGTGATGTCGGACTACGCCAGCGGCGTGCGCGGGCAGGTGCGCGTGTGCGCCAACACCTCGGCCATCACGCAGTTCCTGCCCGACGACCTCGCCGGCTTCATGGCGCTGCATCCCACCATCCGCATCGAGCTCGAAGAGCAGAACAGCAGCGAGATCGTGGCCGCGCTGGTGGAAAACCGCGCCGACGTCGGCATCTTCGCCGACCGCACCCCGAGCGCGGGGCTGGTCACGGTGGAGTACCGCCAGGACGAGCTGGTGGTGGTCACGCCGCCGGGCCACCCGCTGGCCGAGCGCGGCCCGGTGCGCTATGCCGATACCCTCGAATACGACTTCGTCAGCCTGCCGCAGGTGACTTCGCTGGCCGCGCGCCTGCTCGAGGAAAGCAGCCGGCTGGAGCGGCCGTTCCGCCTGCGCATCCAGGTGCGCAGCTTCGACGCCATGTGCCGCATGGTGATGGCGGGCTTGGGCGTGGGCGTGCTGCCGCGCATCGCGGCCGAGCCGCACGTGCAGTCGATGGGCCTGTCGCTGGTGGCGCTGCAGGACGCCTGGGCGCGCCGCACGCTGCTGATCGGCATGCGCGACCCGGCCGGGCTGACGGTGTCGGCGCGCCT
Organism: Cupriavidus sp. FW216-B1; assembly: GCF_058789195.1. Classification (NCBI taxonomy): domain Bacteria; kingdom Pseudomonadati; phylum Pseudomonadota; class Betaproteobacteria; order Burkholderiales; family Burkholderiaceae; genus Cupriavidus; species Cupriavidus sp. FW216-B1. The sequence goes on along the minus strand of NZ_JBYTEL010000033.1, from coordinate 17,763 downwards.
GCTCATCACGCATCTCTGCGGCGACCGCGCCCCTTTCTGACGCCCCCGCCTTTCGCGTTCCAAGAAGGCCCGCTTCTCCGAATGCCGATTCCGCCATGCGCGCGGCTGGGGCACACTGCGTCGAAACAAGGCGTGGCGCCGGCGCGATCGTCAGCGCGGCCCGCCGCAATCGAAATGCATGGAGACCCCGCACATGGCGCGACAGATTCTAGAGGGCATCCGGGTCCTGGAACTCGGACAACTGATTGCCGGCCCCTTCGCCGCCAAGACCCTGGCCGATTTCGGCGCGCAGATCGTCAAGGTCGAGCCGCCCGGGCAGGGCGACCCGCTGCGCAAATGGCGCATGCTGCATGGCGACACCTCGGTGTGGTGGGAAGCGCAGTCGCGCAACAAGCAGTCGATCTGCATCGACCTGCGCCAGGCCGAGGGCCAGGCCGTGGTGCGCCGCCTGGCCGCCGAGGCCGACGTGCTGATCGAGAACTTCCGCCCCGGCACGATGGAGAAATGGGGCCTGGGCTACGACACCCTGAGCGCCGACAACCCCGGCCTCATCATGGTGCGGGTCTCGGGCTACGGCCAGACCGGCCCGAAGAAGGACGAACCCGGCTTCGCCGCAGTGGCCGAGGCCATGAGCGGGCTGCGCCACCTGACCGCCGAGCCCGGCCGCGCGCCGGTGCGCGCGGGCCTGTCGCTGGGCGACACCATCGCCGGCCTGCACGGCGCGCTGGGCGTGCTGCTGGCGCTGTACGAGCGCGACGCGCGCGGCGGCAAGGGGCAGGTCATCGACGTGGCCCTGTATGAATCGCTGTTCAACCTGAGCGAGAGCCTGCTGCCGGAATACTCCGCGTTCGGCGCGGTGCGCCAGCCGGCCGGCGGCGCGCTGCCGGGCATCGCGCCGTCCAACGCCTATCCGTGCGCGAGCGGCGAGTACGTGCTGGTGGCGGCCAACGGCGACGCCATCTTCAAGCGCCTGATGCATGCGCTGGGCCGCGCCGATCTGGCCGAGGACCCGGCGCTCGCGCGCAACGACGGGCGCGTGCAGCGCGTCGAGGAGATCGACGCCGCCATCGCGGCCTGGACCCGCGCCCACAGCGTGGAGGACGCGCTGGCCGTGCTCCGGCAGGCCGAGGTGCCGTCGGGCCGCATCTACACCGTCAAGGACATCGCCGAAGACCCGCACTACCGCGCGCGCGGCGTGATCGAGAGCGTGACCTCGGCCGCCGGGCTGACCGTGGAAGTGCCGGGCATCATCCCCAAGCTGTCGGCCAGCCCGGGCGCCATCCACGACCGCGCGCCCGCGCTGGGCGAGCATACCGACGCGGTGCTGGCGCAGGCGGGCTTCGATGCCGCCACCATCGCCGACCTGCGCGCGCGCGGGGTGGTGGCATGAGCGCCGCCACGTTCGCCGCTTTCGCCGCCTCCGCCGGCCCGGCCCGCATCGAGATCAACGAGGTGGCGCCGCGCGACGGCCTGCAGATCGAGCCGGTGGTGGTGCCGACCGACGCCAAGGTGGCCTTCCTCGACGCGCTGTCCGCGTGCGGCTTTGCCCGCATCGAGGCGACCTCCTTCACCTCCGCCAAGGCGATTCCCGCGCTGGCCGACGCCGAGGCCGTCATGCACCGCATGGCGCGCGCGCCCGGCGTGCGCTACACCGCGCTGGTGCCCAACCTGCGCGGCATGGAGCGCGCGCTGTCGTGCCGGCCCGACGAGCTCAACCTCGTGATGTCGGCCAGCGAGACGCACAACCGCGCCAACCTGCGCATGACGCGCGCGCAGTCGCAGGCGCAACTGCTGGCGATGATCGCGGCGGCGGGGCAGGCCGGCGTGCCGGTCAACGTCTCGCTGTCCACGGTGTTCGGCTGCCCGTTCGAGGGCGAGGTCGACGCGGACGCGGTGATGGCGCTGGCGGCATCGTTCGCCGCCGCCGGCGCGGCCGGCATCACGCTGTGCGACACCACCGGCATGGCCTATCCCACGCAGGTCGCCGCGCTGTGCGAGCGCTTCCGGCGCGAGCTGCCGCAGGCCGGCCTGACCATCCACCTGCACAACACGCGCGGCATGGGCCTGGCCAACGCGCTGGCCGCGTGGCAGGCCGGCGTGGCGCGCTTCGACGCCGCCGCCGGCGGCCTGGGCGGCTGCCCCTACGCGCCCGGTGCGAGCGGCAACGTCAGCACCGAGGAACTGGTGCACATGTTCGCCGCGATGGGCGTGGGCACCGGCGTGGACCTCGGCCGCCTGCTCGAGGTGGTGGCGGGGCTGCCGGAGCTGGTGCGGCGCGACACGCCGAGCCAGTTGCTGAGCGCCGGCCCGCGCCTGCGCACGCACCAGCCGCCGGCCTGGATGGCGGCGCATTTCGCCGCGCAGGAAGCCGCGCAGCAGGCATTGCAGCAGGCACCGCAAGCGCCGCACGAAGATTCGCGGAACGGTTCGCAGGACGGTGCGCGGCGCTGAGCGGCGCGCGCCGGAGATTCGCCGCATCACCCCGTAGCAACGGGCGCGCACCGCGCGGCGAGGGCCGCCGCGGGCGCAAGACCAGATCAAGACCAACACGCATTAGGCAGGAGACACCCATGTCCAGCATCCAGGCATTTGCCGCCGCACGTTCGCCGCTTTCCCACACCCGCGCGCCGCGCGGCGCCTCGGCCGCGCGCCGCAGGGCGCTCTGCGCCGCCGCCGCGCTCGCCGTGGCGGGCCTGGCCGGCACGTCGGCCTTCGCGCAGGACGGCGCCTGGCCGCAGCGGCCGGTCACGCTGGTGGTCTCGGCCGCGGCCGGCGGCACCACCGATCTCGCCGCGCGCATGATTTCCGAGCCGCTGGCCAAGGCCCTCGGCCAGCCGGTGGTGGTGGACAACCGGCCCGGCGGCTCGGGCGGCATCGCCGCGCAGGTGGTGGCGCGCGCCAAGCCGGATGGCTACACCCTGCTGGTGCAGTATTCCGGCTACCAGGTCATCACGCCGCTGCTGACCAAGACCGCGTGGGACCCGGTCAAGGACTTCGCGCCGGTGGCCAACCTGCTGTCCGCGCCGCAGGTGCTGGTGGTGCGGCCGAGCCTGCCGGTCAAGTCGCTCAAGGAACTGGTGGCCTACGCCAAGGCCAATCCCGACAAGCTCAACTACGCGTCGTCGGGCAACGGCTCGCTGCAGCACGTCTCGACCGAGCTGCTCAACCAGATGGCCGGCATCCGCATCACCCATGTGCCATACAAAGGCACGGGCCCGGCCATGACCGACCTGCTGGGCGGCTCGGTCGACCTCACCATCACCACGCCGCCGCCGCTGATGGGGCATATCCAGGGCGGCAAGCTGCGCCCGCTGGTCGTGACCAGCAAGCAGCGCCTGCCCAGCCTGAAGGACGTGCCCTCGGCGCCCGAGGCCGGTTATCCCGACCTCGACGTGTCGTCGTGGTTCGCCATGTACGCGCCGGCCGGCACGCCCAGGCCCATCGTCGACAAGCTGGCCGGCGAGATCGAACGCATCATGCAGACCGAGGCCTTCCGCAAGAAGGCCGAGGAGCTCGGCGCCGAGGCGAAGTTCATGGGGCCGAAGCAGCTCGATGCCTACCAGCGCGGCGAGCTGGCGCGCTGGGCCAAGGTGATCAAGTCCGCCGACATCCACGCCGAGTGAGGCTGGCGGGCCGCGGCGGGCTGCCGGCAGCCCGTCGAAAGCCCGTCGAAAGGCATGTCCTGTATGCTGGCCGCCGCACGCGGCATAGGTGTTGGTCCCGATGCGGGCATGCGCCGCATCCGCTAGCATCGCAGCTTGCCGCTGCGCGGCACTGCGCCGCGGAGACAACGGGCAGGACGAGCGGATAGAACAGGTAGGAGAAAGCAATGTATAACAAGAAATTCTGGAAGCAGGCGCTGATCGCGCTGGCGCTGTTCCTGGCGGGCTGGTTCACCTTCGGCAGCCAGGCCCAGGCCCAGGGCAAGCCCGAGAAGACCAAGGTCACTGTCGCCGTGGGCGGCAAGAACCTGTTCTACTACCTGCCGCTGACCATCGCCGAGCGCCTCGGCTACTTCAAGGACGAAGGCCTCGACGTCGAGATCGTCGACTTCGCCGGCGGCGCCAAGGCGCTGCAGGCCGTGGTGGGCGGCAGCGCGGACGTGGTCTCCGGCGCCTACGAGCACACGCTGAACCTGCAGGCCAAGGGCCAGCAGTACCAGGAGTTCGTGCTGCAGGGCCGCGCCCCGCAGATCGTGCTGGTGGTCTCCAACAAGAACCTGCCCAACTTCAAGTCCATCGCCGACCTCAAGGGCAAGAAGATCGGCGTCACCGCGCCCGGCTCGTCGACCAACATGATGGCCAACTTCGTGCTGGCCAAGGCCGGCCTCAAGCCGTCCGACGTGTCGTTCATCGGCGTGGGCGCCAGCGCCGGCGCGGTGGCCGCGATGCGCTCGGGCCAGATCGACGCGATGGCCAACCTCGACCCCGTGGTGTCGATGCTCACGCAGAAGAACGAAGTGCGCATCGCCTCGGACACGCGCACGCTCAAGGACACCCAGGCCGTGTTCGGCGGCAACATGCCGTCGGGCTGCCTCTATGCGTCGGCCGCCTTCATCCGGCAGAACCCGAACACCACGCAGGCCATGACCAACGCGATGGTGCGCGCGCTCAAGTGGCTGCAGAAGGCCGGCCCGTCCGACATCGTCAAGACCGTGCCGGAGAGCTACCTGCTGGGCGACCGCGCGCTGTACCTGGCGGCGTGGGACAAGGTCAAGGAAGCGATCTCGCCGGACGGCGTGATGCCGGCCGACGGCCCCCGGACCGCGCTCAACACGCTGCAGCAGTTCGACCCGGAGCTCAAGGGCAAGGCCATCAGGCTGGATGACACCTTCACCAACGCGTTCGTGCTGAAGGCCAACGCCAAGTACAAGTAAGCCACCGCCCGCGCCACGGGAACCGGCGGCCCGCTGCGCGCAGCGGGCCTTTGCATTTGCGCCGCGGGCAACCCGCGGCGCCAGTATTCCACCGCGGCCCGGGGCCGCGCGGCGGTGCCGGGCACCGCCGTCGCCCCGGGCCGGCACAGAGCCAGCCATGAGCACTGCCGCACTTTCCCTCGACAACGTCACCTGCACCTTCGTCTCGCGCGAGGACCGCAGCCAGCGCTACACCGCCGTCAAGGACGTCACCCTGGCCATCGCGCCGGGCGAGTTCGTCTCCGTGGTGGGGCCGACCGGCTGCGGCAAGTCCACCCTGCTCAACGTCGGCGCCGGCCTGCTGCAGCCGTCGGCCGGCGAGGTGCGCGTGTTCGGCGAGCCGCTGCGCGGCATCAACGCGCGCGCCGGCTACATGTTCCAGGCCGAGGCGCTGATGCCGTGGCGCAGCGCGCTCGACAACGTGATCGCCGGACTCGAGTTCCGCGGCGTGCCGCGCGCCGAGGCCGCGCGGCAGGGCGAGGCCTGGCTGCGCCGCGTCGGCCTGGGCGGCTTCGGCGACCGCTATCCGCACCAGCTCTCGGGCGGCATGCGCAAGCGCGTGAGCCTGGCGCAGACGCTGGTGCTGGACCCGGACATCATCCTGATGGACGAGCCGTTCTCCGCGCTCGACATCCAGACCCGCCAGCTGATGGAGAACGAGGTGCTGGAGCTGTGGGCGGCCAAGCGCAAGGCGGTGCTGTTCATCACCCACGACCTCGACGAGGCCATCGCCATGAGCGACCGCGTGGTGGTGCTGTCGGCCGGGCCGGGCACGCACCCGATCGGCGAGTTCGCCATCGACCTGCCGCGCCCGCGCGACGTGGCCGAGATCCGCAACCACCCGCGCTTCGTCGAGCTGCATGCCGCCATCTGGGACGTGCTGCGCGAGGAAGTGCTCAAGGGCTACGCGCAGCAGCGCAAGGTGGCCTGAAGCGGCCGCCGCCGCAACCCCGGCATCCGCCATCCAATCCGGTCCGACTCTATTTCTATCCTCATGGCATTCCGTCCCGATTCCAAGGGCATGCTGCGCTTCTGGCAACTGCTCGTCCTCGTTGTGATCCTCGCCGCGTGGCACTTCGCCACGCGCTCGCAGCAGGTCGCGTTCTTCTTCGGCGAGCCGCTGATGGTGGCCCAGCGCATCTGGAGCTGGTTCGTGGTCGAGCGCGACATCTACCTGCACCTCGGCGTGACGCTGGCCGAGACGCTGCTGGCGTTCGGCATCGGCACCGCGGCCGGCCTCGGCGTGGGCCTGTGGCTGGCGCTCAGCCCGCTCACCTCGGCCATCCTCGACCCGTACATCAAGGCGGCCAACTCGATGCCGCGCGTGATCCTGGCGCCGATCTTCGCGGTGTGGTTCGGCCTCGGCATCTGGTCCAAGGTGGCGCTGGCGGTGACGCTGGTGTTCTTCATCGTGTTCTTCAACGTCTACCAGGGCGTCAAGGAAGTCAGCCCCGTGGTGCTGGCCAACGCGCGCATGCTCGGCGCCAACCAGCGGCAACTGCTGCGCCACGTCTATCTGCCGAGCGCGACCAGCTGGGTGTTCTCGTCGCTGCATACCTCGGTCGGCCTGGCCTTCGTCGGCGCGGTGGTGGGCGAGTACCTGGGCTCGGCCAGCGGCGTGGGCTACCTGATCCTGCAGGCCGAAGGCACCTTCGACATCAACACCGTGTTCGCCGGCATCGTGGTGCTGACCGCGGCGGCGCTGGTGCTGGACACGCTGGTGGGCAGCGTGGAAAAGCGGCTGATGAAGTGGCAGCCGCGCACGGGGGAGACGGAGAAGCTGTAAGGCGGCCGGGGCAATGAACGACGCCGCCGGTTTTTTCGGCACGGCGGCATTCGCCCGCGCCGGCCCTCTCCCCCGACCCCTCTCCCGCAGGCGGGAGAGGGGAGCAAACCGGCGGCCGACCGTGGCGTCGCCGGCAAGCTGGCAAGCCGGCAAGTCCTCAAGCCAGCAAACCCCCAGATCAAACCACCGTGACCGCCGCCACGCCCGCCGCCACCTCGATCACCTGCGTGCTGGCCGTGGCCGGCAGCGCCGGCGCGGTGCCGTTGGCCTGGGTCTTGAGCTTGTGGAACTCGCAGCTCAGCTTGGCCGCGGTCAGCGTCACCACGGCGTAGCCCTGGGCGTCGGAATCGACGTGCTTGATCCACGGGTTGAAGGCCTTGAGCGTGTCGTTGAAGGTGTTGACCACGGTGCCGCCCTGCGTGACGTACACCAGCGGCTTGGCGGCGGCGAAGGCGGCGTCGGTGTCCACCACGCTCTTGAAGTAGCTCTGGAACGAATTGCTCGACAACCCGGCCGTGACCAGGTCCACCATCACCGGCACCGGCGTGGCGGCGTCGTAGTCGTCCATCACCGGGCCGGCGAAGAACGCGTGGATGTCGCCGGTCAGCGCCACCACGTTGGCGATGCCCTGGGCCTTGAGGAAGGCCATCAGGCTCTTGCGCTCGGCGTTGTAGCCGTCCCACTGGTCGGCGTTCAGGATGTACTGGTCGAGCAGCGCCACCGGCGGCAACTGGGCGTCCAGCAGGGGCTTGATGCCGGCGTCGAAGGTTGCGCCGGGCATGTTGACGGGCGCCGCGCCGAGCAGCGCCTTGAGGTTGGCGTAGGTCACCGCGCCGGGGTAGGTGCCGCCGCTCTTGGCGGCGCTCAGGTCGGCGGCCAGCGCGGCGGTCATGGCGGCCTGCAGCGGCGCCAGCGCCGCGTTGGCCTGGACCAGCGCGGTGGCGAACATGGCGGCGATGGCCTGGGTGCCGTCGATCTGCATGCGCAGCAGCGAGACCTCGTTGCCCCACAGCTTCCAGGTGGTGGCGGCGCTGCTCATCTGGGTCTGCCACCAGGCGCGCTGGGTGTCGCCGAGGATGGAGACCGGCGTCAGCGCGTTGCCGGCGCCGGCGATCTTGGCGCCTTCGAGCGCGGCCAGCGTGGCCTTGGGCACGAAGTAGCGGCTGCCGATCTCGCTGCCGGCGGCCTGCTCGGGGATCACGTGGTCGGCGCGGTAGAGGCGCTCGTCGGTCATCACCAGCGTGGCCAGGTTGCCGAAGGTGAAGGCGCGGTAGATCTGGATGTTCTGGAACGAGGGGTTGTTCAGGTCCAGGCTCACGTCGGCCGGCATGAACTCGAACCAGGCCTGGTTGGCGCTGCGGCGGCGCGCGGTGCGCGGCGTGGCGTCGTCGGCGACGCTGTAGGTCTGGCGGTCCTGCCAGCAGTCGTCAGAGAACTCGTGGTCGTCCCAGATGGCGATCACCGGGAAGCGCGCGTGCAGGGCCTGCAGGCGCGCGTCGCCGCGGTAGGACTTGTACAGATAGCGGTAGTCGTTGACGGTGGTGGCGTAGGTGGCGCCGTCGTCGCGCAGCGTGCCGTCGGGCAGCTTGAGCTGGGCGTGGCGGCTTTCCACCGCGCCGGTCTGGAAGCTGGCGCCCACGGTCTCGTAGATGTAGTCGCCCACGTGGACGATGAAATCCAGGTCCTGCGCCACCAGCTCTTCCATGCCGGCCCAGTGGTTCACGCTCCAGTCCTGGCAACTGACGAAGGCGAACTTGAGCTGGGTGAGCGGCGTGCCGGCGGCCGGCGCGGTGCGCGTGCGGCCGACCGGGCTGGTCTTGCTGCCGACCACGAAGCGGTAGTAGTAGGTGGTGGCCGCGGCGAGGTTGGTGACTTTGTTGCGCAGCGTGTAGTCCCAGTCGGGCAGCGCGCTCAGGGTGTCGTTGACGAGCAGCGTGGAGAAATCGGACTGGGCCGATACCTGCAGCTTGACGGCGACCGGCTGCTTGCCGTTGTCGCCTTCCACGCGGGTCCACAGCACGATGCTGTCGGGCTTGGGGTCGCCCGAGGCCACGCCGTGCAGGAAGCTGAAATTGTCCGCGGGGTTTGGCGCGGCCGGCGCGGCGGGCTGCGCCGGATCCGGCGTCGCGCTGTCGTCGCTGCCGCAGCCGGCCAGGCCGGTGGTGGCGACCGAGACGGTGATGAAACTTCCCCATTTCAAGAATCGGCGACGATCCATGGCTTGTTTCTCCTTATAGGTGGATGCGTTGGCTGCCGCGCACGCGCGCGTTGGCTCAGCCCGCGATTCTTGCCTCGCCGCGTGACTGCTGTGTGTCCGGGGATACCCGCGATATAGAGGTTTCCTACGAATCGCCGCGCGGCGCTCCCGGCGCGGCCGCGGCCGCGCCCGAAACGGAAAAGCGCCCGGATGCGTCGAGCATCCGGGCGCTTTTTTCCCGGCTTCCGCTGGGCGTGCCGCGCGGCGCCGCGAGGCGCGCGTCAGCGGGTCACGGCATGAAGGTCACGGCACGATCACGATCTTGCCCGTGACCTTGCGCGCTTCCATGTCCTTGAGCGCCTGCGGCGCCTGCTCGAGCGGATAGCGCGCGGAGATGTGCGGGCGGATCTTGCCTTCCTTCATCCAGCCCAGCATCTGCGCCATGTTGGCCTGGTTGGCCTTGGGCTCGCGGCGCGCGAAGTCGCCCCAGAACACGCCCACCAGCGAGGCGCCCTTGAGCAGCGCGAGGTTCAGCGGGATGCGGGGGATCTCGCCGTTGGCGAAGCCCACCACGAGATAGCGGCCGCGCCAGCCGATCGAGCGGAAGGCCGGCTCGGCATAGACGCCGCCGACCGGGTCATAGATGACGTCCGGGCCCTTGCCGTCGGTCAGGGCCTTGACGCGCTCGCGCAGGTCCTCGGTGCTGTAGTTGATCAGCGCGTCGGCGCCGTGTTCCTTGCATACCGCCAGCTTTTCGTCGGTGGACGCGGCCGCGATCACGCGCGCGCCGATGGCCTTGCCGATCTCGATGGCCGCAAGGCCCACGCCGCCGGCCGCGCCGAGCACCAGCATGGTCTGGCCGGCCTTCAGCTCGCCGCGGTCCACCACCGCGTGGTGCGAGGTGCCGTAGGTCAGCGTGAACGCGGCGGCGGTCTCGAAGTCGATGCCCGGCGGCATCGGCACCACGGCGCTGGCGGGGGCTTTCGCCTGCGAGGCGAAGGCGCCGTTGCCGAGATAGGCGATGACCTTGTCGCCGGGCTTGACGTGGGTCACGCCCGCGCCGACGGCATTGACCACGCCGGCCAGTTCCGAGCCCGGCGAGAAGGGCAGCTGCGGCTTGGCCTGGTATTTGTTCTGGATGATGAGGACGTCGGGGAAGTTCACGCCGGCGGCCTTCACGTCGATCACCACCTCGCCCTGGGCGGGCACGAGGTCGGGCAGGGTTTCGAGCACCAGCGAATCGGGCGGGCCCCAGGCTTTGCACAGTACGGCTTTCATCATGTCTCCGGTATATGGTCGTCGGCGTCGTCGTGTCCCCCGCGCGGCGGCGCACGGGGGCGCGAACACGGGTGCACGCGCGCGCCGTGCCGGCTGCGCGGGCCTCGCGCCAGGCGGGTCCTGCAACATCCTGCAACAGGCCCGGGCAAGTGTAGCGCAAAATAGCACGGTCGTTCTGTTAGCTCCCGCGCGGGCATCGCCGCGGCGCGGCGGCGCGCTGTCTTTTGCGGCGCGCGCGCGGCTTGCGCGGCATTCTTGTCAGGTACAATCGCGGCCATGCATATCCTTCTCGCAAACGACGACGGCTACCTGGCCCCCGGCCTCGCCGCGCTGCATGCCGCGCTGGCGCCGCTGGGGCGCATCACGGTGATCGCGCCGGAGCAGAACCACAGCGGCGCATCGAATTCGCTGACGCTGCAACGCCCGCTGTCGATCTACGAGGCGCGCGAAGGCGTGCAGAAGGGTTTTCGCTTCGTCAACGGCACGCCGACCGACTGCGTGCACATCGCGCTGACCGGCCTGCTCGAGGAAAAGCCCGACCTGGTGGTGTCCGGCATCAACCAGGGCCAGAACATGGGCGAGGACGTGCTGTACTCGGGCACCGTCGCCGCCGCCATCGAAGGCTTCCTGCTCGGCATTCCCTCGATCGCGTTCTCGCAGGTGGACAAGGGCTGGACCCATCTCGACGCCGCCGCGCGCGTGGCGCGCGACATCGTCGAGCGCTACATCGCCAGGCCCGCGGCCGAGCCGTTCCTGCTCAACGTCAACATTCCCAGCCTGCCGTTCGAGCATATCCGCGGCTACCGCGCCACGCGCCTGGGCAAGCGCCATCCGTCCCAGCCGGTGATCACGCAGGTCAACCCGCGCGGCGACACCAACTACTGGATCGGCCCCGCCGGCGACGCGCGCGACGCGAGCGAGGGCACGGATTTCCATGCCACCGGCGAAGGCTACGTCTCGCTGACTCCCTTGCAGCTCGACCTGACGCACCGCGCCCAGCTCGAGCAGATCAACCAGTGGCTGGCATAAGCCCGTCTTTCCTGCGCTGTCCCCGGCCGACATGAGCACTGCCCCGCGCCGCCCGAAATTCCCGCTCTCGCTGGACGCCGTCGTCGAGCGCAAGCCCGCGCCGGCACGCACCGCGGGGCTGCCGGCCGTGGGCGGCGCGCGCGGCGCGGCGGTCGCCAAGGCGGCGAAGGCGCGCGCGCCGGGCGTGCCCGCGCCGGTGCCGCCGGCCAGCGCGGTGCAGGCCCGCGCCAGCGCCGCCACCGCGGGCGGCGGCATGGCCTCCGGGCGCGCGCGCGGCGCGCTGGCGGCCCGGCTGCGCGCGGCCGGCATCCGCGACGAGCGCGTGCTCGACGCCATCGCCACGGTGCCGCGCCACCTGTTCGTGGAGCCGGGCCTGGCGTCGCAGGCCTACGAGGACGCGGCGCTGCCGATCGGCCACCAGCAGACCATTTCCAAGCCGTCGGTGGTGGCGCGCATGATCGAGCTGCTGCGCGACGGCCTGGCCGCCGACGAGCCGCTCGCGCGCGTGCTGGAGATCGGCACCGGCTGCGGCTACCAGGCGGTGGTGCTGAGCCTGGTGGCCAGCGAAGTGTTCTCCATCGAGCGGATCCGTCCGCTGCACGAACAAGCCAAGGCGAACTTGCGGCCGCTGCGCGTGCCAAACCTGCGCCTGCATTACGGCGATGGCATGCTGGGCCTGCCGCAGGCGGCGCCGTTTTCCGCGATCATCCTGGCGGCTGCCGGCATGGAGGTGCCGCAGGCGCTGCTGGAGCAGCTCGCCATCGGCGGGCGCCTGATCGCCCCGGTGGCGGTGGCGCCCACCGCCGGCGGGCCGGGCCAGACCATCACGCAGCAGTTATTGTTGATCGAGCGGCGCAACCGCCATCGATTTCACCGGACCGCGCTTGAAGCCGTTTTCTTTGTGCCATTAAAATCGGGCACTATCTGAGTCGAACTATGCACAATATCGTGAATACGGAACGTTTCGCCCGCGCCGGGCAGCTTGTCACCGCCTCGTTGCTGCTGTCGCTGCTGGCGGCCTGCGCCTCTTCGCCGATGCCGGCTCCCGTGGTGGACCGCACTTCCGGTGCCGGCGTGGCCGGGGTCGCGCCGCTGGAGCCGGCGCCGCCCGGCTACTATCGCGTCAAGCGAGGCGATACGCTTTATCGAATCGCGCTCGAGAACGGCCAATCCTATCGCGACGTGGCGGGCTGGAACCAGCTCACCAATCCGAACCAGATCGAAGTGGGTCAATTGTTGCGCGTGGCGCCGCCGGGCGCGGACGTGAACGCCGGCACCGGCGTGGCCACCATGCCGGTGACGCCGGGCGCGGTGCAGGGCCAGCCGATCGACCAGGCACGCCCGGTGCCCGTGCCGCTGCCGGCGGCCTCGGCATCGTCGGCGCCCGGCACGACCGCCGCGCCGGCCTCGGCCGCGGCGGCCGACAGCGGCATCAAGCTGGCCTGGCCGGTGACCGGCCAGTTGATCGGCCACTTCGACGAAAAGGGCAACAAGGGCATCGATATTGCCGGCAAGAAAGGCGATCCGGTGCAGGCGGCGGACGATGGCCGCGTGATTCACGTTGGCCCCTTGCGCGGCTACGGGAATCTTGTCATCATCAAACACAACGATACATATCTCACTGCGTATGGCCACAATGACAAGGTGCTGGTCACAGAGCAGGCAACGGTCCGCAAGGGGCAAAAGATTGCAGAGATGGGCAACAGTGACACCGATCGTGTGAAACTGCATTTCGAGGTAAGAAAGAACGGGAAACCAGTCGATCCGATGCGGTATCTGCCGCCACAGTGAGGATTCATGGCACGCCAGAAAACTGTCTCAACCGGAAGCACCAGCCGGACCCGGCGTTCCAAGCAGCCGGAGATGCAGCAGACCGCTGGCGTGGCCCAGGCCGATGCCGAGGCCGATGCCTACGACCAGGACCCGGCCGCCGAGCTGGTGCCGCTGACCGATGAGCCGATCACGGCGGGCGGCACCGCCGGCCTGCGCGAGGCCGACCTGATGGTCGAGGAAGTCGAGCGCCAGGCCCGCGACGAAGAGGACGAGGAATCCGACGACGAGGAAGAGGGCGAGAGCGAGGCCGCCGCGCCCGACCACGACGACTTCCGCACCGTGCTGCACACCGAGCTGGCAGCCGACACCGTCCAGCACTACCTGAACCGCATCAGCATCAAGCCGCTGCTGTCCGCGCCCGAGGAGCTGCATTTCTCCACGCTGGCCAAGGGCGGCGACTTCTCCGCGCGCCAGGTCATGATCGAGCGCAACCTGCGGCTGGTGGTCAGCATCGCCAAGGGCTACCTCAACCGCGGCGTGCCGCTGCTGGACCTGATCGAGGAAGGCAATCTCGGGCTGATGCACGCCATCGAGAAATTCGATCCCTCGCGCGGCTTCCGTTTCTCGACCTACGCCACGTGGTGGATCCGCCAGAGCATCGAGCGGGCCATCATGAACCAGGCGCGCACCGTGCGCCTGCCGGTCCATGTCATCCGCGAGCTCAACCAGGTGCTGCGCGCCAAGCGCCATCTGGAGAAGGGCGGCACGGACGGGCGCGACGCGAGCCTGGAAGACATCGCCCACCTGCTGGGCAAGACCCCGGACGAAGTGCAGGACGTGCTCGCGCTCAACGAGCACACCACCTCGCTCGACACCCCGTTCGACCTCGACCCCGGCTCCAGCCTGCTGGATTTCCTCTCGGACGAGCATAACGCCGCGCCCGACCAGGAAGTCGCGCACCGCGAGCTGGAAAACCTGATGAAGCAGTGGCTCGCGCGGCTGTCGGAGAAACACCGCTACGTCGTCGAGCGCCGCTTCGGACTCAACCATATCGAGCCGGCCACGCTGGAAGAACTTGCCGAGGAAATGGGGCTGACGCGCGAGCGCGTGCGCCAGATCCAGCAAGAGGCGCTGGTCAAGCTCAAGCGCCATTTCGCTTCCCAAGGCGTGCGCAAGGACGCCGTTCTATGACACCTGTGCTGGTATTCGACATCGAGACGATTCCCGATGTCGATGGTTTGCGTCGTCTCCACGACCATCCCGATTCCATGACCGACGCCGAAGTCGCGGAGCATGCCTTCGCGGCGCGGCGCGAGAAGAACGGCAGCGATTTCCTGCCCCACTACCTGCAGCGCGTCGCCGCGATCTCGTGCGTCCTGCGGCGCAACCAGCGCGACGGCAGCCCGGTGTTCCACGTCGGCTCGCTCGGCACGCCGGAAGACGGCGAGGCCGTGCTGATCCAGAAATTCTACGACCTCGTGGCGCGCTACTCGCCGCAGATGGTGTCGTGGAACGGCGGCGGCTTCGACCTGCCGGTGCTGCATTACCGCGGGCTGGTCCACGGCATCGTGGCGCCGCGCTACTGGGAGATGGGCGAGGGCAGCGAGTCCGACAGCCGCGAATTCAAGTGGAACAACTACATCAGCCGCTACCACATGCGGCACCTGGACCTGATGGACCTGCTGGCGATGTACCAGCCGCGCGCCAGCGCGCCGCTCGACGATCTCGCCAAGCTGTGCGGCTTTCCCGGCAAGATGGGCATGGACGGCAGCAAGGTCTGGCAGGCCTACCAGGACGGCCAGCTGGGCGCGATCCGCGACTACTGCGAGACCGACGTCGTCAACACCTACCTGGTGTACTGCCGCTTCCAGCTGATGCGCGGCGGCCTCACGCCGCGGCAGTTCGATACCGAGGTCGAGTTCGTGCAGCAGTCGCTGGCCGAACTGCCCGGCGCGCAGTGGATGGACTACCTGCGCGCGTTCCGCATCAAGCCGGTGTACGCCGGCGGCGATGACGAGGAAGAACCCGAGATCTGACCCCGCCGCGGTGGCTGGTTTTGCCGGCTGTCCTGTCGCGCCCCGGTCCGGCCATGCCGCGCCGGGGCGTTTGCCATGCGGCCACGGCCGCCGGCTATTCGTCCGCGAGCGACAGATAGATGGGCTGGTGGTCGGAGGCCTGCGTTTCGCCGTCCACCTCGCAGCACAGCAGTTGCGGCAGCAGGTCTTCGGTGAGGAAGACGAAGTCGCAGGCGAACGGCGGCTGCGGCCATTGTTCCTTGTCGTGCAGCGCGCAGGTGGGCGCGTGCGGCTGGCCCGGGTGGGCGCGCATCCAGGCGTCGTGCCACGCCACCGTGGCGGGCTCGTGCGGGCTGTCGTAGGGGGCCAGCATGCGCAGGTAGGCGATGTCGTCGGGCGCGCTGTTGAAGTCGCCGCACAGCACGGCCGAGACCGGGCGCGGCTCGGGCGTGAACGGGCCGGGCTTGTGCTCGCGCCGGCCCGGCTGGCTGGCGTGCTCGCATGCCTCGCGGTGCCAGACGCGCAGCGCGTCGGCCTGCGCCGCGCGCTGGTGCGTGGAGTAATACTCGAGGTGGGTGCAGATCACGCGCAGGTGGCGCTCGCCGGCCACCACGGTGGCTTCCAGCGCCACGCGCGGCATCGACGGCACGGTCGGGTCGGCGGGCCAGGGCAGGGTATGGCGGAACACCTCGCGCACCGGCAGCCGGGTGGCGATCAGGTTGCCGAACTGGCGTGGCGAGCCGTCGGCGTCCAGCCGGTCCACGCCGGGCGCGTAGAGGATGCGGTAGCCGGGCAGCAGGGCCGTGAGCTCCGCCACCTGGTCGGCGCCGGGGCCGCCCGCGAGTTCGGCGTAGCCGCGCGTCACCTCCTGCAGGCACAGCACGTCGGCGTCGGCGATGGCGCGCAGGGTCCGCACGGTGCGGGCGAGGTCGACGCGCCCGTCGGCGCCGCGGCCCCACTGGATGTTCCACGAGATCAGTTCCATGTCGTCTCCTGCTCGGCTGCCGGCCCGGGTTTGCGCGCAGCATCCATGTTGCGCCAATCGGCAGCGCTTGTCCCGTGCTGGTTTCAGGCCGGCCGGGCGCCGCCATCGTGGTCGGACGCGGCCGCGTCTGGACTACAATCGCGCTTTCGCAAAACAATATGACAGTTCCCCAGGTGTCCCAAGCCGTGACTCGACCACAAGCCCAACCGGCGCCAGGAAATGGCGTGCAAGCCGCATCGCCGGCTTCTGTTCCCGCTTCCGTTCCCGCTTTTGTTCCTGCCTCCGCGCCTCCGGCTTCCCCGGACGCCGCGCTGCCGGTGGTGCAGATCCACAGCCTCGACATGGAGGCGCGCGGCGTCGGCCGGCTGGTCAACGAGGACGGCACGCCCGGCAAGGTCATCTTCGTCGAGGGCGCGCTGCCCGGCGAGACCGTCAGCTACCGCAGCTTCAAGCGCAAGGCCAGCTTCGAGCAGGCATCGCTGGTCGAGATCAAGCACGCCACGCCGATGCGCGTGAAGCCCGGCTGCCAGCATTTCGGCGTGTGCGGCGGCTGCTCGATGCAGCATCTGGACTCGCGCGCGCAGCTGGCGATCAAGCAGCGCGTGCTCGAGGACGATCTCTGGCACCTGTCCAAGCTGCGCCCGGACGTGGTGTTCCGCCCGATCGCCGGCCCCGACTGGGGCTACCGCTACCGCGCCCGCCTCACGGTGCGCTACGTGGCCAAGAAGGGCGGGGTGCTGGTGGGCTTCCACGAGCGCAAGAGCAGCTTCGTCGCCGACATGACGCGCTGCGAAGTGCTGCCGCCGCATGTCTCGGCCATGCTGGTGCCGCTGCGCGAGCTGGTGACGGGGCTGTCGATCCGCGACCGCCTGCCGCAGATCGAGCTGGCCGTGGGCCAGGACGTGACCGTGCTGGTGCTGCGCATCCTGGAGCCGCTCACCGCCGCGGACGAAGACCTGCTGCGGGCCTTCGCCGACCGGCACGGCGTGCAGTTCTGGCTGCAGCCCAAGGGCCCGGACACGGTGGCGCCGTTCTACCCGCTGGACCGCGAGCTGGCCTACACGCTGCCGGAGTTCGGCATCCGCATGCCGTTCAAGCCGACCGACTTCACCCAGGTCAACCACCAGATCAACCGCGTGCTGATCGGCCGCGCGCTGCGCCTGCTGGACGCCCGCCCGGAAGACCGCCTGCTCGACCTGTTCTGCGGCATCGGCAACTTCACGCTGCCGCTGGCCACGCGCGGCCGCTCGGTGATGGGCATCGAAGGCAGCGAACTGCTGACCTCGCGGGCGCTGGCCAATGCCGCCCGCAACGGGCTCGACCACAAGACCGAGTTCGCCTGCCGCAACCTGTTCGAGGTCGGCGCCGAGGACATCGCCGCGCTGGGCCGCTTCGACCGCTGGCTGGTCGACCCGCCGCGCGAGGGTGCGCTGGCGGTGTGCAAGGCGCTCGGCGAGCTGGCCCAGGCTGGCAGCGATGTGCTGCCCCGGCGGATCGTCTATGTGTCATGCAGTCCGGCGACGCTGGCGCGCGATGCGGGGCTGCTGGTGCATGAGGCGGGTTATCGGTTGTCGGGGGCGGGGGTGGTTAATATGTTTCCGCATACTTCGCATGTGGAGTCTATTGCGGTGTTTGATCGGGGATGAAGGGGGGATTTGGCTTTTGAGAAAGTTAAAATCTAAGGCTTAACTTCAAAGTCAACGGCTTTAACGTCAAAGTCAAAGGCTTTCGCTCCTCCGGAGCGACCTACTTTCTTTTGTCCGAAAAGAAAGTAGGCCAAGAAAG
>NZ_JBYTEL010000032.1:0-58774 GCF_058789195.1 Cupriavidus sp. FW216-B1 | reverse complement strand
CCCCCCCCCCCCCCCCCCCCCCCCCCCCCCCCCCCTCCCCCCCCCCCCCCCCCCCCCCCCCCCCCCCCCCCCCCCGCGCCGGGTTACCATGCGGCTGCCCCAGATCCGCACGCTCCGGCGTGCCCTTCGCCATGCTCCAGACCTTCGCCATCCTCCTCGTCTTCCAGTCCGTCGGGGAAGCCCTCAGCTATGCCCTGAGCCTGCCCGTGCCCGGCCCGGTGATCGGCATGATTCTGCTGTTCTGCTGGCTCGCCATCGACGACCGCATCCTGCCGGTGATCCAGGGCACCACCTCCGAGCTGCTCAAGCACCTGTCGCTGCTGTTCGTGCCGGCCGGCGTCGGCATCATGGTGCATGCGCACCGCATCGGCGGCGAGTGGCTGCCGATCGTGGTGGCGCTGGTGCTGTCGACCTGGCTGGCCATCGCCACCACCGCGCTGGTGGCGCGCGCGCTGATGCGCCGCGCGCACGGCGGCAACGGAGAGCGCGCATGATGACGCCGCGCCTCAACGAGATCTGGGTCTACCTGGCGGCCAGCCCGCTGCTGGGCCTGACCGCCACGCTGCTGGCCTACGTGTTCGCGTTCCGCATCTACGAGCGCGCGCGCTTCTCGCCGCTGGCCAACCCGGTGATGATCGCGGTGGCGATCCTGGTCACGCTGCTGACCGTGACCGGCACGCCGTACAAGACCTACTTCGACGGCGCGCAGTTCGTGCACTTCCTGCTCGGGCCGGCCACGGTGGCGCTGGCGGTGCCGCTCTATCTGCAGCTGCCCAAGCTGCGCCGCCACGTGCTGCCGCTGCTGGGCGGGCTGCTGGCGGGCTCGCTGGTGGCGGTGGTCTCGGCGGTGGGCATCGCCTGGCTGCTGGGCGCGTCGCCGGAGACGATCCGCTCGCTCGCGCCCAAGTCGGTCACCATCCCGATCGCGATGGGCGTGGCCGAGAAGATCGGCGGGCTGCCCTCGCTCACCGCGGTGCTGGTGATGCTGACCGGCATCATCGGCGCGGTCAGCGCGACGCGGCTGCTGAACCTGCTGCGCATCACCGACTACACCGTGCGCGGCTTCGCCACCGGGCTGGCGGCGCACGGCATCGGCACCGCGCGCGCGTTCCAGGTCAACCAGGAAGCGGGCGCCTTCGCCGCGCTCGGCATGGGCCTGAACGGCGTGCTGACGGCGGTGATGGTGCCGGTGCTGGCGGCGTGGATGCCGCGCTGAGCGCGGTCGCGCACAGGGCGGCGGCAGCCGCACAAATCGCTGCTGACAGCACGTTGTCAGGAGCCCCCGCGCATGATCGGCCTCTCCAACCCGACCGCAAGGAGGTCATCATGAGTGGACTGATCAACTGGCTTGAAATCCCCGTCGCCGACATGCCGCGCGCCATCCGTTTCTACGAGCAGGTATTCCAGACCCGTCTCAAGCGCGAAATGATGGAGCAGATGGACATGGCGATATTCGACAACATGGAGCCCGGCGGCGCGCTGGTGGCGGGCGAGTCCTTCCGGCCCTCGGCCGACGGCTGCGTGCCCTACCTGCACGCGCCGGGGCTGGTGGCGCTGCTGGCGCGCGCGCAGGCCGCGGGCGGCAAGACCGTGTTCGGCCCGCTGCAGCTGCCTGGCGACATCGGCCACATCGCGCATATCATCGATACCGAAGGCAACCGCATCGGCCTGCACCAGCCGCTGGCCGGCTGAACAGGCCGGCCGGAAGCGCCGCCAACAGACACACCAGTGCCAACCTTTCCGCCCGAGACATGAACCGAGCCCGATGAGCCGCCGCGCCGACCGCCTTTTCCAGATCGTCCAGGTGCTGCGCGGGCGCCGCCTGACCACGGCGGCGCTGCTGGCGCAGCGGCTCGGCGTGTCCGAGCGCACGGTGTACCGGGACATCCAGGCGCTGTCGCTGTCGGGCGTGCCGGTCGAGGGCGAGGCGGGCATCGGCTACCGGCTGCGCGCGGACTACGACGTTCCCCCGCTGATGTTCACCGCCCTGGAAGTCGAGGCACTGGTGGCCGGGCTGCGCCTGCTCAAGGCCTGGGGCGGCGGCGCGCTGGCCGCCGCGGCCGATCCCGCGCTGGAGAAGCTGGTGGCCGCGCTGCCGCCGGCGCGGCGCCTCGCGGCGCAGCAAAGCCGCGTGTTCGCGCCCGAGTTCGTCAACCATCCCCAGGTGCGCGACGCCTTCGACGTGGTGCACGGCGCCATGAACGCCCAGCGCCTGCTGCGCCTGGACTATACCGACGCGCAGCAGCGCGCCACCGACCGCGTGGTGCAGCCGCTCGGCCTGTTCTTCTGGGGCAACAACTGGCTGCTGGCGGCGTGGTGCACCACGCGCACCGACTACCGCAGCTTCCGCCTGGACCGCTGCCGCAGCATCATCATGCTCGACGACCGCTTCCACGAAACGCCGGACCGCTCGCTCAACGGCTTCCTGCGCGCGGTGCAGGCCAGCGGCGCGGGCGGCGACAACCCCGCGCGCGCGTAGCGTCGATGGCGCCGGCGATGCGGCTTACGCCGGCTCGGCCAGCAGCGTCTCGATGTCGGCCTTGATGTCCTCGGGCTTGGTGGTCGGCGCGTAGCGCTTGAACACCGTGCCGTCGCGGCGCAGCAGGAACTTGGTGAAATTCCACTTGATCGCCTCGATGCCCAGCACGCCGGGCTTCTCCGAGGTCAGCCAGCGGTACAGCGGATGCGCGTTGGCGCCGTTGACGTCGATCTTGGCGAACATCGGGAAGGTGACGTGGAAGCGCGCCTCGCAGAACTGGCCGATCTGCGCGGCGTCGCCAGGCTCCTGCTTGCCGAACTGGTTGCACGGGAAACCCAGCACTTCCAGGCCGCCCGCGCCGTATTGCTCCTGCAGCGCCTGCAGGCCCGCGTACTGCGGCGTGAAGCCGCATTCGCTGGCGGTGTTGACGACCAGCAGCACCTTGCCCGCGAAGCGCGACAGCGGCACCGGCTCGCCGGCAAGCGAACTGGCTTCGAACTGGTAGACGTTGCTCATGGCGGCACTCCTTGGTTGGCCCGCGCGGCGCGCCGGCTTCAGATGACGTTGAGGTGCTCGGTGCCGGCGCCGAGATCGCTCTCGCGGTCGCGCGAACCATGCAGCTTGATCATCAGGCGCAGGTCGTTGAGCGAGTCGGCGTTCTTCAGCGCGTCTTCATAGCTGATCTTGCCGGACTCGTAGAGGTCGAACAGCGCCTGGTCGAACGACACCATGCCCTGCTCGCGCGATTTCTTGATGACTTCCTTGAGCGCGTGGATCTCGCCCTTGAAGATCAGGTCGGCCACCAGCGGCGTGCCGATCATGATCTCCACCGCCGGCACGCGGCCCTTCTGCCCCTTGCGCGGCAGCAGCCGCTGCGAAATCATCGCCTTGAGGTTGAGCGACAGGTCGATCAGCAGTTGCTGGCGCTTTTCCTCGGGGAAGAAGTTGACGATGCGGTCGATGGCCTGGTTGGCGTTGTTGGCGTGCAGCGTGGCCAGGCACAGGTGGCCGGTCTCGGCGTACTGCATCGCGTATTCCATGGTCTCGCGGTCGCGGATTTCGCCGATCAGGATCACGTCGGGCGCCTGGCGCAGCGTGTTCTTCAGCGCGATGTGCCAGGACTCGGTGTCGATGCCCACCTCGCGCTGCGTGACGATGCAGTTCTGGTGCGCGTGCACGTATTCGATCGGGTCCTCGATGGTGATGATGTGCCCGTAGGAATGCGCGTTGCGGTGGTCGAGCATGGCCGCCAGCGAGGTGGACTTGCCCGAGCCGGTGGCGCCGGTGACGATCACCAGGCCGCGCTTGGCCATCACGATGTCGTGCAGCGTCGGCGGCAGGTCGAGCTCGTCGACCGACGGGATGCGCGTGTTGATGGTCCGCACCACCATGCCGGCCTTGCCCTGCTGGATGAAGGCGGAGACGCGGAAGCGCCCGGCGCCCTGCACCGAGATCGCGAAGTTGCATTCGTGGCTGTGGTCGAACTCCGCGATCTGGCGCTCGTTCATGATGGAATGCACCAGGTCGAGCGCCTGCGCCGGAATCAGCGGCTGCTGCGAGACCGGCGTGATCTTGCCGTCGACCTTGATCGCGGGCGGGAATTCGGCGGTGATGAACAGGTCCGAGCCGCGGTTGTTCACCATCAGCTCGAGCAGGTCGTTGATGTACTTGGCGGCGGATTCGCGGTCCAGCATGGCAGTTACCTGTTTCGGGTACGGCGGTCGGGTGTGGGATCGGCGGCGCGGCCGCGCCTCAGCCCGTGAAGGAGTCGGGGTTCTTGGCGATGGCGCGCGCGTCGGTGTAGCCGATCAGCCCGCGCTTGATCAGGTCCGACAGGCACTGGTCCAGCGTCTGCATGCCCATGCCGCTGCTGGTCTGCATCATCGAGTACATCTGCGCGATCTTGTTCTCGCGGATCAGGTGGCGGATGGCCGGCGTGGCGATCATGATCTCATGCGCCGCGGTGCGGCCGTTGCCGTCGCGCGTCTTGAGCAGCGTCTGCGAGATCACCGCCTCGAGCGATTCGGACAGCATGGTGCGCACCATGTCCTTTTCCTCGGGCGGGAACACGTCGACGATCCGGTCGATGGTCTTGGCCGCCGAGCTGGTGTGCAGCGTGGCGAACACCAGGTGGCCGGTTTCCGCGGCGGTCAGCGCCAGGCGGATGGTTTCCAGGTCGCGCAGCTCGCCCACCAGCACCACGTCCGGGTCCTCGCGCAGCGCCGAGCGCAGCGCGTTGGCGAACGAATGCGTGTGCGGCCCCAGCTCGCGCTGGTTGATCAGGCTCTTCTTCGAGGTATGCACGAACTCGATCGGGTCTTCCACGGTCAGGATGTGGCCCATGTCGTGGTCGTTGCGGTGGTCCACCATCGCCGCCAGCGTGGTCGACTTGCCCGAGCCGGTGGGCCCCGTCACCAGCACCAGGCCGCGCGGCTTCATGCACAGGTCGGCGAACACCGCCGGCGCGCGCAGGTCTTCCAGCGTCAGCACCTTGGAGGGAATGGTCCGGAACACCGCGGCCGCGCCGCGCTGCGTGTTGAATGCGTTGACGCGGAAGCGCGAAAGCCCGGCGATCTCGAACGAGAAGTCGATCTCCAGGCGTTCTTCATACTGTTTGCGCTGGGTGTCGCTCATGATGTCGTACACCATGGCGTGGACGTCCTTGTGCGCCATCGCGGCCACGTTGATGCGGCGCATGTCGCCGTGGATGCGGACCATCGGCGGCATGTCCGCGGACAGATGAAGATCGGACGCCTTGTTCTTGACGGCGAAAGCCAATAGCTGCGCGATGTCCATCTATAATGACCCCACCCTTTTTTGTCGTACTTTGTTGTACTTCTTGATATGTTCGCCGGATTATGTCTGTAATCGCCGCCAACTTGCAAGCCGTGCACCGGCGCATCGCGGCAGCCGCACAACAGGCCGGACGGGTGGCCGCCGACGTCACCCTGCTGGCGGTTTCCAAGACCTTCCCGGCGGATGCCGTGCGGGCCGCCTTCGACGCCGGCCAGCGCGCCTTCGGCGAAAACTACGTGCAGGAAGGCGCCGACAAGATCGGGCAACTGGCCGACCTGCGCGATGCCATCAGCTGGCATTTCATCGGCCCCCTGCAAAGCAACAAGACGCGCGTGGTGGCCGAGCGCTTCGACTGGGTCCACGCGGTGGACCGCCTGCGCATCGCCGAGCGGCTGTCGGCGCAGCGCCCGGCGGGACTGCCGCCGCTGCAGGTCTGCCTCCAGGTCAATATCAGCGGCGAAGCCAGCAAGAGCGGCGTGGCCCCGGCGGAAGTGCCCGCGCTGGCGCGCGCCGTGGCGGCGCTGCCCGGGCTGCGGCTGCGCGGGCTGATGGCGATTCCCGAGCCGGCCGCCGATGCCGCCGCGCAGCGCCGGCCGTTCGCGGCCATGCGCGCGCTGCTCGAAACCCTGCGCGCGCAGGGCCTGGACGTGGACACGCTGTCGATGGGCATGTCCGCGGACATGGAGGCCGCCATCGCCGAAGGCGCCACCCTGGTGCGCATCGGCACCGCGATCTTCGGCGGCCGCGACCACGGCCGCGCGCCCCAGGCCAGCGCCACGCACGGCTGATTGCCACCCGCCCGCCGGCGGCCCCTTTCCGAATTCCAGCCAGAGACAAAGACAAGCGATGCTCGACACCCTCACCTTCGGCTTCCTCGGCGGCGGCAACATGGCCACCGCCCTGATCGGCGGCCTGATCGCCCGCGGCGTGCCCGCCACCTCGATCCGCGTGGTCGACCCGTTCGAGGACGCCCGGGCGCGCCTGCGGCGCGACCACGGCGTGCATGCCGCCGCCGCGCCCGACGCCGCCTTCGGCGCCAGCGACGTGCTGGTGCTGGCGGTCAAGCCGCAGCAGTTCCGCGACGCCGCCGCGTCGCTGGCGCCGTATCTCGCCGACAACCTGATCGTCAGCGTGGCCGCCGGCATCCGCCTGTCCGACATGCAGCGCTGGTTCGGCGGCCACGCGCGCCTGGTGCGCGCCATGCCCAACACCCCGGCGCTGGCCGGCATCGGCATGACGGGCCTGGCCGCCGCGCCCGGCCTCGGCGAGCGCGACCGCGCGATCGCCGGCGCGCTGGCCGAAGCGGTCGGCAAGTGCGAATGGGTGGAAGGCGACGCGCAGATCGACGCCGTCACCGCGATCTCCGGCAGCGGCCCGGCCTATGTCTTCTACTTTGTCGAGGCGATGGAAAAGGCCGCCGCCGAACTCGGCCTGAGCGCCGCGCAGGGACGCGCGCTGGCGGTGGAGACCTTCCGCGGCGCCGCCGCGCTGGCCGCGCAGTCGGCGGAGCCGGTCAGCGTGCTGCGCGAGCGCGTGACGTCGAAGGGCGGCACCACTTACGCGGCGCTGATGTCGATGCAGGCCTCGGGCATCGGTGACGCTTTCGTGAAAGCCATGCACGCGGCCGCCGCGCGCGCGGCGGAGATGGGCGCGGAATTCGGCAAGGACTGAGCCGGGAAAGCAAAGCGCAGGAAGACGCGGCGCAAACCCGCGATTCCGGGGCACCAGCCGAAGCCGGCGGATGGGCCGACACCGTGCGGGCGGGCCCAGGCAAGGTGTCCTCCCCAGGAATCAGCGCAGCGCGTAGGCCGCCGCCGTCCCCGCGAACACGAACGCGCCGAGCCAGTTGTTGTGGCGGAACGCGGCGAAGCATTGCATGCGGTCGCGGCCGCGGATCAGCGTGTAGTGATAGGCCACGCAGACGGCCGCGGCCGCCAGCCCGGCCCAGTAGGGCCAGCCC
This sequence comes from Cupriavidus sp. FW216-B1, assembly GCF_058789195.1. Classification (NCBI taxonomy): domain Bacteria; kingdom Pseudomonadati; phylum Pseudomonadota; class Betaproteobacteria; order Burkholderiales; family Burkholderiaceae; genus Cupriavidus; species Cupriavidus sp. FW216-B1. The sequence continues at coordinate 51,539 of NZ_JBYTEL010000032.1, read as the reverse complement.
AGTCCGAGCCGGGCGCCGGCCCACGCCATCAGGCCGAGGAAGGCGGCGTAGCACAGCATGATGGCCGCCACGTCGAAGCGGCCGAAGGTGATGGCCGAGGTCTTCATGCCGATCAGCAGGTCGTCGTCGCGGTCGACCATCGCGTAGGCGGTGTCGTAGGCCACCGCCCAGAACACGTTGGCCAGCAGCATGATCCACGCCACCGCGGGCACCTCGCCGCGCACGGCGGCGAAGGCCATCGGGATGCCGAAGCCGAAGGCGATGCCGAGATAGGCCTGCGGAATGGCGAAGAAGCGCTTGAAGAACGGATAGGTGGCCGCGATGATGGCCGCCGCCACCGCCAGCCATTTGGTCAGCGCGTTGAGCGGCAGGATCAGCACGAAGGCCAGCAGCGCCAGCACCGCCGCCACCGCGATGGCTTCCCACGCGGCGATCTTGCCGGCCGTGAGCGGGCGTTCCTTCGTGCGCTTGACGTGCTTGTCGAAGTCGCGGTCGGCCCAGTCGTTCATGGCGCAGCCGGCCGAGCGCATCAGGAAGGTGCCGGCGAAGAAGATCCAGAACAGGCCCCAGGCGGGCGGCCCGCCTGCGGCCATCCACAGCGCCCACAGCGTGGGCCACAGCAGCAGCAGCGTGCCGATGGGCTTGTCGATGCGCACCAGGCGCGCGTACAGGGCGAGGCGTTCGAGCATGGCAGGGGTCCGCGATGCGGAGGGCGGACGGAAAAGCTGGGACGTTGAACGAAAAACGCGCCGCGGCCCGGTCGAGGCGCGGCGCGCGAGGCGGCTGATGGTCAGGCGGTCAGGCGGCGCGGGGAACGCGCCCGGATGACAGGCGCGTGACACGCGATTGACGCTCGCCGGCAGTCGGCGAAGGGGCGGCCGGCCTTCCGGCGCCCCCGTCAGCGGCGCCGGCCGGCGCCGACCGGCAACTCAGGCCAGCATCGAGCGCAGCATCCACGCGGTCTTTTCGTGCGTCTGCATGCGCTGGGTCAGCAGGTCGGCCGAGGGTTCGTCGCCGGCGGCGTCGATCACCGGGAACAGCGAGCGCGCGGTGCGCACCACGGCTTCCTGGCCTTCGACCAGCTTGCGGATCATCTCGGTGGCTTCGGGCACGCCCTCTTCCTCGGCGATCGACGACAGGCGGGCGTATTCCTTGTAGGTGCCCGGCGCCGGGTAGCCCAGCGCGCGGATGCGCTCGGCGATGGAGTCCACCGCCAGCGCCAGCTCGTTGTACTGGGTCTCGAACATCAGGTGCAGCGTGTTGAACATCGGACCCGTGACGTTCCAGTGGAAGTTGTGGGTCTTGAGATAGAGCGTGTAGGTATCCGCCAGCAGCTTCGAGAGACCTTCTGCGATCTTCTTGCGTTCTTTGTCGGAAATACCGATGTTGACGCTCATCTCATTTTTCTTTGCCATGATAGGTACGCTCCAGATCTGGGGGTGGCCACGAAAACTGCCGCGCGACTCGGACGCGGCACAACCCGCACATTATGGCATCACCCACCGAAGACGGACAAACCGCCGGTGAAAGTCCGCGCGGCGTCCAGGAACATCGCGGCGGCGCCCAGCGCGATCACCGCCATGCCGATTTCCTTGCGCCACAGCTTGCGCTGCAGGCGCGCCGCATCGGCATGGCCGGCGCGGTCGTGCGCGTCGTGGCGCAGTTGCTGCAACTCGCTGACGAACAGGTCGATCATGGCCATGATGGTTCTCCTTGCGTTGCCGTCCGGCCGGCGCCCCCCGGGGCGCCGGCCGGGCCGGGGTATGACTTCGGTTACTTCAGGTTGAGCGCGCGCTTGACGCCCTCGCCGTAGGCCGGGTCGGCCTTGGTGAAATGCTCGATCTGCACGCGCACGATGTCTTCGGGCACGCCCTGCATGGCCGCCGCGATGTTCGCGTACAGGCGCTGGCGCTGCGCCTCGTCGAACAGGCGGAACAGCGCGCCGGGCTGGCTGTAGTAGTCGCCGTCGACGCGGTGGTCCCAGTGGTCGGCGGCCTGCCCGTCCAGCGCCAGCGGCGGTTCCGCGGCGCGCTCGCTGGCGGCGTAGGCGCCCAGGCGGTTGGGCTCGTAGTTCAGCTTGCCGCCCTGGTTGCCGTCCACCCGCATCGCGCCGTCGCGGTGGTAGCTGTTGGGCACCGGCACCTTGGGCGCGTTCACCGGGATCTGGTTGTGGTTCACGCCCAGGCGGTAGCGCTGCGTGTCGCCATACGAGAACAGCCGGCCCTGCAGCATCTTGTCGGGCGAGAAGCCGATGCCGGGCACCACGTTGGCCGGGTTCATCGCCACCTGCTCGACCTCGGCGAAGTAGTTGTCCGGGTTGCGGTTGAGCTCCAGCACGCCCACGTCGATCAGCGGGTAGTCCTTGTGCGGCCACACCTTGGTGAGGTCGAACGGGTTGATGTGGTACCTGGCCGCCTCGGCCTCGGGCATGATCTGCACGCGCACGTTCCAGCGCGGGAAGTTGCCTTTCTCGATGTTCTCGAACAGGTCGCGCTGGGCGCTCTCGCGGTCGCCTGCCACCACCTTGGCGGCTTCCTCGTTGGTCCAGTTGGCGATGCCCTGCGCCGACTTGAAGTGGAACTTGACCCAGAAGCGCTCGTTGGCCGCGTTGATGAGCGAATACGTGTGCGAGCCGAAGCCGTGGATCTGGCGGTAGTTCTGCGGCAGGCCGCGGTCGCTCATCAGGATGGTGACCTGGTGCAGCGATTCGGGATGGCGCGACCAGAAATCCCACACGGCGACGGCGTCGCGCAGGTTGGTGCGCGGGTTGCGCTTCTGGGTGTGGATGAAGTCGGGGAACTTGAGCGGGTCGCGCACGAAGAACACCGGCGTGTTGTTGCCGACCACGTCCCAGTTGCCTTCGTCGGTGTAGAACTTGATCGAGAAGCCGCGCACGTCGCGCTCGGCATCGGCCGCGCCGCGCTCGCCGGCCACGGTGGAGAAGCGCATGAAGATCGGCGTCTGCTTGCCGACCTGGCCGAACACCGAGGCCTTGCTGTACTTGCTGATGTCATGCGTGACGGTGAAGGTGCCGTGGGCGCCGGAGCCCTTGGCGTGCACGCGCCGCTCGGGAATCACCTCGCGGTCGAAGTGAGCGAGCTTTTCGAGGAACCACACGTCCTGCAGCAGCATGGGGCCGCGCGGGCCGGCGGTCTGGGAATTCTGGTTGTCGGCGACCGGCGCGCCCGCGCCGGTGGTGAGAATGTCCTTGTCCTTGCTCATCATGACCTCTTTTGTGGGTGATCGGGAAGTTCTGGCTGGGGGAACCGGTTTGGCAAGCCGCCGGGTAATTTCAGTACACCCGGGCGTAACAGGCAAGGCAATCGGCCACCGCGCCCGCCAGCGTGCGCAGGAGGTTGCCCCGGTCGGTGAATTCGATGCTGTTCATCTGTGGCTCCCCTGGATGATCGGCACGCAATGTGTCGATGGAGGCAGTCTACGGACAATCTATTAAATTTGAAATTCAATAATTTCTAACTATGAAATAGACGTCACCTATGTCCTCCGGGCGGAGCCGCGGAATCGGCGAAAAATCAGCAAAAAATCGGCGGAAAACGGGGGACGGGAGAGCGCGGCGGGACGGGCGGGAAGCCCGTCCCGGAACAGGCAACGCGGGGCCCCGCTCAGGCGGCCTCGGCCAGTTCCTTGGCGGCCAGCTTGCTCACGCCGGGCAGGTCGCACGCGGCCACCGCGCGGCGCAGCGCTTCCATCGCCGGCAGGCGGGTGAAGCTCTTGCGCCAGGCCAGCACCACGCGCCGGTCGGGCACCGGGTCGGTGAACGGCACGTAGGCCAGCAGGTCGTTCTTGTTCGGCTTGAGATCGGGCACCGAGGTGCGCGGCAGCACCGTGATGCCGACGCCGCTGGCCACCATGTGGCGGATGGTTTCCAGCGAGGAGCCCTCGAAGGTCTTCTGGATGCCGTCGGCGGCCTGCGAGAAGCGCGACAGTTCCGGGCACACGCCCAGCACCTGGTCGCGGAAGCAGTGGCCGCTGCCCAGCAGCAGCATGGTCTGCTGCTTGAGCTCGTCGGGATCGACGTGGCTGGCCTTCTCGAGCTGGTGGCCGCGCGGCACCGCCACCACGAAGGGCTCGTCGTAGAGCGGCTGCACCGTGAGGCCGGAGTCGGCGAACGGCTCGGCCATGATGGCGCAGTCGATCTCGCCCTGCTTGAGCAGCTCGATCAGCTTGACCGTGTAGTTCTCCTGCAGCATCAGCGGCATCTGCGGCACGGTCTGGATCATCTCCTTGACCAGCGAGGGCAGCAGGTAGGGCCCGATGGTGTAGATCACCCCCAGGCGCAGCGGCCCGGCCAGCGGATCCTTGCCCTGCTTGGCGATCTCGCGGATGGCCATCGTCTGCTCCAGCACGCGCTGGGCCTGCGCCACGATCTGCTCGCCGATCGGCGTCACCGACACCTCGGAGGTGCCGCGCTCGAAAATCTGCACATTGAGCTCGTCTTCCAGCTTCTTGATGGCAACCGACAGGGTCGGCTGCGACACGAAGCAGGCTTCGGCGGCCCGGCCGAAATGGCGCTCGCGCGCCACGGCGACGATGTACTTGAGTTCGGTGAGCGTCATGACTTATCAATTCCCGTTATGCGATAGATTTTACCTTCGAATCACGGTTCTGTCAGAGGTCGCCGTCGATGCGGCGCATGCGGTGCTTCATGGCTGTCTCACTGCCGTCATATGTGACCATTGGGCGTCTTCGGTGCCGCCGGACGCCCCGGTCCCCGGGGTCAGGCCTTGAGGAAATGCTCGCGCCCGCCGAGCCAGCGCAGCAGGTGCGCGTCCACCGCCTCGGGGTAATGCGCCAGCATCAGCTCGGCGGCTTCCTGGGCGTAGTCGACCAGCCAGGCGTCGGTTTCCAGGTCGGCGAAGCGCAGCATCGCCTCGCCGGACTGGCGCGCGCCGAGGAATTCGCCGGGGCCGCGGATCTGCAGGTCGCGCCGGGCGATCTCGAAGCCGTCGGTGGTCTCGCGCATGGTGGCCAGGCGCTCCTTCGCGGTGGGCGACAGCGGCGCCTGGTACATCAGCAGGCAGACCGACTCGGCGCTGCCGCGCCCGACCCGGCCGCGCAGCTGGTGCAGCTGGGCCAGGCCGAAGCGCTCGGCATGCTCGATCACCATCAGCGAGGCGTTGGGCACGTCCACGCCGACCTCGATCACCGTGGTGGCGACCAGCACCTGCAGGCGGTTGGCGATGAAGTCGCCCATCACCGCGGCCTTCTCGGCCGGCGGCAGGCGGCCGTGCACGAGGCCCACCTTGAGCTCGGGCAGCGCCGCCACCAGGGTTTCGTAGGTTTCCACCGCGGTCTGCAGCTGCAGCGCCTCGCTTTCCTCGATCAGCGGGCAGACCCAGTAGATCTGGCGGCCGTCGGCGGCGGCGTGGTGCACGCGCTCGATCACCTCGTCGCGGCGCGCGTCGTTGACCAGGCGCGTGACCACCGGGCTGCGCCCGGGCGGCAGCTCGTCAATCACGGAGACGTCGAGATCGGCGTAGTAGGTCATGGCCAGCGTGCGCGGGATCGGCGTGGCCGACATCATCAACTGGTGCGGCACGGTCTCGGCGCGCGCGGCCGGCGCGACCTCGCCGGCGTCCGCCTCGGCCTTGCCGCGCAGCGCCAGGCGCTGGGCCACGCCGAAGCGGTGCTGCTCGTCCACCACCGACAGGCCCAGCCGCGCGAACTTCACGCTGTCCTGGATCAGCGCGTGGGTGCCGATGACCAGCCGGGCCTCGCCCGACTCCACCCGCGCCGCGGCCTCGCGCTTGGCGCGCGCCTTGAGGCTGCCGGCCAGCCACACCACCGTCACGCCGAGCGGCTCCAGCCACGCCGAGAGCTTGCGGAAGTGCTGCTCGGCCAGGATCTCGGTGGGCGCCATCAGCGCGGCCTGGTAGCCGGCGTCGATGGCCTGGCAGGCGGCCAGCGCGGCGACGATGGTCTTGCCGCTGCCGACGTCGCCCTGCAGCAGGCGGTGCATCGGGTGCGGCGCGCCCATGTCGGCGGCGATCTCCTCCACCACGCGCTGCTGCGCGCCGGTGAGCCGGAACGGCAGCGCGTCGAGGAAGGCGCCGAGCAGGCCGCCGGCGCGGCGCGGCATGGGCGGCGCGCTCTTGTCGCGGCGCGCGGCCTGCGAGCGCTTGAGCGAAAGCTGCTGGGCCAGCAGCTCGTCGAACTTGATGCGCTGCCAGGCCGGGTGCGAGCGCTCAGTCAGCGCGTGCTCGTCCACCTCCTGCGGCGGCGCGTGCAGCAGGCGCAGGCATTCCGGCAGCGGCCGCAGCCTGAGCGGCGCCAGCGGGCCCTGCAACACCGGCTGCGGCAGCGTCTCGGGCAGCGGCGTGCGCCCCAGCGCGCCGCCGATGGCCTTGCGCAGGTAGGCCTGCGGGATGCCGGCGGTGCTCGGGTAGACCGGCGTGAGGCGGTCCGGCAGCGCCTCGCCGGGCGCCACCGCGCGCACCGTGGGATGGACCATCTCGGCGCCGAAGAAACCGCCGCGCACCTCGCCGCGCACGCGCAGGCTGGCGCCTTCGGCCATCTGCTGGGCCTGGTTGCCGTAGAAATTGAGGAAGCGCAGCGTCAGCTCGCCGCTGTCGTCGGCGATCTTCACCACCATCTGGCGGCGCGGGCGGAACGTGACCTCGTTGGACGTGACCACGCCCTCGACCTGCGCCGTCAGGCCCAGCCCGGCGCGCCGGATCGCCTCGGCGATCGGCAGCAGCGTGGTCTCGTCCTCGTAGCGCATCGGCAGGTGCAGCACGAGGTCGACGTCGCGCCGCAGGCCGAGCTTGTGCAGGCGCGCCATCGCCGAGGACGGCTTGCCGGCCGCGCCCTTGGCCGCCCCGGCCTTGCCCGGCCGCCCCGGCTTGCCCGCGGCGGGCGCGGGGCTGTCGGTGGTTTCCTGGGTCGGGTCGGGAGCGGTTCCTGGCATCGGGCGGGCTTGGGGGTGGCGAAAGGAAGGCGGCGGCAGGCCGGTCCGGGTTGGCGCCGGCGGCGTCGGGCGCGCAAGGCGCCGCAACCGGCCGGCAAATAGGCGATATCATGCGCGCCCGGGCGGCGCTGCCGCCCCAAGCCTTACAATATCGGATTCGCCGATTGTACCTATGCCGGCCGCGCCACTGCGCGGCCCGCCGCCGTTTTTGCCCGCTTTTGCCCCCATGACGCTGACGTTGTCCGATTTCGATTTCCCGCTGCCGCCCGAACTGATCGCGCAGACCGCCCTGCCCGACCGCGGCGCCAGCCGGCTGCTGGTGGTGGAAACCGACGCCCAGACCGGCGCCACGCGCATGGCGGACCGCGGTTTCGCCGACGTGGTGGACTACCTGCGCCCGTCGGACCTGCTGGTGTTCAACGACACGCGCGTGATCAAGGCGCGCTTCTTCGGCCACAAGGGCAGCGGCGGCAAGGTCGAGGTGCTGGTCGAGCGCGTGCTGGACACGCATACCGTGCTGGCCCAGGTGCGCGCGTCCAAGACCCCGCCCGAGGGCAGCCGGCTGCGCCTCGCGGATGCCTTCGACGTCACCGTGGGCCCGCGCGTGGACCAGTTCTTCACGCTGCGCTTCCCCGCGCCGGCGCTGGACCTGATCGAGCAGCACGGCCGCCTGCCGCTGCCGCCCTACATCACCCACGACCCGGACGCCTACGACGAGACGCGCTACCAGACCGTCTACGCGCGCGCGCCCGGCGCGGTGGCCGCGCCCACCGCCGGCCTGCATTTCGACGAAGCGCTGTTCGCGCGGCTCGACGCGCTCGGCGTGCGGCGCGGCTTCCTGACCCTGCACGTGGGCGCCGGCACCTTCCAGCCGGTGCGCACCGAGAACCTGGCCGAGCACAAGATGCACGCCGAGTGGTACGAGATCTCCGCAGACCTGGCCCGGGCCGTGCGCGAGACCCGCGCCGCCGGCGGGCGCGTGATCGCGGTCGGCACCACCTCGCTGCGCGCGCTGGAATCGGCCGGCGCGGCCGACGGCACGCTGGCCGCGGGCCGGGGCGATACCGACATCTTCATCACGCCCGGCTACCGTTTCCGCGTGGTCGACGCGCTCATCACCAACTTCCACCTGCCCAAGTCGACGCTGCTGATGCTGGTCTCGGCGCTGGCCGGCGTGGAGCCCATCCGCGCCGCGTACCGCCACGCGGTGGCGCAGCGCTACCGCTTCTTCAGCTACGGCGACGCCATGCTCCTGACCCGCCAGCCGCAGCCCTGAGCGCGCCGCGCCAGCCCGACCCCGCATCCAGGATATTCGCCATGCTCGACTTCGAACTGCTCACCACCGACGGCAACGCCCGCCGCGGCCGCGTCACCCTCAACCACGGCGTGGTCGAGACCCCGATCTTCATGCCGGTCGGCACCTACGGCTCGGTCAAGGCGATGTCGCCGCTCGAACTCAACGAAATCGGCTCGCAGATCATCCTCGGCAATACCTTCCACCTGTGGCTGCGCCCGGGGCTGGAGGTGGTGGAGAGCCACGGCGGCCTGCACCGCTTCATGGGCTGGGACAAGCCGATCCTGACCGATTCGGGCGGCTTCCAGGTGTTTTCGCTGGGCGCGCTGCGCAAGATCACCGAGGACGGCGTGACCTTCGCCTCGCCGGTCAACGGCGACAAGCTGTTCCTCTCGCCCGAGATCTCGATGCAGATCCAGCGCACGCTGAACTCCGACATCGTGATGCAGTTCGACGAATGCACGCCCTACGAGATCGAGGGCCGCCCGGCCACGCACGAGGAGGCGGCCGCGTCGATGCGCATGAGCCTGCGCTGGGCCCGGCGCTCGATCGACGAGTTCAACCGCCTGGCCAACCCCAACGCGCTGTTCGGCATCGTCCAGGGCGGCATGTTCGAGGACCTGCGCGATGAGTCGCTGGCGGGCCTGTCCGAGCTCGACTTCCACGGCTACGCCATCGGCGGGCTGTCGGTGGGCGAGCCCAAGGAAGACATGATGCGGGTGCTCGAGCACGTGGCGCCGCGCCTGCCCGCGCACAAGCCGCACTACCTGATGGGCGTGGGCACGCCCGAGGACCTGGTGGCCGGCGTGGCCGCCGGCGTGGACATGTTCGACTGCGTGATGCCGACCCGCAACGCGCGCAACGGCTGGCTGTTCACGCGCTTCGGCGACGTCAAGATCAAGAACGCCGTGCACCGCAACGACACGCGCCCCCTGGACGAGAGCTGCGGCTGCTATACCTGCCGCAACTTCTCGCGCGCCTACCTGCACCACCTGCACCGCGTCGGCGAAATCCTCGGCGCGCGCCTGAACACCATCCACAACCTGCACTACTACCTGCAGCTGATGGCCGAGATGCGCGAGGCCATCGGACAGCACCGCTTCACGGCGTTCCACACGCGCTTCGCCGCGGACCGTGCGCGCGGGGTGCAATAGGCGCCACTTTCCACGCCGGCCGGCGCGCCGGCGCGGCCGCCGGAACTTTCCGCCACGCGCCGGTCGAACAGCCGGGTCCGGCGCGCTACGGGGCGGCGCGCAAGGGGCCCCGAACAAACCCGTAAATCCCCGCAAATGCCCGGATCGGACATGGAAGGCGATTGCAAGCGGGTGGTAGAATGACCGACTAACTGACTGACTTTGTGACGGAGAAGCGACGTGCTGATTTCTAACGCATTTGCCCAGACCGCCGGCATCACCGGCGGCGCGGCGGGTGGCCTGATGAGTTTCCTGCCCATCATCCTGATGTTCGCGGTATTGTGGTTCATCATGATCCGCCCGCAGATGAAGCGCCAGAAGGAATCGAAGGCAATGCTGGAAGCGCTGGCCAAGAACGACGAAGTCGTCACCGCCGGCGGCATCCTGGGCCGCGTGACCAAGGTGAACGAGCAGTACGTGACCCTCGAGATCGCAGCCGGCACCGAAATCACGGTGCAGAAGAACGCCGTGACCACGGTGCTGCCCAAGGGCTCGCTGAAGGCCCTCTGAGCATGGCGCCGCGGGTGGCGCGCCGCATGCGCGACGTCCCGCGGTCCGCTGCAGCCGCTGCTCTTGCTGCCGCTTTTACTGTTTTTTCGCCGGCTTTTTCGCCCTTCCCGGCACGCCATTAGCGCGCGTGCCCCTGCAGCCGCCTGATCCAGCCCGGGTTGTCCGTGGATGCCAGGCGGCTGTTTGCCAACCGGTGCGGGTGCCCGACCTCCCGCCGACCACACCGTCCGACGGTATGCCCGGCCCCGCCAACCGCAGAACGACTGGCCAAAGATGAATCGTTATCCGCTTTGGAAATACCTCGTGATCCTGGTGGCGCTGGCCATCGGCATCATCTACACGCTGCCGAACTTCTTCGGCGAGGCGCCCGCCGTGCAGGTCTCCTCGGCCAAGGCCACGGTCAAGGTCGACCTGGCCACGCAGAAGCAGGTCGAGCAGGTGCTGGCGCAGAACAGCCTGCAGCCCGACGGCATGTTCTTCGACGTCAACGGCCAGACCGGCTCGGTCAAGGCGCGCTTTCGCACCACCGACGAGCAGCTCAAGGCCAAGGACGTGCTGACGCGCGCGCTCAACCCCGACCCCAATGACGCCACCTACGTGGTCGCGCTCAATCTGCTGTCGGGTTCGCCGCGCTGGCTGACCGCGCTGCACGCGCTGCCGATGTACCTGGGCCTGGACCTGCGCGGCGGCGTGCACTTCCTGCTGCAGGTGGACATGAAGGGCGCGGTCGACAAGAAGCTCGACAGCCTGGCCGGCGACGCGCGCACGCTGCTGCGCGACAAGGGCATCCGCCACGGCGGCATCGACCGCGACGGCGAGCGCCTGACGGTGCGCTTCAACAACGCCGAGGACGCTGGCAAGGCGCGCGGCATCCTCGCCGACAGCCTGCGCGAGCTGGCCTTCGAGGCCGACGGCAACAACCTCACCGGCGTGTTCACCGACGCCGCCCGCCGGGCGGTGCAGGACGCGGCGGTCAAGCAGAACATCACCACGCTGCACAACCGCGTGAACGAGCTCGGCGTGGCCGAGCCGGTGATCCAGCAGCAGGGCTCGGACCGCATCGTGGTCCAGTTGCCGGGCGTGCAGGACACCGCCAAGGCCAAGGACATCATCGGCCGCACCGCCACGCTGGAGGCGCGCCTGGCCGATCCGGAAGCGCCGCGCAACCCGCGCCCGGGCGACCCGATCCCGTTCGGCAGCGAACTGTTCACGCAGGGCAACGGCGCGCCGGTGGTGCTCAAGAAGCAGGTCATCTTCACCGGCGACCGCATCGAAAGCGCCTCGGCCGGCTTCGACCAGAACCAGCGCCCCTCGGTCAACATCAAGCTCGACGCCCAGGGCGGGCGCGTGCTGCGCGACGTCTCGCGCGAGAACATCGGCAAGCCGATGGGCATCGTGCTGTTCGAGAAGGGCAAGGGCGAAGTGCTGACGGTGGCGACCATCCAGTCCGAGCTGGGCTCGAGCTTCCAGATCACCGGCTCGTACTCCACCGAGGCCGCCAACGACCTGGCGCTGCTGCTGCGCGCCGGCTCGCTGGCCGCGCCGATGGAAATCATCGAGGAACGCACCATCGGCCCGTCGCTGGGCGCCGACAACATCCAGAAGGGCTTCGACTCGGTGGCCTACGGCTTCAGCGCCATCGCCGTCTTCATGGTGCTGTACTACATGCTGTTCGGCGTGTTCTCGGTGGCCGCGCTGGCCATCAACCTGCTGCTGCTGGTAGCGGTGCTGTCGATGCTGCAGGCCACGCTGACGCTGCCGGGCATCGCCGCCATCGCGCTGGTGCTGGGCATGGCCATCGACGCCAACGTGCTGATCAACGAGCGCATCCGCGAGGAACTGCGCGCGGGCGCCTCGCCGCAGATGGCCATCGCCACCGGCTTCGACCGCGCCTGGGCCACCATCCTCGACTCCAACGTGACCACGCTGATCGCCGGCCTGGCGCTGCTGGCCTTCGGCTCGGGCCCGGTGCGCGGCTTCGCGGTGGTGCACTGCCTGGGCATCCTGACCTCGATGTTCTCGGCGGTGTTCTTCAACCGCGGCCTGGTCAACCTCTGGTACGGCCGCAAGAAGAAGCTGCAGGGCGTGGCGATCGGCCAGATCTGGAAGCCGGGTTCGGACAACCAGGGCACCGTCGCCAAGTAGGCATCGGGACAGCACAAGGCCGCCGCGCCGGGCGCGGCGGCCAAACAGCATAAGCACGGCGGCAAGGGCCGCCGTACAGAACAGGATTCAACATGGAATTCTTCCGCATCCGGCGCGACATTCCGTTCATGAAGCACGCGTTGGTCTTCAACGTGATTTCCTTCCTGACGTTTGCCGCGGCCGTATTCTTCCTCTGGCACAAGGGCCTGCACCTGTCGATCGAGTTCACCGGCGGCACGGTGATGGAGGTCAACTACCAGCAGACCGCCGATCTCGAGAAGATCCGCGGCCAGGTCGGCAAGCTCGGCTACAGCGACGTGCAGGTGCAGAACTTCGGCACCTCGCGCGACGTGATGATCCGCCTGCCGATCCAGAAGGGCGCGGACGGCAAGCCCGTCACCTCGGCCCAGCAGAGCGAGCAGGTCATGGGCGCGCTGCAGGCCGCCACGCCCGACGTCAAGCTCCAGCGCGTCGAGTTCGTCGGCCCGCAGGTGGGCAAGGAGCTGGCCACCGACGGCCTGCTGGCGCTGCTGTGCGTGGTGGCCGGCATCGTGATCTACCTGTCGTTCCGCTTCGAATGGAAGTTCGCGGTGGCCGGCGTGATCGCCAACCTGCACGACGTGGTGATCATCCTCGGCTTCTTCGCCTTCTTCCAGTGGGAATTCTCGCTGTCGGTGCTGGCGGCGATCCTGGCGGTGCTCGGCTACTCGGTCAACGAATCGGTGGTGATCTTCGACCGGATCCGCGAGAACTTCCGCAAGTACCGCAAGATGACCACGCACGAGATCATCGACAACGCGATCACCAGCACCATCTCGCGCACCATCATCACCCACGGCTCGACCGAAATGATGGTGCTGTCGATGTTCTTCTTCGGCGGCCCCACGCTGCACTACTTCGCGCTGGCGCTGACCGTCGGCATCCTGTTCGGCATCTACTCGTCGGTGTTCGTCGCCGCGGCGCTGGCCATGTGGCTGGGCGTCAAGCGCGAGGACCTCGTCAAGGGCGACAAGAAGCCGGGCGAGATCGACCGCAACGACCCGAACTACGGCGCGCAGGCCTGACCGGACTGACGCCGCAATGAAAATGGGCACCTTCGGGTGCCCATTTTCGTTTGTCTTGCCGATGCGCTGCGCGCCGCCGCTTGCCGAAGGTTTGCGCCCCTCTCCCCGTGAGGGGAGAGGGAGAACACCTTGCTTGGGTTAGCTCTGGCGGCTTGGGCCCATTCGCGGGCTTCGTCAATCGCCCCGGGGTTGCCAATCAGAACTGCTCGATCCACACCGCCAGGCGGTCCGCCGGGAATTCCACGCTGCGCTCGGCCGCGCGGAAGACGATGACATCGCCTTCGCGCGTGGCCTTGAGCGCGCCGCCGGCCTCGTCGAGCCACAGCAGGCCGGCCAGCCAGGCCGCGTGCTGCGCCGAGACGTCCTGCTTGACCGGCTCGCCGAGGTATTCGGCCAGCGCGGCGGGGCGGGTCCAGACCAGCGCGTCGCCGTCGCGGCGCACCGTGGCCGCGCCCTCGCCTTCGGCCAGCACCTCGGCCAGCACCGCCACCGCGTCGCCCGCGCCGCGGCCCGCGTAGCGCGCGCGCAGCGCGGCGAGCTGCGCCGCCACCGCGTGGCCGAAGCCGCCGCCGCGCTTGCTCTCCGCCGCCACGAGGTCGGCGTAGTCCATCAGCAGCCAGTCCGGCTCGGGGTTCTGCACGCCGGCCAGCGCGGCCGAGGCCAGGTAGGTCTCCACCGGCTGGAAGCGCTCCGGCGCGCTCAGGCTGGCGGCCAGCGCGCGCACCAGCCCGACGCGCGTGGCGATGGTCTGCTTCTGCAGCACGCTCAGCTTCTCGCGCACGAGCTGGTCGCGCTCCTTGCGCAGGCCGGCCATCTCCAGCGCCTGCTTAAGCTCCATGCGCAGCGCGGTGATGTCCCACGGCTTCTTGATGTAGCGGTGGATCTGGCCTTCGTTGACGGCCGCGACGGTATGCTCGATCTCCGAGTAGGCGGTGGTCAGGATGCGCACGATGTGCGGGTAGCGCTCGCGCGCGTAGCGCAGCAGCTCGTTGCCGTACTCGCCCGGCATGCGCTGGTCGGAAACCAGCACGGCGAGGCTGTCGGCGTGAGCATCGAGCAGCGCCTTGCCCTCTTCGACCGAGCCGCCTGTCACCACTGGCGCCAGGGCGCCGATGGCACGCTGGAAATACTTGACCGCCGTGGCTTCGTCATCGACGAACAGAATCGCCGGTGAAAGTGCCTGCGTGGCATTCGGTTCGTTCATCGATCACTCCTATGCATTCGACTCTTGGTATTGGGGAAATCCAGCGTGACGGTGGTGCCCGCGCCGGCCATTGACTCGATCCGGATGCCGCCACCGAAAGACTGCATCACACGGTTGCAGAAAATCATGCCCAGGCCGTTGCCGCCGGTGCTGGCGTGAGTCGTGACCGGGTCCACCAGCAGGCGTCCCATCACTTCCGGCGGAATGCCCGGGCCGTTGTCGCAGATGCGGATCGCCGCCTCTGGCTCGGTCGCCACCACGAAGCGCAGCGAGGGGGCGGCCACGCCGTCGAGCGCGCGCAGCGCGTTGGACAGCAGCGACGACAGCACCAGCGCCACGCAGTTGGGCAGCGTGCGCACGGCGAAATCGTCCTGCATCTCGACCGCCACCCAGCCGCGCTGCTGCCCCGCGAACGGGTAGGTGTCGAGCAGCGCGGCGATCAGCCCGCCGGCGGTCACTTCGCGGCTGGCGCCGGCCTGCGTGCTGGGCCGGCTGCCGGTGCTGCGCACCGACTGCAGGAACGACGAGATCACCGCCAGGCAATACTGCGCGTTGTCGTGCATCGCGCTGGCCGCCTGGCCGATTTCGCCCTGGCGCTGCGGATTGTATTCCGCCGCGATCCGGCTTTCGATGCCGCGCGCGAAATTGGCGATCGCGGCCAGCGGCGTGTTGAGCTCGTGCGCGAGGAAGGCCAGCGTCTCGTCGATGGCCATCAGGCGCTGGTGGCGCATCGAGCGCTCGCGGTAGCGCTCCGCCGCCATGCGCAGCGCGTCGCGCACCTGGCCGAGCCCGAGCGGCTTTTCCAGGATGCGGAACACCTCGCCGGTGTTGACCGTCTGCAGCAGCATGTCCTTGTCGGCGTAGGCCGTCACCAGCACGCGCACGATCTGCGGGTACTCGAGCGCGATCTGGCGCAGCAGGTCGCCGCCGTCGCGGCCCGGCATGCGGAAGTCCGTCACCAGCACCGCCACGCGCGCGCCCTCGCGGCGCAGGATGCCGACCGCCTCGTCCGCGCCGCCGGCCACCAGCACCTCGTACTCCGCGCCGACCGCGCGGGCGAAGTACTTGCATGCCATCTCCTCGTCGTCGACGTAGAGCACGGTAAGCCGGGGTTGCCTGGCGTCGCTCATGGCGTCCTCAGTCGGCGCGCGGCAGGTCGAAGCTGAACGAGGCCCACTGGCCCTGCTCGCTCTCGGCGAACAGCACGCCGCCGTGGCGCTCGATCACCGCATAGCTGATGGACAGGCCGAGGCCGAGGCCCTGGCCGACTTCGCGCGTGGTGAAGAACGGCTCGAACACGCGCGCGAGGTTCTCGGGCGCGATGCCGGGGCCGTTGTCCTTCACGGTCACGTGCAGGCGGCGCTCGACCCACTTCACGGTGGTGTGGATCGCCGGGTTCTGCGTGCCGGCCTTGCGCATGGCCAGCGCGGCGTTGGAGAACAGGTTGATCAGCACGCCGATCACGGCGGCCTCGTCGCCCAGCACCAGCGTGTCGGCGGGCAGCTCGCGCGTGACCGCGACGCCGCGCAGCTCGTGCGCGGTGAGGCGGATGGACGAGTCCAGCGCCTTCTCGAACAGGAACGGCGTGCCCTCGGCCTCGGCGCCCGGCTTGCGGTAGGCGAAGGTCTTGAGGTCCGAGACGATATGCTGGATGCGCTGCATGCCCTGCTTGGCGTCGACCAGGCATTCCTGCAGCATCGGCTCGTTCTTGGCCACCGGCTCCTCCATCGCCACCTCGATCGCCATCAGGCAGAAGTTCACCGGGTTGTTGACCTCGTGCAGCAGGCCCGCGGCCAGCGTGCCGATGGCGGCCATCTTTTCCTGCTGCAGCATCTGGCCCTTGATGTCGACCAGCTTGCGGTTGATGACTTCCAGCTCGGCGTTCTTCTGCGCCACCTCGGCCTTGAGGCGGAACAGCATGAAGCGCGCGCGCTCGTTGAAGAAGGTGTAGACCGCGCTGGCCGCCGCGGCGAACAGCAGGAACAGCGAATTGACGATGAAGGTGCCGACCGGCTCGATTCCGCCGGGATGGAACAGGCAGGCCAGCAGGTAGAACAGGTAGGAGAGCAGGCCGAACACCAGGTTCTGCCACAGGCCGAACGGCAGCGCGATGCCGGAGGCGAAGATGGCCAGGTTCAGCCCCACGTAGTACGGCGACTCCACCCCGTCGGTGTGCCAGATCATCCACGAGATCATGATCTGCGGCAGCAGCAGCCACGACAGCGTCAGCCACGGCGCGAAGCGCCGCCCGGCCGAGCTGTACAGCACCACGACGATGCCGGCGATCAGCAGCGACACCAGCACCCGCGCCACCGCGAACGGCGCCTGCAGCTGCGGGTACTGGCCGTAGTCCAGTCCCACGCCGAGCAGCACCAGCACGATGGCGGTATAGGCGCCGCCGCGGCTGAAGGCCAGGCGGAAGTCCGCCAGCTCGGTCTGGTAACCCGCGTAAAGTTGATTGGTGCTCATGGCTGGGCCGGCTGCTGGTGTGTCGCTGGTATGGCGGAACGGGGGTTCAGGATATGGTCGCTTCCGCGAACACGTTGACGCCGGTCTGGTCGACGTAGAGTCTGTGCCCGCTCGACTGTTCGGGCAGCAGCATACTCATCCTGGCCTCGTCGCGGTAGATCAGGTACCACTCCAGCAGGTGTTCCATGCCGAATTTCTCGGGATTGGCCGAATGGACGTTGGTCACCAGCAACTGTCCGCCGGGCCGCGTGCGCGCGGCGAAATAGCTGAGCAGGCGCGCGCACACCTTGTCCGAGAGATAGTCGAACAGGCCGGCGCAGTACACCGCGTCGAACTCGCGCAGGCTGGCGTCGTCGGGCGCGATCTTGCGCTTGAGCAGCTCGTGCACCGACTGGTGCACCATCTCCACCGCCACCTTGTCCTTGTGGCCGGCCGCGGCGGCCGAGCGCTCGATCGAGGCCTTGGTATAGGCCAGCGTCTCCTCGCTGAAGTCGACCAGCTGGAACGACAGCAGCTCGGGCTGCGGATACTCGCGCACGAAGCGCTGGATCTCGAAGGCCGGCCCGCAGCCCACGTTGAGCACGCGGAACGGGCGCCCGGCCGCGCGCGCGGCGTCGGCCTGGCGCGACAGGAAATCGACCAGCAGGTCGATGCGGTTGCGGTGGGCGGTGGCCACGGCGGCCTTGAGGAAGGCCGTGTTGACGATCTGGAAGTAGGTGGTCGGGCCTTGCTGCGGATCGCTCAGGATCTGGTTGACCATCTCGTAGTCGCCGGCATAGCCGAGCGGCTTGGTGAAGGTGCGGTAGACGAACGGCGCGCGCAGCAGCAGCGGGTGCAGCGCGGACTGCGCGTAGGTGCGGTGCACCGGCGCGATCTCCGCGTCGACCTGCTCGGCCTCGCCTTCCAGGCGGTCCAGGTAGGTCTTGGTCTTGAGCATGATCGGCGTGGCCAGCTCGTAGAACACGTCCTCGCGCAGCCGCCCGTCGACCTTGGGCAGGTTCTCGGTCAGGTCCACCTGCTCGACCCAGCGCGAGACTTCGGAGAGGAAGGCGCGCATCTCGTTGACCACGATCTGGTAGTCGCGCCGGATGTTGAAGCGCGCGTCCCAGTCGTTGATGAACAACTGCGCTTCGCGGCCGACCGACTTGGGCTCGTTGGTGAGGTCGCTCAGCTCGCGCCATTCGTCGATGAGCGTGAGGGAGACCACCGCGGTGAGGCCGGTGTTCACCAGGCTCATCACCACCGCCTTGCCCAGGTAGGCGTTCTTGCTGCCCATGCGCACACTCAGCTCGCTCAGCACCTCGCTGACCTGAACGATCGAGTACGGGTTGTAGATTTCCATCACCAGAGATTTTCTCTGGAGATTGATAATTGTGCCCCGCACCTGCTCGCCCTGCGAGTTGCGGAAGCTGACCACCGGATCGATTTGCGTTTGGGAGTACACGGTATGGCGCCAGAGAAATCCGAGAAACGCTGCCGGCCGGCCAGTCCTTGCCTGACTTGGCCGGGTACAGCTCGTACGGCGAGGGGATCGCTGCGATCGCTATGCTAGGCCGGCATCAAGGGGTACTGCTGGGATACATGTCGGTAATCGGTTGCGGGCATGGGCGTCCTCGTCTGATGGCAGGCACGCACGCGACTACACCCTGGTGACTGTGAGCGGGAAATGGCTGAACCGAGCGGAATCGTCGACTGGATGAGACTGTAACTGATTCCTAACGATTCATTGTACTGTGGCCGCCAGGTGCGGACAACATAACGCGGCGGCGCCGCGCGCGGTGTCCGCCGCGCCGGGCCGCGCCAACAAAAAAAGGGCCGGGGATCGCTCCCCGGCCCTTGCCGTGCCGCGTGCCGGGGGCGCCGCCCCGGCATGCCGCGCGTTCAGTCCACCTTCACGCCTTCGACCTGGATGGCCAGCTTGACCTGGGGCTTGAAGCCCATCTTCACGCCGTAGTCGATGCCGAAGTCGGCGCGGTTGAGAGTGCCGACGGCGTCGGCGCCGCAGGCTTCGCGCTTGAGCATCGGGTGCTGGATGCACTTGAACTCGCGGATCTCCAGCTTGACCGGCTTGGACACGCCGTGCAGCGTCAGCACGCCGTCGACCTCGGTCGGCACGTCGCCGTTGAACTTGGAGAACTTGCCCTTGTAGGAGGCGTCCGGGAAGGCATCGACGTCGAACATGTCCGGGCCCTTGACGTGCTGGTTCAGCTTGGCGTTGCCGAAGTCGACCGAGGCGGGATCGATCTTGACGTCGAGCGAGCCGGTCTTGGCCGCGCGATCCAGCGTCACCGTGCCGCTCGACTTCTCGAACTTGCCGCGCCAGACGGACAGGCCGCCCAGGTGGTCGGCCTCGAAGCTCGGGTAGGTATGGGTCGGATCGAGGTTGTAGGTCACCGAGTTGGCGGAGGCCACGCCGAACGCGGCGCTGGCGGTGATGGCCGCGGCGGCGGCGAGGATGGTACGCAGTTTCATGAGTTCTCCGGCGGAAAAATGGAACGGACAGCGATAAAACGAGAATGGCAGCGGGCGCGGCGCGCTCACTTCCTGGCCAAGGTCACGATGTGGAACTTGATCTGGACGTCGTCGGCGACCACGGAAGTGTCCTTCCATTCGCCGTCGCCGATGTTGAACGCGGTGCGCTTGATCGGCAGCACGCCGTCGAACACCTGGCTGGCGGCGTCCTGGCGGTAGGTCGCGGGCACCACCACGTCCACGGTCTTGCCCTTGATGGTGAGCTTGCCCGCCACCTCGAACTTGCCGGCGGCGCCAGCCTTGATGCTGGTGGACTGGAACACCGCCTTGGGGTACTTGGCCGCGTCGAACCACTCGCCGCCCTTGACCTCCTTGGTGGTCTCGGCGTCGCCGATCTCGAAGCTGGCGACGTCGATCTCGACCTTGGCCGAGGAGGTGGCCAGCTTGGCCGGGTCGAACGAGACGGCGGCGTCGAACTTCTTGAACTTGCCTTCCATCGGCACGCCGATCTGGCGGGCGGTGGCGGTGACCGAGCTCTTGCCGGCGTCGACCTGGGCCCAGGCGAGATTGGCGGCGATACCGGCGCTGGCCAGCGTAGCGGCCATCAGGAGCGCGCTCGGGCGGGGAATGCGTTTCATCAAAAACTCCTGTCGCTGAGAGGGCCTGCGCCCTCGGGGTCGGATATTCCGCTGATTCCGGCGGTTGCGGATTACTTCAGGAACGGCAGCATGCGGGCCAGCGTGCCGTCGCGCTCGATGAACTGGTGCTTGATCGCCGCGGCCGCATGGATTACGACGATGGCGGCCATCAGGTAGTTCAGCCAGATGTGCGTCTGCTTGAGGATCTCCTTGAGCGCGTCGTCCGGCCCGATCAGCGACGGCAGCGGCACGATGCCCAGGTAGACCACCGGCACGCCGGCGGCGCAGCTATACAGGTAGCCGGTCACGGGCACCACCAGGATCAGCATGTACAGCAGCATGTGGGCGCCGTGCGCGGCGGCGGCCTGCCAGGCCGGCGTGCCGGCGGCCGGCGCCGGCGCGCGGTGAGTGGCGCGCCACAGCACGCGCAGCACGGCGACGGCGAACACCGTCACGCCCAGCCACTTGTGCCACGAGAACAGCTTGAGCTTGAGCATCGACAGGCCCGGAATGCCGGTCATGTAGAGGCCGAGCGCGAAGGCGGCGAAGATCATCAGCGCGATGATCCAGTGCAGGCCGATCGCGGTCGCGCCGTAGCCGGCGGCGGACGATTGTGGCGAGGCAGCCCCGGCGCGCGCGCCGGTCTTGACTTGCGAATGCATGGGAGACCCCTGCCCGTGACGGGCGTTTCATCGACTTCTGCAAAAAGACAACGGCGGCGGACGGGCCGCCCGCCGTTGAATTCTCGCATTATTGTGCGGCGGGCAGCCCAGCGAATGGTCTGAAATTCATGGATTCATTCAAACCATTTGAAGTGACATTCCGCCGCGCCCGCCGCCGGACGAAAAAAAACCACCCCGCGGGGTGGTTTTTCGTGGCACCGGGCCGCGTCAGGAAGCCGAAACCGACTCGGCCAGGCTGATGGCGCGCCCGATGTAGCTGGCCGGGGTCATTTCCAGCAGCAACTGCTTGGCGTCGTCGGGAATCGCCAGGCCGCCGATGAAGGTCCGCAGCGCCTCGCGCGAGATGCCCTTGCCGCGCGTGAGCTCCTTGAGCTGTTCGTACGGATTGGGCACGCCGAAGCGGCGCATCACGGTCTGCACCGGCTCGGCCAGCACTTCCCAGCAGTTGTCGAGGTCTTCGTGCAGGCGCTCGGGGTTGGTTTCGAGCTTGCCCAGGCCGCGCAGGCAGGCCTCGTAGGCCAGCAGGCTGTAGCCCAGCGCCACGCCCATGTTGCGCAGCACGGTGGAGTCGGTCAGGTCGCGCTGCCAGCGCGACAGCGGCAGCTTCTCCGACAGGTGGCGCAGCACCGCGTTGCCCAGGCCCAGGTTGCCCTCCGAGTTCTCGAAGTCGATCGGGTTGACCTTGTGCGGCATGGTCGACGAGCCGATCTCGCCGGCCTTGGTCTTCTGCTTGAAGTAGCCCACCGAGATGTAGCCCCACACGTCGCGGTTCAGGTCGATCAGGATGGTGTTGGCGCGCGCGATGGCGTCGAACAGCTCGGCCATGTAGTCGTGCGGCTCGATCTGGATGGTGTACGGGTTGAAGGTCAGGCCCAGGCGCGACTCGATCACCTGCTTCGAGAACGCCTCCCAGTCGAACGACGGGTAGGCCGACAGGTGCGCGTTGTAGTTGCCCACCGCGCCGTTCATCTTGCCCAGCAGCTCCACGCGCTGGATGCGCTCGATGGCGCGGCCCAGGCGCGCCGCCACGTTGGCCATTTCCTTGCCCAGCGTGGTCGGGCTGGCCGGCTGGCCGTGCGTGCGCGACAGCATCGGCTGGCGCGCGTTGGCGCGCGCCAGCTCCACCAGGCGCGCGTGCACGCGCTGCAGCGCCGGCACCACCACCACGTCGCGCGCGCCCTTGAGCATCATGCCGTGCGAGGTGTTGTTGATGTCTTCCGAGGTGCAGGCGAAGTGGATGAACTCGCTGGCGGCTTCCAGCTCGGCGTTGCCCTTGACCTGCTCCTTGAGCCAGTACTCGACGGCCTTGACGTCATGGTTGGTGACGGCCTCGATTTCCTTGATGCGCGCGGCGTGCGCCTCGGTGAAGTTGTCCACCAGCGCCAGCAGCGCGGCCTCGGACGCCGGCGAGAACTTCGGCATGTCGGGCAGGCCGGCCTGCGACAGCGCGATCAGCCAGTGCACCTCCACCTTGACGCGGTTGCGCATGAAGGCGGCTTCCGAGAGCCACTCGCGCAGCGCGTCGGCCTTGGAGGCATAGCGGCCGTCGATGGGAGACAGGGCGGTGAGCGGAGAGAGCGAGGACGTGGACATGCTGGAAGACCGGAAGGAAGGGAAAGGACGGCGGCCTGCCGCGATCTGGCGTCGAGAGCGCCCGTCAACAGATCGAAAGAGACCAATCAGGCGCGCCAACCGACCGGCGGCGCGGTGGAAAGCGGGCATTTTACCATCGTGGCAGCCGTTCTGTGGCCGCCGCCGCGGGCATGGCGCGCCCGCGCGTATCGGCACCACGACACCGGCGCGGCGTTGGCGTGCCGCCGCCACGTGCCGGGCACGTGGCACGGGTATACTCCCGCTCGCCAATCCACTAGCCTGTTATGAAGTGCATCGGGCATGCCGGCCGGACGCCCCCGCGCGCGGCCCGTCGTGCCAGAGAGCGCCGATGCACTTCATAACAAGCTCGAGGGGAGTCCATGAAGCTGTATGCATCGCAGACCAGTCCTTACGCGCGCAAGGTGCGCGTGGTGATGGCGGAAAAGAAGATCGACTACCAGATGGTGGAAGTGGATGTGTGGTCGCCCGACACCACCATCAGCCAGTTCAACCCGCTCGGCAAGGTGCCGTGCCTGGTGATGGAAGACGGCGGCGCGATCTTCGACTCGCGCGTGATCGTCGAGTACGTCGACACGCTCACGCCGGTCAGCCGGCTGATCCCGCAGGGCGCCCGCGAGCGCGTGGAAGTGCGCTGCTGGGAAGCGCTCGCCGACGGCCTGCTCGACGCCGCGCTGCTGGCGCGCCTGGAGCACACCCAGCGCGAGCCCGCCCAGCGCAGCGAGCGCTGGGTCAAGCGCCAGCTCGGCAAGATCGACTCGGCGGTGACGGCCATCGCCGACGGCCTGGCCGACCGCCCGTGGTGCTGCGACAACCACTACTCGCTGGCCGACGTGGCGGTGGGCTGCGCGCTGTCGTACCTGGACTTCCGCTTCGCGGACATCCCCTGGCGCGAGCGCCACCCGCGCCTGGCGGCCTACCAGGACAAGCTGGCCAAGCGCCAGTCGTTCATCGACACCGAACCGCCGCGCGCCTAGGCGCGCGAGCCGCCGGGGCATGCACGGCGCCCCGGGCCGCGCGCCGCGCTACCGGATGATGCCGCCGCCCAGGCAGACATCGCCCTGGTACAGCACGGCCGACTGGCCCGGCGTCACCGCCCACTGCGGCTCGGCGAACGCCAGCCGCAGCGCGTCGCCGGCCAGCGCGGCCACCACGCAGGGCGCGTCGCTCTGCCGGTAGCGCGTCTTGGCCGACAGCGCCGTGCCCGCCGCCGGGCCCTCGCCCGCCACCCACGACAGGTCGGCGGCGTCGAGCACCGGCGTCAGCAGCCACGGATGGTCGTGGCCCTGCACCACGTACAGCGTATTGCTCGCCATGTCCTTGCGCGCCACGTACCAGGCGTCGCCGCTGCCTTCGCGGCTGCCGCCCAGGCCGATGCCCTTGCGCTGGCCCAGCGTGTAGAACGCCAGGCCGATGTGCTGGCCGACTTCCCTGCCGTCGGGCGTCTTCATCGGCCCCGGGCTGGTCGGCAGGTAGCGGTTGAGGAAATCGCGGAACGGCCGCTCGCCGATGAAGCAGATGCCGGTGGAATCCTTCTTCTTCGCGTTGGGCAGGCCGATCTCGGCGGCGATCTCGCGCACGCGCGTCTTGGGCATCTCGCCGAGCGGGAACAGCGTGCGCGACAGCTGCGCCTGGTTCAGCCGGTGCAGGAAGTAGCTCTGGTCCTTGGTGTGGTCGAACGCCTTGAGCAGCTCGAAGCGGCCGCTCTGCGCCTGCCGCACGCGCGCATAGTGGCCGGTGGCGATGGTGTCCGCGCCCAGCGACATGGCATGGTCGAGGAAGGCCTTGAACTTGATCTCGGCGTTGCACAGCACGTCGGGATTGGGGGTGCGGCCGGCCGAATACTCGCGCAGGAAATCGGCGAACACGCGGTCCTTGTACTCGGCGGCGAAGTTGACCGCCTCCACGTCCACGCCGATCAGGTCGGCCACCGAGACCACGTCGAGCCAGTCCTGCCGGGTCGAGCAGTATTCGCCGTCGTCGTCGTCCTCCCAGTTCTTCATGAACAGGCCGATCACCTCGTAGCCCTGCTGCTTGAGCAGCCACGCGGTCACGGAGGAATCCACCCCGCCCGACATGCCGACCACCACGCGCTTGCCGCTTGTGCCGCCGCTCATGCCAGGCTCCCGCCGCCCTGCACCGAGACATGGGTGTAGAGCGCGTCGAGCGCGAAGCGCTTGCCCGCCAGGTAGTCCTCGATGCACGCCAGCAGCAGCGGCGTGCGGTGGCGCTCCGGGCACGCGCGGATCTCGTCCGCGCTCATCCACACGGTGCGCACGATGCCCACGTCGAGCTGGCGCCCGGCGTCGAGCGCGCCCAGCTCGCCGGTGAAGGCGAAGCGCACGTAGGTGATGTCGCCGCCGGGCCGCGTGGCGCTGCCGGCCGACGCGGCGCGGGCCATGTAGCAGCCCAGCAGCGCGCGCGGCTCGAAGGTGTGCGCGGTCTCTTCCAGCGTTTCGCGGATGACCGCGTGCACCAGGCTCTCGCCGGGATCGAGGTGGCCGGCGGGCTGGTTCAGCCGCAGGCCGGCGGGCGTTTCTTCTTCCACCAGCAGGAAACGGCCGCCGCGTTCGATGACCGCGGCGACGGTGACGCTGGCTTTCCAGTCGTGTGACATGATGCACAAAATTTAGGCAATCCGGCATTCTACCGGTTGCCGCCCTTTCGTGCACCGGCGCCGGGCGCGTCCGGCGCGCCCGGCCGCGCTTCAGGCCGGCAGCAAAGTGCCTTCCAGGTCCCGCGCCGACGGCAGCAGGCCGATCACCTGCTCGAGCCGCGCGCACAGCGCCCGGCTGGCCGGCATCAGCGGCCGGCGCACCTCGGCGTCGGCCAGCCCGCACAGGGCCAGCGCCGCCTTGACCGGGCCCGGATTGGGCTCGGAGAACAGCAGCGCGATCAAGGGCGCCAGGTGCGCGAACAGCGCGCGCGCGGCCTCGTGCCGGCCCGCCTCGGCCAGCCGCGCCAGCCGCACGAACAGGTCGGGGCGGATGTGCGCGCTGGCCGGCACCACGCCGTCGCCGCCGGCCAGCAGGTGGCCGAGCATCGCCTCGTCCTCGCCGCAGAACACCGACAGCGCCTCGCAGCCGGCCAGCGCGCGCAGCCCGGCCGCGTCGCACTCCTTGACCGCCACGATGCGCGGATGGGCGGCCAGGCGCCGCACCAGCGCCGGCGACAGCGCGCAGCCGGTGCGGCGCGGCACGTTGTAGAGCATCAGCGGGCGCCAGGTGGCCTGCGCCACGCATTCGAAATGCCAGGCGATGCCGTCGTCGCCGGGGCGCAGGTAGTACGGCGGCGGCACCAGGTAGCCGGCCAGGTCGAAGCGGTCGAGCTGGCGCACCTGCGCGCACACCGCGCGGGTATCCACGCCGCCCACGCCGGCCATCACCGGCAGCGCGCCGTTGACCGCCTCCAGCACCGCGGCGGTAAACATCAGCCGCTCCGCCGGCGAGAGCAGGCCGCCCTCGCCCGTGGTGCCGAGGATGACGAGGCCGTCCATGCCGCTGGCCGCGTAGTGCGCGGCCAGGCGCTGGGCGCACGCCAGGTCCGGCTCGCCGCCCTTGAGCGGCGTCACCATCGGCAGCCACAGCCCGCTGCCGCCCGGCCGGCGCAGGCCGCTCGCCGGCGCCGCGGGCTCAGTGCGCGGCATGGTCTTGCCCCAGCGGCGTGGTCACGCCGAACTCCGCGGCCGGCAGCGCCGTCATGATGGCGTGCATGGCGGCGTCGCGGCCGCCGCGCTCGACTTCCACGTGCACCGTGGTCTCGCCGTGGCGGTGGTCCACCTCGACCACGTAGATGCGCGCCAGCTTGCCGATCGCGGCATGCAGCGACTGGCGCAGCGCGAAGACCTGGCTGGACGCCACCGCCAGGCGCAGGCGGATCCAGGCGCACGCCGTGTCGGCGGCGGGCCGCGTGGGCAACGCGGAAGGCGTGGCGCCGCGCGCCGCTTCGGCATGGGCGGCGTGGGCGGCACGGACTGTGCGGGCACTGGCGCCGGCACGGCGGCGCGGCACGGAAACGAAGGCCACGGCAAGACTCGACTGTCGCATGAGGACGGGATCCGCGCGCGGCGGATCGTCTGTGGTAGATGGAATCATGCTATGCAGGGCCGCCTCAAGTTGATGCAAGGATTGCCGCCGGCGCCATCAAGAAGGCATCAAAACGGCCGCGCTCAGAAGGTCTTGGTCAGCGACGCGAACGCGGTCGCGCGCCCGATGTAGCGGCCCGGCGCATTGGTGTAGACCGAGCGGCGCGCATTGGTGTCGATATACGCGACCGCCAGCGCGAAGCCCTTGCCCAGGTCCTTGGTCAGGCCCAGCTTCCAGTCCGTGTACGAGGCGTTGTCGACGTGCTTCACGCCCTGGTAGCCGACGTGCGCGTTGGCCGTCAGGCCCCAGAAATCCAGTGGCACGTTCGCGCTCAGGTCCACGTAGTAGCTGTAGCGGCTGTCGGCGAAGCCGAACAGGTTGGTCATCGACTGCGAGTACTTCAGGAACACCGGGCCGTAGCCGGCGCCAACATAGAGCTCCGTGGTGTTCGGGCTCGTGAAGCCGGCCGGGTAGTCGCCCGGGTAGTAGTACTGCAGCACGCCGGCGTCGTAGTTCCACTCCAGCCCGGCGATCGTCACCGTGTTCTTGAAGCCGGCGTAGAAATCCATCTCGATCGGCGCCGACACGTCCGGGTTGCTGTCGTCGAGCCAGCTGATGCTCGAGTTCCAGTTGCCGATGTAGAAGCCGCTCGAATGCGCGTAGTCGAACCCGCCCTGGATGGCCGGGCGGCGGTTGGTCTGCATCAGGCCGCGGTAGCGGTATTCGCTGGCCAGCGTCACGTTGGCCGAGAACGTATGCGGCGAGGCTTCTGCGGCGGCATCGGGAGCGGTGTCGGGCGCGGTGTCGGCATGGGCGCAGGACATGGCGAACAGGAGCGCGGCGCCGGACAGGAAAGCGGCGCAGGCGCGCGGAGCAGCGAAGCGAAAGACAGTCATTGGATGGCTTGCGGAAAACAGGGACATCGACGGGAAAGCGCCGTCGGCGCTGCCGCGCGGCACCGGCCGCACGGCGAGCGCCACAGTACGGGAGCGCATCTCAAATCGGTGTCAAGAAAGCGGCGGCGCGCCGAGCGGGCGCATAAAGACGCGGCCGCGGCCCTGTTGCGCAAAAGCCGAACGGCCAGTCACCATTGATCGTCAGTTTCCTGTAAGCTGCGGAAAAATTGTGCGCCGGGCCCGGCTCCGGCCGCGTGTGCGAATCGCGGTGCGAACATGCGGCACGAACCGCGGCGCAGACATGCGGCGCGAGCACGCGGCGCAGAAATACGAGGACCCGGCACAGGGTCCGGGACGTCCGCCCACAAAGCAGAGCAGCGGCATTGTCAGAATGAAGCGAAGCGGTTCTGGTCGGGCGCACCGCCTTGCCGCGCCGCATCGCCAGGATCATTTTGACAGCGCCTCGAAGACGCCATCAAAAGGAGAAATTGACGATGCACATCGGCATCCCGCAGGAGACGCGGGCAGGTGAGACCCGCGTCGCCGCCACCCCCGAGACGGTCAAGAAGTACGTCGCGCAGGGCCATCAGGTCATCGTGCAGTCGGGCGCCGGCGTGCGCGCCAGCCAGCCCGACGCGGCCTACGAGGCGGCCGGCGCCACCATCGGCACCGCCGCCCAGGCGCTGGGCGCGCAACTGGTGCTCAAGGTGCGCGCGCCGGACGATGCCGAGCTCGCGCTGATGACGCCGGGCGCCGCGCTGGTCGGCATGCTCAACCCGTTCGATGCCGACAACAACGCGCGCATGGCGCGCGCCACGCTCACCGCCTTCGCGCTCGAAGCCGCGCCGCGCACCACGCGCGCGCAGAGCATGGACGTGCTGTCCTCGCAGGCCAATATCGCCGGCTACAAGGCCGTGCTGGTCGCCGCCTATCACTACCAGCGCTTCATGCCGATGCTGATGACCGCCGCCGGCACCGTCAAGGCCGCGCGCGTGCTGATCCTCGGCGCGGGCGTGGCCGGGCTGCAGGCCATCGCCACCGCCAGGCGGCTCGGCGCCGTGATCGAGGCCTCCGACGTGCGGCCCGCGGTGAAGGAGCAGATCGAATCGCTGGGCGCCAAATTCCTCGACGTGCCGTTCGTCACCGACGAGGAGCGCGAGATCGCGCAGGGCGTGGGCGGCTACGCGCGGCCCATGCCGCCGGACTGGATGCGCCGCCAGGCCGAGCTGGTGCACGAGCGCGCCAGGCAGGCCGACATCGTCATCACCACCGCGCTGATCCCGGGCCGCCAGGCGCCGGTGCTGCTCAGGGAAGAGACCGTGCAGGCCATGAAGCCGGGCTCGGTGGTGGTCGACCTGGCCGCGGCGCAGGGCGGCAACTGCCCGCTCACGGTGGCCGACGAAGTGGTGGAGCGCCACGGCGTCACGCTGGTCGGCCACACCAACCTGGCCAGCATGGTGGCGGCCGACGCCTCGGCGCTCTACGCGCGCAACGTGCTCGACTTCCTCAAGCTCGTCATCGACAAGGACGGCCAGTTCGTGCTGAACCTGGAAGACGACATCGTGGCGGCCTGCCTGATGTGCAAGGACGGCCAGGTGATCCGCGGCGCCAGCTGAAGGCGCGCGCGGGCCCGCCGCGGCCCGCGCGCCTTAGAATGGCGCCAGGCGGTTGCGGCCGGGCGCCTTCGCGCCGCCGCGGCATCCGCCGGCACAGCCGGCGCACACGCGCGCCGGGACCTTTCCCAGCGGCCCGCCGGGCTTGCCCGCGGGCTCACACGGCAACAAACCAAGGACGTATCACCCATGCAACGCATCATGCTCCGCGCCAAGCTCCATCGTGTCACCGTGACACAGGCGGATCTCCACTACGAGGGCTCGTGCGGCATCGACGAGGACCTGCTCGACGCGGCCGACATGAAGGAGTTCGAGAAGATCGAGCTGTACAACGTCAACAACGGCGAGCGTTTCTCCACCTACATCATCAAGGGCGCGCGCGGCACCGGCGAGATCTCGCTCAACGGCGCGGCCGCGCGGCGCGCGCACCTGGGCGACCACCTGATCATCTGCACCTACGCGCCGATGAGCGACGAGGAAATCGCCACCTACAAGCCGAAGGTCATCCTGGTGGACGACCACAACGGCATCAAGGAAATCAAGAAGGTGTAGGCGGCACGCGGCGCCCGGCGAGCCAGCCGGGCGCCGCGCCGGGCCGCGCACGAGAACGCGGACAACCGCGCGCGCGGCATCGCAGGCAGGCAAGGCATTCAGGCAACGGAGGAGAAGACGATGGAAATGGTGAACCACACGGTGATCAACCTGATCATCTTCGTGCTGGCGATCTACGTGGGCTACCACGTGGTCTGGACGGTGACGCCGGCCCTGCACACCCCGCTGATGGCCGTGACCAACGCGATCTCGGCCATCATCATCGTCGGCGCCATGCTGGCCGCCGGCCTGACCGAGGGCCTGGTCGGCCGCACCATGGGCACGCTGGCGGTGGCGCTGGCCGCGGTCAACGTGTTCGGGGGCTTCCTGGTGACCCAGCGCATGCTGGAGATGTTCAAGAAGAAGGAACCCAGGGCGAAGAACGGCGCGAAGGACGGCGGCGCGGACAAGGAGCACGGCAAATGAGCATGAACCTCGTCACCCTGCTCTACCTGGTCGCCTCGGTGTGCTTCATCCAGGCGCTCAAGGGCCTGTCGCACCCGAGCAGCGCGCGCCGCGGCAATGCCTTCGGCATGGCCGGCATGCTGATCGCGGCGCTGACCACGCTGGCGCTCATCGTCAAGCTCAAGAACGAATTCCTCGCGCTCGGCGCGGGCCAGTCGCCGGTGGGCGAAGGGCTGGCGCTGATCCTCGGCGCGCTGGTGGTGGGCGGCGGCATCGGCGCCTACGTGGCCAGGAAGGTCGAGATGACCAAGATGCCCGAGCTGGTCGCGGCGATGCACTCGCTGATCGGCCTCGCGGCGGTGTTCATCGCGGTGGCGGCGGTGGCCGAGCCGGCCGCCTTCGGCATCACGCCGGCCGGCTCGCACGAGATCCCGCTGGGCAACCGCATCGAGCTGTTCATCGGCTGCTTCGTCGGCGCCATCACGTTCTCCGGCTCGGTGATCGCGTTCGGCAAGCTGGCCGGGCGCTACAAGTTCCGCCTGTTCCAGGGCGCGCCGGTGTCGTTCGCCGGCCAGCACTGGCTGAACCTGCTGCTGGCGGTGGCGATGATCGGCTTCGGCGTGATCTTCTTCCTGTCGCAGAGCTGGCTGCCGTTCCTGGTGATGCTGGCGCTCGCCTTCGTGCTGGGCGTGCTCATCATCATCCCGATCGGCGGCGCCGACATGCCGGTGGTGGTGTCGATGCTGAACTCGTACTCGGGCTGGGCGGCGGCGGGCATCGGCTTCTCGCTGAACAACCCGATGCTGATCATCGCCGGCTCGCTGGTGGGCTCGAGCGGCGCGATCCTCTCGTACATCATGTGCCGCGCCATGAACCGCTCGTTCTTCAACGTGCTGCTGGGCGGCTTCGGCGGCGCGGCCGCGAGCAGCGCGGCGGGCGCGCAGCAGCAGCGCAACGTCAAGTCCGGCTCGGCCGACGACGCGGCCTTCCTGATGGGCAATGCCGAGACCGTGATCATCGTGCCCGGCTACGGCCTGGCGGTGGCGCGCGCGCAGCACGCGCTCAAGGAACTGACCGAGAAGCTGACCGAGAAGGGCGTGACGGTGAAATACGCCATCCACCCGGTGGCCGGCCGCATGCCGGGCCACATGAACGTGCTGCTGGCCGAGGCCGAGGTGCCCTACGATCAGGTCTTCGAGATGGAGGACATCAACAGCGAGTTCGGCCAGGCCGACGTGGTGCTGGTGCTGGGCGCCAACGACGTGGTCAACCCGGCCGCCAAGACCGACCCCGGCTCGCCGATCGCCGGCATGCCGATCCTGGAGGCCTACAAGGCCAAGACCATCATCGTGAACAAGCGCTCGATGGCGGCCGGTTATGCCGGGCTGGACAACGAGCTGTTCTACATGGACAAGACCATGATGGTGTTCGGCGACGCCAAGAAGGTGGTCGAGGACATGGGCAAGGCCATCGACTAGGCGCGCCGCGGGGCGGCCGGCGCGGGGCGCGCCCGTATTCCCGTGTCCGCCGCCATTGCCGGGCCCCGCTCCGGGGCCTGGCCACCCCCTACTTCGACCCCGCCGCGCGCCGGTTGCGCGGGGGCGCGGGCGCGCTATACTGGTTCCGGTCTTCGGCCACGGTGTGCCCGCGGACCGGTCCGACCCGTGCCGCGTGCGGCCGGCGCGGCGGACCCGCCCCGACTCCGATCCGCCGCCAGCGCTCTGCCGCATCGGTCCCGGCCACGCCGATCCACCCGTCCGAGGTGTCCGAGAGACGCCCAAGCCGAACGCAACATGACATTCAACCCCCAGGACAGGAATCTGTCGGTCTTCCATCACCCGATCCTGACGGTGCTCGTCGACGACAGCAAATCATTCATCGACAGCCTGGCGTTCCAGATGGACCCGGCGCGCCCGGTGGTGACGTTCACCGACCCGCGCGAGGCGCTGCAATGGGTGCGCGACACCTACACGCGCTTCACCGGCTTCCTGCCGGTGCGCGTGACGCACGACGACCTGACCTTCCTGACCGAGCGGCGCACGGTGCAGCTCGACATCGACCGCATCTACCGGCAGATCCACGACATCAACCGCTATGTGCAGCCGGGCGTGATCGTGGTGGACTATTCGATGCCGCAGATGAACGGGCTGGAATTCTGCCAGGCGCTGCAGGACCTGCCGTGCAAGACCATCCTGCTGACCGGCACCGCCGACGAGGGCATCGCCGTGCAGGGCTTCAACCACGGCCTGATCGACCGCTACGTCAAGAAGCACGACAGCAACATGGTGGAGCGGCTGGACCAGGAGATCGACGCGCTCCAGCAGCAGTACTTCACCACGCTGTCGCGCACGCTGCGCGAGCTGCTCACGCGCCACTCATTTTCCTTCCTGTCGGACCCGGTGATCTGCGACCGGGTGCGCCAGATCACCGCGCGCTACGGCTTCGTCGAGTATTACCTGTTCCCCAACCCGGCCGGCATCCTGATGCTGACCGCGCAGGGCCACGCCACGCTGATGGTGATCGAGACGCGCGCCGGGCTGATGAGCCAGGTGGAGTCCGCCGAGGCCTACGATGCGCCGGCGGCGCTGATCGAGGGCCTGCGCGAGGGCCGCATCGTGCCCTTCTTCTGGCCCGGCAACGGCATGTACACGCCGGCCTGCGTCGACTGGGAGCAATACTGCCTGCCCGCCGAGCACTGCGCGGGCCGCGAGGATTATTTCTACGCGCTGTTCGACCTGCCGCGCCACCTGCTGCAGGAGCCCATCGTCAGCTTCCACGACTTCCTGCAGGACTTCGGCCGCCAGCCCGAGCGCATCACCGGCCGCCGCTAGCCGGCCGGCGGCGCGCGGCCAAGAGCCGGCCCGCCTGCCCTTTCCTTCCGCGCTTGCTTCCCGCCCGGCGTCAGGCCGGCGCCGCGTCGCCGTTGCCGGCATTGCCGGCATTGCCGGCGCTACCGCCATTGCCGCGATTGCCGCCGCGCACCATGTCGAAACGGAACAGCCGGCACTCGATGTTGCCGTTGTAGAGCGGCGTGCGGCGCGACTCCTTGAGGCGCAGCCGGCGCGGCAGGCCGAGGTCGCCGGTGAAGATCCAGACCTGCCAGCCGGCGAAGTTCTGCTTCAGCGTGGTGGCGAAGGCGCTGGCGAACTGGTTGGCGGCCTCGTCCTCGACGCCATCGTCGGGCGCCTCGTCGAGCGGGCGGCGGCGCTCGCCGCGCACCGCGATGCGCTCGCCGTAGGGCGGGTTCATCAGCAGCATGCCGGGCGCGGCGAACGGCGGCTGCGCGAAGCGCGCGTCCACCTGCTTCAGGCGCGGCTCGCCGGGCAGGCCGGCGCGCTGCCAGTTGGCCTCGGTCATCGACAGCAGGTCGGTGGAAATGTCGCTGCCGGCGATTTCCAGCGGATCGGCCGCGGCGCGCTTGCGCGCGGCGTCGGCGTCGGCCTGCGCGGCGGCCTTGAGTGCCTGCCAGCCGCGCGTGTCGGCGCCCTTGAGCCATTCGAAGGCGAAGCTGCGGCCCGCGCCCGGCGCCAGGCCCAGCGCCACCTGGGTGGCTTCCACCAGGAAGGTGCCGCTGCCGCACATCGGGTCGTAGAACGGCTGCTCGGTCTGGCCCGGCACCCAGCCGGCCAGGCGCAGGATGCCGGCGGCCAGGTTTTCCTTGAGCGGCGCCTCGCCCTTCTCCATGCGCCAGCCGCGCTTGAACAGCGGCTCGCCCGAGGTGTCGAGGTAGAGCGTGACGTCATGCTCGGTCAGGTGCGCATAAATGCGCACGTCGGGACTGACGGTGTCCACGCTGGGCCGCGCGCCGAGGCGCTCGCGCATGGCGTCGCAGACGCCGTCCTTCACGCGCAGGCCGATGAAATTCAGGCTCTGCAGCGGCGAGCGGTGTGCCGTCACGTCCACCCGCAGCGTTTCGTCCGGCGAGAACCACTGTTCCCAGCGCTGGCCGCGCGCGAGGTCGTAGATGTCGTCCTCGCGGCGGTAGCCGCGCGCGGCCACGCGCATCAGCACGCGGCTGGCGATGCGCGAATGCAGGTTGACCGCGTAGGCCGCCACCATCTCGCCCGAGAACGTGACGCCGCCCGGCATCTCGCGATGGACCTGGAACGGCGCGAGCGTGGCCATGCCGGGCCGGGCCGCGATTTCACGCAGCTCTTCGGCGAGCGCGCTTTCGAGGCCGCGCGGGCAAGGGGCAAAGAAGGCTTGGGACATGGCTTGGGGTTTCCTGCAAACAAAAACGTCCGCCGCGGCGGACGGGGTCGGATAGCGCGCAGTGTACCGCGCCGCGGGGCGTCAGCCGGCCGCGAAGGCGCGCTCGAGGAAGTCCAGCCGGTCCTGGCCCCAGTAAGGCTGGCCCTCGTAGACGAACCACGGCGCGCCGAAGGCGCCGGCGGAGATCGCGTCCTGGGTGTGGCGGGCGTAGTCCGCCTGCACCGCCTGGGCCTCGCTGGCCTTGAGCATGGCGGCGCCGTCCAGGCCGATGCCGTCGGCGAGCTGGACCAGCGTGGCGGCGTCGGCGATGTTGCGCTGCTCGGCCCACAGCGCGCGGCCGATCACGCCGACCAGCTCCATCGCGCGGGCGGTGCCCTGGGCCAGCTGCACGGCGATGATCAGCCGGGCGGCGGGGTCGCCGGAGACCGGGAAGTAGGTCGGGTGCGGATTGAGCGGCACGCCCAGGAACTCGCTCCAGCGCGCCAGCTCCACCAGCCGGTAGGCCTGGCGCTGCGGCGGGCGCTGCGCCAGCGGCAGGCCGCCGGACACCGAGAACA
Source organism: Cupriavidus sp. FW216-B1 (assembly GCF_058789195.1). NCBI lineage: Bacteria > Pseudomonadati > Pseudomonadota > Betaproteobacteria > Burkholderiales > Burkholderiaceae > Cupriavidus > Cupriavidus sp. FW216-B1. The sequence continues at coordinate 16,969 of NZ_JBYTEL010000032.1, read as the reverse complement.
CCTTGCCCAGGTCGCAGGGCTTGAGGTTGACCTGCACGCCGTGCTTCGCCGCCAGCGCGGCAAAGCGTGCATGCCCTAGGTAGACGAAAGGCGATTGCGGGGAAAGATAGTAGTCGACCTGCTTGCTCATCATGTCCTCTGGACGGGGGTGGCGCGAGACAACGGCGCTTGGGACGGTGGGGAAACGGGAAAACGGAACCAGCCGGAAACGATACGGGAAAACGCCGCGGCGCGCTGGCGCCGCCACGCGGCCGCCGCGGGCCTCAGAACGGCTTGACCACCACCAGGATCACCACCGCCAGCAGCACCAGCACCGGCAACTCGTTGAACCAGCGGTAGAAGGTGTGCGAGCGCGCGTTGCGCCCGCCCTCGAACTTCCTGAGCAGCACGCCGCAGCCGTGGTGATAGCCGATCAGCACCAGCACCAGCGCCAGCTTGGCGTGCATCCAGCCCTGCCCCGGGCCGCGCCCGATGCCGTAGCCGAGATAGAGCCACAGGCCGAACGCCAGCGCCGGCACCGCCAGCATGGTCATGAAGCGGTACAGCTTGCGCGCCATCAGCAGCAGCCGCCGCACCCCGGCCGGATCGGTCTCGAGCGCGAGGTTGACGAAGATGCGCGGCAGGTAGAACAGGCCGGCGAACCAGGAAACGACGAAGACGATGTGCAGCGCTTTGACCCAGAGCATCTGGCTTCTTTTGTGGTGGTGGACTGGTGGACTGGTTGGCCTGCGGCAAACGCGGTGGCGGCGCCCCGCCCCGCCCCGGCTCAGGTGCGGATCTCGCCGTGCCCGAACACCACGTACTTGAGCGAGGTCAGGCCTTCCAGCCCGACCGGGCCGCGCGCGTGGAGCTTGTCGTTGGAGATGCCGATCTCGGCGCCCAGGCCGTACTCGAAGCCGTCGGCGAAGCGCGTCGAGGCATTGATCATCACGCTGGCCGAATCCACCTCGCGCAGGAAGCGCATGCCGGCGGTGTAGTTCTCGGTGATGATGGAATCGGTGTGCGCCGAGCCGTAGGTATTGATGTGCGCGATGGCTTCGTCGAGCCCGGCCACGGTGCGGATCGCCAGCACCGGCGCCAGGTATTCCAGGCGCCAGTCCTGTTCGGTGGCGTCGACCAGGCCGGTGAAGCCGGCGGCTTCCAGCGTGGCGCGGGTGGCGGCGCACACGCGCAGCTCCACGCCCTTTTCCTGGTAGATGCGGCACAGCGGCGGCAGCGCCGCGGCGGCGACGCCGGCGGCGACCAGCAGCGTCTCCATCGTGTTGCACGGCGCGTAGCGCTGGGTCTTGGCGTTGTCGCAGACGCGCACGGCCTTGTCGAGATCGGCGCCGTCGTCGATGTAGACGTGGCAGATGCCGTCGAGGTGCTTGATCATCGGCACGCGCGCTTCTTCCATCAGGCGCGCGATCAGGCTCTTGCCGCCGCGCGGCACGATCACGTCGACGTATTCGGTCATGGTGACGAGCCGGCCGACGGCGGCGCGGTCGGTGGTCTCGATCACCTGCACGGCCTGCTGCGGCAGGCCGGCCGCGGCCAGGCCCTCGGCCACCAGCGCGGCCAGCGCGGTGTTGGACTCGATCGCCTCGGAGCCGCCGCGCAGGATGGTGGCGTTGCCGGACTTCAAGCACAGTGCCGCCGCGTCGATGGTCACGTTGGGGCGCGACTCGTAGATGATGCCGATCACGCCCAGCGGCACGCGCATCTGGCCGACCTGGATGCCGGTCGGGCGGTATTTCATGTTGCTGATCTCGCCGATCGGGTCGGCCAGCGCGGCGATCTGCTCGAGGCCGGCGGCCATCACGTCGATGGCCTTGTCCGACAGCGTCAGGCGGTCGATGAAGGCGGCGTCCTGGCCGTTGGCGCGGGCGCGCTCGACGTCGCGCGCGTTGACCGCCTTGAGGCGCGCGGCGTCGCGGCGGATCGCCGCGGCGATGGTCAGCAGCGCGCGGTTCTTGTCGGCGGTGGAGGCGCGCGCCATCGCGCGCGAGGCGGCGCGGGCCTGCTGGCCGACGCGTTCCATGTATTGCTTGAGATCGAGCTCGTTCATAGTCCTGGCCGGCAAAGCGCGGCCCTCAATGCGTGTATCTTGCCGGCGTGGCGTGAAAGGATCGTGGCAGGCCCGCGGCGGGCCGGGTCTACCTGGCCGGGTCTACCTGGCCGAATCTACCTAGCAACAAGCAGCGCCAGTTGCAGCAGGCCGTCCCACGGCTCGGCCGGCATGCCCTCGGCGCGCAGGCCCTTGACCTGCCGGTCCAGCTTCGCGGCCATCGCCAGCGCGGCTTCGAGCTGCGCCAGCGAGAGGCGCTGCGCGGCCTGCGGCACCAGCTTCTCGCGCGGCCCCCAGATGCGCAGCTCGCGCGTCAGGACGCCGGCCGGCTTGCCGGCGGCCAGCCCTTGCCGGACCTTGGATAATACGCGAATTTCCTCGGTCAGCGCCCACAGCACCAGCACCGTGGCCTGGCCTTCGCCGCGCAGCCCTTCGAGCATGCGCACCAGCCGCGGCACGTCGCCGCCGAGCATGGCTTCGGAGAGCTTGAAGACGTCGTAGCGGGCCACGTTGAGCACGGCGTCGTGCACCTGCTCGAAGGTCAGCACGCCGGCCGGGTAGAGCAGGCCGAGCTTCTGGATTTCCTGGTGGGCGGCGAGCAGGTTGCCCTCGACCTTGTCGGCGACGAACTGCAGCGCGCGCCGGCCCGGCTCGCCGGGCTCCACGCGCTGCTGCTGCAGCGCGAGGCGCTCGCCCACCCAGGCCGGCAGGCGGGTGCGGTCGACCGCGTCGATCTTGAGCGAGACGCCGGCGCCTTCGAGCGCCTGGAACCACGCCGACTTGGCCGTGGCGAAATCCAGGCGCGGCAACGTGACCAGCATCAGCACGTCGGGCGAGGGCTGGGCCGCCACCGCGCGCAGCGCCTCGCCGCCGTCCTTGCCGGGCTTGCCGGAGGGAATGCGCAGCTCGACGATCTTGCGGTCGCCGAACAGCGACATGGACTGCTGCGCCTGGACCACCTGGCCCCAGTTGAAGCCGCGCTCGGCGGAGAGCACCTCGCGCTCGCTGAAGCCGGCCTCGCGCGCGGCCTGGCGCAGCCGGTCGACCGCCTCCAGCACCAGCAGGTGCTCGTCGCCGTGCACCACGTAGAGCGGGGCCAGCCCGCGTGCCTTGGCCTGGCGCAGGTGGGCGTCGAGTCCGTCGAGCTTGAGCTGCATGCCGGCGCGGCTCAGATCGCCTTGACCGAGGCCAGCCGGCGGATCAGCTGCTGCACGATGTCGCGCTGCATGTCGCGGTAGAGCTGCTGCTCTTCGTAGTCCTTGGCCAGCGTGTTGGCTTCGTTGTAGGTCAGGTCGCGCGTGAGCACCAGCTGCGACGGCGCGATCAGTTCCTGGCCGCCGGCATCGCGCAGGCGGAAGGTGAAGCGCTGGGTCAGCCGATATTCGCGCACCACGCCGGTGGTGGTCAGCGACAGGATGGTCTTGGTCCGCGTGTCCTGCAGCACGTCGAGCAGCGCGTCGGCCTCCTTGGGGTCGGCCACGATCACGGTATCCGAGCCGTTGCGGATGGCGCGGCGCAGGTCCGAGCCCATCAGCGAGTTGGCGGGGATGCTCAGGTACAGCTTCTTGAACGCGAAGTCCGCGTTGCCGCGCATGTGAAAGCCGCAGCCGGCCACCAGGCCGGCCGCCAGCAGCGCCGCCAGGACCATGCGCCGGCCCCGCGCGGGGCGGTCCTGCGCTGGTCGGTCCGCGTGTCGGTCGGTCTGTCGATCCATACCGGGCAACTCCCTCCTTGGCTTGGTCACGGGCTTGGCTTATTGGCGCTGGGCGTCGGCGCTTTACAGCACCACGTTGACGAGGCGCCCCGGCACCACCACGATCTTCTTGGGCGCGGCGCCGTTGGCGAACTTGGCGACGGTCTCGCTGGCGGCGGCCACGGCCTCGATGGCGGCGCGGTCGGCATCGGCCGGCACCGTCAGGCTGCCGCGCACCTTGCCGTTGATCTGCAGCACCAGTTCGAGCTCGCTCTGCACCAACGCGGATTCGTCCACCTGCGGCCACGGCGCGTCGAGCAGGTCGCCGTACTGCGTGGCGTAGCCGAGTTCCTGCCACAGGCCGTGGGTGATGTGCGGCACCACCGGGTACAGCACGCGCAGCAGGATGCCGAAGCCCTCGCGGCGCGCGGCCGGGGTGGCGGCCTTGGCGCCTTCGAGCGCGTTGAGCATCTTCATGGTGGCGGACACCACGGTGTTGTACTGGATGCGCTGGTAGTCGTAGTTGGCCTGCTTGAGCACGCCGTGCAGCTCGCGGCGCAGCGCCGCGTCGCCGTCGCCGTACTGCGCGCCGGCGCCGGCCGCGGCGATCGCCCCGGCGTTGGCATGGCCGTAGTTCCACACGCGGCGCAGGAAGCGCGACGCGCCTTCCACGCCGGAGCCGCTCCATTCGAGCTGCTGCTCGGGCGGCGCGGCGAACATGACGAACAGGCGCGCGGTGTCGGCGCCGTACTGGTCGATCAGGGCCTGCGGGTCGATGCCGTTGTTCTTGGACTTCGACATCTTCTCCACGCCGCCGATCACCACCGGCTGGCCGTCGGCCTTGAGCACGGCGCCCAGCGGGCGGCCGCGCTCGTCGGTGCTGACCTCGACCTCGGCCGGGTTGTACCAGGTCTTCTTGCCGGCCGCGTCCTCGCGGTAGTAGGTGTCGTTGAGCACCATGCCCTGAGTGAGCAGGTTGGTGAACGGCTCGCCGAACCCGACCAGGCCCATGTCGCGCATGACCTTGGTCCAGAAGCGCGCGTACAGCAGGTGCAGGATGGCATGCTCGATGCCGCCGATGTACTGGTCCATCGGCATCCAGTAATCGTTGCGGCCGTCGACCATCGCGGCGGCGTCCGGGCTGGTGTAGCGCATGTAGTACCAGCACGAGTCGATGAAGGTGTCCATCGTGTCGGTCTCGCGCCGCGCCGGCTTGCCGCACGACGGGCACGCGCACGCGAGGAAGCGCGCGTCCTTGGCCAGCGGGTTGCCGGTGCCGTCCGGCACCAGGTCTTCGGGCAGCACCACCGGCAGGTCCTGCTCGGGCACCGGCACCACGCCGCAGTCCTCGCAGTGGATCAGCGGGATCGGCGTGCCCCAGTAGCGCTGGCGCGAGATGCCCCAGTCGCGCAGGCGCCAGGTGGTCTTCTTCTCGCCGAGGCCCTTCGCGCCGAGGTCGGCGGCAATCGCCTCGACCGCCGCCTGGTAGCCGAGGCCGTCGTACCTGCCGCTGTGGATGCAGGTGCCGTGCTCCTTGTCGCCGTACCATTCCTGCCACGCTTCGGTGGAGAACGGCTGGCCCTTCACGTCGACCACCTGCCGGATCGGCAGGCCGTACTTGTTGGCGAAGGCGAAGTCGCGCTCGTCGTGCGCGGGCACGCCCATCACGGCGCCGTCGCCGTAGCTCATCAGCACGTAGTTGCCGACCCACACCTCGACCTGCTCGCCGGTGAGCGGATGCGTCACCTTCAGGCCGGTGGGCATGCCCTTCTTTTCCATCGTGGCCATGTCGGCTTCCATCACCGAGCCGTGCTTGCACTCGTCGATGAAGGCGGCCAGCGCCGGGTTGGCGGCGGCCGCGTGCGCGGCCAGCGGGTGCTCGGCGGCGACCGCGCAGAAGGTCACGCCCATGATGGTGTCGGCGCGCGTGGTGAACACGTACAGCTTGCCATCGCCGATCGGCTTGCCGTCGTCGCCGGCGATGTCGTGCGGGAACGCGAAGCGCACGCCCACGCTCTTGCCGATCCAGTTCTGCTGCATGATCTTGACGCGCTCGGGCCAGCCGAGGCCGTCGAGGTCGCCCAGCAGTTCCTCGGCGTACTCGGTGATGCGCAGGTAGTACATCGGGATCTCGCGCTTTTCCACCAGCGCGCCCGAGCGCCAGCCGCGCCCGTCGATGACCTGCTCGTTGGCCAGCACGGTCTGGTCGACCGGGTCCCAGTTCACGGTGCCGGTCTTGCGGTAGGCGATGCCCTTTTCCAGCATCTTGAGGAACAGCCACTGGTTCCAGCGGTAGTAGTCCGGGCTGCAGGTGGCGACCTCGCGCGACCAGTCGATGGCCAGGCCCATCGACTGCATCTGCTTCTTCATGTACGCGATGTTGTCGTAGGTCCAGGCCGCCGGCGCCACGCCGTTGTTGAGCGCGGCGTTCTCGGCGGGCATGCCGAACGCGTCCCAGCCCATCGGCATCAGCACGTTGTGTCCCGTCATGCGCAGGTGGCGCGCCATCACGTCGTTGATGGTGTAGTTGCGCACGTGTCCCATGTGCAGCTTGCCCGACGGGTACGGCAGCATCGAGCAGGCATAGAACTTCGGCTTCTCGCTGCCGTCGGCCAGCGTTGCCTGTTCCGTCACGCGGTAGGCATCGATGGCTTGCCAGTGTTGCTGGGCGGCTTGTTCAACGGCGGAGGGAAGGTATTTGTCGTGCATGTTCAGGACAACGGCGAGGCGCGTTGACGGGCGGAAAAGCGTGGAAAAGAAAAGCGGCGGGCTGCCTTGCGGCGCCCGCCTGCGCTGGAATGCCGAAAGTGCCGATTATAACCGTCGGGACAGACGGCGCGGCACGGCCCCCTTACTTGAGGCCCAGCACGTCCTGCATGTCGAACAGGCCGGCGGGCTTGTCGGCCAGGAACAGCGCCGCGCGCACCGCGCCGTCGGCGTAGGACTGGCGGCTCGACGACTTGTGCGTGATCTCGATGCGCTCGCCGATGCCGGCGAACATCACGGTGTGGTCGCCCACGATGTCGCCGCCGCGCACGGTGGCGAAGCCGATCGACTGCGGGTCGCGCGGGCCGGTGTGGCCTTCGCGCGCGAACACGCCGCAGGTCTTGAGGTCGCGGCCGAGCGCCTTGGCCACCACCTCGCCCATCGCCAGCGCGGTGCCGGACGGCGCGTCCACCTTGTGGCGGTGGTGGGCCTCGATCACCTCGATGTCGTAGCCCGAGGACAGCAGCTTCGCCGCCATCTCCAGCAGCTTGAAGGTGGCGTTCACGCCCACGCTCATGTTGGCGGCGAAGACCACGCCGATGCGCCCGGCGGCCGCGGCCAGCGCGGCGCGGCCGGCGTCGTCGAAGCCGGTGGTGCCGATCACCATCTTGACGCCGAGGCGCTCGGCCACGGCGAGGTGCGCCAGCGTGCCTTCGGGGCGGGTGAAGTCGATCAGGCAGTCGGCGCCGGCCAGCGCCGCCTCGATGTCGGACGTGATCGTCACGCCGGTGGCGCGGCCCAGCACCAGCCCGGCGTCCTGGCCCAGGGCCGGCGCGCCCGGCACGTCCAGCGCGCCGGTCAGGGTCACGCCTGCGGTGGCGAGAACGTGTTCGATCAGCATGCGGCCCATGCGGCCGGAGGCACCTGCGATGGCGATATTCATGGCGTGTCAGCTAGCGGAAAAAAAGGCCGGCCACGCGGCCGGCCGGTGTCCGGGCGCGGCGGCCCGGCGGGACATTCAGTTCGCGGGCGGCTGGCCGCCGACCGGCGCCGAGGCGGAATCCTCGGTCAGCTTGCCGGAGATCGGGCTGGCGGCGGGGGCCGGGGCGGCGCTGCCGGCGGGGCTGGACGCCGCTGCATCCGTTGGGGCGGCCGGAGCGGCCGGAGCAGCCGGCGCGGCGGCATCGGCCGCCGCGGTGGCGGCGGGCTGCGCGGGCGGCGTCGCGCCGACCGCCGAAGCCGCCGCGGCCGCGTCGATGTCCCGGCGCAGCGGACGCTGGTTGGCCTGCAGGGCCTTCATGCCGTCGATCTCGGCGATCAGCTCGTATTCGGACGGCAGCTCGTCGCCGCCGAACTTGACCAGCTTGTCGCCGTCAAAGAAGACCGTGTAGTGGCGCTGCTGCACCACCGGGGTGTTGCCGCGGCGGAACGAGAAGAAGTAGTCCCAGCGGTTGCCGTGGAAGACGTCGGTCAGCAGCGGCGTGCCGAGCAGGAACTTGACCTGGTCGCGCGTCATCCCTTCGCGCAGCTGGGACGCGGCCTCGCGCGAGACGAAGTTGCCTTGCACGATGTTGATACGGTACGGCGTGATCGCGTTGGCGAGCTTGCGCGACGTATTGTCATAAGTGGAGCACGCTGCCATCAGCACGGCAGCGGCCAGCACAGAAGTAACCAGCGTCGGACGCATGGCGGACGAACGAAATGAACGCATGTATCTCGCTTCTAGAAGGGAGAGGAAAGTGCCGGTTCCGGCCCCCGCGGCCATTGCCACGGGACGGCTGGGGCGATGCATCATCGCGGGCGCAGCCTGGGGCAGCCGGCGGCGCCCAGGCAACCGCCGAGGCGACTTTTGCCGCCAAAACCCTTATGATTCAATAATCCAGACATTGTACTCTAGGGAGTCACGCCCATGCCGAGTCCGGCGGACCTCAAAAATATCGGTCTCAAAGCGACCGTACCCCGTCTGAAGATCCTCGAGATCTTCCAGACCAGCGAGCAGCGCCACCTGAGCGCGGAGGACGTTTATCGCATCCTGCTCAACGAACAGATGGACATCGGCCTTGCAACCGTCTATCGCGTGCTGACCCAGTTCGAGCAGGCGGGCCTGCTCTCGCGCAACAACTTCGAATCCGGCAAGGCCATCTTCGAGCTCAACGAAGGCAGGCACCACGACCACCTGGTCTGCATCGACTGCGGCCGCGTCGAGGAATTCTACGATTCCGAGATCGAGCGGCGCCAGCAGAGCATCGCCAGCGAACGCGGCTTCGCGCTGCAGGAGCATGCGCTGTCGCTGTACGGCAACTGCATCAAGCAGGACTGCCAGTTCCGCCCCAAGCGCTGACCGCCCCGCCCGCGGCAGGCGGGATCCTCTCGGCGACCACGAAAAAAAACCGGCGCGATGCGCCGGTTTCTTCTTCTGGGCGAGCCGCGCCGCGGCGGCGCTCAGGACTGCCGCTCGTCCTGCTCGGCGACGATGTGCAGGCCGCGCGCGGCGGCCGGCACGCCGACGAATTCGCCCACCACCTGGCGGAACAGCCCGCGCGCCCACACCAGCATCGGGTGGGTGTTGCGGCTGCGGTGCCAGAACATGTTCAGGCCCAGCGTGGTGTTGATCTCGGCCGGCAGCGGGAACGCGTTGAGGCCGTAGGTCTCGCAGGCCATGTCCTTGGTCAGCGCGTTGACCGTGAAGATCAGGTCGGTCTGCGCCGCCAGCTCGGACTGCGCGCGCCACGAATGCACGGTCAGCGTGGCGTTGCGCTTGAGCCCGCGCTGCTGCAGCGCGTAGTCCAGCGGGATCAGCGACGGCGCCGGGCGGCTGGTGCCGCCCGAGTGCGCCATGAAGATGTGGCCGCAGTCGAGATACTGCTCGAGCGTGCAGGTGCCCTTGAGCACCGGATGGTTCTTGCGCGCGCACACCCAGAGGTTCAGCGAAGTGACCATCTCCTCCACGATCTCGGGGTGCCGGGTCGGGAACGGCGAGAACGCCAGGTCCAGCTCGTTGCCGCGCATCGCGGCCACGTCGGACTCCCACGAGTGCGACTCGACCAGCTTGATGTGCAGCTCCGGCGCCAGCTGCTTGATGCGCAGGATGAAGCGGTTGAACACCGTATCGCCGAGTTCGGCGGCGAAACCGATGTTGAGCGTGCCGGTGGCGGTGGCGGGATCGAAATTGTCGGCGTCGCCCTCGTTGATCGAGGACCACAGGTCGAGCATGTCGCGGATCTTGGGGCCCAGTTCCAGGGCTCGCGGCGTCGGCGTGAGGCCGTGCGGCACGCGGATGAAGAGCGGGTCGTCGAAGATCTCGCGCAGGCGGCCCAGCGAATGCGATACCGCGGGCGCGGTCATGTGCATCTTTTCCGCGACGTAGGTCGCGTTCCGCTTGCTAAGCAACTCGGTAAAAATCACGAGAAGCTTGGTATCCACGTTCACCATGATCTCGCCCAGGTTAGATTGGAGGTTGCGAATGACATTGGCGTCACTTGCATAGGCTGCACATCAGTATTTCCAGCACTTTATCAGTGTAAGAGCAAAGCCGGGCGTGGAACAGGATTTCCACGGGCCCGGCCCCGCCCGCAGGCGGCCGATCGCTGGAATTGCCGGCGGGATGGCGCGAGATCCCGCCAACGGGACCCCCGGCGCGCCCCGGCCGGCGCGGGCAGCCTGGACGGCCTTACCTGGCCACCACGCGCGCCATTTCCAGCACCTTGTTGGAATAGCCCCATTCGTTGTCGTACCAGCTCACGACCTTGATGAAGGTCGAGTCCAGCGCGATGCCGGCTTCGGCGTCGAAGATCGAGGTGCGCGCATCGCCGCGGAAGTCCGTGGCGACGACCTTGTCCTCGGTGTAGCCCAGCACGCCCTTGAGCGCGCCCTGGCTTTGCGCCTTCATCTCGGCGCAGATCTCGGCGTAGCTGGCGGGCTTGTCCAGCTCGACGGTCAGGTCGACCACCGACACGTCGGAGGTCGGCACGCGGAACGACATGCCGGTCAGCTTCTTGTTCAGCTCGGGGATCACCACGCCCACGGCCTTGGCGGCGCCGGTCGACGACGGGATGATGTTTTCCAGGATGCCGCGACCGCCGCGCCAGTCCTTGTTGGACGGGCCGTCGACGGTCTTCTGCGTGGCGGTGGCGGCGTGCACGGTGGTCATCAGGCCGCGCTTGATGCCCCACTTGTCGTTGAGCACCTTGGCCACCGGGGCCAGGCAGTTGGTGGTGCAGCTGGCGTTGGAGATGATCGCCTCGCCCTTGTACGTCTCGTGGTTCACGCCGTACACGAACATCGGGGTGTCGTCCTTGGACGGGGCCGACATGATGACCTTCTTCGCGCCCGCGTCGATGTGCTTCTGCGCGCCTTCCTTGGTCAGGAAGATGCCGGTGGACTCGACCACCACGTCGGCGCCGACCTCGCCCCACTTGAGCTCGGCAGGGTCCTTGACGGCGGTCAGGCGGATCTTCTTGCCGTTGACCACCAGCGTGTTGCCGTCGACCGACACTTCACCGTCGAAGCGGCCGTGCACCGAGTCGTACTTCAGCATGTACGCCAGGTAGTCGGGCTCGAGCAGGTCGTTGATGGCGACCACTTCGAGGTCCTTGAAGTTGGCGATGGCGGCGCGGAACACCATGCGCCCGATGCGGCCGAAGCCGTTGATGCCGATCTTGATGGTCATGTTTATCTCCTGGGTAGCCTGACGATCGATGAATGCAAGAAAGCGTTTGCCGGACCGGGGCGGCCATGCCGGCCGCGCGGGTCCGGCGGGCGGATCACTGTGCCAGCGTGTCGCGCACCGTGCGCACGACGTTCTCCACCGTGAAGCCGAAATGCTTGAACAATACGCCGGCCGGCGCCGACTCGCCGAAGGTGTCGATGCCGACCACGGCCTGGACCTGGTACTTCCACCAGAAATCGGTGACGCCCGCCTCGACCGCCACGCGCGGCACGCCCGCCGGCAGCACCGAGGCCTTGTAGGCGGCGTCCTGCTTGTCGAACACGGTGGTCGCCGGCACCGAGACCACGCGCACGTGCACGCCGTCGACGGCCAGCTGCTCGGCCGCGCCCACGGCCAGGCCGACTTCCGAGCCGGTGGCGACGATCACGGCGTCGGGCAGGCCGGTCTTGGGATTGTTGCCTTCGCGCAGCACGTAGCCGCCGCGCGCGATGTTGGCGCGGGTGGCGTCGCTGCGCTTCTGGAACGGCAGGTTCTGGCGGCTGAAGATCAGGCAGCTCGGGCCGTTCTCGCGGCGCACAGCCTGGGCCCAGGCGACCGCGGTCTCGGTGGTGTCGGCGGTGCGCCAGACGTCCATGTTGGGGATCAGGCGCAGGCTGGCGACGTGCTCGATCGACTGGTGGGTCGGACCGTCCTCGCCCAGGCCGATGGAGTCGTGGGTGAACACGAACAGCGTGCGGATCTTCATCAGCGCGGCCATGCGCAGCGCGTTGCGGCTGTAGTCCGAGAAGGTCAGGAAGGTGCCGCCGTAGGGGATGTAGCCGCCGTGCAGCGTGATGCCGTTCATCACCGCGCTCATGCCGAACTCGCGCACGCCGTAGTTGATGTGGTTGCCCCAGGCATCCACGCGCACGGCCTTGCTGCCCGACCAGTTGGTCAGGTTGGAGCCGGTCAGGTCGGCCGAGCCGCCGAGGAACTCGGGCAGCACCGGGCCGAACGCCTCGATGGTGTTCTGGCTGGCCTTGCGCGTGGCGATGGTCTCGGCCTTTTCCTCGCACTTGGCGAGGAAGGCGTCGACGGCGGCGTCGAACGCGCCGGGCAGCTCGCCGCGCATGCGGCGCTGGAATTCGCCGGCTTCATACGGGAAACGCTCGGCATAAGCCTCGAACAGCGCGGTCCAGGCCTTCTCCAGCGAGCCGCCGCGGGCCTTGGCATCCCACGCCGCATAGACTTCGGCGGGCACCTCGAACGGGGAATGGGTCCAGCCCAGCGCTTCGCGCGTGGCCAGGATCTCGGCGCCGCCGAGCGGCGCGCCGTGCACATCGTGGCCGCCTTCCTTGTTCGGCGCGCCCTTGCCGATCAGCGTGCGGCAGCAGATCAGGGTCGGGCGGTCACTGGACTTGGCCTCGGCGATGGCGGCGTCGACGGCGGCGGCGTCATGGCCGTCCACCGCGCGGATCACGTTCCAGCCGTAGGCTTCGAAGCGCATGGGCGTGTCGTCGGCGAACCAGTGCTCGACGTCGCCGTCGATGGAAATGCCGTTGTCGTCCCACAGCGCCACCAGCTTGTTCAGGCGCAGCGTGCCGGCCAGCGAGCAGGCCTCGTGGCTGACGCCTTCCATCAGGCAGCCGTCGCCGAGGAACACGTAGGTGTGGTGGTTGACGATGTCGAAGCCGGGGCGGTTGAATTCCTCGCCCAGCAGGCGCTCGGCCAGCGCCATGCCGACCGCGTTGGTCAGGCCCTGGCCCAGCGGGCCGGTGGTGGTTTCCACGCCCGGCGTGATGCCGTATTCGGGATGGCCCGCGGTCTTGCTGTGCAGCTGGCGGAAGTTCTTCAGCTCGCTGATCGGCAGGTCGTAGCCGGTCAGGTGCAGCAGCGCGTAGAGCAGCATCGAGCCGTGGCCGTTGGACAGCACGAAGCGATCGCGGTCGGCCCACTTGGGGTTGGCCGGATTATGCTTCAGATGACGGCCCCACAGCGCCACCGCGATGTCCGCCATGCCCATCGGCATGCCGGGATGGCCTGAATTGGCCTGCTGGACGGCGTCCATCGCCAGGACGCGGATGGCGTTGGCCATGAGTTGGACGGGCTGCGAAGCGTGCGGACTGGCGGCGGGATGAGCGAGGTGAGACATGCGGCGGGGACCTGGCGGCGGGAAAAGCGCAATTTTACCAGAACGAAACGGGGAGTCCGCCCGCCCCGCCCCCGCGCGCGGGCGCTTTTCGACAGCGCCGGCGCACCCGCGTAAGATGCTCGTTCGCACCGCGCGCCGCGCCGCCGAGGCCGGCGCAGCGCGGTTTCCCGCAACCAGGAAACGACAGGAGACGATCATGACGAGACCGGCCAACACGCCCTGGCTCACCCCCTACCTGACGGTGGCCAGCGGGCGCGGCGCGCTCGACTTCTACCACCGCGCGTTCGGCTTCAGCGCCGGCAACGTGGTCGACGAGAACGGCGTGCCGACGCACGCCGAAATGCACTACCGCGGCGAGCTGGTCGTGATGTTCGCGCCCGAGGGCGCCTGGGGCAGCACGGCGCGCACGCCGCGCTCGCTCGGCGTCGAGTGCCCGCAGACCTTCTATGTCTATTGCGACGACGTGGACGCCATGCACGCGCGCGCCGTGGCCGCCGGCGCGGTCAGCCTGATGGCGCCCGCCGACCAGTTCTGGGGCGACCGCTATTGCATGGTGGAGGACCCCGACGGCTACCGCTGGGGCTTCGGCAAGCCGCTGGAAAAGAAGGACGGAACCGCCTGATGCCGCCTCGTTTCTTCATCGACGCGGCGCTGGCCGCGCAGACCGAGATGGCGCTGCCGGAAGCGGTAGTGCGCCACGCGCAGGTGCTGCGCCTGAACCCCGGCGACGACATCACGCTGTTCGACGGCCGCGGCGGCAGCCACGCCGCCACGCTGCTGGAACTCGGCAAGCGCCATGCGCTGGCGCGCATCGGCGGCCACGACCCGGCCGAGGCCGAACTGCCGTTCCGCGTCACGCTGGCGCAGGGCCTGGCCGGCGGCGACAAGATGGACTGGCTGATCGAGAAGGCGGTGGAGCTCGGCGTGAGCGCGATCCAGCCGCTGCAGGCGGCCCGCTCGGTGGTGCGCCTGGTGGGCGAGCGCGCGCACAAGCGCCAGGCGCACTGGCAGGCGCTGGTGGAGGCGGCCTGCGAGCAATGCGGGCGCAACCGGCTGCCCGCGGTGGCGCCGGTGGCCACACCGGACGCCTGGCTGGCGGCGCAGGCCGGGCCGGAGGCGGCGCCAGGCGCGCGCCTGCTGGTCTCGCCACGCGCCGGCCAGTCGCTGGTATCGTTTGCCACGGAGCACCGGCAGGGCCTGCTGGACGGCGGCGTGACGCTGCTGATCGGGCCCGAGGGCGGGCTGTCGCCGGAGGAAGAGGCGGCGGCGCTGCGCGCCGGTTTCACAGCGGTGTCACTCGGGCCGCGCATCTTGCGTACCGAAACCGCGGGGCTTGCCTGCCTGGCCGCGCTCAACGCGGTGCTGGGCGGATTCTGACGGCAACGGGCCATCCGGGCCCCGCGCCGCATTTCACCGAAGGAGTCGATCATGGGACTACTCGATAGCGTGCTGGGCGGTGTGCTCGGGCAGCGCGGCAGCGGCGAAGCGGGCGCGGGCGGCGGGCTGAGTCCGAAGATGATGATGGCGCTCGGCCTGCTGGCCATGCTGGCGATGCGCCACAAGGGCGGCGAGGCCGACGCGGCCGCGCCGCAGGACCCCGCGGCCGCCGGCGGGCTCGGCGGATTGGGCGGGCTGGGCGGACTCCTCGGCGGGCTGCTCGGCGGCGGTGGCGCTGCCGCCGGCGCCCCGTCCGGCGGGATCGACCTCGGCGGCCTGCTGGGCGGGCTGCTCGGCGGCCAGGGCCAGCAGGGCGGCGCGCCCGCGCTCGGCGCCGCGGCCGGCGGCATCGGCGCCCTGCAGGAAGTGCTGGCGCAGGCCGGCCTGGGCGAGCAGGTCAGCTCGTGGATCGGCACCGGCGACAACCAGCCGGTCTCGCCGTCGCAACTGGCCGGCGCGCTCGGCGGCACCGGCGCGCTCGAATCGCTGGCCAGCTCCACCGGCCTGTCGGCCGACGACGTGGCCGCGCACCTGAGCGAGGGCCTGCCGGAACTGATCGACAAGCTCACCCCGGGAGGCCAGGTACCGCCGGCGGCATAGGCGGCGGCCGCACCGCCGGCCGGCAGACCGGCCGGCCAAGGCAAAAGCAAAAGGCCCGCTCAGGCGGGCCTTTGTCATGGCATCCCGGCTTCCGGCCGGCGCGGCCTCAGGCGGGCACTTGCGCGCGATTCACGCGGGATGATTCACGCGAGATTCACGCAAACGAGTAGAACACGCGGAACTGCACCTTGCGCTCGGCCCAGAACTCGGCGGCGTCGCGGAATACGTCGAGCAGGACCTCGCGCCCTTCCTTGTCGAACTTCTGCGCGATCGGCAGGCCTTCGAGCACGATCACGAAACCGGGCTGCGCGCCGGCCTTGTGGATCAGGTCGGTGAGGCAGTCGGCCAGCGCGTCGAAGTTCTTGCCGAAATGCTTCGGGAACAGGAAGCTGGTGGCGATGGTGTCCAGCACCTCGGCCTTGCTCTGGCAATGCGCGCAGTTGGCGTACAGGAAATGCTGACCCAGCTCGGCCGCTGCCTGGGCAAGCTCAGGCACGCGGAACGCGCGGATCGACTGGACGATGTTCGGACGCACCGTCTTGAACAGGTTCATGGCTCCCTCTTTGCTACCGTCGGTGCCGGCTGCGGGAACAGGTGCGAGCGGCGGTTGGTGCGAGAGCTCGTTGCGAGGCATCATCAACACATTGTCGTAAAGATTCCGGGCCTGGGTCTGCGCCCGCTGCCAGCCATCTCCGGCGCCGCGCTCTTCGCGGGCGGCAAGGGCGTCGCCCAGTCCGAAAATGTCAGTCATCATTTGGCTATCCGTTTGAAACTGTTGTAGTGGTCGTCCGTGTAATAGCAGTCGTTGGTGGCGCGTCGATCACCGCCACATACGATCCGTCTGGCTCCCCGGTTCCGGCTGTTTGTTTTCACCGTATATTCGCGGTAATAGTCGCGCGGCTTCCGCGGCAGGGCACGCTCGTAGTTGCCGAATCTCGAGCCGTCCTTCGCATACGGAAACGGGCCGCCCGCCTCGATGCGCTCCATCGTCAATTGCGCTTCGTTGGGCAACTGCTGCAGCGGGATGGTTCCCGCATCCGCCATGCCGGCCGCGGGCGCCTCGCGCGCCTGCACCGGCTGCAGCAATGCGCACGACACCGCCACGCCCGCCAGCACCCGGCCTGCGGCCCGTGCCAGTCCCGCGGCGGAACCTGCGGCTGAAATCCATTGCGATGCGCGCTGCGTCAAAGGAATCTGGGAACCCACGTTGCTAGTCTTGTTTGGAGGCGCCCACAGGAAGATTCCGGCGCGGCAGCGCGATTCCCGCGCCGCCCCGCGGCTGCCTTCCTGCCTGCGCCCCGGACAGCGTGCGCGAAAAACGGTGGCATCAAAAACGGTGGCATCGTCGCGCAGGTGTACCCAACGCGCGCTTTAAGGGCATAAGGTTACGCGCATGCCGCCAAATAATCAATCCCCTGCGCCTGCTAACAGCGGAAAACTCCAATTGTTTCAAGGTGTTATTAACATGTGTGCGCGCACTTACCCTGCGCTTTGCTCCGCGCCGCGGCGCGCGCGCCGGGCATAAAAAAAGCCGGGCAAGCCCGGCTTTTCCGTGCGGCAGCCAGCTTAGCGCTTGGCCGCGGCATCGACCACCACCAGCGCCGTCATATTGACGATGCGGCGCACCGTGGCCGACGGCGTGAGGATGTGCACCGGCGCCTTGACCCCCAGCAGGATCGGCCCGAT
>NZ_JBYTEL010000031.1:0-59622 GCF_058789195.1 Cupriavidus sp. FW216-B1 | reverse complement strand
TTCGGGGAAAAGAAAGTAGGTCGCTCCGGGGGAGCGAAAGCCTTTGACTTTGAAGTTGACTTTGACTTTGACTTTGAAGTTGATTTTGACTTTGACGTCCAGCCGTTGACGTTACGCCGTTGAAGCTGCCTTTGAAGCCAAGCAGCACAAATAAACCACTCCCCCCTCACTCATAACTCCTAGCATCCTCAATAACCCTCCCATCCTGCGGCAACGCCCCCACTGCCACAAACCGTACCTCCCCACGCAACCGCAACACCTCCCGCACCGATTCCCCGATCGCGCGGGCCAGGTTCTCGTCATTCCCCACAGCCTCGCAATGCAGGGTCATCACATCGGCTCCCACGCGGCCCGTGACGATGAGGCGAGCGGCCCGCACTTCGGGATGCCGCCGCATGACCTCCCCAACCTGCCCGGGATGCACGAACATCCCTTTGACCTTGGTGGTCTGGTCGGCGCGGCCGAGCCATCCCTTGAGCCGCAGGTTGGTGCGCCCGCACGGGCTGGCGTGCTCGGCGGAGCCGGCCACGAAGGCGGAGAGGTCGCCGGTGCCGAAGCGGATCAGCGGATAGTCGCCGTTGCCGAGCACCGTCACCACCACCTCGCCGACCTCGCCGTCGGGCATCGGCTGCGTGCCGCCGGGCTCGACGATCTCCACCAGCACGCCTTCGTCCACCACCCAGCCGTCCGCGCCTTCGCTCTCGTAGGCGACCAGGCCGACGTCGGCGCTGCCGTACATCTGCTGCACGCGGATGCCGCGCTCGCCGAACCACGCGCGCAGCGAGGGCGGCAGCGCCTCGCCGGAGACCAGCGCCTTGCGCAGGCTGGTGCACGGCAGGCCCATCTCGTCGCCCTTCTCCAGCAGGATGCGCAGGAACGAGGGCGTGCCCGCGTAGGCGGCCGGCTGCAGGCTGACCAGCGCCTGCACCTGCGATTCGGTCTGGCCCACGCCGGCCGGGAACACGCAGCAGCCCAGCTTGTGCGCGCCGCTTTCCATCATCATGCCGGCCGGCGTGAAGTGATAGGAGAAGGTGTTGTAGACCAGATCCCCGGCGCGAAAGCCGGCGGCGAACATGGCGCGCGCGATGCGCCACCAGTCCGCGCCGTGGCCGTCCGGCTCGTGAATGGGGCCGGGCGACTGGAAGATGTGGCGCAGCCCGCCCAGCGGCGTGGCGTTGAGCCCGCCGAGCGGCGGCGCGGCGCGCTGGCGCTGCGTGAGCTCGGACTTGCGCGTCACCGGCAGCGCGGCCAGCGCCGCGCGCGAATCGAGCGCGTCCGGGTCCACCTCGCGCAGCAGTTGCGCGAAGTACGGCGCGTGCGCCTTGGCGTGGGCCACCTGCCGGCGCAGGTCCGCCAGCAGGGCCTGCGCGCGCGCGGCGGGCGCGCGCGTTTCCAGCGAATCGAAGTGTTCGGACATGGTTTGCGTATGAGTCGCGTGAATAGGGGCGATGCGAAAATCAGGCGAGCCAGCGCTTCCTTCTGCGATAACTCTTGACGTCGCGGAACGAGCTGCGCCCGCCGCCCTCGCCGTCGTTGGCCGCCACGCCGAGGTAGAACTCCTTCACGTCCTCGTTGGAGCGCAGCGCCTCGGCGGCGCCGTCCATCACCACGCGGCCGTTCTCGAGGATGTAGCCGTAGTCGGCGTAGCGCAGCGCCACCATCGTGTTCTGCTCGGCCAGCAGGAAGCTGACCTTCTCGCGCTGGTTGAGGTCGCGCACGATCTCGAAGATCTCTTCCACGATCTGCGGCGCGAGGCCCATCGAGGGCTCGTCGAGCAGGATCATGCTGGGCTTGGCCATCATGGCCCGGCCGATCGCGCACATCTGCTGCTCGCCGCCGGAGGTGTAGCCGGCCTGCGACTTGCGGCGCGTCTTCAGGCGCGGGAAATAGGCATAGATGCGCTCCAGCGCGTCGCGCGTCTCGGCGCGCGAGAGGCCGCGCGTGTAGGCGCCGGTGAGCAGGTTTTCTTCCAGCGTGAGGTGGGCGAAGCAGTGGCGCCCTTCCATCACCTGGATCACGCCGCGCCTGACCAGCGCGTTGGGCGTGAGGCGGTCCACGCGGTCGCCGCGGTATTCGATGGAGCCCTTGGTGACGTCGCCGCGCTCGGCATGCAGCAGGTTGGAGATGGCCTTGAGCGTGGTGGTCTTGCCCGCGCCGTTGGCGCCCAGCAGCGCCACGATCCGGCCTTCCGGCACGTCGAGCGAGACGCCCTTGAGCACCAGGATGACGTGGTCGTAGATGACTTCGATGTTGTTGACGGACAAGAGGGTCATGGTACGGCTCGGTTGGTGGTTCTTTCTGGCTGCGCCTGGCGTTTTCCTGCTCCCTTCTTCCGCTGCGCAGGCGAGGGGAGACAACAGTTGGCAGTTCAATCTCCCGCTGTCTTGCTCCCCTCTCCCGCCTGCGGGAGAGGGGTTGGGGGAGAGGGCCGGCGTTCGCGCGGAGTGAGCGCTTTCGCTTCCGCCTGCGCCCTGCCCTCTCCCCCGGCCCCTCTCCCACTTCATGGGAGAGGGGAGCAAACCAACACCATCACGACTTCATGCACCCCGGCGTGATCCCCTTCTCCTTGGCGAACTGCGCGGCGGTGGCCTTGAACAGCGGGTGGATCAGGTTCTTGTTGCCTTCGATCCAGTCGGACACCACGGTCCACCTGGTGCCGTCCCATTGCTGGATCTTCACCTTGCCGGAGCCTTCGTGGTTGTCGCAGCTGGTCTTGATCTCGGGCAGCAGGCCGGTGGCGCCGAGCTGCTGCAGGCGCGCGCTGGTGAGGTTGAGGTTCTCGAAGGCCCAGCGCATGTCGTCGCCGCTCATGACCTTGCCCTTGCCGTATTTGGCCTGGGCCACGCGGATGGCTTCCACCGTGACCACGGCGGCGGACACGCCGCGGTTGTAGAGCACGGAGCCGACCTTGTTGCGGTCCTGCATGTTGCCCTTGCCGGCGCCGTAGACCACCTTGTCGATGTCGGCGATGACGGGCACGGTCTTGCCGGCCACGTTCCAGGTGGCGCTCATGTAGCCCTTGGCGGCGTCGCCAGCGGGCACGGTGTCTTCCTCCGAGCCGGCCCACCACGAGCCGATCATCTTGTCGCGCGCGTAGCCGACCTTCTGCGCGGCCTTGAGCGCGGTCTGGTTCATCACGCCCCAGCCCCAGAAGATCACGTAGTCGGGGTTTTCCTGGCGGATCTTGAGCCACTGCGCGCCCTGCTCGTTGCCGGGGTGCGCCACCGGGATCTCGACCAGGTTGAACTTGCCGAGCTTGGCCTCGGCTTCCAGCGCGACGATCGGCTCCTTGCCGTAGGCGGAGTCGTGGTACAGGTAGACGATCTTCTTGCCGGCGAGCGAGCCGCCGTTCTTGCCGGCCAGGAACTTGACGATGGCCGAGACCTGCATCTGGTAGGTGGTCACGAGCGGGAAGGCATAGGGGAACACCGAGCCGTCCACCGCGTCGGTGCGGCCGTAGCCCATCATCACCAGCGGCACCTTGTCGGCCGAGGTCTTGTCCACCAGCGCGTAGGAGATGCCGGTGGACATGGTGTGGTACGCGGTGCCCTTGCTGGCCGCGCTCTTGGACTTCAGGCGCTCATAGCATTCCACGCCCTTGGCGTTGTTGTACTCGGTCTCGCATTCTTCCCACGAGAGCTTGACGCCGTTGACGCCGCCGTCCTTGAGGTTGACGTAGTTGAGGTAGTCGATGAAGCCGCCGTAGAAGGACTGCCCGTTGGCGCCGTACGGCCCCACGCGGTAGCTGGGCAGCGCCACGAACTGCTCGCCGCTCTGGGCCTGCGCGGCCGGCGGCGCCAGCAGCGCGGCGCACGCGCCCGCGGCCACGGCGATGCGCCGCAGGTTGCGAATCAGGATGGTCATGACAGTCTCCTTCACCTTGGCAGGTGTGTGTTTGTTATGGAATACCCGTTTTGCTTGGTCCGACCTCGAAATCTCGTCAATGTCTCAATGCGGGAACGGCCACAGCCGCAGCTTTTCCTTGGCGATCTGCCACAGCCGCGCGAGCCCGTGCGGCTCCACCACCAGGAAGAAGATGATGAGCGCGCCGAACACCATCAGCTGGATATGCGACACCGCCGCGTTGGTGAACGGCAGGTGCAGCAGCGCGGCCAGCGGCGGCAGCACGTTGTCCAGGAAGATCGGCAGCAGCAGGATGAAGGCCGCGCCGAGGAAGGCGCCGAGGATGCTGCCCACGCCGCCGATGATGATCATGAACAGCACGCGGAACGACAGGTCCAGCGAGAAGCCGTCCGGCTCCACCGAGCCGAGGTAGCAGAACGCATAGAGCGCGCCGGCCACGCCGCAGTAGAACGAGCTGACGGCGAACGCCAGCAGCTTGGTGCGCATGAGCGGGATGCCGATCACCTCGGCGGCCACGTCCATGTCGCGCACCGACATCCACGCGCGCCCCGTGGACGAGCGCACCAGGTTCTTGGCCACCACCGCCAGCACCGTCACCAGCGCCAGCACGAACAGGTATTTCTTCACGGGCGTGTCGATGGCGATGCCGAACAGCGCGAGCTTCTGCGCGGTGATCACGCCGGAGGAGCTGTTGTTGGAGAACCAGGGAAACTTGGTCAGCGCCCACACCACGAAGAACTGCGCGGCCAGCGTGGCCACGGCGAGGTAGAAGCCCTTGATGCGCAGCGACGGCAGGCCGAACGCCACGCCGACCAGCGCGGCGGACAGCCCCGCCAGGATGAACGTGAGCAGCACCGGCAGCCCTTCGATGCGCAGCTGGAAGTTGTACGCGGCGTAGGCGCCCACCGCCATGAACGCGGCGGTGCCGAGCGAGAGCTGGCCGGCGTAGCCGGTCAGGATGTTGAGGCCGAGCGCGGCCAGCGCGAAGATCAGGAACGGGATCAGGATGGCGGAGAACCAGTATTCCGACGCGGTGAACGGAATCGCCACGAAGGCCACCGCCATCAGCACGGCGAAGCCGATGCGGTCCTGGCGGATCGGGAATACCTGGCTGTCGGCCTCGTAGGTGGTCTTGAACTGGCCGGCTTCACGATAGAACATGGGGTTGTCTCCTGTTGGGGCCGTGCCGCTCAGACGCGGTCGATGTGTTTCTCGCCGAACAGCCCCTCGGGCCGCACCAGCAGGAAGAGCAACGCGAACACGTAGGGGAACCACCCTTCGATGCCGCCGAAGTTGCCGCCGAACGCGGACTGGAACACCGGCGGAATGTAGATCTCGGCCAGCTTCTCCGACGCGCCGATGATGAGCCCGCCGACAATGGCGCCCGGCACCGAGGTGAAGCCGCCCAGGATCAGCACCGGCAGCGCCTTGAGCGCCGTCAGCGTCAGCGCGAACTGCACGCCATTGCGCGAGCCCCACAGCATGCCCGCCACCAGCGCGACGAACCCCGCCACGCCCCACACGATGGCCCAGATGTGCTGCAGCGGAATCCCCAGCGACAGCGCCGCCTGGTGGTCGTCCGCCACCGCGCGCAGCGCGCGGCCGACCTTGGTGAACTGGAAGAACAGCGCCAGCGCGCCGACCAGGATGCCGGCGATGGCCGCCGCGGCGAGGTCGAACTTGGACAGCACGATGTTGAAGCGCGTGAGGATGGCCTCGATCGGCTCGTCGACGATGCCGAGGTTGATCGGCCGCACTTCGTTGCCGAACAGCAGCGGCCCCAGCCCTTCGAGAAAGAACGACAGGCCGATGGTGGCCATGAACAGCGTGATGGGCGGCTGGTTGACCAGCTTGCGCAGCACGAAGCGCTCGGTGCTGATGCCCACCACCAGCATCACGCCGAACGCGCCGATCACCGCGGCCCACATCGGCAGGCCCTTGTCCATCAGCCCCACCACCGCGAGCGCGGCGAAGTAGACCATCGCGCCCTGGGCGAAGTTGAACACGCCCGAGGCCTTGTAGATCAGCACGAAGCCGAGCGCCACCAGCGAGTACATCAGTCCCGACAGCAGGCCGCCGATCAGGATCTCGAAGAAGAACGTCATGGTGTTCCTTGTTCCCTGTTACCTGGATCCCGCGCGTCAGTGCCCGGCGCCGAGGTAGGCGCGGATCACGTCCGGGTTGGCCTTGACCACGTCGGGCGTGCCGTCGCCGATCTTCTTGCCGTAGTCGAGCACCACCACGCGGTCGGAGATGTCCATCACCACGCCCATGTCGTGCTCGATCAGCACGATGGTGGTGCCGAACTGGTGGTTCACGTCGAGGATGAAGCGGCACATGTCCTGCTTTTCTTCCACGTTCATGCCGGCCATCGGTTCGTCGAGCAGCAGCATGGACGGCTCGGCCGCCAGCGCCCGCGCGAGTTCCACGCGCTTTTGCAGGCCGTAGGGCAGGCGCCCCACCGGGGTCTTGCGGATGGCCTGGATCTCCAGGAAGTCGATCACTTCCTCGACCTTGCGGCGGTGCCGCGTTTCCTCGTTGCGCGCCGGACCCCACCACAGCGCGTTGGCCAGCAGGCCGCTGCGGAATTTGGTGTTGCGCCCGGTCATGATGTTGTCGAGCACGGTCATGCCCTTGAACAGCGCGATGTTCTGGAAGGTGCGCGCGATGCCCTGGCGCGCGGCCTCGGTCGGATGCATCTTGCGGCGTTCCTCGCCGCGAAAGACGATGCGGCCCTGCTGCGGGTGGTAGACCCCGTTGATGACGTTGAGCATGGAACTCTTGCCCGCGCCGTTGGGGCCGATGATGGCGCGGATCTCGTGCTCGCGCACGTCGAACGAGATGTCCGTGAGCGCCTTCACCCCGCCGAACGAGAGCGAGATGTTCTGCAGGTCCAGGATCACGTCGCCGGCCTGGCGCGCGTGCGCCTGCGCGGCCTGCGCATCCTCCCGCGGAGACGCCGCCGCGATCGCCGCGGCGGACGCGCCGCTCCATGCGGGCTGGCCATCGCCGCCGCGCGCTACGCCTTGCCATGCCATCTGCGTCATCCTTGCGTCCCCGCTCATGCCGCGCGCGCCGCGCCGGCGGCCGGCGGGAAGCGCTTCACATCGACCAGCTTCAGGGTGGCCGAGACGCTGCCTTCGCGTCCGTCCTCGAACTTCACGCGCGTCTCGATGAACTGCTCGCCGCGGCCGGCGAACAGCGCATCGACCAGCGCGGCGTATTTCTCCGCGATAAAGCCGCGCCGCACCTTGCGCGTGCGCGTGAGCTCGTCGTCGTCGGGGTCGAGCTCCTTGTGCAGGATCAGGAAGCGCGCCACCTGCGAGCCGGCCAGCATGGCGTCGGCCGCGAGGTCCGCGTTCACCTGCGCCACGCACTCGCCGATCATGGCGATCACCTCGGGCTGCGCGGCCAGGTCGATATAACCGGCATACGGCAGGTGGCGCCGCTCGGCCCAGTTGCCCACCGCGTCGAAGTCGATGTTGATGAACGCGCAGACGCGCTCGCGCCCGGTGCCGAAGGCCACCGCTTCCTTGATGTAGGGGAAGAACTTGAGCTTGTTCTCGATGTACTTGGGCGCGAACATCGCGCCGTCGGCGAGCTTGCCCACGTCCTTGGCGCGGTCGATGATCTTGAGGTGGCCGTCGGCGTCGATCACGCCGGCGTCGCCGGTCATGAAATAGCCTTCGTCGTTGATGGCCTCGCGGGTGGCGTCGTCGCGCTTGTAGTAGGACTTGAGCAGGCCCACCCCGCGCACCAGCACCTCGCCGTTGTCGGCGATGCGGATCTCCATGCCGGGCGCGGCCGGGCCGACCGAGTCGAACTTGACCTTGCCGTCGGGCTGCAGGCAGACGTAGGCGCAGGTCTCGGTCTGGCCGTAGAACTGTTTGAGGTTGACGCCGATGGAGCGGTAGAAGCGGAACAGGTCCGGGCCGATGGCCTCGCCGGCGGTGTAGCCCACGCGGATGCGGCTCATGCCGAGCACGTTGCGCAGCGGCCCGTAGATCAGCGCTTCGCCGGCGGCGTAGCGCAGGCGCTCGGCCAACGGCACCGGGCGGCCGTCGAGGATGTCGGTGCCGCAGCGGCGCGCCACGTTCATGGCCCAGTGGAACAGGCGCCGCTTGGCCCAGCCCGCGTCCTCCATGCGGATCATCACCTGCGTAAGCAGGTTCTCGTAGATGCGCGGCGGCGCGAAGTAATACGTGGGGCCGATCTCGCGCAGGTCGGTCATCACGGTGTCGCGCGACTCGGGGCAGTTCACCGTGAAACCGGCCACCAGCGCCTGCGCGTAGGAGAACAGGTTGTCGCCGACCCACGCCATCGGCAGGTAGGACAGCACGTCGTCGCCGGGCACGAGGCCGTCGAACGCGCAGCCGTTGCGCGCCGCGCCGATCAGGCCGCGGTGCGAATGGCACACGCCCTTGGGCTTGCCGGTGGTGCCGGAGGTGTAGAGGATGATGGCGGTGTCCTCGGGCGAGCCGGCCTCGACCGCGGCATCGAAGAAACCGGGGTTGGCGCGGTCGAACTCGCGGCCGATCTCCTGCAGGCGCGCATACGACATCAGCGCCGGATGGTCGTAGCCGCGCAGCCCGCGCGGGTCTTCGTAGACGATGTGGCGCACGGCGCGCTGCGCCTGGACTTCGAGCAGCTTGTCGACCTGCTCCTGGTCCTCGACGATGGCGAAGTCGATCTCGGCGTCGTCGAGCACGTAGACCATCTCGCCGCCGATGGCGTCCTGGTACAGCGGCACGGGCACGCCGCCGAGCGCCTGCGCGGCGCTCATGGCCCAGTACAGGCGCGGGCGGTTGTCGCCCACCACCGCGAGGTTCATGCCGCGCGCAAAACCGAGCGCGGCCAGCCCGCAGGCGAGCGCGCGCACCTCCTGCGCGGCCTGCGCCCAGCTGTAGGTCTGCCAGATACCGAGGTCCTTCTCGCGGTAGGCCGGGCTTCCGGGCCGCTGCTGGGCATGCGCCAGCAGCAGGCGCGGGAAGGTCGTCGCCGACGGTTCCTGCATCGCTGTCTCCTTTCCCTCGGCGGCGGGGCTCCGCGGCCGGTGTCAAGCCTGCTTCCGCTGGTTATACTTGGCCTGTTTTGCCCGCCGGCGGCCCTGCGGCTGCCGCGTCGCAACAAGCCCGCCGCGCCTGTCCTGGCGCGCACTCGCGGTTCGTGGTGATCGTAAGATAGTTCATGCCATTTCCCCCGGTTGTCACGCCGGTGACAATTCGGGGTTAATCCCTACGGGAAGGGTTTTCAGCTAATGCTTAACGATTTCGTGGACCGCTGCGTGTGGGCGGCCGACCTCACGCCCGAGCAGCGCGACCGCGTGCGCCGCGCGATGTGCGTGCGCGAGTACAGCCAGGGCGACTACGTCTGCCACAAGGGCGACGTGGCCGAGCACTGGCTGGGCGTGCTCGAAGGCATCGTCAAGATCACCACGGTGTCGCCCTCGGGCAAGTCGGTGACGTTCACCGGCGTGCCCACCGGCGGCTGGTTCGGCGAGGGCGCGGTGCTCAAGCGCGAGATCCGCAAGTACGACGTGATGGCGCTGCGCCGCTCGCGCATCGCCTTCCTGCCGCTCGACACCTTCCAGTGGCTGCTCGATACCAGCCTGCCGTTCACGCGCTTCCTGCTCACGCAGTTCAACGAGCGGCTCGGGCAGTTCATCGCCGCGGTGGAATACGAGCGCCTGCTCGACATCGACTCGCGCGTGGCGCGCGCGGTGTCGTCGCTGTTCAACGAGCACCTGTATCCGGGACTGGGCACCACGCTGGAAATCTCGCAGGAGGAGATCGGCCTGCTGGCGGGCATCTCGCGCCAGCGCGCCAACCAGGCGCTCAAGGTGCTGGAGCAGCAGGGGCTGGTGAAGGTGGACTACGGCGTGATCGAGGTGCTGGACCTGGAGGGGCTGCGGCAGTACGGAGAGTAACGCTCCGGGTTGCTTCCCCGCGGCGCCGGCTACCGCCGCCGTGCGTCAGGATGATGACGGCGGCGGGCCGATGCGCGCCGCGCGACAGGGCCGCATCCGGCGGGCATGCGCGTCACGCCGCTCCTATACAATCGCGCCTCGTCTCCCAGCGTCCTCCGACAAGTATCCCCATCATGCGAAAGGCTTTCCTGGCCGCCCTGGCGGCGCTGACCTGCGGCGCGTCCGCGCTGGCCGCCACCGAGATCCGCGGCGCGGGCTCCACCGCCGCCGCGCCCATCTACCGCGTCTGGGCGGACGGCTACAAGGCCGCCACCGGCGTCACGCTCCAGTACGACGCGGTCGGCTCCGGCGAGGGCCTCAAGCGCGTGCGCGCCGGGCAGGTGGACTTCGGCGCGTCGGACGTGCCCATGCCGGAGGCGGAAGCGAAGAAGGCCGGGCTGGTGTTCGTGCCGTCGGTGGTGACGGGCGCGGTGCCGGTGGTCAACCTGCCCGGCGTGCCGCAGGGCAGGCTCAAGCTCACCGGCGAGGTGCTGGCGGCGATCTTCCTGGGCAAACTCACGGCGTGGGACGCGCCGGAGATCCGCGCGCTCAACCCCGGCGTCGCGCTGCCGCGCCTGCCGATCCGCCCGGTGGTGCGCGCCGACGGCTCGGGCACCACCTACCATTTCAGCAGCTACCTGAGCGCGGTCAGCGCGGACTGGAAGGCCACCTACGGCACCCAGTCCACCTTGCCGTGGCCGTCGTCCTTCACCGCCGCGCGCGGCAGCAGCGAGGTGGTCGGCGCCGTGCAGGGCTCGGCCGGCACCATCGGCTACGTGGACTACAACTACGTGCTCGACGCCGGCCTCAACGCCGTGCAGCTGCGCAACGCGGCCGGGCGCTTCGTGCCGGCGCAGGTCGACAACTTCCGCGAGGCGGTGGTGCAGAGCGAGTGGAACCAGAAAGGCAACTTCACCGCGAGCCTGGTGAACCAGCCGGGCGCCAACGCGTGGCCGATCACGATGGGCACCTTCATCGTGGTGCCGGCGGTCAGCCAGAGCGGCGCGCGCACGCTCGATGCGCTGAAGTTCGTCACCTGGGGCTACCTGCGCGGCGACGACCTGGCGCGCGAGGCGAAGTTCGTGCCGCTGCCCGAGCGCGTGCAGGCGCGCGCCTACCGCGAGCTGGCGCGCGTGACCGACCGCTCGGGCGCGCCGATCGGCCTGAGCAGCATCGGCGCGCCGGGCCGCTGACGCGCGGGCCGCCCCGCTGCCGGGCGGCGACCACGGGGTGACGACTACAAGGTGACGACGATCTTGCCGACCTGCGCGTTGGACTCCATGTAGCGGTGCGCCGCGGCCATGTCCTCGAAGGCGAAGGTCTTGTCCACCACCGGGCGCAGCTGGCCGGAGGCGAGCCCGGCGTTGACGAAGTCGCGGGCCTTGCCGAGCCGCTCCGGATCGGTGGTGATCTCGAACAGCTCGTAGCCGCGCAGCGTCAGGTGCTTGCCGAGCAGGTCCATCACCGGCACCGGGATGTCGCCGGTGTCGAGCGCGCCGTACTGGAAGAAGATGCCGCCCGCGCACAGCGCCTTGAACAGCCTGGCGGCTTCCGGCCCGCCGACCGGGTCGAACGCCATGCGCGCGCCGGCGCCGCCGGTGATGCGCGCCACCTCGGCAACGAGATCCTGCTCCTGCGTGGCGATGACGTGCGCCGCGCCGGCGTCCAGCAGCGCCTGCCGCTTGCCGCTGCCGCGCGTCAGCGCCACCGGCACCGCGCCCGCCATCCTGGCGATCTGGATCGCGGCCAGGCCCACGCTGCTGGAGGCCGCGCGCACCAGCACGGTCTCGCCGGCGCGCAGGTTGCCGAGTTCGACCAGCGCGCCGTAGGCGGTGACGAACATCATCCACGCCGCGGCGGCATCGACGAACGACAGGCCGCGCGGGTGCTTCACCACCGCATGCGCGGGCGCGTTGACGAGCTCGCCGTACATGCCGTAGTCGGCGAACGAGAAGGCGGGCACCACGCTGACCTCGTCGCCGGGCGCGAAGCCCGCCACGCCGGCGCCGACCGCATCGACCACGCCGGCGGCTTCATAGCCCAGGCGGGCCGGAAAGCGCGGCTCGATCACGTATTGCCCGCTGCGATACATCACTTCGGCGCGGTTCAGGCCGATCGCCTTGACGCGGATGCGCACTTCGCCGGCGCCGGGCGCGGCCACCTCCACTTCATGCAGCTCCAGCACCTCGGGACCGCCGGTGCGGTTGAACTGATAGACCTTTGGCATTGCGTCGTTCTCTTGGCGAATCTGGCGGTTGTCTGAAAATGAGGCGGAGCGGGGAACGGCGGTCAGAACGCGTAGCGGCGCATGCCGCCGTCGACCAGCATCACCGTGCCGGTGATGTAGCGCGCCCGCGGCGACACCAGGAACGCCACCGCGTTGGCCACGTCCTCGGGCTCGCCGAAGTCGCGCAGCGCGATCTCGCGCTCGGCGAACTTGCGGCGCTCGTCGCCGGGGTACAGGCGGCGGATCTGCGCGGTGTCGATCAGGCCGGGCTGCACGCAGTTGACCGTGATGCCGTGCTGGCCGAGCTGCTCGGACAGGCCCTTGGACCAGACCACGAGGCCGGCCTTGGCCACCATCGCGGCGTTGACCACTTCCGGTTCGAGGTTGCCGGACAGGCTGACGATGGCGCCCGACTTGCGTTCGAGGAAATTGGGCAGCAGCGCCTGGGTGAGCTGGCGGTGGCGGTCGAAGTTGAGCGTCATGCCTTCGAGCCATTGCGCCTCGGGCGCGTCCACGCCCATCGGGCGGCTGCCGCCGGCGTTGTTGACGAGGATGTCGACGTGGCCGAGCCGCGCCAGCGCGGCGTCGGCGATGCGGCGCGGGCCGTCGTCGGCGACGAAGTCCTGCACCAGCAGGACGGGGTCGGCGCCGCCGGCGGCGACGATCTCGTCGGCCAGGCTGGCGAGCAGCGCTTCGTCGCGCGCGGTCGCCAGCACCCTGGCGCCCTCGGCGGCCAGCGTCCTGGCGATGGCGCGGCCGATGCCCTGGCTGGCGCCGGTGACGACGGCGGTCTTGCCGCTGAGCTGCAGGTCCATCTTGTTTCCCGGTTCGGTGCCGCGTGGGCGGCAAATGCGATTGGCAGGCGGGCGCAGGCGCCGACCTCGTCGCCCGGCCGTGGCATGCGAAGGCACGCGAAGACCAGCAAGGACCGGCACTGCCCGCGGCGGGAATCTACGCGCAATGCCCGCGCCGATAAACGCGCGCCGGCGAACTTGACTATTGCCGTGGCAATAACAATGGCGCGCGGCCGGCGCTCAGGCCAGCCCGCGCTCGACGAACAGCGCCTCCAGCCAGCCGATGAACGCGTCGACCTTGGGCGGCCGGTGGCGGCGCTGCGTCATGACCACGGAGATCGGCCTGGGCACCGGCTTGCAGTGCGGCAGGACCTCGACCAGCTGGCCGGCGTCGATGTAGGGCTGCAGCGCGGGCCGCAGGCCCTGCAGCAGGCCGAGTCCGGCCAGCCCGCAGGCGTGGAACGCTTCGGAGTCGTCCACCACGATGTCGCTGGGCACCTGCCTGGTGACGATGCGGTCGCCCGCGTCGAACTGCCATTCGAGCGTGCGCCGGCCGTGCTGGACCAGGAAGTTGACCGCGACGTGGCGGTCGAGGTCGTCGAGCGAGGCCGGCGTGCCGTGCCGGGCCAGGTAGCCGGGCGAGCCGCACGTCACCATCGGGATGGTGCCGATGCGGCGCGCCACCAGGCTGGAATCGGCCAGCTCGCCCAGGCGCACGGCACAGTCCACGCCTTCGCCGATCAGGTCGACGTGGTGGTCGGATGAGCGCAGCACGAGCTCGATGGCGGGATAGCGCCGGCGGAAGTCGGGCAGCGCCGGCACGATGATGGCCTTGGCCACCGCCGTGGGCATGTCCAGGCGCAGCTTGCCCTTGGGCGGGCGCGTCGGCGAGAACAGCGCGAGCGTGTCGGCGAAATCGCCGAGCAGCTGGGTGCAGCGCTGGTAGAACTCCTCGCCTTCCTCGGTCATGCTCAGCTTGCGCGTGGTGCGGTGGAGCAGTTGCACGCCCAGCTCGCGCTCGAGCTGCTGGATGGCCTTGGTCACGGCGGGGCGATGGAACTGATTGGCCTGCGCGGCGCGCGCGAAGCTGCCGTGGTCGACCACCTGGACGAAGATTCCCATCGCTTCGAACATATTCATGCTTGCCTTGTCCTGTCTGAGATCTGAAAGTTGCCGGCGCGCGCCATTTTCGTTCATTGCCCGCGCGCGGGAGGGACGCGGCTTCGCGTGCGCTCTTTCGTGCGGTTTTTTGTGCGGACTCGCGCACCAGAATGGATCATTGCCGCGCCGCCACTGCGACAACATGCCGCAGGTGACAGCGCCGCATCGGGCACCGCATTAATCGTTTGAAATATTTCGCCCGGACAATGTCGGGAAAACCCTGCGTAGCCGGGATAGAATCACCTATCTGCGTATCGGTAGGCGCACTCACGTCACGCATCGTGAGGCCCCGGCGGCACGTTCCTTGCTCGCTTCTGCGGCATGACTGCCACCGTCCCGAAACGCCCGACACCGGGCTGCCTCGTGCCCCGCGCCAGGAACCAAACTCCGGCGCAGGCTGCCTGAGCGTTCGTTGCCCGGTATTTCATTTCCCTATCATCCTCTTGTAATCATCTGACCTGTCAGCTATCTTCGCATCCACAATCGCAATTGCCGCCGGACTTCCGGCGTAGGCGCCTGCTGGCGGGCGCTCTCACTCAACCGTATCGGCTGACCCACGCGACCGCAGAATGGACGGTCCGGCGGTCGAGCGGGTCTCGCAGTCTTTCAATCTTCTAGGAAATCGCAATGCAACGATCGCGCATCACGCGTGCTTTGATTCTGGGCGTGCCGGGGATTGCCCTGGCCGCGCTCGCCGGATGCGGCAAGAAAGAACAGGCGGCCGCGGCACCGCAGCCGCCGCAGGTCGGGGTGGTCACGCTGGCGCCGGAGTCGGTCATGGTGGACTCCGAGCTGCCGGGCCGCACCACCGCCTACCTCGTCGCCGAAGTGCGGCCGCAGGTCGACGGCATCATCCAGCACCGGCTGTTCAAGGAAGGCAGCGACGTCAAGCAGGGTCAGCAGCTGTACCAGATCGACCCGTCCACCTACGACGCCGCCTACAAGAGCGCGCAGGCCACGCTGGAATCGAGCCGGCTGCTGTCCGAGCGCTACGGCAAGCTGGTCGCCGACGAGGCGGTCAGCAAGCAGGCCGCGGCCGAGGCCAAGGCGTCGTTCCTGCAGGCGCAGGCCGCCGTGCAGCGCGCCGAGATCAACCTGCGCTACACCAAGGTGCTGGCGCCGATCTCCGGGCGCATCGGCCGCTCCAGCGTGACCCAGGGCGCGCTGGCGGTCAACGGGCAGGCCACCGCGCTGGCCACGGTGCAGCAGATCGACCCGATCTTCGTCGACGTGACGCAGCCCTCGTCCACGCTGCTGCGCCTGCGCCGCGAGCTGGCCGACGGCAAGCTCGACGGCGCCGGCGCCAACGCGGCCAAGGTGAACCTGCGGCTGGAGGACGGCACGACCTACCCCGAGACCGGCCGGCTCGAGTTCTCCGAGGTGTCGGTGGACCAGGGCACCGGCTCGGTGACGCTGCGCGCGGTGTTCCCGAACCCGAACCACGTGCTGCTGCCGGGCATGTTCGTGCACGCGCGCCTGAGCGAAGGCGTCAAGGCCAACGCGATCCTGGCGCCGCAGGTCGGCGTCACGCGCGACCTCAAGGGCCAGGCCACCGCGCTGGTGGTCAACGCCAAGGACGAGGTCGAACTGCGCACGCTCACCACCGAGCGCGCGGTCGGCGACAAGTGGCTGGTGAGCAGCGGCCTGAACGCCGGCGACCGCGTCATCGTCGAGGGCCTGCAGTTCGTGCGCCCGGGCGCCAAGGTCAAGGCGGTGCCGGCGGCCGCGCAGGCTTCCGGCAACGCGCCGGCCGCCGCCGCACCGGCCAAGTCCTGAGCACGCGCCCGAGCAAGGAACAA
This sequence comes from Cupriavidus sp. FW216-B1, assembly GCF_058789195.1. Lineage (NCBI taxonomy): Bacteria > Pseudomonadati > Pseudomonadota > Betaproteobacteria > Burkholderiales > Burkholderiaceae > Cupriavidus > Cupriavidus sp. FW216-B1. Next base: position 43,812 of record NZ_JBYTEL010000031.1, on the reverse strand, counting down.
GGGATAAGGAATCCTCCATGTCTAAATTCTTCATCGATCGCCCGATCTTCGCGTGGGTGATCGCGCTGGTCATCATGCTCGCCGGCGTGCTGTCGATCCGGGCACTGCCGATCAGCCAGTACCCGGCGATCGCGCCGCCGACCATCGCCATTTCGGTCAACTACCCCGGCGCTTCCGCCGAGACGGTACAGGACACGGTCGTGCAGGTCATCGAGCAGCAGCTCAATGGCCTGGACCGCCTGCGCTACATCTCGTCGGAAAGCAATTCCGACGGCAGCATGACCATCACCGTGACCTTCGAGCAGGGCACCAACCCCGACATCGCGCAGGTGCAGGTGCAGAACAAGCTGCAGCTGGCCACGCCGCTGCTGCCGCAGGAAGTCCAGCAGCAGGGTATCCGCGTGACCAAGTCGGTGCGCAACTTCCTGCTCATCGTGGGCCTGATCTCGACCGATCCGAAGGTGACGCGCGAGGACTTGTCGAACTACATCGTCTCGAACATCCAGGATCCGCTGTCGCGCACCTATGGCGTGGGCGACTTCCAGGTGTTCGGCTCGCAGTACGCGATGCGCGTGTGGATCGACCCGGCCAAGCTCAACAGCTTCCAGCTCGCGCCGCTCGACGTCAGCAACGCCATCAAGGCGCAGAACGTGCAGGTGGCCTCCGGCCAGCTGGGCGGGCTGCCGGCGGTCAAGGGCCAGCAGCTCAACGCCAGCGTGATCGGCAAGACCCGCCTGCAGACCAGCGAGCAGTTCGGCAACATCCTGCTCAAGGTCAACCCGGACGGCTCGCAGGTGCGCCTGAAGGACGTGGCGCAGGTGGAGCTGGGCGGCCAGGACTACAACATCAACGCGCTCTACAACGGCCAGCCGGCTTCCGGCATCGCCGTGCGCCTGGCCAGCGGCGCCAACGCGCTGGAGACGGTCAAGGCGATCCGCCAGACGCTGGACCAGCTGCAGCCGTTCTTCCCGCAGGGCATGAAGGTGGTGTACCCGTATGACACCTCGCCGGTGATCTCGGGCTCCATCCACGAGGTGGTGAAGACGCTGCTCGAAGCCATCGTGCTGGTGTTCCTGGTGATGTACCTGTTCCTGCAGAACGTGCGCGCCACGCTGATCCCGACCATCGCCGTGCCGGTGGTGCTGCTGGGCACGTTCGGCGTGCTGGCGGCGTTCGGCTACTCGATCAACACGCTGACCATGTTCGGCATGGTGCTGGCGATCGGCCTGCTGGTGGACGATGCCATCGTGGTGGTGGAGAACGTCGAGCGGGTGATGGCCGAGGAAGGGCTGTCGCCCAAGGAGGCCGCGCGCAAGTCGATGGGGCAGATCCAGGGCGCGCTGGTGGGCATCGCGATGGTGCTCTCGGCGGTGTTCCTGCCGATGGCATTCTTCGGCGGCTCGACCGGCGTGATCTACCGCCAGTTCTCGATCACCATCGTCTCGTCGATGGTGCTGTCGGTGCTGGTGGCGCTGGTGCTGACGCCGGCGCTGTGCGCGACCATGCTCAAGCCGATCGACAAGGGCGACCACGGCGAGCACAAGCGCGGCTTCTTCGGCTGGTTCAACCGCAAGTTCATCTCCACCACGCAGAGCTACGAGCGCAGCGTGCAGGGCATCCTGCGCCGGCGCATTCCGTTCCTGCTGCTCTACGTGGCGATCGTCGCGGCGATGGCCTTCCTGTTCACGCGCATCCCGACCTCGTTCCTGCCGGAAGAAGACCAGGGCGTGCTGTATGCCCAGGTGCAGACGCCGCCGGGCGCGACCGCCGAGCGCACGCAGAAGGTGCTTGACCAGATGCGCGAGTACCTGCTCAAGGACGAAGGCAAGGTGGTGGACTCGCTGTTCACGGTCAACGGCTTCAACTTCGCCGGCCGCGGCCAGAACTCGGGCCTGGCGTTCATCCTGCTCAAGCCGTGGGAAGAGCGCAGCGGCGAGAACACCAGCGTGTTCGACCTGACCCAGCGCGCGCAGCGCAAGTTCGCCTCGTTCCGCGATTCGCTGTCGTTCGCGTTCGCGCCGCCCGCGGTGCAGGAGCTCGGCAACGCCACCGGCTTCGACCTCTACATGCAGGACCAGGCGGGCCTGGGCCACCAGGCGCTGATGAACGCGCGCGACAAGTTCCTGCAGCTCGCGTCGAAGAACCCGGTGCTGCAGCGCGTGCGTCCGAACGGCCTGAACGACCAGCCGCAGTACATGCTGGAGATCGACGACGAGAAGGCGCGCGCGCTGGGCCTGTCGCTGTCGGACATCAACAACACGGTGTCGATCGCGTGGGGCTCGAGCTACGTCAACGACTTCATCGACCGCGGCCGCGTCAAGCGGGTCTACCTGCAGGGCCAGCCCAACTCGCGCATGAACCCGGACGACGTGGACAAGTGGTTCGTGCGCAACGACAAGGGCACGATGGTGCCGTTCTCGGCCTTCGCCACCGGCCGCTGGGGCTACGGCTCGCCCAAGCTGCAGCGCTACAACGGCGTGCCGGCGGTGGAAGTGCTCGGCGAGCCGGCCGCGGGCCGCAGCTCGGGCGAGGCGATGGCCGCCGTCGAGGAAATCATGAAGCAGATGCCGCCGGGCATCGGCTATGCGTGGACCGGCCTGTCGTATGAAGAGCGGCTGTCGGGCTCGCAGGCGCCGGCGCTGTACGCGCTGTCGCTGCTCGTGGTGTTCCTGTGCCTGGCCGCGCTGTACGAAAGCTGGTCGATCCCGTTCTCGGTGATGCTGGTGGTGCCGCTGGGCGTGATCGGCGCGCTGCTGGCCACGCTGCTGCGCGGGCTGTCCAACGACGTGTTCTTCCAGGTGGGCCTGCTGACCACGGTCGGCCTGTCGGCCAAGAACGCGATCCTGATCGTGGAATTCGCCAAGGAGCTGCATGAGCAGGGCAAGGGCCTGGTCGAATCCGCGGTCGAGGCCTGCCGCATGCGGCTGCGCCCGATCATCATGACCTCGCTCGCGTTCATGCTGGGCGTGGCGCCGCTGGCGGTATCGAGCGGCGCCGGCGCCGGCAGCCAGCACGCGATCGGCACGGGCGTGATCGGCGGCATGGTGACGGCCACGGTCCTGGCCATCTTCTGGGTGCCGCTGTTCTTCGTCGCGGTGGGCGCGCTGTTCAAGCGCAAGCCCCACGACGACGCCGCCCCCATCAAAACGGAAGCGCTCCAATGAAAAAACACGTGATTGGCCTGGCCGCCGCGGCGGCGCTCGCTGCGCTGTCCGGTTGCAGCCTGATTCCGCACTACGAGCGCCCGGCCGCGCCGGTGGCGGGCGCCTACCCGCAGGGCCCGGCCTACCCGCAGGCCGCCCCCGCCCAGGCGCCGCAGGCGACCGAACTCGGCTGGCGCGATTTCTTCGCCGACCCGCGCCTGCGCCGCCTCATCGAGACGGCGCTCGACAACAACCGCGACCTGCGCGTGGCCGCGCTCAACGTCGAGGCCTACCGCGCGCAGTACCGCATCCAGCGCGCCGAGCTGTTCCCCGAGGTGGACGCCAGCGGCTCGGGCTCGCGCCAGCGCGTGCCGGCCGACCTGTCCACCACCGGCCAGCGCGTCATCAGCAGCAGCTACGGCGTGTCGCTCGGCACCACCGCGTGGGAGCTCGACCTGTTCGGGCGCGTGCGCAGCCTGAGCACCGCCACGCTGGAGCGCTACTTCGCCAGCCAGGAAGCCATGCGCGGCACCCATGTCGCGCTGGTGGCCAGCGTGGCGGACGCCTACCTGACGCTGCGCGCCGACGAGGCGCTGCTGAAGCTCACGCGCGACACGCTCGGCACCTACGAGCGCAGCTACCGCCTGACCAAGCGCAGCTACGACGAAGGCGTGGCCTCGCGCCTGGACCTGCGCCAGGCGCAGACCAGCGTGGAAACCGCGCACGCCAGCCTGGCACGCTACACGCGCCAGGTCGCGCAGGACGAGAACGCGCTGCTGGTGCTGCTCGGCACCGCCAGCATGCCGGCCGACCTGCCGCCTGGGCTGGACCTCGACCAGAAACTGCTGGCCGAAGTCCCGGCCGGCCTGCCGTCCGACCTGCTGCAGAACCGGCCCGACATCCTCTCGGCCGAGCACCAGCTGCTGTCGGCCAACGCCGACATCGGCGCGGCGCGCGCGGCGTTCTTCCCCAGCATCAGCCTGACCGCCTCCGCCGGCACGGCCAGCAACCAGCTCTCCGACCTGTTCTCGGCGGGCTCGGGCACCTGGTTGTTCCAGCCGCACATCAACCTGCCGCTGTTTACCGCGGGCAGCCTGTCGGCAAGCCTGGACTACGCGCGCATCCAGAAGGACATCAACGTGGCGCAGTACGAACGCACCATCCAGACCGCCTTCCGCGAAGTCGCCGACGGGCTGGCCGCGCGCGGCACGTTCAGCGAGCAGCTCCAGGCGCAGACGCGGCTGGTCGACGCCACGCAGGACTACTACAAGCTGGCCGAGCAGCGTTACCGCACCGGGGTCGACAATTACCTGACCGTGCTCGACGCGCAGCGCCAGCTGTATAGCGCGCAGCAGGTGCTGATTGGCGACCGGCTCAACCAGTTGAGCAGCGAGGTCAATCTGTACAAGGCGCTTGGAGGTGGGTGGAAGGATGTGGTTGGGGGGGCCGGGACGCCGGCTTCGTAGGGGGGAGGCTGGGTTCCTTGTTCTAGCTGCTGTGGGCCTGGCGGCTCGGGCTTGATTGGTGGTTCGAGCTTGGGGTCCTTGTTCTAGCTTTCGTGGGTCTTTAGGCTCGGGCGGTTTTGGTGCTTGAACCCAAAGGCTGTATGACATCCCCGCTGCGCGGGGCTGCCAGTCACTTTCTTTTGTCTGAAAAGAAAGTAACCAAAGAAAGCAGACCCCTTGCAGGGGGGCTGGGCGCTCAGACTTTATGGTTGGTGGTGGTTTCGTGGTGCGGGCGTTGGCTTCGATGAGACTGCTGACGCTACCGGCTTGCCCGCCTGCGGCGTCGCAAACGAAATTGGATTCGTGGTGGCGCTGCATGATGGCGGTGGCCCAGGCCCTTCAGGCTGCTGCCGCGACCGGGGCGGATGGGTGCGTCATAGGAACGGTGCTGGTTTCGTGGTGGGCGTGGTGGCCCCCCGCCGACATCCGCGCCCCGGTCCACCGCGCCCACCACGAAAACACGAGGATGCTACGCCGTGGCCGCCCAAACCGGTAACGGCAGATGGCCGAACCAGCAGTGCGCTCGCCATCATAGGTCTGACCCCGAAACCAACGCCACCAGCAGAATCGTGGCCGCCCGCACCGGTACCGGCAGGATGCCAGCAGAACCACAAACCCCACGACGAAACCAGAAACAATAGAAACCCCAACGTTTCTGCCCCTGCCGGCCAGGCAGTCCGCTTTCTTGGCCTACTTTCTTTTCGGACAAAAGAAAGTAGGTCGCTCCGGAGGAGCGAAAGCCTTTGACTTTGACTTTAAGCCTTTGACTTTGAAGTTAAAGCTTTTAAAGTTAAAGCCTTCGACTTTAGGCCTTTAAAGCCTTTGCCTCCAACACCCCCCATAAAATCAACTTCCCCCCCAAATAAACAAAAAAACCGGCCAACGGGGCACCCCCGTCGCCGGTTTTTTTATTTCAACCACCCCCACCTACTTACTATAAACATACACCCCACGACCCGTCTTCCGCCCCAGATAACCCGCCGCCACCATCTCCCGCATCAGCATCGCCGGCCGGTACTTCGGGTCGGCGAATTCGGTGTACAGCACCTCCATCACCGCCAGCATGGTGTCCAGGCCGATCATGTCGGCCAGCGCCAGCGGGCCGATCGGGTGGTTGCAGCCGAGCTTCATGCCTTCGTCGATTTCCTCGGGCGAAGCCAGGCCCTCGCCGAGCACGCAGAACGCTTCGTTGATCATCGGACAGAGAATGCGGTTGACCACGAAACCCGGGTTGTTCTTGACCGTGATCGGGTACTTGCCGAGTTCCTTCGACAGCGCCTCGACCAGCGCGTGCGTGTTGTCGCTGGTCTGCAGGCCGCGGATCAGCTCGACCAGGGCCATCATCGGCACCGGGTTGAAGAAGTGCATGCCGATGAAGTTGGCCGGGCGGCTGATGACGGCGGCCAGCTTGGTGATCGAGATCGAGGAGGTGTTGGAGGCCACCACCACGTCGTCGCCGACGATGGCGTCGATCTGCTTGAGGATCTTGACCTTGAGGTCGAAGTTCTCGGTGGCGGCCTCGATCACGATGTCGGCGGCCTTGAGGTCGTCGTAGGCGGTCGAGCCCTTGATGCGCGCGAGCGCCGCGGCCTTGTCGGCTTCGCTGATCTTGTCCTTCCTGATCAGGCGGTCCAGGCTGCCGGCCACGGTGGAGATGCCCTTCTGCACGGCGGCGTCGCTGATGTCCACCATCACCACGTCCAGGCCCGCCACGGCGCACGCCTGCGCGATGCCGTTGCCCATCGTGCCGGCGCCTACGATGCCCACTGTCCTGATTGCCATTTTGTCTTCCTTGTTGCTGGTTGCTTGATGGGATTGGCGCGCCGCGCGGGCGGCGCGCGCGGATGCGGTGCTCAGGCCTCGCGCAGCGCGGCGATGATGCGCTCGGCGTGCCCGGCCAGCACGGCCGGGTCCTGCATGTCGCTGCCGTGGCCGCGCAGGGGGCGGTCGGCATAGCGCGGCACGATGTGGAAATGCACGTGCGGCACGGTCTGGCCGGCGGCGGCGCCGTTGAACTGGCCGATCGAGATGCCGTCCGGGCTGAACGCGGCGCGCACGGCGCGCGCGACGCGCTGCGTGGTGCGGATGGCGGCGCCGGCGGCGGCTTCGGACAGGTCGAAGATCTCGGCGGCGGCTTCCTTGGTTACCACCAGGGTGTGGCCGTCGGACTGCGGCATGATGTCCATGAAGGCGATGGTGTCGTCGTCTTCGTAGACCTTGTTGCACGGCAGCTCGCCGCGCAGGATGCGGGCGAAGACGTTGTTGGGATCGTAAGAAGCGTTGCTCATGTCTGGTCTCGTTGCTGTTGGGCGGGCCGCGGTGCGCTGCGGCGCACCACGGCGCTCGACGGCATGCCGTGGCGGGCCGTGGCAGGCGCAGCCTTGAAGTTTAACGCAGCGCAGCGTCACGCCAAACCCCACGGCTGCCACGCCGCCGTCACATATTACGGCGGTACTGGCCGCCCACCTCGAACAGCGCGTGCGTGACCTGCCCCAGCGAGCAGGTGCGCACCGCGTCCATCAGCACGGCGAACACGTTGCCGTCGTCGATCACGGCCTGGCGCAGGCGCGCCAGCGCGGCGGGCGCGGCGCCGGCGTGGCGCGCGTGGAAGTCCGCCAGGCGGGCAAGCTGGCTCTGCTTTTCCGCGTCGCTGGAGCGCGCCAGTTCCAGCGCCTGCGGCGTGGGGTCGCCATCCGGGTTGCGGAAAGTGTTCACGCCGATGATGGGCAGCGTGCCGTCGTGCTTGCGCTGCTCGTAGTACAGCGACTCTTCCTGGATCTTGCCGCGCTGGTAGCCGGTCTCCATCGCGCCGAGCACGCCGCCGCGCTCGGCGATGCGCTCGAACTCCTGCATCACCGCCTCTTCCACCAGGTCGGTCAGCTCCTCGACCAGGAAGCTGCCCTGGTTGGGATTCTCGCACCGGGCCACGCCCCATTCGCGGTTGATGATGAGCTGGATGGCCAGCGCGCGCCGCACCGATTCGCCGGTGGGCGTGGTGATGGCTTCGTCGTAGGCGTTGGTGTGCAGGGAGTTGCAGTTGTCGTAGATGGCGATCAGCGCCTGCAGCGTGGTGCGGATGTCGTTGAAGTCGATCTCCTGCGCGTGCAGCGAGCGGCCCGAGGTCTGGATGTGGTACTTGAGCTTCTGGCTGCGCTCGTTGGCGCCGTACTTGTCGCGCAGGGCCACCGCCCAGATGCGGCGCGCCACGCGGCCCAGCACGCTGTATTCGGGGTCCATGCCGTTGGAGAAGAAGAACGACAGGTTGGGCGCGAAATCGTCGATGTGCATGCCGCGCGCGAGATACGCCTCCACGTAGGTGAAGCCGTTGGAGAGCGTGAAGGCGAGCTGCGAGATCGGGTTGGCGCCGGCCTCGGCGATGTGGTAGCCCGAGATCGACACCGAGTAGAAATTGCGCACCTGGTGGTGCACGAAGTATTCCTGGATGTCGCCCATCACCTTGAGCGAGAACTCGGTGGAAAAGATGCAGGTGTTCTGGCCCTGGTCTTCCTTGAGGATGTCGGCCTGCACCGTGCCGCGCACGTTCTGCAGCACCCACGCGCGGATCTTGGCTTCCTCGCCGGCGCTGGGCTCGCGGCCGTTGTCGGCGCGGAACTTGTCCACTTGCTGGTCGATGGCGGTGTTCATGAACATCGCCAGGATGGTCGGCGCGGGGCCGTTGATGGTCATCGACACCGAGGTCGACGGGCTGGTCAGGTCGAAGCCGTCGTAGAGCGCCTTCATGTCGTCCAGCGTGGCGATGGACACGCCCGAGTTGCCGACCTTGCCGTAGATGTCCGGGCGCGTGTGCGGGTCCTCGCCGTACAGCGTGACCGAGTCGAACGCGGTGGACAGGCGCTTGGCGTCCATGCCCTCGGACACCAGCTTGAAGCGGCGGTTGGTGCGGAACGCATCGCCCTCGCCGGCGAACATGCGCGTGGGGTCCTCGTTCTCGCGCTTGAAGGCGAACACGCCGGCGGTGTACGGGAAGCTGCCGGGCACGTTCTCGCGCATCAGCCAGCGCAGCACCTCGCCGTCGTCCTCAAAGCGCGGCAGCACCACCTTGCGGATGGTGGTGCCGGACAGGGTCTTGCCGGTGAGCGCGGTGCGGAGTTCCTTGTCGCGGATCTTCACCACGTATTCGTCGCCGCCGTAGGCGCGCCGCATCTCGGGCCACATCGCCAGCAGCTTGCGCTCGTGCGCGCCGAGCGCGGCGTCGCGCTCGCCGGCCAGCGCCTGCAGGGCGTCGCCGCCATCCTGCCCGTGCGCGGCCAGCAGCATGCGGCGCGCCTCGCGCAGTTGCTGACGCTCGCGCGCCAGCCGGCTCTGCGCCGCCACGCGGCGGTGGTAGGCGCGCACGGTGTCGGCGATCTCCGCCAGGTAGCGGCTGCGCGCCGGCGGCACGATCACGTTGTGGCCGGTGGAGATGCGCCCGGCCAGCCGCGGCAGCGTGCCTTCGGCCACGCGCATGCCGCGCGCGTGCAGCGCATCGCGCAGGCCCTGGTACAGCATGGTGACGCCGTCGTCGTTGAAGCGCGAGGCCTGCGTGCCGTAGACCGGCATGTCCTCGGGCTTGCCGTGCCACTGCTCGCGGTTGCGCTGCACCTGCCGGGCCACGTCGCGCCAGGCATCCTGCGCGCCCTTGCGGTCGAACTTGTTGATGGCGACGAAATCGGCGAAGTCCAGCATGTCGATCTTCTCGAGCTGGCTGGCCGCGCCGAACTCGGGCGTCATCACGTACAGCGACAGGTCCGCGTGCGGCACGATGGCCGCGTCGCCCTGGCCGATGCCCGAGGTCTCCACCACGATCAGGTCGAAGCCGCCCGCCTTGCATGCGGCCAGCACGTCCGGCAGCGCCTGCGAGATCTCCGAGCCGGCATCGCGCGTGGCCAGCGAGCGCATGAAGATGTTCGGATGATCGATCGCGTTCATGCGGATGCGGTCGCCCAGCAGCGCGCCGCCCGACTTGCGGCGCGACGGATCGATGGAGATCACCGCGATCGACAGCGCCTCGCGCTGGTCGAGCCGGAAGCGGCGGATCAGCTCGTCGGTCAGCGACGACTTGCCGGCGCCGCCGGTGCCCGTGATGCCCAGCACGGGCGTCTTCATGCCCGCCGCTTCAGCGCGCAGCGCCTCGGCCAGCCCCGGCGCGGCCTTGCCGTTCTCCAGCGCCGTGATCAGCTGCGCCAGCGCGCGGCGGTCGCCGCCCCTGACCGCGTCGAGCGTGGCGGGCGCGTAGCGCGCGAGGTCGATGTCGCAGCGCCGCACCATGTCCGCGATCATGCCGGCCAGACCCATGCGCTGGCCGTCCTCCGGGCTGAAGATGCGCGCCACACCGTAGGCCTGCAACTCACGGATCTCCTCCGGCACGATCACGCCGCCACCGCCGCCGAACACCTGGATGCGCTCGCCGCCGCGCTCGCGCAGCAGGTCGACCATGTACCTGAAATACTCGACGTGGCCGCCCTGGTAGCTGGAAATCGCGATGCCCTGCACGTCCTCCTGCAGCGCCGCGCCGACCACCTCCTGCACCGAGCGGTTGTGCCCGAGATGGATCACCTCGCAGCCCGAGGACTGGAGGATGCGCCGCATGATGTTGATCGAAGCGTCGTGGCCGTCGAACAGCGAGGCCGCGGTGACGAAGCGCACCTTGTTGACGGGACCCTTCGGTCCCTGCGCCGGATGGGCGGCGCCCGGTTGCGCGCCCGGTTGCGCGCCCTTTTGCACGTCGGAAAGATCGGTCATTGTCTCCACCTAAGACGTGAAATCCTCGCGGGCAAGGATTTACGGGTAGTTTTCTCTCCCTTTTCTGTTCTGGCTACCCGCGTGGTTTTCCCGTTGGGAAAGCAGCCGGGTGCGATGGGATGAGATGCATCGAGGGTACTGCTATCTGCTCTTGACGGGAAGGTGCTCCGCCGCGGCTTGCCGGAGGGCGGCACCGGATATATAAATTCTTATATAATCCAGTGCCATGAAATCCCTTCGCTTCGTGGGCTCGGCCCTGGACGATTTGCGCAATTTCCCTGCCGAGGCCAGGCGCCATGCCGGCTTCGCGCTGGATGCGATCCAGCGCGGCATGATGCCGCCCGACTTCAAGCCGATGGTGACGGTCGGCCCCGGAGCCTATGAGGTGCGCATTCACGTGGAGGGCGAGTGGCGCGTCATCTACGTGGCGAAGTTTGCGGATGCGGTCTATGTGCTGCACGCCTTTCCCAAGCGCACGCAGAAGACCACCAAGGCCGATATCGAGCTCGCTGCCCGCCGCTACAGACAGATTGAAGAGTGACCTCATGAAAGACATCATCACCGAATCGGGCGGCAACGTGTTTGCCGACCTCGGCTTCTCCGACGAGGAAGCCACCCTGCTCAAGCTGCGGGCCGATCTCATGGCCTCGCTGCGTCAGGTCATCGACGCCCGCGGATGGACCCAGGCCCAGGCGGCGGACGCGCTGGGCATCAGCCAGCCGCGCGTCTCCGATCTGGTGCGCGGCAAGTGGGACAAGTTCAGCCTCGACATGCTGGTGTCGCTGGTGGTGCGCTCGGGGCTGCATCCGCGCCTGGAAATCGAGGCGGCATAACCGGGACCGGACCCGGAGCCGGCCATGCCGGCACCGCGCATGACGCGGCGTTTCGCGCCGGTCATTCCAAACGCAAAAAGGGCGCCGAAGCGCCCTTTTGCAAATCAACAATCCTGACGGCACCTGGCGCCCGGCGGCGCTCAGAACCCCTCGAGCACGATCTTGCCGCGCGCGCGGCCGCTTTCCAGCAAGGCATGCGCGCGGCGCAGGTTGGCCGCGTCGATGGTGCCGTAGTGCTCGCCGAAGGTGGTCTTGAGCGTGCCGTCGTCGATCAGCCTGGCCACGCGGTCGAGGATCTCGTGCTGGCGGATCATGTCCGGGGTCTCGAACATGGAGCGGGCGAACATGAATTCCCAGTGCAGCGAGGCCGACTTGCGCTTGAGCGGCATGGCGTCCAGCGTGGCGGGGTCGTCGATCAGCGCGAACTGGCCTTGCGGGGCCAGCGCTTCGACCAGCGCGGCGTAGTGCGCGTCGGTATGGGTCAGGCTGGCGATGTGCTCGACCTGCCTGACGCCGATGCGGGCCAGCTCGGCCGCCAGCGGCTGGCTGTGGTCGATGACGTGATGGGCGCCGAGGTCCTGCACCCATTGCCGGGTTTCGGCGCGCGAGGCGGTGCCGATGATGGTCAGTCCGGTGAGCTTGCGCGCGAGTTGCACCAGGATCGAACCCACGCCGCCGGCCGCGCCGACCACCAGCAGGTGCTGGCCCGCGCCGCCGCCTTCGGCGATGTGGAGGCGGTCGAACAGCAGTTCCCAGGCGGTGAGCGCGGTCAGCGGCAGCGCGGCAGCGTGGGCATCGCTCAGCGTGGCGGGCTTGTGGCCGGCGATGCGCTCGTCGACGAGGCTGTATTCGGCGTTGGTGCCGGGGCGGCCCAGCGTGCCGGCGTAGTAGACCGCGTCGCCGGGCTGGAACAGCGTGACCTCGGCGCCCACGGCCGTCACCGTGCCGGCGGCGTCCCAGCCCAGCACGCGCGGGGCTTCGGTCGGGAAGTTGGCGCGCACCTTGGTGTCCACCGGGTTGACCGAGACGGCGCGGATCGCCACCAGCAGGTCGCGCGGGCCGGGCGTGGGCACGGGCAGTTCGATGTCGACCAGCGAGGCCGGGTCGGTGATGGGCAGGTCGTTGCGGGTATAGGCGATGGCTTTCATGGCGGACAGGTTCCTGGACATGGGAATCGGGCGAACAAGGCAGGCGGTAAGCGACGGTGAGCGGCGATAAGCGACAACCGATGCATGCCGCGATGTTCGCCTATCCGGCTTCCGCGAAAAATGCTCTAATCGAGCAAACACTTTCGCTGATCCGAAGAAAATGCTCAGGCTCGACGATCTCCAGGTATTTGTCCGGACCGCCGAGTCGGGCAGCTTTTCCGCGGCGGCCCGGCTGCTGGACATCACGCCGGCGCTGGCCAGCAGCGCCATGAAGCGGCTGGAGCAGGAGCTGGGCCTGCGCCTGTTCGTGCGCTCCACGCGCAGCCTGCGCTTGTCGGAAGAAGGCGAGCGCTACCTGCCGCACGCGCAGGCGGCGCTGGCGGCCATCGACGGCGGGCGCCAGGCGCTGGCGCAGGCCAGCGCCGAGATTGCCGGGCCGATCCGGCTGTCGGCGCCGTCGGACCTGGGGCGCAACGTGCTGCTGCCCTGGCTGGACGCGTTCCAGCAGGCGCATCCGAAAGTCTCGCTGTACCTGCGCATCAGCGACCAGGCCGCGGACTTCTTCCGCCAGCCGCTCGACATCGGCGTGCGCTACGGCACGCTGGCCGATTCCAGCCTGGTGGCGCTGCCGCTGGCGCCGGCCAACCGCCGCACGCTGTGCGCCTCGCCCGCCTACCTGAAGCGCCACGGCGCGCCGGCCTCGCCGGCGGACCTGCGCAAGCACAACTGCCTGCGCTACGTGATGGGCGACCAGACCCACGAGCGCTGGACCTTCCACCTGCCGCGCGGCGTGGAAACCGTGACCGTGAAAGGCGACCGCGTCAGCGACGATGCCGACGTGGTGCGGCGCTGGGCCGTGGCCGGCCACGGGCTGGTGTACAAGTCGCGCATCGATGTCTCGCCGGACCTGTACGCCGGCCGCCTGGTCGAACTGTTCCCGCCCGAGCACGGCGAGCCGACACCGCTGCAACTGGTCAGCGCGCACCGCACGCTGCTCACGCCGGCGGTGCAGCGGCTGCACGAGTTCCTGCGCACGCGCTGCGCCGACATTCTTTACCGACGGAAATAACCGGGCCGCGCGCGCCTCACAGCCCCGGCTCCGGACACTGCGTGGCGCCGGCGCGCCGCTGGCCCAGGCGCCGGCCCAGCGCGCGCCCGAGGATGGCCAGCCAGCGCCACGACAGCGGCACCGGGGTTTCGGCCAGCGTGAAGCGGGCGCCCTCGCTCTCGCCGGACAGCCAGACCCTGGCGCCGGCCGGCAGCGCGCAGCAGGCGCCGGGCAGCAGCCAGATGTCGGCGTGATGGCCTTCGATCGTCAGCCACAGGCGTCCTTCGACCGCCTTGACGGTCTGCCCTTCGCGGGCGCGCCAGCCCACCGGCCGGCCGGGTTCATCCAGTTCGAAGATCCGTAGTTCACGCATGTTGCCGCTCCTGTCTCTGCATTGCGGTGTGCGCCATGCCCTGCCGCGCCAACTGGCGGGGGCACCTCCTCCGCATGCCTTCCATTATTCACGGCGGCAACTACAATCCCATGAACAGTTGTGAACAGTTTTCCATGCACTGTTCAGTAGTTTTTCCTGACACTTGCCTTTTCCGGCACACGTTCTTCCCCGACACGCGCCCTCATGAAGCTCACTCTCGTTCCCGCCACCGGCGTGCCCATCACCGACCAGATCGTCAACGAGGTCAAGAGCTGGATCAGCTCGAGCGAGGTGCGCCCCGGCGCGCGCCTGCCGTCGATCCGCCAGCTCGCCGCCGAGCACGGCATCAGCCGCTTCCCGGTGATCGAAGCCTATGACCGGCTGGTGTCGCAGGGCCTGCTCGATTCGCGCCACGGCTCGGGCTTCTTCGTGGCGGACAGCCCGCTGCTGGCGCGCGGCGCCAACGGCTGGTCCAACCCGAGCCTGGCCGAGGATCTCTCCGACCACATCCTGGAGCAGTTCAACCACCCGAGCGCCACGCTCAAGCTGGCGGGCGGCTTCGTGCCGGAGCAGTGGCGCGACCTCGAAGGCCTGACCCAGGCCATCCGCCAGGTCTCGCGCACGGAAGTGGCCAGCGTGATCCACTACGCCACGCCGATGGGCCTGCCGGAGCTGCGCCAGCACGTGCTCACGCGCGTGCGGCAGCTCGGCATCACCGCCGAGCTGCCGCAGGTGCTGATCACCAGCGGCGCCAGCCAGGCGCTGGACCTGGTGGTGCGCCGCCTGCTCAAGCCCGGCGACACGGTGTTCGTGGAAGACCCCGGCTACTACAACCTGTTCGGCCTGCTGCGCCTGCACGGCGTACGCCTGGTGGGCGTGCCGCACACCGCCAACGGCCCCGACCCCGACGCCGCCGAGGCGCTGCTGCGCGAGCACAAGCCCAAGCTGTTCTTCACCAACAGCGTGCTGCAGAACCCCACCGGCTCCACGCTGGCGCCGCCGGTGGCGTTCCGGCTGCTGGAGCTGGCGCGCAAGCACGGCTTCCGCTTCGTCGAGGACGACATCTTCTCCGACTTCCAGACCCACTTCACCGACCGCCTCGCCACGCTGGACCAGCTCGAGCACGTGATCTACATCGGCGGCTTCTCCAAGACGGTGTCGGCCTCGCTGCGCATCGGCTACCTGGTGGCCGACAAGGCGCTGGTCAAGGACCTGGTGGACGTGAAGGTGCTGACCAGCGTGGCCGGCTCGCACTTCGCGGAGGCCGTGACCGCGGCGCTGCTCGAGCGCGGCGCCTACCGCAAGTACATGGAGCGGCTGCGCCTGCGCGTGCGCCAGGCCACCGCAGGCGCGGTGCGGCGCCTGCACGGCGCGGGCTGGGAGGTCTATTGCGAACCGGCCGGCGGCAACTTCCTGTGGGCGCGCACGCGCGGCGTGGCGGACTCGCGCGAGCTGGTGACGCTGGCCGAGCAGCACGGCGTGACGCTGGCGCCGGGCAACTACTTCCGCCCCGGCGGCGAGACCTCGGCCTGGATCCGCATCAACTCGGCGTTCGTGGAGGAGCCGCGCGCGCTGGCTTTCCTGGAAGAGGCCGGCGCGCGCCGAGGATAAGCGGGAGAGAAGGCAGGCCCGCTCCGGGTTTACTTCGCATGCAAAGTAGATATACTTTGCATGCGAACTTTATTTCAGGAGACGGCATTGATCCCGGAACTCGACACCGACCTCGCCGGCGGCGTGCTCACGCTGACCATCTCGCGCACCGACAAGAAGAACGCGCTGACCAACGCCATGTACGGCGCGCTGGCGGACGCCATCGAAGGCGCGCAGGATGACCCCGGCATCCGCGTCGTCGTCATCCGGGGCGCCGGCGACACCTTCAGCGCCGGCAACGACGTCAGCGAATTCGCCGCCCAGGCCGCCGGCAACGGCCCGGCCGAGCGGCACGTGACGCGCTTCCTGCACAGCCTCGCCACCGCCAGGCTGCCGCTGGTGGCCGCCGTGCAGGGCAAGGCGGTCGGCGTGGGCACCACCATGCTGCTGCATTGCGACTACGTGCTGCTGGCCGACGATGCCCAGCTCATCACGCCGTTCATCAACCTCGCGCTGGTGCCGGAAGCCGCCTCCAGCCTGCTGATGCCGCTGCGCGTGGGGCACGCGCGCGCGTTCGAGATGTTCGCGCTCGGCGAGCCGGTGGCGGCCGCGCAGGCGCTGGCCTGGGGCCTCGCCAACCGCGTCGTGCCGGCGCGCCAGCTGCATGCGGAAGCCAAGGCGATGGCCGCGCGCATCGCCGCCAAGCCGGCCGGCTCGCTGCTGGCGATGAAGGGACTGATGCGCGACGGGCAGGCGCTGGTCGCGCAGATGGAGGCGGAAAGCGCCTGCTTCGAAGCGCGCCTGAAGAGCGCCGAAGCCCGGGAAGCCTTCAGCGCGTTCGCGCAGCGCCGCCCGGCCGACTTCTCGAAGGTGGCGCGCGCGTAGGCGCCTGCCTTCGGTCATTCAGTCGCCCGGTCGCCCGGTCGCTCAATCGCCCGGCCGCTCAGTCGTCGACGGCGGGAAACTTCTCCTGCAGGCTCTGCAGCCAGCGCGCGACGATGGCCATCTCCGCCTCGCTGAAGCCTTCGGTCAGCCGGGCGTTGAGCTGCGCCAGCCCCGCCTTGGCGCGGGCCCGCGCGGCGCGGCCCGCCGGCGTCAGCCAGATGCGCGAGGCGCGCCCGTCGTCCGCGTCGGCGCGCCGCTCCACCAGGCCCGCCAGGGCCATGCGGTCCACCAGGCCACTCATGCCGGGGGCGCCCATGTCGAGCGCGGCGGCCGCCTCGCTCATCAGCGCGCCGTTGTGCTTGCCCAGGAAGTACAGCAGGCCCGCCTGCGCCGCGGTCACGCCGCCGGCCGCGGCGCGCGCCTGCGTCCAGCGCTGCAGGCGGCGCTGGCCCACGTTCAGCAGGTAGACCAGGCGGCGCTCCGAATCGTCCTTTACCGTCAACTTGTCGTCCTCGATCGTCGTCCTCGAATCGGTGGCTGCCCTTGCTCGTGAAAGGCCCGCGAAGAGATTCGCGTGCGAACCTTATCATGCCGGGCGGCGTTCGGGCACGCCGGCAGGACACTTCGACCTGCCGTGCCCGGATGAGAAAAGAGACGGCGCGGGAGCGACGCGGCGCCAGCCGCAAAAGAAAAATGCCCTTGCACCATCCGGTGAAGGGCATTCGCAGCACCAGGGCCAGGGGCGGACATCGCCGCCCGCCCCCGCCGGCAGTGTTATTTCGCCACCGGCATCGTGAACTCCGCGCCCTTGCCGATGCTGTCCGGCCAGCGCTGCATGATGCTCTTGTAGCGCGTGTAGAAGCGCACGCCTTCCTCGCCGTAGGCGTGGTGGTCGCCGAACAGCGAGCGCTTCCAGCCGCCGAACGAGTGCCACGCCATCGGCACCGGGATCGGCACGTTGATGCCGACCATGCCGACCTGGATCTGGCGCGAGAACGCGCGCGCCACGCCGCCGTCGCTGGTGTAGCAGGACACGCCGTTGCCGAACTCGTGCGCGTTGATCAGCGCCACCGCGTGGGCGAGGTCGTTCACGCGCACCACCGACAGCACCGGGCCGAAGATCTCTTCCTTGTAGATGGTCATGTCCGGCGTGACGTGGTCGAACAGCGTGCCGCCCACGTAGAAGCCGCCTTCGTGGCCGTCGACCTTGTGGCCGCGGCCGTCGGTCACGAGCGTGGCGCCCTCTTCCACGCCGCGGGCGATGTAGCCCTCGACCTTGGCCTTGTGCGCGGCCGTGACCAGCGGGCCCATCTCGGCGTCGGCTTCCATGCCGTTGCGGATCTTCAGCGTTCTGGCGCGCTCGGCCAGGCGCGGCACCAGCTTGTCGGCCACGTCGCCGACCGCCACCGCCACCGAGATCGCCATGCAGCGCTCGCCGGCCGAGCCGTAGGCGGCGCCGATCAGCGCGTCCACGGCCTGGTCGAGATCGGCGTCGGGCATCACCACGAGGTGGTTCTTGGCGCCGCCCAGGGCCTGCACGCGCTTGCCGTGCCTGGTGCCTTCGGTATAGATGTACTCGGCGATCGGCGTGGAGCCGACGAACGACAGCGCCTGCACGTCCTTGTGCGCGAGCAGCGCGTCGACGGCTTCCTTGCCGCCCTGCACGACGTTGAACACGCCGTCGGGCAGGCCGGCCTGCTTGAGCAGGTCGGCGATCAGCAGCGAGGGCGACGGATCGCGCTCGCTCGGCTTGAGCACGAAGGTGTTGCCGCACGCCAGCGCCACCGGGAACATCCACATCGGCACCATCACCGGGAAGTTGAACGGCGTGATGCCGGCCACCACGCCGAGCGGCTGGCGCAGGTTCCAGTTGTCGATGCCGCCGCCGATGTTGTCGGTGAAGTCGGTCTTGAGCAGGTTGGGGATGCCGCAGGCGAACTCCACCACCTCGACGCCGCGCGTGACTTCGCCCTTGGCGTCGGAGAACACCTTGCCGTGCTCGCGCGTGATCAGCGCGGCGAGGTCGTCGTGGTGGCGGTCGAGCAGTTCCTTGAACTTGAACAGGATGCGCGCGCGCTTGAGCGGCGCGGTCTCGGACCAGGCCGGGAACGCCGCGTGCGCGGCGGCCACGGCGGCGTCAACGTCCCGCGCGCCGCCCAGCGCCACGCGGGCGGCCACGGCGCCGGTGGCCGGGTTGAAGACATCGGCGAAGCGGTCCGAGGAGGCGGCGCGCACGGTGCCGCCGATGTAGTGCCCGATGTCGGCGATCTGCCGGTTTTCTGCGATGTTCACGTCGGTGTCCCCTGTCTGGTCGCCGCGGTTACTGCAATTCCTGCAGGACCTTCTTCACGGTGTCGAACATGTGGCCGATCTGCTCTTCGGTGATGATCAGCGGCGGCGAGAAGGCCAGGATGTCGCCGGTGTAGCGCACCAGCACGCCGCGCTCCAGGCACTTGAGGAAGGCCTCGTAGCCGCGCGCGCCGGGCTGGCCCGCGCGCGGCTCCAGCTCGATGCCGGCCACCAGACCGAAGTTGCGGATGTCCTTCACGTGCGGCGCGCCGCGCACCGCATGCGCGGCGGTCTCGAACGCGGGCGCCAGCGCGGCGGCGCGGCCGAACAGGTCCTCGTTCTTGTAGATGTCCAGCGTGGCGATGGCCGCGGCGGCGGCCAGCGGGTGGCCCGAATACGTGTAGCCGTGCAGGAACTCGATCGCGCCCGGCGCGGCGGAGTTGATCACGGCGTCGTGCACTTCGCGGCGCACCGCCACCGCGCCCATCGGCACGGCCGCGTTGTTGATGGCCTTGGCCATCGTGATCAGGTCCGGCGTGACCTTGAAGCGCTCGGCCGCGGTGGCCGCGCCCAGGCGGCCGAAGGCGGTGATGACCTCGTCGAAGATCAGCAGGATGCCATGCTTGCTGGTGATCTCGCGCAGCTTTTCCAGGTAGCCCACCGGCGGCACCAGCACGCCGGCCGAGCCGGACAGCGGCTCGACGATCACGGCGGCCACGTTGGACGGGTCGTGCAGCGCCAGGATGCGCTCGAGATCCTCGGCCAGGTGCGCGCCCCATTGCGGCTGGCCCTTGGAGTAGGCCGCCTCGGCGATGTTGAGCGTGGCCGGCAGGTGATCCGCGCCGGGCATCAGGTTGCCGGAGAAGACCTTGCGGTTGCCGCCGATGCCGCCCACCGCCATGCCGCCGAAGCCCACGCCGTGGTAGCCGCGCTCGCGGCCGATGAAGCGCGTGCGCTGGCCTTCGCCGCGCGCGCGGTGGTAGGCCAACGCGATCTTCAGCGCGGTGTCGACCGATTCCGAGCCCGAGTTGGTGAAGAAGATGCGGTCCAGGCCCGCGGGCATGATGCCGGCGAGCTTGGTGGCGGCTTCGAACGTGAGCGGGTGGCTCATCTGGAACGGCGGCGCGTAGTCCAGCGTCTGGATCTGGCGCGCCACGGCTTCGGTGATCTCGGTGCGGCAGTGGCCGGCGGCCACGCACCACAGGCCGGCGCAGCCGTCGAGCACCTGGCGGCCGTCATGGGTGGTGTAGTACATGCCGCTGGCCGAGGCCAGCAGGCGCGGCGCCGCCTTGTACTGGCGGTTGGCGGTAAACGGCATCCACAGGGCGTCGAGATCGGGGATCACGGTCTTGGCGGCATCCATACGTCCTCCTCAGGGGGTTCGGCTAGGGGCGCGGCGTGCGGGCCGCGCCCGGGTTGTTCGGTCGGTTGTCCGGGGGCACTGCTGGTGAATGCGGCCACTGTAGCGGTACGGCCTGTCTTGAAGAATATACGGTCGGCAAAACCTCGCCTGACCGTACAGGTTCTAGTGCAACAACCGTACAGATCACAGCATGGCGCCGATGCCGGCCAGCCCGGCCGATGGCGACGCGATTGCGCATTGCGTCATGGAAATCCGCGCCCGCGCGGACATTGCGCGGCAGTGCGGCATCGAGGTGCCGCGAGACCGTGCTTCCCGTTGGCCGGGCGGTGCGCTTAAACTGTACAGGTTCATTTCCATCGCGCGTGACGCATGCTCAACCTGGAACTCGTGCGCGGCCGCCGCAGCGGCGACACCCTGACCGAACAGATCGTGGCCGGCATCGCCAGCCTGGTCGACCGCCGCGTGCTGCGCGCCGGCGTGGCGCTGCCTTCGGTGCGGCGCTTCGCCCAGCAGCACAGCATCAGCACCTTCACCGTGGCCGAGGCCTACGGCCGCCTGACCGCGCTGGGCTACCTGAGCGCGCGCGTGGGCTCGGGCTACACGGTGGCGCACCGCCACGCGCCCGCCGGGCAGGTGCCGGCGGCGCGCTGGGAAGCGCCCGGGCTCAACGCCGCCTGGCTGCTGTCGGACGTGTTCGCCGACCACTCGGTGCCGATCAAGGCCGGCGCGGGCTGGCTGCCCGGCGACTGGCTCAACGAGGAAGGGCTGCATCAGGCCATGCGCGCGGCCGCGCGCGTGCCGGCCGCGCAGGTGTCGGGCTACGGCCATCCCTACGGCTTCGCCGCGCTGCGCGAGCATATCGCCACCGGCCTGAGCCAGTACGGCATGCCGGTGCAGGCCCAGCAGGTGGTGCTCACGCAGGGCGCCACCCAGGCGCTGGACCTGGTGGTACGCACGCTGCTGCGCCCCGGCGACACGGTGCTGGTGGAGGATCCCTGCTACTGCAACCTGCTGCAGATCCTGCGCCTGGCCGGGCTGCGGGTGGTGGGCGTGCGCCGCACCGCGGCCGGGCTGGACACCGACGCGCTCGACCACGCCATCCGCACCCACGCGCCGCGCGCGCTGTTCGTCAACACGGTGCTGCAGAACCCGACCGGCGGCACGCTCACCAGCATGAACGCGCACCGCGTGCTGCAGCTGGCCGAGCAATACCGGCTGCTGGTGGTGGAAGACGACATCTACCGCGAGCTGGCGCCGGCCGGCTCGCCGATGCTGGCGGCAATGGACGGGCTGTCGCACGTGATCTACGTGAACGGCTTCTCCAAGACCATCGCGCCCTCGCTGCGGGTGGGCTACCTCGCGGCCAGCCCGGAACTGGCCAAGGCGCTGGCGCGCACCAAGATGGCGGTGGGGCTGACCTCGTCGGAAGTGACCGAGCGGCTGGTGTACTCGGTGCTGGCCAGCGGCCACTACGGCCGCCACGTGGCGGCGCTGGCCGAGCGGCTGCGCGGCCAGCAGGACCGCATCACGGAGAAGATGGAGGCGCACGGGCTGGAAGTGCTGCTGCGCCCGGAAGGCGGGATGTTCGCCTGGGCGCGCGTGCGGCCGGAGGACAGCGGGAAGAACGGGGCAAGCGGAGAAAGAGAAGGAAGCGACGGCGAGGCCGCGCGCTCCGGCAACCGGCTGGCCACGCTGGCGCTGGAGCACGGCATCTGGCTCGCGCCGGGATCGTATTTCGTGCCGGACGAGGGCGATTCGCCGTGGATCCGCTTCAACGTGGCCACCAGCGACGCGCCGGCGCTGTGGCGCTTCTTCGATTCGCTGCGCGGCGGGCAGGACCGCGCCGCGCCGGCGGAAAGCCCGGCGCGCGGCGCGCGTGGCGCGCGCCCGGGGCTGGCGCGGCTGGCCTGATGGGCGCCGGGCGTCAGACCCGGCGGCTCGCCTCAGAAGCGATAACGCACGTAGCCAGTGTAGAAGCCGCTGCCCGGATTGGGCTGCTTGATGCCGGCGTTGGAGACGTGCTGGTAGCGGAAGCCGGCCTCATAGGCGGTCTTCGGGCCGAAGGCCACGCCCAGGCCCAGCATGTCCGAGAACTGGAACAGGCTGCCCGAACGGTGCTCTTCCGAGGTGTACTTGCTGCTCAGCATGCGCACGCCGACCGCGGCTTCGAGGAACGGCACCCAGGCACCGCCGCGCTTTTCCAGGCGCCACACCGGCGTGAAGCCGAATTCGGTCAGGTTGTGGTGGTTGGTGCCGCTCAGGGTATTCCACTCGGCGACTTCGGCTTCCCACTGCAGCTTGAACTGCCAGCCCTGCGGGTTGCCCCAGGCAAAGCCGGAATCCCAGTTGACGCCGACTTCGTACTTGTTGATGTTGTGGCCGGGATCGCGGCCGACGGCCACGTGGACCGCGGGATCGGCGTGCGCGGCAGCGCAGGCGCCCAGAGCGGCGACGGCGCCGAGCGCCTTGAATTGCGATGCGAACCGGCGGGCAAGGCCGGCCTTCTTCTTCTGATTGGTCATGTGCAAGGTGGTGGTGAAACCGCGAGAATGGCAAGTCCTGGCGAAAACCTTGCCACCTCCGCGCGGCAAGGCCGACCACCCGTACTCAGGACCAGAGGCGCTCCATCACCCAGCCCGCGGTCACGGCGATCGCAAGCCAGGTGCCGATGCATCCGGCAATAAAACGGTAAGTCATGGTCAAGTTCCGCAACAGACGCCTGGACTCCCAGGCGAACAATCGCGAAATTATACATCCATTCATGAATGTATGTTGAGCCGGTCGACCACTTCGGCCAGGACGTGTCGTACTGGTGGGCGATTATGCACCTCCGGGCCCCATCGTGCTCGGCATGACTGCGGGTTGTTGCCGCGCTGCGTCATCCGCGCCCGGTGGCTCCGCCGCCGCGCATCACGGCGGCGAACTCGGCCGGCGGCAGCGGCCGGCCGAGCAGGAAACCCTGCGCCGCGTCGCAGCCCTCGTCGGCCAGCAGGCGCTGCTGGGCCTCGTTCTCCACGCCCTCGGCGAGGCTGCGCAGGCCCAGCGAGCGCGCCAGCGCGATCACCCCGCGCATCACCGCCAGCGCCTCGGGCGCGCGGCCCAGCGCGGCGACGAACGATTTGTCGACCTTGAGCGTGTCGACCGGCAGGCGCGTCAGGTAAGCCAGGCTGGAGTAGCCCGAGCCGAAGTCGTCCAGCGAGGCGCTGATGCCGGCCCGCTTGAGCTCGCCCAGCGCCGCGGCGGCGTTGTCGAGGTCGGTCATCAGCGCGTTCTCGGTGACTTCCACGTCGAGCAGCGCGCACGGCACCCGGTGCTCGCTCGCCAGCCCGGTCAGGACCCCGGCCAGCCCCGGCATCACCAGTTGCCGGGCCGACAGGTTGAGCGAGATCTTGGGCACCGGCAGGCCCTCGCGGCGCCAGCCGGCGATCTGGCCGCACACGGCGCGCATCACCCACATGCCGACCGCGGCCTCGAGCGGCGACTCGAGCACCACGTCGAGGAAGGCGCCCGGCAGCAGCAGCCCGTGCACCGGGTGCTGCCAGCGCAGCAGCGCCTCGGCGCCCACCAGGCGCGCGTCCGGCAGCGACCATTGCGGCTGGAAGTGCAGCACGAGCTGGTCGTCGGCCAGTGCCGCCAGCAGGTCGGCGCGCAGCTGCAGGCGCTGGCGCATGCCGTGCGCGAGATCGCGGTGGAAGGTGCGGAACTGGAAGCGGCCCGCGCCCTTGGCGGCGTACATGGCGGCGTCGGCGTGGTTGAGCAGCGTGTCGGCGCCGCTGCCGGCCTCGGGCCATTGCGCGATGCCCACGCTGGCGCCCAGCAGCACCGTGTGGCCCTCGACCTGGAACGGATGCGAGACGCCGGCCAGGATGGTGCCGGCGAAGCGCTCGGCCTGGCCGGCATGGGCGCAGCGCAGCACGAAGACGAACTCGTCGCCGCCCACGCGCGCGACGAAGGCGTCGGGACCGAGCAGCGCCAGGAAGCGCTCGGCCACTTCGCGCAGCAGGGCGTCGCCGGCGGCGTGGCCGAACGCATCGTTCACTTCCTTGAAGCGGTCCAGGTCGACGAACAGCACGGCCACGCCGTCGCGCGCGCCGTCGCTGCCGTCATTGCTGCCGTCATCGCTGCCGTCGCCGCCATCGTCGCTGCCGCCCGCCGCCGCGGCGCGCGCCGCGGCCGCCTCGGCCACCGCGTCAGCCAGCACCTGCGTGCAGCGGCGGCGGTTGGGCAGGCCGGTCAGGTAATCGTGGCCGGCGTGGTATTCGAGCTGCGCGGACTGCTCGCGCTCGCTGCTGACGTCGCGGAACAGGATGGCCAGCCCGCCGGCGTGCGGGAACACGCGCGCCTCCAGCCAGCAGGCCAGCGGCGCATGGAACGCGGTGCTGGTGCGGGGCTCGCCGCTGGCGGCGGCCTCGACGCCGGCCTGGTAGCTGGGCGAGCCGTCCAGCTCGGGGCAGCAGTCGCGGATGGCGCGGCCCAGCAGTTCGGCGCGGCTGCGCCTGAACAGGCGCTCGGCGGGCCGGTTGACGTAGGTGAAGCGCCAGTCGCGGTCGAACGCGACGACGGCATCGGCGATGCTGTCGAGCAGCAGGTCCGGCTGCCCGGCGGCGGCGGCCACGCCCGCCACCGCGCTCGCGCCTGCGGGCGCGGCGAACGTGGCGGGAGGTGACGGGATCGGTGCGCGCGGCGGGGTGTCGTCCATAGGGGAGAGAAGTGCCGGGCTGCCGCGCGTCCCGGACCGGGACACGACGGCAAATGGCAGGCATGGCGCGCATTTTATCCCCGAACACCGCGCTTTGTGCCCTCATTGCGCGATAAAGCGCGGGCCGTGGCGCGCATGCACGCGCGGGCTACCCCCCGTCATCCCCACTCGCGCCGGGCGGCGCAATGCGTCTGCGTGCAGCGCGATGTGTCTCGATGCGGCTCAGTGTGGCTCAGTGCGCGGCCAGCAGGAACGGCAACGTCTCTTCCAGCAGCAGCTCGGGCGCTTCCTCGGCGATGTAGTGGCCGCACGGCAGGCTCTTGCCGCGCACGTCGCGCGCCACCTTGCGCCACTCGTCCAGCGGCGCGAAGCAGCGGCCCACCGCGCCCTGCTCGCCCCACAGCGCGAGCATCCCGCACTCGACCTTGCGCCCGGCGGCGAGATCGGCGCGGTCGTGCTCGAGGTCGATCGAAGCGCTCGCGCGATAGTCCTCGCACAGGCCGTGCGCGGCGCCGGGCAGCCTGAGGCAGCGCAGGTATTCGGCCATCGCCGCGTCCGTGAACGGCGCCAGGCCGGCGCTGCGCGCGCCCATCGTGCTGCGCAGGTAGAGCGCCGGGTCGGCCTCGATCAGCGTCTCGGGGAACGGCACCGGGCGGATCAGGAAGAACCAGTGCCAGTACGCGGTGGCGAACTGCAGGCTGGTCTGCTCGTACATCGCCAGCGTGGGCGCGATGTCCAGCGTCACCAGCCGCCGCACCGCGCCGGGATGGTCGAGCGCCATGCGGTGCGCCACGCGCGCGCCGCGGTCGTGCGCCATCACCAGGAAGCGCTCGAAGCCGAGCGCGTGCATGAGCGCGACCTGGTCCTGCGCCATGACGCGCTTGCTGTAGTTGGCGTGGTCCGGCAGGCCGGCGGGCTTGCCGCTGTCGCCGTAGCCGCGCAGGTCGGTGGCGACCACGGTGAAGTGGCGCGCCAGCGCGGCGGCCACCTTGTGCCAGATCACGTGGGTCTGCGGATGGCCGTGCAGCAGCAGCAGGGCCGGGCCCTGCCCGCCCACCACGGCGTGGATCTCGACGTCGCCGCAGGGCACGCGGCGCGGGGTGAAGCCTTCGAACACGATCGGTCCTCCTGAATGCGGCCGCGCCTAGGCGGACAGCCGCGCCATCGTCCGGGCCGCGACATCCCGCAGCCACGGCTGTGCATTGTGATGGCGCCGCGCGAATTCCGCTATGCGCGCCTGCTGCGCCAGCGTAGCGCCGATCATGTCCAGGCCCTGGCGGAACATCAGGCGGTGGCGCTCGGCCAGCGCGAAGCCGAAGCACAGCGCGCCGGCGCGCACGGTCATGGCGGCCAGGTCGATCTCGATGCGCGCGGGCGCGGGCGCCGACACCGCGGCCATCAGCGCGTCCACCTCGGCCTGCGGCAGCATCACCAGCAGCAGGCGGTTGTTGATGGCGTTGGAGTAGAAGATCTCGCCGAAGCTCGGCGCGATCACCGCGCGGATGCCGAACTGCTGCAGCCCCCACACCGCGTGCTCGCGGCTGGAGCCGCAGCCGAAGTTGGGCCCGGCCACCAGCACGCCGGCGCCCTGGTACTGCGGCTGGTTGAGCACGAAGTCCGGGCGCGGCGCGCCGTCGGCGTCGAAGCGCATGTCGTACAGCAGCCCGCGGTCCAGCCCGGCCTTGTCGATGATGCGCAGAAACTGCTTGGGCATGATCTGGTCGGTGTCGAGGTTGCCCACCGGCAGCGGCGCGCCGGTGGCGGCGATCAGGTCGTGTCCGGCCTGGCTTGCGCCGTGTCCGGTCTGGCTTTCGGTGCGGATTTCGCTACGGTTGTCAGGCATCGGTCTGCTCCAGGCGGCGCACGTCGGTGATGCAGCCGGTCAGGGCCGCGGCGGCGGCCATCGCGGGACTCATCAGGTGGGTGCGCCCGGCGCGCCCCTGGCGTCCCTCGAAATTGCGGTTGGTGGTGGAGGCGCAGCGCTCGCCGGGCGCCAGCACGTCGTCGTTCATGGCCAAGCACATCGAGCAGCCCGGCTTGCGCCACTCGAAGCCGGCGTCGCGCAGCACCTGCGCGATGCCCTCTTCCTCGGCCTGGGCGCGCACCGCGCCCGAGCCCGGCACCACCATCGCGCGCACGCCCTCGGCCACGCGGCGTCCGCGCACGATGCCGGCCACCGCGCGCAGGTCTTCGATGCGGCCGTTGGTGCACGAGCCGATGAACACGCGCTGCACCGGCAGCCCTTCGAGCGTGGCGCCGGCCTCCAGGCCGATGTAGTCGAGCGCGCGCGCCGCGGCGCTGCGCGCCACGTCGTCGGCGGCGTCCGCGGGCAGCGGCACGCGCGCGTCGATGGCGATGGCCTGATCGGGGCTGGTGCCCCAGCTGACGTAGGGCGCGACGTGGCTGGCGTCGAACGCGAGCTCGCTGTCGAAGCGCGCATCGGCGTCGGAATGCAGCTCGCGCCAGCAGGCCAGCGCGCGCGCGCGCAGCTCGCCGGCGATATCCGGCGCGCGCGCCAGCACGTAATCGACGGTGCGCGCGTCGGGGGCGATCAGCGCGCCGCGCGCGCCGGCTTCCACCGTCATGTTGCACAGGGTCATGCGCGCCTCCACGGACAGCGCGCCGATGGCGCTGCCGCAGAACTCCACCACGTAGCCGCGCGCGCCCTGCGCGCCGATGCGGCTGATGACGTGCAGGATCAGGTCCTTGGCGGTGGCGCCGCGCGGCAGCGTGCCGTCCACGCGGATGCGCATGTCCCGCGCCACGCGGTACACCAGCGTCTGCGTGGCCAGCACGTGCTCGACCTCCGAGGTGCCGATGCCGAAGCCGAGCGCGCCCAGCGCGCCGTAGGTGGTGGTATGGCTGTCGCCGCACAGCACCACCATGCCCGGGCGGATCATGCCGTGCTCGGGCGCGATCACGTGTTCGATGCCCTGCAGCGCGTCGTCGGTGTCGAACAGCGCGATGCCGTGCCGCTCGCAGTTGCGCTTGAGGTTGCGCGCCTGCAAGGCGGAGGCCGGGTCCTGGATGCGGCGCGGACTTTCCGCGTGGGTGGGGATGATGTGGTCCACCACCGCCACCTGCTGGCCCGGCGCGGGCACCGCGCGCCCGTGCTCGGCCAGCCCGGCGAACGCCTGCGGGCTGGTGTATTCGTTCATCAGGTGCAGATCCGCGTAGAGCAGCACGTGGTCGGCGTCGAGCGCCGCCACGGTGTGCGAATCCACCAGCTT
Organism: Cupriavidus sp. FW216-B1; assembly: GCF_058789195.1. Taxonomy (NCBI): domain Bacteria; kingdom Pseudomonadati; phylum Pseudomonadota; class Betaproteobacteria; order Burkholderiales; family Burkholderiaceae; genus Cupriavidus; species Cupriavidus sp. FW216-B1. The sequence continues at coordinate 15,964 of NZ_JBYTEL010000031.1, read as the reverse complement.
GCGGTAAAAGGTACGGCCTGGCATGAGACTTGTGCTTGTGGGTGCTTGTTTGTGGGTAGCCGGCCGGCGGCGGTGGCCGCCGCGCGGCACGGCTATTCCGGCGTGATGCCGGCCTGCTTGATCTGCGCGGCCCAGCGCAGGGTTTCCTTGTGCAGCATGGCGTCGGCCTGGGCCGGGCTCATGGTGAGCGGCTCGAAGCCTTCCTTGAGCAGGCGCGCCTTCATCTCCGGCGTGGACAGCGCCTGGTTCAGCGTGCGGTTGAGCGTGGCGATGACGTCCTTGGGCGTGCCGGCCGGCGCGCTGACGATGAACCAGGTCTCGAACGTGTAGTTGGGCAGGCCCGCCTCGGCGACGGTCGGCACGCCCGGCATCAGCGGCGAGCGCTTGGGCCCGGTCACCGCCAGCGCGCGCAGCTTGCCGGCCTGCACCTGCTGCTGCGCGGCCGACAGCACCGGGAAGCTGATCTGCACCTGTCCGGCGATGGTGTCGAGCATGGCCGGGCCGCCGCCCTTGTAGGGCACGTGCAGGATGTTGGCGCCGGACTCGGACTTGAACAGCTCCGCCGCCATGTGGAGGGTGCTGCCGGTGCCGGCCGAGCCGAAGCTCAGCTTGCCGGGCTCGCTCTTGGCCAGCGCGATCAGCTGCTTCACGTCCTTGGCCGGCAGGCTGTTGGTGACCACCAGCACATGCTGCGAGGTGCCCATCGTGCCGACCGACATCAGGTCGCGCTCGGTGTCGAACGGCAGCCTGGCGAACAGCGAAGGATTGACCGCCAGCGCCACGTTGTTGATGGCCAGCGTGTAGCCGTCCGGCCTGGCCTTGGCGGCCTGGTCCATGCCGATGTTGCCGGAGGCGCCGGCGCGGTTGTCCGCCACCACCGGCTGGCCGAGCTGGCGGCCCCACGCTTCGGTGATCAGGCGCGCGGCGATGTCCACGCTGCCGCCCGGCGCGAACGGCACGATCAGGCGGATCGGGCGCGCCGGGAAGGTCTCGGCGGCGCCGGCGGGCGCCAGCGCGGCGCACAGGGCGAGCGCGCCAAGCGCGGCAGCCGGGGCCCGGCGCACGCGGCGGGCCAGGGTGGTCAACGCGCGGGTCGCGGTAAAGCGGGGCATGGTGGGTCTCCTTGGTCCGGCGGCTTGGAAACGGGACCGCTTCCGCCGCGCTGTTTTATGGAGATGCCAGTGTAACCATTGAACGCGCCGCTATAATTTCATCCACAGACTTTCATTCGGTCCTTCAGTTCACCAATTCCCGTTTGGATACCTTCTCCGACCTCGCCTTCTTCGTCACCCTGGTCAAGCGCGGCAGCCTGGCCGGCGCGGCGCAGCAGTTCGGCATCACGCCGTCGGCCGCCAGCAAGCGGCTGGCCGCGCTGGAGGCGCGCCTGGGCGTGCGCCTGCTCCACCGCACCACGCGGCGCCTGAGCGTGACGCAGGAGGGCGAGGCCTACCTGGAACAGGGCGCGCGCATCCTGGCCGAGCTGGAGGAGCTGGAGCAGGGCCTGGGCGGCAGCCGCGTGGCGCCGCGCGGGCTGCTGCGCGTCAATGCCACGCTCGGCTTCGGCCGGCGCCACGTGGCGCCGGCGGTGGGCGCCTTCCTGCTGGCCTGCCCGGAAGTGGAGGTGCAGCTCGAGCTGACCGACCGGCCGCTCAACCTGGCCGAGGCCGGCTTCGACGTGGGCATCCGCGTGGGCGGCCTGCCCGACGCCCGCCTGACCGCGCGCCCGCTCGCCCACAACCGCCGCCTGCTGTGCGCCGCGCCGCGCTACCTGGCCAGCCACGGCGAGCCGGCCTCGCCGCGCGAGCTGCAGCGGCACCGCTGCATCGTGCTGCGCGAGAGCGACGCCACCTACGGCACCTGGCACCTGCGCTCGGCCAGCCGCCAGGAGACCGTCAAGGTGCGCGGCCCGGCCAGCACCAACGACGGCGAGGTCGCGCTCGGCTGGGCCCTGCAGGGCCACGGCATCCTGATGCGCTCGGAATGGGAAGTGGCGCCGATGCTGCGCTCGGGCCGGCTGCGCCAGGTGCTGGCGGAGTGGTCGACGCCGCCGGCGGACGTGTCCGCCGTGTTCCTCACGCGCGACCATCTCACCGCCAAGGTGCGCGCCTTCGTCGACTACCTGGCGCGGCATTTCGCCGCACACCGCGCGCCGGACGCGCCTTACAGCGGCTGGTAGCGGCTGGCAGCGGCGGCTGGCGGACTCAGCGCAGCAGCACGATGGCCATGCCGGCCAGCCCGCAGCCCAGGATCACCGGGATCACGCCGGCCTTGAAGCGGAACAGCGCCACCGCCGCGGCCAGCCCGATCAGCGCCGAGGGCCAGTCGAAGCGGCCTTGCAGCCCGGCCGGCCACAGCACGTGATAGGCGAAGAACACCGCCAGGTTGACGATCACGCCGACCACCGCCGCCGTGATGGCGGTCAGCGGCGCGGTGAACTTCAGGTTGCCGTGCGTGCTTTCCACGAACGGGCCGCCCAGCAGGATGAACAGGAAGGACGGCAGGAAGGTGAAGAACGTCACCACCGCGGCCGCCGCCACCGCCGAGGCCACCAGCGCGTGGGCGCCGAACACGGCGTGGGTCCAGCCGCCGACGAATCCGACGAAGGCCACCACCATGATGAGCGGGCCCGGCGTGGTCTCGCCCAGCGCCAGCCCGTCGATCATCTGCGACGCGGTCAGCCAGTGGAAATGCGCCACCGCGCCCTGGTAGACATAGGGCAGCACCGCGTAGGCGCCGCCGAAGGTCATCAGCGCGGCCTTGGTGAAGAACCAGCCCATCTGCGTGAGCGTGCCCTGCCAGCCGTAGCGCCACGCCAGCGCGCCCAGCGCCAGCGCCCATACCGCCAGGAACACCGCCAGCACGCGCGCGAAGCGCCGCCACGAGAACAGCGCGTGCGCGGGCGTGGGCGTGTGGTCGTCGATCAGCGCCGGGCCGTGCCCGGCCTTGCCGGCGCCATGCCCGCCGCCGCCGGCGAAGCGCTGCGGCGCGATGCGCCCGCCCACGTGGCCGGCCACGGCGGCGGCCACCACGATGGCCGGGAACGGCAGCCCGAGCGCGAAGATCGCCACGAACGACGCCGCCGCGATGGCCCACAGCCAGCCGTTCCGGAGCGTGCGCGAGCCGATGCGCCACGCCGCCGACACCACGATGGCCGTCACCGCCGGCTTGATGCCGTACAGCACGCCGGCCACCGCCGGCACCTCGCCGAAGCGCAGGTAGATCCACGACAGCAGCATCAGGATCAGCAGCGAAGGCAGCACGAACAGCCCGCCCGCGATCACCCCGCCCCAGGTGCGGTGCATCAGCCAGCCGATGTAGGTGGCCAGCTGCTGCGCCTCGGGGCCGGGCAGCACCATGCAGTAGTTGAGCGCGTGCAGGAAACGGCTCTCGGAGATCCAGCGGCGCCGCTCGACCAGGTCCTCGTGCATGATGGCGATCTGCCCGGCCGGGCCGCCGAAGCTGATGAAGCCCAGTTTGAGCCAGTACCAGAACGCCTGGCGCAGCGGGATCGGCGCCGGGGCGGCCGCGGAAGTCAGGGTGGAGGCATGCATCGTCTGTGGCGCTGTCTTGTAGGGTGTCTTGTGGGTTATCTTGTGCCTTGCCTGCGGCGGGCAGCGCGCCAACAATAGCAGAGACGCGTGACAGCCCGCGCCGGCGCGCCTGCCCATGCTGCCGGCAGGGACGAATCGCCCCGGTGGCGCCGCGCGCTGTTACGCTTGCGCCCGACGATATTTCCAAGCTGCACAGGACCGCCATGCATACCCAGGATCTCTCCCGCTGGACCCACAGCCACGTCTTCGACACCGGCAACCGCGCCGCCGAGCGCGGCACCCGCCTGGTGATGCTGATCACCGCCGCCACCATGGTCGTCGAAATCGCCGCCGGCCTGTGGTTCAACTCGATGGCGCTGCTGGCCGACGGCTGGCACATGAGCTCGCACGCGCTGGCCATCGGCCTGACCGCGTTCGCCTACGCCGCGGCGCGCCGCTATGCCGGCGACCGGCGCTTCGCCTTCGGCGCGTGGAGGATCGAGGTGCTGGCCGGCTTCGCCAGCGCCATCTTCCTGCTCGGCGTGGCCGCGCTGATGGTGTACGGCTCGGTCGAGCGGCTGTTCAGCCCGCAGGCCATCCACTACCGCGAGGCGCTGGCCGTGACCATCGCCGGCCTGCTGGTCAACCTGGCGTGCGCGCTGATCCTGGGCGGCGCCCATCACGGACATGACCACGGGCATGACCACGGACACGAGCACGGCCACGATCACCACGGCCACCACGACCTGAACCTGCGCTCGGCCTACCTGCACGTGCTGGCCGACGCCGCCACCTCGGTGCTGGCGGTGCTGGCGCTGGCCGGCGGCTGGTGGCTCGGCCTGGCCTGGCTCGACCCGGTGATGGGCCTGGCCGGCGCCGCGCTGGTCGGCCACTGGGCGCTGGGCCTGCTGCGGCAGACCGGCACCGTGCTGCTGGACCGCGAGATGGACCACCCGGTGGTGGACGAGGTGCGCGAGGTGCTGGCCGGCTTCGACGACGGCCCCGAAGGCACGCGCGTGGCCGACCTGCACGTGTGGCGCGTGGGCAAGCAGAAGTTCGCCGTGATCGCCAGCCTGGTGACGCACGACGACGCGCTCACGCCGGCGCGCGTGAAGGAGGCGCTGTCCGTGCACGAGGAACTCGCGCACGTGACGGTGGAAATCCACCGCTGCGGGCACTAGGCAGCCTGCACCTCGCCGCACCGCACGGCATCGCGCCGCCGGCGCGGCCGGCCTAGGCCATGCCGCGCTGCGCCGCCGCCACCGCCGCGGTGCGCGTCTCCACGCCGAGCTTCTCGTAGATGTGCTCGAGATGCTTGTTGACCGTGCGCGGGCTCATGCCGAGGATCTCGGCGACGTCGCGGTTGGTCTTGCCGCGCGCCACCCACACCATCACCTCCGCCTCGCGCGGCGTCAGTTCGGTGGCCGAGCCGGCCACACCGGCCACGCCGCCCTCCCCGGCGGCCTGCGCGGCATAAGCCGCCAGCTCCACCACCGTCACGCCCGCGCTCACGCCGGTCAGCCGGCGCAGCTGCAGCGCGCCCAGGCGCGCGCACTGCGGGCCGGCATCGTCGCGCAGCGACTCCAGCGCCGAGGCCAGCGGCGCCGGCAGCAATTGCCCCGGCGGCACCGCGGCCAGGCCCTGCGCGCGCAGCAGCGCCGCGGCGCTGTCGTTCATCCACATCAGTTGTCCGCCCACGCCGGCGGCCAGCATCGGCACCGCGCTGCCCAGCACGGCCGCGCGCGCGCTGCGCGCCAGGCGCGCCTTGGCGGCGTGCGAGCGCACGCGCGCCACCACCTCGGCGATCGCCACCGGCTTGGTCACGTAGTCGCAGCCGCCGACCTCGAAGCCGCGCACGATGTGGCCGGTCTCGCCCAGGCCCGTCATGAAGATCACCGGCAGGTCGGCATGGCGGTCGACCAGCGCGGCGCAGGTGGCGAAGCCGTCCATGCCGGGCATGTCCACGTCGAGCAGCACCGCGTCGGGCTCGAAGAAGGCCAGCGCGGCAAGCGCGGCGTCGCCGCTGTGGGCGGCGTGCACGGCCATCGCCTCGCCGCCGAGCGCGCGCGCGATGAAGCCGCGCGCGTCGGCGTTGTCGTCCACCACCAGCACGCGGGTCTGCAGGTCAGGAGCGGGATTCATGGAGCGCCTCGCCTAGGGAATGGTTGAATGCGTCGGCATTGCTGCGCGCCAGCGCCAGCATGCGGGCGGCCCACGGCGCGCTGGCGTCGGCGCCTTCGGCCAGCTCCGCCAGTTGCGCCTCGAGCGCGCGCTGGCGCCCGGTGGCGCCGAGCAGCAGCAGCTCGCGCAGCAGGTCGGCGGGCGGCGCCCGGTGCGGCGCCGATGAAGCAGTGGCGGTGGCGGCCGCCAGTGCGCGCCGCACCACCTCGATCAGTTCGGCCTCGCGCACCGGCTTGCTGACGAAAGCGAAATAGCCGTGCGTGGCGCGCGCCTCCTCGGTGTTCTCGTGCGCGTTGGCGGACACGATCACCACCAGCGGCGGCTGCGGCAGCGCGCGCAGCATGCGGCACAGGTCCCAGCCCGAGGCGTCCGGCAGGTTGAGGTCGAGCAGCACCAGCTGCGGCTGCCAGCGCTGCACCGCCGGCAGCACCGCGGCGCCCTCGCCGGCCTCGCGCACGGCCAGGCCGAGCGGTGCCAGGAAGCCGAGCAGCACGGCGCGGTGCGCGGCGCGGTCGTCCACCACCAGCACGCGCGCGTTGGCCGGCAGCGGGCTGTCCGGCGCGGCGGCGCGGCGCGCCAGCGGCGCCGTCACCGCCGGCAGGTACAGCCGCACCGCGAACTCGCTGCCGGCGCCGGGCGCGCTGCGCACGCGGATCTCGCCACCCATCAGGTCGGCCAGCAGCCGCACGATGGCCAGCCCCAGGCCGATGCCCTCGCGGTCGTCGTGGCCGCCGGCGCGCTCGAACGGGTCGAAGATGCGCGCCTGGTCGGCGGCGTCGATGCCGGGGCCGGTGTCGCTCACCACGATGGTGGCCAGCTCGCGCTGGTGCCGCACCGACAGCGTGACGGCGCCCTGCTCGGTGAACTTGATGGCGTTGCTGACCAGGTTGATGACGATCTGGCGCAGCCGCTTGGGGTCGCCGTGCACGTGCGTGGGCAGCGCGCCCTCCACGCGGTAGTGGAACGCCAGCCCGCGCGCCGCGGCCAGCGGGCGGAACATGCGCACCAGCTCGTCGAACAGGCCCTCCAGCGCCACCGCTTCCTGCGCCAGGCGCAGCTTGCCGGCCTCGATGCGCGACAGCTCCAGCAGCCCGTCGACCAGGCTGGAGAGATGCTCGCCGGCGCGGCCGATGGTGCGCACGTCCTCGCGCAGCGCGCCCGGCAGCTGCGGCGCGCGCAGCAGCAGCTGCGAGTAGCCGAGGATGGAGTTCAGGCCGGCGCGCATCTCGTGGCTCATGCCGGTGATGAAGCGGCTCTTGGCGAGGTTGGCCTTCTCGGCGGCTTCCTTGGCGCCCTGCAGCAGCGCGTCGGTGTGGCGGTGCGCGTCGATTTCCTTCTGCAGCAGCATGTTCTGCCGCTCCGACTCTTCCTGCGCCACCGCGCGACTCTCGTTGGCCAGCACCAGCCACCACGCCGCCACCGCGGCGAACAGCAGCAGCCCGGCGAAGATCTTGACGAACAGGCCGGTGCGCGGCTGCATGGCCGCGTACAGCGAGCCGGACAACTGCTCCTGCGTGTAGAGCAGCCACAGCAGCGTGCCGAACGCGAACACCATGCCCGCCAGCACCAGGCAGAACTGGCCGATGCGGCGCGCCATCACCGGCGGCGTGCCGGCCGGCAGCACGCGCGCCAGCGCCGTGGCGATCTGCTCCTGCGCGCTGGCGCCGGGCTTGCAGCGGTCGCCGCAGCGCGCGTCGAGCGTGCAGCACAGCGAGCAGATCGGGCCGCGGTAGGCCGGGCACGCGGCCACGTCCTCCACCTCGAACGGGTTGCGGCAGATCGTGCAGCGCACGCGCTTGTGGCGCGGGCCGAAATCCACCGGCACGCGCGCGATGTAGTAGCGGCTGTGGGTGGCGAACGCGATCAGCGGCGGGAACGCGATGGCCAGCGCCAGCCCCACGCCGATCGAGGCCGGCCGCAGGGTCTCGCCGAACGCGCCCAGGTGCACCAGCATCGACAGCGCCGAGGCCAGCATCATGGCGCCGAAGCCGGCCGGGTTGATGTCGAACAGGTAGGCGCGGCGGAACTCGATGGTGCGCGGCGACAGCCCCAGCGGCTTGCTGATGACGAGGTCGCCGACGATGGCCCCGACCCACGCCACCGCGAGGTGCGCGTACAGCGCCAGCACCTGCTCGAGCGCCTCGAACACGCCCATCGCCATCAGCATCACCGCGATCAGCACGTTGAAGCCCAGCCACACCACGCGCCCCGGGTGGCTGTGCGTGAGCCGAGCGAACACGTTGGACCACGCCAGCGAGCCGGCGTAGGCGTTGGTGATGTTGATCTTGGTCTGCGACAGCAGCACGAACAGCCCGGTCAGCGCCACCGCCAGCCACGCCGGGCCGGCGCCGCCGAGCGCGCGCGCGAAGCCGGCCAGGTACATCTGCGTGGGCTCGAGCGCGTGCGAGATCGGCACCTCGGCCTGCAGCGCCACGAACGCGAGGAACGCGCCGCCCGCCATCTTGGCCGCGCCCAGCAGGATCCAGCCCGGGCCGGCGGCGATCAGCGCGCTCCACCAGCGCAGCCGGTTGCGCCGCGTCAGCTCGGGCATGAAGCGCAGGAAGTCGACCTGCTCGCCGATCTGCGCGATCAGCGCGGCGGTCACGGTGGCGGCGGCGCCGAACGCATGCCACGAGAAACCGTCGCCCTCGGCCAGGCGGCCGTTGAACGAGAGGAAGTCGGCGTACAGGCCCGGCTCGCGCCACGCGATCGCCGCGTAGGGCAGCGCCAGCAGCAGCAGCCACAGCGGCTGCGTCCACAGCTGGAAGCGCGAGATCAGCGTCACGCCGTGCGTGACCAGCGGGATCACCACCAGCGCCGAGAGCAGGTAGCCGAACGAGCGCGGCAGCCCGAACAGCAGCTCGAACGCCTGCGCCATGATGGCCGCCTCGAGCGCGAAGAAGATGAAGGTGAAGCTGGCGTAGATCAGCGAGGTGACGGTCGAGCCCAGGTAGCCGAAGCCGGCGCCGCGCGCCAGCAGGTCCATGTCCAGGCCGTGGCGGGCGGCGTAGTAGGAGATCGGCAGGCCGGTCAGGAAGATCGCCAGGCTGACCACGCCGATGGCCCACATCGCGTTGGTGAAGCCGTAGCTGAGCGTGATGGCCGCGCCGATGGCTTCGAGCGCCAGGAAGGCCACTGCACCAAAAGCGGTATTGGCCACGCGGAAGGCGCTCCACTTGCGGAACGTCCTTGGTGCAAAACGCAGCGCGTAGTCCTCCAGGGTCTCGTCGGCAACCCAGCGGTTGTAGTCGCGCCGGATCTTGCTGATGCGCTGTACGGGCTGGCTGGCGGTGGGCATGGGGGTGGATGACTCCGGACGGTGCGGACGCGGGCCGGGCGTGGGCCGCGCTGCGCTGATGCAAGAGCTGTGCCGTGCCGGCGCCGCTGCCGAGCATGCGCAGGCGGGTACGTCGAATGACGTATGGAAGCGTGCGTTGCGCTGCACCATGATCCAGCCGCAGGGTCAATCACCGCCTTCCATCGCCATCCAACCACGCCTCCAAGGAGCGTCGATCATGCGTGACAAAGCAAAGAACGGGTCCCTCCCACCGCAGCAAACCGAAGACGGCGCCACCATCTCGCCGCAGCGCCGGCGCATGATGCAGGGCCTGGCCTCGCTGCCGGCGCTGTCGCTGGCGGGCCTGTCCGGCCTGAGCATGCAGGCGCGCGCGGCGGTGCCCACCGCGGTGGCCAACACCACCAAGCTGGCCGTCACCGATACCGAGGTCACGGTCGGCCAGCTCCATTCCGCCACCGGCACGATGGCCATCTCCGAGACCGGCTCGATCCAGGCCGAGCAGCTCGCCATCGACCAGATCAACGCGGCCGGCGGCATCCTCGGGCGCAAGATCAAGGTCATCAAGGAAGACGGCGCCTCCGACTGGCCGACCTTCGCCGAGAAATCCAAGAAGCTGCTGGTCAACGACCGCGTGGCGGCCGTGTTCGGCTGCTGGACCTCGGCCTCGCGCAAGGCCGTGCTGCCGATCTTCGAGAAGGAGAACGGCCTGCTCTACTACCCGACCTTCTACGAAGGGCTGGAGCAGTCCAAGAACGTCATCTACACCGGCCAGGAAGCCACCCAGCAGATCATCTGGGGCCTGGACTGGGCGGCCAAGCAGAAGAACGCCAAGAGCTTCTTCCTGATCGGCTCGGACTACATCTGGCCGCGCACCTCGAACAAGATCGCGCGCAAGCACATCGAGAACTTCCTCAAGCTCAAGGTGGTGGGCGAGGAGTACTACCCGCTGGGCCACACCAACTTCAACTCGCTCATCAACAAGATCAAGGTGGCCAAGCCGGACTGCATCTACGCCATCGTGGTGGGCGGCTCCAACGTGGCCTTCTACAAGCAGCTCAAGGCCGCCGGCATCACCGCCGACAAGCAGTTCCTGCTGACCATCTCCGTCACCGAGGACGAAGTGCTGGGCATCGGCGGCGAGAACATCGCCGGCTTCTACGCGGCCATGAAGTACTTCCAGTCGCTCGACAACCCCAACAACAAGGCCTTCGTGGAAGCCTTCAAGGCCAAGTACGGCGCCAAGTCGGTGATCGGCGACGTGACCCAGGCCGCCTATCTCGGCCCGTGGCTGTGGAAGGCCGCGGTGGAGAAGGCCGGCAGCTTCGACATCGACAAGGTGGTGGCCGCCTCGCCCGGCATCGAGCTGAAGACCGCGCCGGAAGGCTTCGTCAAGGTCGACCCCAACCACCACCTGTGGAGCAAGACGCGCGTGGGCCTGGCGCAGCTCGACGGACAGTTCAAGGTGGTGGCCGAGTCGCCGCAGCTGATCCCGCCGAATCCGTTTCCGAAGGGGTATCAGTAAAGCCTGGTTGGCTCCCCTCTCCCGCTTGCGGGAGAGGGGTCGGGGGAGAGGGCGGGAGATTGCGAATGCCGCCGTGCTGGAAAAAACCGGCGGCTTCGTTTCTCGCCTCTGCGCTGGACAACACCGCTGGCCCCGCTTGATGTGGCTCCTTGCTAAACCGCCCCTCTCCCCGGCCCTCTCCCCGTGAGGGGAGAGGGAGGACACCTTGCTTGGGCCAGCTCTCGCGGTGTGGGCCCGTTCGCCGGCTTCGTCAATCGCCCCGGGGGGTTCTCCCCTCTCCCGCCCGCGGGAGAGGGGCCGGGGGAGAGGGCGGAGGCCGGCCAATGCTGCCGCGCGGGACAAGACCATCGGCTTCGCTTGTTCTGCGCCCCGAAAACCGATAACCGACGCCTTCGTCCGGCGTCTTCTCTGCATTCTTTCCTTGGCGAGCGCGACATGAATCTAACCGACATGCTGAACATCGGCCTGATGCAGGGCTTTGCCGGCCTGAGCCTGTTCTCGGTGCTGCTGCTGATGGCGCTGGGCCTGGCCATCATCTTCGGGCAAATGGGCGTGATCAACATGGCCCACGGCGAGTTCATGACGATCGGCGCCTACACCATCTTCCTCGCTTCCACGCTGACCGAGCGCCTGGCGCCGTCGTGGATGCCGTTCTATTTCCCGCTGGCGATCGGCGCGGCCTTCGTGCTGGCGTTCTGCGCGGGCTGGGTGGCCGAGTGGGCGCTGATCCGCCATCTCTACCGCCGCCCGCTCGACACGCTGCTGGCCACCTGGGGCCTGTCGCTGGGCATGCAGCAGACCTTCCGCTCCACCTTCGGCCCCAAGGAGGTCAGCCCCACGCTGCCGGAGTGGCTGATGGGCTCGTGGGCGCCGGCCGCGGGCCTCGACATTCCCATCAACGGCCTGTTCGTGATGGCGCTCACGCTGTTCGTCACCGGCATGGTGTGGCTGGCGCTGTACCGCTCGCGCTGGGGGCTGCGCGTGCGCGCCACCACGCTGAACCGGCCGATGGCCAACGCCGCCGGCATCAACACGCGCCGCACCGACCGCCTGACCTTCGCCATCGGCTGCGGCATCGCCGGCGTGGCCGGCGCGGCCTTCACCACGATCGGCTCGACCGGGCCCACCAGCGGCTCGCTGTACATCGTCGACTCGTTCCTGGTGGTGACCTTCGGCGGCGCGGCCAGCCTGCTCGGCACCGTGGCCTCGGCCTTCGGCATCGCGCAGGCGCAGTCGATCAGCGAGTTCTTCCTGACCGGCTCGATGGCGCGCGTGCTGACGCTGCTGCTGATCGTGACCATCCTGATGATCCGCCCGCAAGGCCTGTTCGCGCCGGCGGTGCGGCGCTGACGCACCACCGCCCTTCCACCGAACCGCACCGACTCGAACCGGACCGCCCCAGGAGCTTGTGATGTCTCCCTCCGCCCCTTCCTCTTCTCCGTCCTCCTCCGCCGCGCCGGCGCCGCGCCGCCCGTCCCTGCCGCTGCGCCTGCTGCGCAGCGAGCTCTCGGGCTACCTGCTGCTGGCGCTGGTGCTGGTGGTCATCATGCCGCTGGCGCTCGACGTGTTCCGCCTCAACCTGGTCGGCAAGTACCTCAGCTACGCCTTCGTCGCCGTCGGGCTGGTCATGCTGTGGGGCTACGGCGGCGTGCTCAGCCTCGGCCAGGGCGTGTTCTTCGGCCTCGGCGGCTATGCGATGGCGATGTTCCTCAAGCTCGAGGCGTCCGACCCCAAGAGCACCGCGATCCAGTCCACGCCCGGCATCCCCGACTTCATGGACTGGAACCAGATCACCGCGCTGCCGTGGTGGTGGGAGCCGTTCCGCCACCTTCCGTTCGCGCTGGCCGGCGTGATCGCGGTGCCGGTGGCGCTGGCCTTCGTGGTGAGCTTCGCCATGTTCCGCCGGCGCGTGGGCGGGGTCTACTTCGCCATCATCACGCAGGCCGTGGCGCTGATCCTGTCGGTGCTGATCATCGGCCAGCAGGGCTACACCGGCGGCGTCAACGGCATCACCGACCTCAAGACCATGCTGGGCTGGGACATCCGCGGCGACGGCGCCAAGGTGGCGCTGTACTTCGCCAACGTGGCGCTGCTGTTCGGCGCCATCGCGCTGTGCCGCTGGATCCAGCGCAGCAAGCTCGGCGTGCTGCTGCTGGCCATGCGCGACAAGGAAGACCGGGTGCGCTTCTCCGGCTACGACGTGGCCATGTTCAAGGTCTTCGTGTTCTGCCTGGCCGCGGCGCTGTCGGCGGTGGGCGGCGCGCTGTTCACGCTGCAGGTGGGCTTCATGTCGCCGTCGTTCGTCGGCATCGTGCCGTCCATCGAGATGGTGATCTTCGCCGCGGTGGGCGGGCGCATGAGCCTGGTGGGCGCGGTGTGGGGCACGCTGCTGGTCAACTTCGGCAAGACGTATTTCTCCGAGAGCTTCCCGGACCTGTGGCTGTTCCTGATGGCGGCGCTGTTCATCGGCGTGGTGGTGGCCTTCCCCGACGGGCTGGCCGGCCTCTACCGCAAGTACATGGCGCGCCGCGATCACGCCGCCACACCGGCATCGCCGGCCGCCGCCGGCGACGCCGGGACCACCGAAGCCGGCGCGCGGCAGCGCGCCTGAACGCGAGGAAGACGCCATGAGCAATACCGATTTCATGCTGGCGGTGGAGGACCTGACCGTTTCCTTCGACGGTTTCCGCGCCATCGACAACCTCACGCTCTACGTGGACCGCGACGAGCTGCGCGTGATCATCGGCCCCAACGGCGCCGGCAAGACCACGCTGCTCGACCTGATCTGCGGCAAGACGCGCGCCACCGGCGGCAGCATCAAGTTCGCCAACCGCGAGATGACCGGACTGGCCGAGTACCGCATCGTGCGCGCCGGCGTGGGCCGCAAGTTCCAGACGCCCTCCATCTACGAAAACCTCAGCGTGTTCCAGAACCTCGCGGTGTCGTTCCCGCGCGGGCGCGGCGTGTTCGGCGCGCTGATGTTCCGCACCACGCCCGAGGTGCGCCAGCGCGTGGCCGACGTGGCCGCCGAGATCGGCCTGGGCGACGCGCTCGGGCGCGAGGCCGCGCAGCTCTCGCACGGGCAGAAGCAGTGGCTGGAGATCGGCATGCTGCTGATGCAGGAGCCGCAGCTACTGATGCTCGACGAGCCCATCGCCGGCATGAGCGTGCGCGAGCGCGAGCAGACCGCCGAGCTGCTCAAGCGCATCAGCCGCGGGCGCGCGGTGATCGTGATCGAGCACGACATGGACTTCGTCAAGCGCATCGCCGACAAGGTCACGGTGATGCACCAGGGCAAGATCCTCGCGGAAGGCTCGATGGAGCAGGTGCAGAACGATCCGCGCGTGATCGACGTTTATCTCGGCCACTGATGCTGGCCACTTTACCGGAGGAAACCAGCATGCTCACAGTCGACAACGTGGTCGTGAACTATGGCCAGAGCGAGGCGCTGCACGGCGTGTCGTTCGCCGCCGCGCAGGGCGAGACGGTGGCCATCATGGGCCGCAACGGCATGGGCAAGACCACGCTGTTCAAGGCCATGATCGGCATGCTGCCGGTGCGCTCGGGGCAGGTCTGCGTGGACGGCCGCGACGTGGCCAACGACGAAAGCTACCGCCGCGTGCGCGCCGGCCTGGCCTACGTGCCGCAGGGCCGCATGATCTTCTCGCACCTGACCGTGGAGGAGAACATCCTCACCGGCATGGAGCAGGGCAGGACGCGCCGCATCCCCGAGGAGATCTTCGCCATGTTCCCGGTGCTGTTCGACATGCGCCGGCGCAAGGGCGGCAACCTGTCCGGCGGCCAGCAGCAGCAGCTCGCCATCGCGCGCGCGCTGGTGGCCAACCCCAAGGTGCTGCTGCTCGACGAGCCCACCGAGGGCATCCAGCCTTCCATCATCAAGGACATCGCGCGCGCGCTGCTGGAGATCCGCCGCACGCGCGACATCACCATCGTCTTCTCCGAGCAGGTGCTCAGCTTCGCGCTCGACGTGGCCGACCGCCTGCTGGTGATCGAAGGCGGGCGCTTCGTGCACGAGACCCAGCGCGACAGCACCGACGTCGAGCACATCCGGCAACTGCTGTCGGTGTAGACCGCTTTCCGACCCTTTACGACGCTTTCCGACCCCATCCCCTCACGCCAACACTGGAGGCATGTCATGACGGACACCCTGATCAAGGTCGACCTGGCCCAATCCCCGTACGAGAACCCCGACGTCCACAACCGCTGGCACCCGGACATCCCGATGGCCTGCTGGGTCAAGCCCGGCGACGATTTCATCCTGGAGACCTACGACTGGACCGGCGGCTTCATCAAGAACAACGACTCGGCCGACGACGTGCGCGACATCGACCTGTCGATCGTGCACTTCCTGTCCGGCCCGGTCGGCGTGGAAGGCGCCGAGCCCGGCGACCTGCTGGTGGTGGACCTGCTCGACATCGGCGCCAAGGCCGAAAGCCAGTGGGGCTTCAACGGCTTCTTCTCGAAGCAGAACGGCGGCGGCTTCCTGACCGACCGCTTCCCGCTCGCGCAGAAATCGATCTGGGATTTCCACGGCCTCTACACCTCGTCGCGCCACATCCCGGGCGTCAACTTCGCCGGGCTGATCCACCCGGGCCTGATCGGCTGCCTGCCCGACAAGGCCATGCTGGAGACCTGGAACAAGCGCGAGCTGGACTTCATCGCCACCGAGCCGGCGCGCGTGCCGCCGCTGGCCAACCCGCCCTTCGCCGCCACCGCGCACATGGGCCGCCTGCAGGGCGACGCGCGCGACCAGGCCGCCGCGCACGGCGCGCGCACCGTGCCGCCGCGCGAGCACGGCGGCAACTGCGACATCAAGGACCTGTCGCGCGGCGCCAAGGTGTACTTCCCGGTCTACGTGGACGGCGCCGGCCTGTCGGTAGGCGACCTGCACTTCTCGCAGGGCGACGGCGAAATCACCTTCTGCGGCGCCATCGAGATGGCCGGCTGGGTGCACATGCGCGTGTCGCTGATCAAGGGCGGCATGGCCAAGTACGGCATCAAGAACCCGATCTTCAAGCCCAGCCCGATCACGCCGCACTACAACGACTACCTGATCTTCGAAGGCATCTCGGTGGACGAGGCCGGCCAGCAGCACTACCTCGACGTGCACGTGGCCTACCGCCAGGCCTGCCTCAACGCCATCGAGTACATGACCAAGTTCGGCTACTCGCCCGCGCAGGCCTACTCCATCCTCGGCACGGCGCCGGTGCAGGGCCACATCAGCGGCGTGGTGGACATCCCCAACGCCTGCGCCACGCTGTGGCTGCCCACGCAGATCTTCGACTTCGACATCCGCCCGAGCGCGGACGGCCCCGTCAAGCACATCAAGGGCGACGTGGACCTGCCGATCTCGCAGGACGTTTGAGCGAACCAGCGCGGGGGGGGGGGGGGGGTGGGGGGGGGGGGGGGGGG
>NZ_JBYTEL010000030.1:0-65123 GCF_058789195.1 Cupriavidus sp. FW216-B1 | reverse complement strand
CTGCCTTTGCAGACAAGCTTCGTGTTGCGAGGGAGCGAATATTAAGGCCCCAATCGAGCCTTGGCAAGCGTTTTCTGAAATAATTCTGTGCTACCGCCATAAGTTGACTATGACGCATATTTGGCACTCACGAATGTCGGC
Organism: Cupriavidus sp. FW216-B1; assembly: GCF_058789195.1. Classification (NCBI taxonomy): domain Bacteria; kingdom Pseudomonadati; phylum Pseudomonadota; class Betaproteobacteria; order Burkholderiales; family Burkholderiaceae; genus Cupriavidus; species Cupriavidus sp. FW216-B1. The sequence continues at coordinate 64,982 of NZ_JBYTEL010000030.1, read as the reverse complement.
ACGCGAAGGGCATGGCTCCGTCATGCCTCCTCATCGAGCCACAGAGACAACAAGACCGTCCGCATGGCCTGCGCCGTCGTCACGGACTACCTGAGGGCGCCCATCCAACCCCGCCCGCAACGACACGATCAGGCGACGGCAACCTCGACACGCAGCCGCGGCGGCCTCACCAGAACCGGACCGGCTTAACTCTGAATTAGAAAAGTCTCAGTAGGAATAGGTGCAGATTGCGCTATTTTTGCAAGCATCGCCGAGACGCGCCAGTTGCCTTGCCACCCGCCGCCGGCCCCTCGGCCCCACGGAAGAACAGTGATGCGGCCCACCTCCAGCACCAAGCACACCCTCAAGCTCGCAGCCTCCCTCTGCCTCGTGGCTCTCATTTTCGGCAGCGCCTACGGCCTGTTCGGCTCGCCCGCCGCGGCCGAGCTGCCGGCGGCGGCGAATGGCCCTCATGCCAATGGCATGCTGTCGCTGCTGATGGATGTCCTCGGACCGATTGCCGCGATCCCCGCCCTGATCGGCATCTGGTCGCAACGCTTTCCGTTTGTCGGCGGCCTGGTGCTGGCCTGCCCCGCCATCGCGGTATTGCTGCTGCACCGGTTTGTCATCGGCTGACCCGGCCAGGAACCAAACCCCGCGATCCGGCGCCCAAACAGGAACGCGGCATCCGCCGCGACCCCGGAAGGTCATCATGAACTACTTTGCACGGAGCCTGCTGGCCGCCTGTGCCGTCCTCGTCCTCGCCGGCGGCTGTGCCAGCCCGGCCGGCGACGGCAGCGGCTCCGGCATCACCACTTACGGCACCGTGGACATCGGCATTTCGAGCGAGCGATCGAAGTAGCGCGGCGGACCGCCACCGCAGCCACGGCGGACCGCTGGCCGGCGAAAAAAAAGAGCCCGCAGCGCGGGCCCTCCAATTAGCGATCTCAATTGCCCTGAAGGCTCTAGTAATCTAGACGCCATTTCCCGTTCGTACCATCAGGGTAAACGGAAGACCACACCAAAAATCCGCGCCATATTGCCGCCAATATCCAATGGCATTAGCCACCGGTTGCGCCAAAAAAAAGCCCGCGCAAGGCGGGCTTAATAATCAGTTGAAGAAAGCCCCGTATTCGAGGGCAAGCACAGTGTATGAATTTGCCGCTCCCGCACGAATTAGGGGAATCCCTTTGCCGGCGCGGCAAAGCGGGCCGCTGGCGAGGTCAAGTGCCCGTCGCTGCGCCCTGCGCCTCGCCTGCATGAAAACCATATTCGAAGTTAGAGGAAAAACTCGACCCGCGGCGGGCCAGCAGCGTGCGCTCAGGCCGCCTCGAGCGACACTTCGCCGCCCGGCTGCAAATGCGCGCGGGCTTCCTCGAACATGGCGTCCACCCCCGCGCGCGTCCGTACCGCATGCATGCGGCGCGCATCGGACAGCACACGCCGCCAGCCGCGCCCGCCGTGGATGCCACGGTGCAGGCCCAGCATGTGACGCGTGACCGCGCCCATATAACCGCCCTGCTCCACCAGGTCGCCGATATAGCGCTGCATCGCCAGCTCCACTTCGAGCCGGGACGGCACCGGCGTCCGCGCGCCATAGAAGCGCGTATCCACCTCGGCCAGCACATAGGGCTGGTGATAGGCTTCGCGGCCGATCATCACGCCGTCCACGTGCGCGAGATGCGCGCCCATCTCGTCGTGCGTCACGATACCGCCGTTGATCAGGATCTCGAGGTGCGGAAACTCGCGCTTCAACTGGTAGGCCACCTCATAGCGCAGCGGCGGGACCTCGCGGTTCTCCTTCGGGCTCAGGCCCTTCAGGATCGCATTGCGCGCATGCACGATAAAGGTCTCGCAGCCTGCTGCCGCGACCTTGCCGACAAAATCGCGCACGAAGTCATAGTGCTCGATCGTATCGATGCCGATGCGGTGCTTGACCGTCACCGGCACCGACACCGCATCGCGCATCGCCTTCACGCAGTCCGCGACCAGCTCCGGCTCGGCCATCAGGCAGGCGCCGAACGCGCCACGCTGCACGCGCTCGGATGGGCATCCGCAATTGAGGTTGATCTCGGCATAACCCCACTGCTCGCCAAGCCTGGCGGCCGCCGCCAGGTCCGCCGGCTCGCTGCCGCCGAGCTGCAGGGCCACCGGCTGCTCCGCCGCATCGAAATCCAGGTGCCGCTTCACGTCGCCATGCAGGAGCGCCCCGGTCGTGACCATCTCCGTGTAAAGCCAGGCATGGCGGCTCAACTGCCGGTGGAACATGCGGCAGTGGCGGTCAGTCCAGTCCATCATCGGGGCGACGGAAATACGGCGGGAATTTGGATTCATCGTGCTACGGCGTCAAACGACCGCGCATCGCGCGGCCAGCCAGGAAGAAAGGAAGGCCAAGAGTATACGGCAGCGCGCGCCGGCGCGCTGCCGCGGCCGGCATCCGCCTGACGATGCCGCTTCGACCCCCGGCCTAGTTCACCCGCCCCGCGTCGATGGTCTGCATGGCCGACGCTTCGGCCAGCGCCAGCGCCGCCTCCGCGGTGGGCGCGATGCCGGCGTCCTCCTCGAAGGAAACCTGCGGGGCATCGCCGCCGAATGCGTCGGCGATCACCACCGTGGCCGAGAAGCCGCCGCCGGCGCACGCCACCGCGCGGGCCAGCACGGCGTAACCGCCATATTCGAATGTGCGCTCCATCGCTCCCTCCCTCCGCCGGGCATGACGCCATCATAGATGGAACCGCGCCGGCCGGGGCGGGCCGTCAAGCCGCATTCAGCGACGGCGGGAACACGCACCAGCCGCAGTCGCCATGCCGGAAGAAGAACATCGAGAGCTGGCCGGACGGGCCCGCCACCTCCACCCGCACGCAGCCGCCCTGCCCGGCGCGCGCGCCGCGCACGCGCGTGATGCGCGCCGGCGCGGCCAGCCGCGCGCCGAGCCACTTGTCGATCAGTCCGCGCAGGGATACCCGGGTCGTTTGCATGTCAGTCTCCTGGCAGGTTCAGGCGATGCGGGCGCCGAAGTGGGCGCCGCGCCATTCGGTTTCGATCAGCGTCCTGAGCAGGACCACGACCGTGTGCACCGCCACGGCCGGATGGTGCAGGCACGCTTCGACCTGCTCGCTGCGGGCTTGGCCCAGCAGGCACCACGAGCAGAAGTGCTCGCAGTTGTTGGTGAGCAGGCGGTAGTCGTCTTCGCCAAGGCGGGAGCGGGCGCGCGCGACGGCTTCGCGGCCGACGTAGCGGGCGCAGGGGTTGGCCTTGACGCTGACCGCGTGGCCGGCGGCGAAGTGTTCGAGGCTCACTTCTTCCACCGGGCCGCGATGCAGCGAGCCGGCGAACCCGGCGTAGTGGACCACCTTGCCCTCGCCGATGTAGATGCCGTGATGGGCGTAGCCGCGGCGTTCGGTGACGAGGTGCGCGCCGAGCGGGTAGTCGGCTTCGGCGGCTTCGGCGGCTTCGGCGTGGCGTTGGTCTTGGTGGTTCATGGCGGCCTCGGATCTGTTTGCTTGCTGCAGGCATTGCCTGCTGGTTGCAGCCATATCCGCATCAACCGTGCCATCGGCCACCGGCTCAGGCGTCATCAGGGAAAGCGGGAAAAACGGCGGGACCGGCGCCACAAGAATGTCGTGGGCAGCCCAACATCCCGGCGCGCTTTGTGTTGGCCGCGCGCCGTCACTGCGCGCACCCGGCGGCAAGCGGACGCGCCGCGCCGACGCGAATCCGAAGCACACCGAAACCGCCATCGCGCGAACGCGCGGCGCGGCACGGAAACAGACGGGCCGCAGCCACCAGTTCCGGCGCCCATGTTGGCGCACCGCCAACTCGCCAGCGCGCGCGGCCACGCGCCGCATCGGCCCACGCCGGGCCGCAGGCCGCGCCGGCTGGCGGTTCCGGGCTGGCGCGGCGCGCGCGCCGGATGCCGGCGCCGCACTGGCATGCGCCTTGCTGATGGAAGGGGGACGGCATCATGGCCATCGCGCAACCATCCCGCAACCACCACCGGAGACCGATCATGGCATCGCTCGCCATCCACGACCTCTACAACGACCGCACGCTCGACGGACGCGCCATGTCGGCCATCCGCGGCGGCGGCGCGCCCTGGGTATTCGGCTGGATCCAGCCCTACCAGCCGGCCAGGCCGAGCCTCGGCCCCGTCGTCAACTTTTACGAGATCAACAACAGCTTCTATGCTGATCAGATGGTGAATCAGTTCCAGAACATCGACGTTCGCAATTCGGCACCGGGCGCGAACATCAATGTGCAGGCGGGACAAGGCGCGCGCAACGACGGGCACATCTGAGCCCGCCCGGGGCGCGACGCGCGGCCGCGCCCGCGTCCATGCGACCGGGCCGGCCGGCGCGCGCCGGCCGGCCCGCGCAACGGAGACGATCGTGACCTGTGCATCGCAATTCCGCTGGACTTCAGCCGCGCGCACCGACGTCGGCCTGGTGCGCGAGCGCAACGAAGATGCCTGCCTGTCCCGGCCCGAGCGCGGGCTCTGGGTCGTGGCCGACGGCATGGGCGGCCACGCGGTGGGCGACTATGCCAGCAACCTGGTGGTGGAAACGCTGGACCGGCTGGGCGAGCCGCGCAGCCTGGAAGGCCTGCTCGACGATGCGCGCGCGGCGCTGCTGGAAGTCAACCGCGCGCTGCTGGCCGAGGCCACGCGCCGGCAGGTGCGGCGCATCGGCAGCACCGTGGTCGTGCTGATGGCCTGCGAGCGTTTCTGCGGCTGCCTGTGGGCCGGCGACAGCCGCATCTACCTGTACCGCGACGCGCACCTGACCCAGTTGACGCGCGACCACAGCCGCGTGGAGGAGCTCAAGGCGCGCGGCCTGATCACGGCGGAGGAAGCGCTCCACCATCCGGCGCACAACACCATCACGCGCGCGGTGGGCGCAAATGCCTCGCTGGAACTGGAGCAGACCTGGATGGAGGCGGCCGACGGCGACATGTTCCTGCTGTGCAGCGACGGCATCAGCAACGAGCTGCGCGATCCGGAGATCGCCGGCTTCCTGGCCTGCGGCGACTGCGAACTGGCCGCGCAGGCCCTGGTGACGGCGGCGCTGGAGCGCGGCGGCCACGACAATATCTCCGCCGTGGTGGCGCGCGCCGAAGACCTCTACGCCAACGACAAGACAATGGTGAATCCCGCGCTCTAGGCGCGGGGCCGGCCATTCCCCTAGCCCGCCTTGCCGCCCTGCGCGGCCTGGTGGCGGAAATCCTTCGAATGGATGCCGTGCTTCTTGAGCAGCATCTGCAGGTGCGAGCGGTTCATGTCGAAGCGCCTGGCCAGCTCCGCCACGGTGCCGCCCACTTCGTGCAGGCCGCGTTCGAGGAAGGCGCGCTCGGCCTCGTCGCTGGCGGCGCGCTTGGCTTCGCTGAGCGAGGTCGCGGTGGTCGCGTCCACTCCGCCGGCCGCCGCCACGCCACCCGCCACCAGCGCGGGGCCGGCCGCCCGCGGCCGGATGTCCTGCGGCAGGTGCTCGAGGTCGGCGGTATCGCCGGCCAGGCACGAGACCCGGTACATCAGGTTGCGCAGCTCGCGGATATTGCCCGGGTAGGCGTAATTCATGAGGAAATCGCGCAGGCGCGGCGTCAGCTTGACCGGGCGGCGCTTGAGCGAGCCGGCCGCCTCGTCGCCGAAGAATGCCACCAGCAGCGCGATCTCGTCGCGGCGCTCGCGCAGCGGCGGCAGCGTGACGTGGATCACGCTGAGGCGGTAGAACAGGTCTTCGCGGAACTTGCCCTCCTCGCTCAGGCGCCGCAGGTCGCGGTTGGTCGCCGCCACGATGCGCGTGTCCACCGAGATAGTCTCGTCCGAGCCGACCCGCTGGATCTCGTGCGCCTCCAGCACGCGCAGCAGCTTGACCTGCCCGGTGAGCGGCAGCTCGCCGATCTCGTCGAGGAAAATGGTGCCGGTGTGCGCGCTCTCGAACTTGCCGCGCCGATCGCTGGCCGCGCCGGTGAAGGCGCCCTTCTTGTGGCCGAACAGCTCGGACTCGATCAGGTTCTCGGGAATCGCCCCGCAGTTCACCGAGATGAACGGCTTGTCGGTGCGCGAGCCGTTGGCATGGATCACCTTGGCCATGAGCTCCTTGCCGGTGCCGCTCTCGCCGTCGATCAGCACCGGCAGGTGCGTCGGCGCGGCCTTCTCGGCGATCTCCAGCGCCTCCAGCAGCTTGGGGTTGTCGCCGAACGTGCCCTCGAAGATGAAGCTGCGCTCCAGCAGCGCCTGGCGGCGCTCGCGCGGGGCCAGGTCGGCCGCCGGCTCGGGCTCGGCCGGCTCGGCCACCGCGGCCTGCACGAAGCGCTCCTTGTGCGACAGCTGCATCACCTCGTCGCGCAGCGTGGTGGCCTGCTTGAGCAGCTTCTCGATGTCGGCGCGCTCGAGCCTGGAGGCCCAGCGCAGCGTGGAGCGCAGGATCTCGATCTTCTCGATCAGCCCGGCGTAGGACAGGGTGCTGCCGACCGCGCCGCCCTGGTTGAACAACTTCATCTCGCCCTCCCCCTGCGCGCCGACGCTCAAGCCATGCTCAAGCCATGTTCAGGCCGCGCTCAACTGCTTCTGCACCAGCTGGTAGTACATGCCCTTGCGCTCGAGCAGTTCCTCGTGCCGCCCCTGCTCCACGATGCCGCCTTCGTACAAAACCAGGATCTTGTCGGCGCGCATGATCGTGCTGAGCCGGTGCGCGATGATCACCGCGGTGCGCCCGCGCAGGATGTCCTGCATGTTGCCGAGGATATTGCTCTCGGACTGCGTGTCCAGCGCCGAGGTGGCCTCGTCGAACACCAGCAGGCGCGGGTCGTGGTACAGCGCGCGCGCAATGCACAGCCGCTGGATCTGCCCGCCGGACAAGCCCATGCCGCGCTCGCCCACCACCTGCTCGTAGCCCAGCGGCAGCTTGCTGATGAAGGCGTGCGCGTCGGCCATCTTGGCCACTTCCTCGATGTGGCGGCGGTCCGGGCTGTCGTCGCCGCAGGCGATGTTCTCGGCGATGGTGCCGGAGAACAGCAGGTTGCTCTGCATCACGTAGCCGATCTGCGCGCGGTAATACTCCTTGTCGATCACGCCGAGGTCGTAGCCGTCCACCGTGATCTTGCCCTCGCTGGGCACGTAGAAGCCCACCAGCATCTTGGCCAGCGTGGTCTTGCCCGAGCCGCTGCGCCCCACGATGGCCAGCAGCTCGCCGGGCTTGATGCTGAAGCTGATGTTCTCCAGCACGTAGGGCGTGTCGTTGCCGCCGTAGCGGAAATACACCCCGTCCAGGCTGATCTCGCCCTGCAGGTCGGGCAGCATCACGCGCGAGGGCAGGTCCTGCGGCTTCTGCTCCGGGTCCAGGTCGAGCACGTCGCCCAGGCGCTCCATCGCCACGCCGGCGTCGTTGAGCTGGCCCCACAGCGACACCAGTCCCATCAGCGGCGCCAGCACGCTGCCCATGAAGGCATTGAAGGCGATCAGCTGGCCGATGGTCAGCTCCCGCTGCAGCACCAGGTTGGCGCCCACCCACAGCACGGCGATGGTGGTGGCGGCATTGAGCAGCTGGCTGGCCAGGCCGACCACGATATGGAACGCCTGCGCCTTGTACTGCAGCTCGAGCGCCTTGGCGTACTTCTTTTCCCACTTGAGCCGCACCGCGCGCTCGATGCCCATGCCCTTGACCGTCTCCACGCCGCCCAGCGTCTCCATCAGGTAGGAGCGGGCCTCGGTGGACGTGGTGAAGACCTCGCGCGCGTAGGCCTTCACGCGCGGCGTGGCCAGCACCGTGAGCGCCGCGATCGGCACCACGAAGGCCAGCAGCACCAGCGTCATCTTGACGTTGTAGAGGAACATGATGGTGAAGTAGATGAACACCATCAGCAGGTTGAGCGCGGTGGTCACGGTGGACTCGGTCAGGAACGCGCGGATGGTCTGGTTCTCCTGGAAGCGCGCGAAGATGTCGCCGGTCTTGCGCTTGGCGAAGAACGAGAACGGCAGCGACATGGTGTGCCGGAAGAAATGCGACATCATGGCGAAGTCCATGTTGCGCACCATGAAGTTGGCGAGATAGGCGCGCACCGTGGACATCAGCTGCGAGAACACGTTGGAGACGATCAGCCCCACGATCAGCAGATTGAGCAGGCCCACGTTCTGGTGCACCACCACGCCGTCGAGGATGTTCTGGATGATCAGCGGCGGCACCACGCCCAGCACCTGGATCACGAAGGTCGCCATGAACAGATGGACCAGGATGCGCTTGTACGGCGCCAGGTAGCCGACGAAGCGCAGCCACGGCGAGCGCGCCACCGCCAGTTGCGCCATGCTCTCGCCGGCGGTAAACAGCAGGCAGGTGCCGCTCCAGCCGCGCTCGAATTCCTCCACGCGCATCTTGCGGAATCCCAGCGCCGGGTCCGCCACCCACACCCAGCGCCTGGACACGCCGTAGACCACCACGTAGTGGTAGCCCTCCCAGTGCACGATGAACGGCAGCGTGAAGCCCAGCAGCGAATCCTGCGTGCACTGCACGCCGCGCGTGGTGAAGCCGAGCGACTCGCCCGCGCGCGCCAGGCTGTCCAGCGTGGCGCCCTGCGTGGTCACGTTGGCCAGCTCGCGCAGCTTGCCCAGCGTCATCGGAATGCCGTAGTGGCGGCAGATCATCGCCAGGCACGCGGCGCCGCAATCCATTTCCTCGGCCTGCTCGACCAGCGCGAAGCGGCGGATCACGCGCTCGCCCATTTCCGGCTTGGAGGCCAGGTCCAGCATCACCGGATGCTTGCGGCGCTCGGCCAGCTTCTTCTGGCGGTGCAGCTCGCGGTCGACGAAGCGGATGCGCTCCTCCAGCACCTCGCGCAGCCTGGGGTTGCGCTCGATGATCAGCTGCACAGTCTTTTCCGGGATCACCAGCAGCCGCGCGTCGGTCACGGCGACGGCCGAGGCGATCTGCTCCTGCCGCATCACGCAGGCCCGCTCGCCGAAGATGTCGCCCTGGCGCAGCGTGGCCAGCGGGAACTCCACGCCGTCCTCGGTGCGCACGATGCGCACCTCGCCCTGCCGCACCACGTAGAGGCGGCGGTCCTCGCGCGCGTCCTGGCGCAGGATCTCCTTGCCGGCCGATATGCGCTTGACGCCCACGCTGCGCACCGCCTCTTCCAGCTCGGCCTTGTCGAGCTTGCCGCGCAGGTCGAACAGGCGCGCCACGAAGCCGCCCGCCGAGCTGATCGCCACGTAGCTGGCGATGAACGCCATCGCCGCCGGGTTCTGCGCCGCCAGCGGCTCGGTCACGCCGCGCGGGATGAACAGCAGCTCGGTCTTGCCCGACGCGCGCACCGACGATTCGTGCCGGTACTCGCGCAGCATGGCCACGTCGGCGAACACCTCGCGCGCCTTGCGCACGCCCAGGCTCACCTCCTTGCCGTTGTCCTCGTTGAACACGCGCACCGAGCCAGCCTTGACGATGAACAGGCCGCCCGCCGCGTCGCCCGCGTTGCACACGGTCTCGCCGAAGCCGTAGGTCAGCGCCTGCGCGTGCTCCGCCAGCCGCTCCAGTTCCTCGCGCGAGAACGGCGAGAGGATCTCCACGCCGGCCAGGAAATCGGCGAGCGGCTGCAGTTCGGAGCTGGCTTCCATCGCTTGGTGCCCCCGCGCCGGCGCGCTAGCGCGCTTCGATCACATGTTCCTGCGCCCTGGCCATCAGCCAGTCCTCGCGCAGCAGTCGGCGCACCTCGGCCGCCACTTCGGCGTCGAGCACGGCCGGGTGCTTGTCGCTCACCATGAAGATCTCGAAGACGGCGCGGTCGGCCGACGGGAACGGCCCGAGCAGGTCGCCGGCGGCGGCGTTGAACACCTTGGCCTCGATGTCGGCGCGCAGCGAGCCGCGCAGCACCTTGCCGATGGCGCCGCCCTGCTCGCGCGTGTCGGCGATGGAATGCTCGCGCGCCATCTCGGCGAAGCTGTCGGGGTCGTCGCGCAGGTAGGAGATGAGTTCCTTGGCCTTGCCTTCGGCGTCCACCACGATGTGGCTGATCTCGATGCTGTCGAACTTCGGCGAATGGAGCTTGAAGTAGGCATCCACCGCGCGCTCGTTCGTCACCTCGGCCATCATTTTTTCCTGGTAGAGGCTTTCGGTGATGAAGGTCTCGAACTCGTCCAGGCTGACGTTGAGCACGTCGAGATAGTGGTTCATGTCCGCCGCGCGGTGCAGCCCCTGCACGCGGCGGAACTGGTCGGCGCGCTCCTGCACCTCTTCGGGGGTGACGCCGATGCGCTGCTTGCGCGCCGCGTGCACGGTGAGCTTGTCACGCACGATCTGCTCGATCAGCCCCTCGAACTGCCCCGTGAGCTTCAGCACCCGGATGAACTCCTCGACGCCGATGATCTCGTCGTCGACCCGCACAATCGCTGTCATGTTCCGTGCTCCTCGCTCGTTGCCGCACGCGCCGTGCCGGGCACGCCGCCCCTCCCGCCCCCGCCCCGCATGCCGCGCGCCCGTCAGCCGGCCACCTGCCGGAACGGGTCCAGCCCCAGGTCGATCAGGCGCCGCTCGCGCACCACGATTTCCGCCGTGGCGGTCATACCGTAGCGCAACGGATATTTGCCGTCCGCCACGGCGTAGTACGTCTGCGCCAGCCGCACGCGGCCTTCGTACACCGGCTGCCGGTTCTGCCCCGCCAGCTTGGTCGCCGGCGAGATGTATTCCAGCGTGCCGTTGATGAGCCCGTAGCGCTGGTAGGGAAAGGCATTGAACTTGAGCTTGACCGGCAGCCCCTCGCGCAGGAAGGCGCGGTCGCGCTCGGCGATCTCAATCTTCAGCACCGGGCGCGCGTCCTTGGGCGCGATGCCGCCCAGCGGCGCGTTGGCCTGCACCTTGTCGCCGCGCTGCGTGGAGCTCACGTCGGTGATGACGCCGGCCACCGGCGCCAGGATCAGCAGGAAGTTGTCCTTGTCGATGTTCTCGAAGCGGATGCGCGCCGCCGCCTCGGCGACCAGCCGCGCGGTCTGCACCTGCAGGCGCAGCTTGTCCTCGGTGTTGCTGATCTCGCGCAGCGCGGCGTCGTACTGGATGCGCAGGTTGGTCAACTCCTGGCTGCTGCCCTCGAGCTGCACGGTGGCCTGGTTGAGCTCCTGGCTCAACCGCGAATCGAGCTCGGTCAGGCGCGACTGCGCGATGCGCAGCGCGTTCTCCGCCTCCACCGCGGCATTGCGCTTGCCCTCCACCTGCGACTGCGACACCCCGCCGCCGCCCGGCAGCGCGAACAGGCGCGCGTACCGGTCCTGCTCCTGGCGCGTGAACTCGCGCTGGCGGCGCGCGTTGTCGAGGTTGCTGCGCGCTTCCTGCAGCTGCGCGCGCTGCTGCTCGGCCAGGCGCGTGGTGCCCTCCGCGGTGCGGTTCTCGTGCAGGCGCTCGGCCACCTCGATCTGCTTCTTGAGTGCGGCTGCCTTGCGCTCCATCAGCAGCTTCTTGTCCGGGAACTGCTGCCACTCGCGCTCGGAGTCCTGCAGCTTGAGCTGGGCCTCCAGCGCATTGGTGGCCGCCTCGATCGCGCCGCGCGCGTTGAGCCGCGCCAGCACGTCGTCCTTCGACACCGGCTGCCCCTCGGCCACGTAGAGATCGGCCAGCTCGCCGTCCACCGGCGCGTAGAAGCGCCGCACTTCCGACTCGGGCGCGAGCGTGCCGTCCGCCGTGACGATCACATCCGCGTGGCCGACGAACGACCACACCAGCGCGCACAGCACCAGCAGCACCATCACCAGCACCGAGACCTGCATGATCTTGAGCGGCTCGGCGCTGAGGATCGCGATGCCCTCGGCGCTGTGGTCCTCAAGCGCCTCGTGCAGCGGCTTGAGGCGGTTGTCGCGGTTATCGTCCTTCATCGCGCCTCCCGCCGTCCTTCTCCCCGTCCCTGCCTCCGCCCGCCGCCACGCTCTCGCCGCCGTCCACCGCCTCGGCGCCGATCAGCGCCAGCTTGCCCTTGAGCACGGCGGGATTCAGCACCATGCGCAGCTCCTGCAGCGAGCGGCGCTGCAGCTCGGCCTCCGCCTCGATGTCGTCGCGCACCTGGCTCCACTGCGCGGTGTCGCCGACCTTGAGCTGCGCGTAGATGCGCATGCCCTGGCGCGCCTGCGCGCTGGCGCCGGACAGCAGCCGCGCCTGCGCGCGGAACTTGGCCGAGATCTCCGGCTCCAGGCGCTGCTCGCCGCCGAGCGCGCCGTCGCGCCGGTACTGGCGCCAGCTTGCCAGCGCGCCGTTCATGAGCACCTGCGCGCGCCGCAGCGCGGTGTCGTGGATGGCCGCCACGTCCGGCTCGATGGCCTTGACGAAATAGGCGTCCTGCGCCGGATCGAGCACGGCGTAGAAGGACAGCAGGCGCTCGTCGTAGCCGCTGCCGCCGCGCCCCTTCTGCAGCTCGCCGAACTGCGCGGCCACCGCCTGCCGCCGCGCCAGCTCGCTGGCCGCCGCCTCGGCCCAGGGGCCGCCCTTGATCTGCTGCATGGCCGCGAAGGCGGCGCCGGCATCGCCCGCGCGCCAGGCCTTGTCCGCGTCGCCGTACAGGCGCGCCACCTCGGGCGTGGGCAGGCGGCCGGCGGCGAGCTCGCGGTAGCGCGCCTGGAACGGCGGCGTGACGAAACCGGCGCCGGCCATCTGCGCCACCACCGGGCCGAGCGCCGTCGCGCGCAGGGCGGCGTCGAGCTCCAGGTAGCGCCGCAGGTCTTCCTTGAGGCGGTCCATGCCGGCGAGGCGCGGGTATTTCTCGGCGTAGTCCGCCAGCACGGGCTGCAGCGCCTGCGGCGCATCGCCGGCCAGCCCGGTGGCCAGCGCCGCGTTGAGGCGGTCGATGGCGGCGAGGTAGACGGAATCGTCGCTCTGCAGCTTGCGCACGTAGCTCAGCGCCACCGCGTAGCGGTCCTTGAACGCGGGCACGTAGGCGGAAATGCGGTCGAGCGCGCGCTGGTGCGCGGGGATGTCGGCGTTCCAGTCGCGCAGCAGGCCGCGGATGGCGGCCTCGTCGGCATACATGCGGATCGGCGCGTCCACGCCGCCGCGGCCCGCCACGAAGCGGTCGAGCCGGCCCAGCCACGCCATCTCGTCGAGCAAGGCGCGCGCGTCGGCGTTGTGCGCGCCGAGCGTCTTCATCCGCGCCAGCGCCGCGTCGGCGCCGTCGAAGTCGCGCGCCTGCAGTTTGCCCATCCAGGCGGGCACATACGCGCGCAGCAGCGCCTCGGTGCCCGCGGCCTTGAACTGCGCGTTGTCGGGATGCCGCGCGAGATAGGCGTCGGCCACGGCGGCGGCGCGCGGGAAATCGCCGCCCGCCATGAGCGCCTTCATCTCGCGCTCGGGCGCGCCGCGGAAATAGAGCGCCAGCAGCAGCGCCACCCCCGCCAGCGCCGCCGCCGCGCCCCAGCGCGCCGCGCGCCTGAGCTGCGCGCGCTCGCCGGCGCCGAAGCCGGCCGCCAGCCGCGCCATGACCAGCGCGTACTTGCCCTGCGCCTGCGGCTTGTCGGCGGCGGCGCCCTGCGCCGGCGCCACGGCCTCCTGGTTGACCTCGTCTTCCTGCCGCGCGGCGTAGTCGACGCAGAAGATGTCGAGGAACGATCCCGGCGCCGCCACGAAGGTGGTCTTGTCGGGGTCCTGCGCCGGCGCGGCGGCAACCGGCGGCGGCACCTCGGCGGCCGGCGGCGCGGCGCTGGCTTCTGGCGGCTGCGGCAAGGCCGAGCTGGTGACGGTCGCATCCTGCGCGGGCTCGGCCCGCATGCCGACGCGGTAGGCGAAATGGTTGCCGCCGAACGCCAGCAGGTCGTGCTCGGCCAGCGCCACCGCATGGTCCTCCACGCGCGTGCCGTTGACGAAGGTGCCGTTGGTGCTGCCCAGGTCTTCGACGAAGGGCTGCCCGCCCTTGAGGAAAATGTGCGCGTGCCGGCGCGAGACGTAGTTCACCTGATGCGGATAGGCGTCGCGGTAGCGCGCGAAAGTCTCGTCGGCCTTGCTGGCGAGGAACGGAAAGCCGGTGATCTCGATCGGCTGCAGGCCGAGGTCGCCGCGTTCCGGCGTCAGCGTCAGCACCACCGGCGGGTGTGCGGCCGGCGGCGCCGGCGCGCGCGGGCACAGGCGCACGCGGTAGGCCAGCGCGCTGCCGAAGCGCAGCTCGTCGCCGTCGCGCAGGCGCGCCGGCTGCTGCGCCACGGCCGCGCCGTTGAGCGTGGTGCCGTTCTTGCTGCCGAGGTCGGCGATGTAGGCCGCGCCGTCCTCGCTGAAGATGCGCGCATGCCGGCGCGACAGCACGGCCGCCACCTCGGCGGGATAGGCGGCGAAAGGCGCTTCGGCGCGCCCCACGGCAAACAGGCTCTCCTCGATGCGGATCTCGCCGAGCGCAGGATGCGTGACAGGCGCGAGCACGATGTCGAGCCGCGGCGCCAGCCCCGGCGAAAGCGCCGCGCCCTGCCCCGCCGCCGCCCGCGCCTCGTCGATCAGAGCCTGGTCTGAAGCCATGTTTCGCTACCACCAACAGCGCTTGGGCCATGCGCGTGCGCCGGCGGCAAGCCATTTTTCATGGCGGCGGGGCGGGCCCGCAGGCCGCCGCGCCGGGAACGTGCTGACAAGGACATAGTAGGCCAGGCCCGCCGGTAGTCAATCGCGCGGCCGCGCGCGCAGCGCGGCTATTTCGCGTCCTGCTGCGACACCTGCCGCGGTCCGTCGCCGGGCGCGTTGGCCACGGCCACGCTGGGCCACCCGCCGCCGAGCGCCTTGTAGAGGGTGACAGTGTCGGCGAGGATCTGTTGGTGGTTGGCCAACAACTCGAGCTGCGCGCCGAGCAGCGAGCGCTCGGCCTCGAACACGTCGAGCTGCGACACCACGCCCTCCTTGAGCTGCGCCTCGATCTGCGCCGAGACCACGCGCAACTGCGCCACCTGCTGCTGCAGTTCCACGCGCTGCTTCCTGTGCGCCTCCACGTTGACCAGCGCATTCTCCACTTCCTCGAACGCGGTGATGACGGTGCGGCCGTATTCGCTCTCGGCCACCTTGGTCTGCGCCTCGGAGGTCTTCACGCGGGCGCGCACGCCCGGGTCCAGCATCGGCAGGTTGATGCTCGGCATGAAGCCGAAGGTGAAGGACTTGAGCAGATCGGTCAGCGCGAAGCTGGAGGTGCCGCCGCGCCCCGTGAGGCTCAGGCTGGGCAACTGCGCCAGCCGCGCCTGGCCGACCAGGTTGTACGACTCGAGCACACGGTATTCCGCCGCCACGATGTCCGGGCGGCGCGACAGCAGCTGCGACGGCAGCCCGGCCGGCACCGGCGGCAACTGCACGCGCTCCTGCAGGCGCCCGGCCGGCACCTTGAACACGCCCGCCGGCACGCCCACCAGCGTGCCCAGCGCGTTCTCGGAGAGATCGCGCCCGCGGCGCAGCTCCAGCAGGTCCTTGGTCAGGCGGTTGATCTCGGCCTGCTGCTGCATCACGCGGACCTGGGGAATCAGGCCGTTCTGGAACATGGCCTGGTAGGTGACGAGGATCTGCTTGTTGCGGGCCAGCGTGCGCGCCTGCTGCTCGCTCTGCTCGTCGAACTGCAGGATCTGGAAATAGGTGGTCGACACGGCCGACACCAGGGTGAGGTAGCCCGCACGCCAGTCCGCCTCGGTGGCGTTGAACTCCGCCTTCTGGGCCTGCACGCCCTTCTCGACCTTGCCCCAGATGTCGATGTCCCAGTTGACCTGGGTGCCGAGGTTGTAGGTCCGGCTCAGCGACTGCCCGGTGGTCTTGTCGAAACTCACGCCGGCGCCCACGTCGAAGACCGGCAGCGCGCCCGCCCTGACTTCGGCGATCTGCGCGCCCGCCACCTTGATGCGCGCGGCCAGCACCTTGATGTCGTAGTTGCCGGCGATGGCCTTGTCGACCAGGCCGTCGAGATACGGATCGCGGAAGGCCTGCCACCAGTTCGGCACGATGGTGTCCGCCGGCGACACCGTGATCGCGCCCTGGCGCGACCATTCGGGCTTGGCCGGGGTGTCGGGGCGCTGGTACACCGGCGGGCGGAAATCGGCGCAGCCGGCCAGCGCCAGTACCAGCCCCAGCGCCATCGGCAGGGTGGCGCGCGCGGCGCGCGCGGCGAACGGAGTAAGCAAGCAAGGCACGATCGTCTCCCGCGAGGAACCAGGCTGGTCTCGCCATACGCTGTGCATTCATTGTGTATCCGCCCGCGGCGCGATCCAACCCGAAATTGCAGGCTGGCGGCCTTGCCCGGCGGCGGCGCGAAACGCCTTGCGCGCGTCCCGCCCGGCATGGCGGGCGGGACGCGGCGGCATCAGCAATAGATGTTGTTGGCGGCGTTCTGGGTGCTGTCGACGTGCGAGCGGATGCCGTCGGCGAAGGCGGTGTTGTTGCCGTTCATGTTGACCACGTTCTGGGTCTGGCCGATCAGCTGCGAGGCGTTGAAGGTGGAGTCGATCTTGACCGCGCTGAACACGGGCAGGACGGGCAGGAAGACCGTGCCGCCGCGCACTGCGCGCATGGCGCGGGCATCGAGTTGTTCGGTGACGGACAGGTCCTTGATGGCGAGGGTGGTAGTCATGGCAGTGCTCCTGGGTTCGGTGAGGGTGTGGTTACCTGGGCCGGGACTGGCTTAGCGGTAGATGTTGTTGGTGGCGTTCTGCGTGCTGTCGACATGCGAGCGGATGCCGTCGACGAAAGCCGCGTTGTTGCCGTTCATGTTGACCACGTTCTGGGTCTGGCCGATCAGCTGCGAGGCGTTGAAGGTGGAGTCGACCTTGACCGCGCTGAACACGGGCAGGAAGGGGACGAAGCCGCCGCGCACGGCGCGCATGGCGCGGGCGTCGAGTTGTTCGGTGACGGACAGGTCCTTGATGACGAGAGTGGTTTGCATGGTGGTTCTCCTGAGAGCGGTTGGCTGGTTGGGCCGTTGGTGATTGGGACTTCGGTTCGTTTGGTGTTGAGCATCGTTGCTGCGCTCGGGAGGTACAAACGCATGGAGTGTGCCAAGGCGGGCCGGGCCGACGCGGATTGCCCGCAAAGCCAGGCGGCATGCGGGTTTGCGGTTTGGCGCCGCACATCGCGGGGGCTGGCACGCACTGCCGCGCTGACGGGTGCGGACCAACACCATCGCGCCACGGTGTCTGCCGCCGGCAGACAAGTGCGCGCGGCGCGCGCTTGCGCAAGAAGACAGGGGAAAAAGCGCGGGAGGAAAATGACGCCGCCGGACGCGGCGGTCCGGTCATGGCGCGCGCGGCGCGGGCCGCGCGCTCACTTCACGTAGATCGTGATCTTCCGGGAATAGATCGGCGGGTTGTGCGGGATGTGCTTGTCGTCGGCCATCAGCAACTGCAGCGTGTGCTTGCCCGGCGGCAGCTCGATCGTGGTCTCGGTCTCGCCCGCGCCGAAGTGCAGGTGGTTGCGGTCGTTGGGGATTTCCTTGTCCATCGGCGGCAGGTCGGTGTCGATCAGCAGGTGGTGATGGCCGCTGTTGGGAAACGTCACGCCGCGCGGCGCCACGCCCATGCCGCGCAGGCCGAACCACACCTTGATCGGCTTGCCGGCCGGCAGCACCTGGTTGTTGTTGGGGAAGCCGATGTACAGGTAGGCATTGGGCGGCGCCGGCGTGGGGCCCGCCGCCACCGCATGGCCCGGCATGCCGCCGTTCAGAAGCAGGCTGGCTGCGAGCGCCGCGCCCAGGATGAGCTTACGCATGGACTTTCTCCCGACTTTCTTCCGCCGCGTTCCGCCAGCGGCCTATCGGACGGTGATGGTGATCTTCTTCGAATACACCGGCGGATCGTGCGGCTTGTGGTTGGCATCGCCAAGCAGCAGTTGCAGCGTGTGCTTGCCCGGCGGCAGCTCGATGCGCGCCTCGGTCTCGCCCGCGCCGAAGTGCAGGTGGTTGCGGTCGTTGGGGATTTCCTTGTCCATCGGCGGCAGGTCGGTATCGATCAGCAGGTGATGATGGCCGACGTTCGGCATGTCCACGCCCTTGGGCGCGACGCCCATGTTGCGCAGCCCCATGCGCACCCAGAACTTGCCGCCGTCGATCACGGCGCCGTCGGGCGGCCAGATGATGTAGACCTCGGCATTGGGCGGGGCGGGCGTGGAGAAGGAGATCGAGGGCAGCGGAGCCAGCAGCGCTGCTGCCACGGTGCCGAGCACGGTTCGCCTGTGCATCTGAAAGCCCTCCCCTACGACGATCCGTGCCGCGTGTGCGGTGTGGATTTTTTCTTGCTCCTGACCGGCGCCCGAGCATTTTCGTCCTCCAGCTTAGAACGGAAAAACGCAAAAAGATACTCGGCGCACCCTGCCGCGCGGCGCGCGCGGCAGGCGGTGGGCTCGCGGCGCCACCCGGCGCTGCAAAGCACCTCCGGATTCACAATCGCTGTGCTATGGTGGATTGAGCCGGCCGGTGCCGCCCGCGCTGCATGCTGCCGTAGCACCCGCAGCGCGGCCCCGCCGTACCGGCCGGGCATCATCGCGTTTCGCGCGGCACGGCCGGTACAACTGGCACAGCCGGCGCGCGGCGCGGCGATGACCTTCCGCGCGGTACGAACAAGGCCTGCATATGTGGCGAACCCTCCTTGTCGTGTGCCTGGTCGGCCTGGCCGCGGTCGTGCGCGCCGAAGCCGCGACCACGCAGATTCCTGGCGAGCCGGCGCGCGTGGCGCTGGTGATCGGCAACGCCGCCTATGCCGGCGCCCCGCTGCCGAACGCGCGCGGCGACGCGCGCGCGATGCGCGACACGCTGGCCGCGCTCGGCTTCGACGTCATGCTGCGCGAGGACCTCGACCACGCGGGCATGGCGCGCGCGCTGGCCGAGTTCCGCGGGCGGCTCGCGGGCGGCGGCGTGGGCCTGTTCTATTTCGCCGGGCACGGCCTCGCGGCCGGTGCCACGCCGGTGCTGCTGCCGGTCGATGCCGACGGTCGCGCGCCGCACCGCCTGCTGACGGCGGGCACGGCGCTGGACGCGGTGCTGGCCAGCATGCCGGCGGCGCGGCCCGGCGCGCGCAATGTGCTGATCCTCGACACCTGCCTGGACGATCCCTATCGTGGCGCCGCCGTCACGCCGCCCGCCGCGCCCGCGGGCACCGTGATCGCCTATGCCGCCGCGCCGGGCGCCACCGCCAGCGACGGCGCGCGGCATGGCGTCTTCACCGCGGCGCTGCTGCGCACGCTGGCCGCGCCCGGCGCCGACGCCGAGTCCGCGCTGCGCGAGGCCGGCCGCATCGTCGGCGCGCGGACCGCACACGCCCAGCAGCCGTGGGTATCGTCGGCGCTGGCGGCGCCGTTGCCGCTCGGCGCGGCAACGCACGCAACTACCGGCGCGGCAGCCGGCCTTGCCGCGGCCGGCGCCGCCGAGCCGGCACGGATCTCGCCGGCGCTGTACGCGCAGCGCGGCATCCTGCCCAAGGACAGCGACGAGCAATACGAGCTGACCTTCTGGGAATCGATCAAGAACAGCAATTTCGCCAGCGACTACGAGGCCTACCTGAAGGCCTATCCCAACGGCCGCTTCGCGCCGCTGGCGCGCGCGCGCATCGAGCGCCTGCGCGCCAGCGCGCCGAAGACCGATGCGGGGACTGCCGCCGAGCGGCCGCGCGCCGCGCCGGCGCCGTCCACCGCGCAGGGTACCGTCGCGCCGCCGCCGGCACGCGCGCAGAGCGGCAAGGTGCAGCCCGCGCCCGCCGCCGGCACATCCGCATCCGCATCCGCGCCCTCGTCCGCGTCCTCTGCGTCGTCCGCGTCAATCAGGCAGCGCGAAGTGGCCAGCGGCGCCGTCACGGTCGACGTCAAGCCCGGCGAGCTCAAGGACTGCCCGGCCTGCCCGGTGCTGCACAGCGTGCCGGCGGGCGCCTTCACGATGGGCAGCAGCGGCGGCGACCCGACCGAGAAGCCGCCCCATCACGTGGCCATCGGCCAGCCGTTCGCGATCGGCAAGTACGAGGTCACGGTCGAGCAATGGAATGCCTGCGCCGACGGCGGCGGCTGCCCGCGCATCGCCACCGTGGCCGGCGCGGCGCGCAACGCGCCCATGCGCGACGTCAGCTGGGACGATGCCCAGCAGTACGCGGCGTGGCTGAGCAAGGCCAGCGGCAAGCGCTACCGCCTGCCCACCGAGGCCGAATGGGAATACGCGGCGCGCGGCGGCACCGCCACGCTCTACTGGTGGGGCGACCAGATGCGCAAGGGCACCGCCAACTGCAAGGACTGCGGCGAGCCCTGGAGCGCCGACGCGCCGGCCAACGCCGGCTCCTTCGCCGCCAACGGCTTCGGCCTGCACGACGTGAACGGCAGCGTGTGGGAATGGGTGGCCGACTGCTGGCACGTCTCCTACAAGGGCGCGCCGGCCGACGGGCGCGCCTGGGACGAGCCGGGCTGCAGCGTGCGCGTGATCCGCGGCGGCTCGTGGCAGGAGGGCGCCAGCTACATGCTGTCCTCCACCCGCTTCAAGTACAGCGCCAGCGTGCGCCAGTCGCAGAACGGCTTCCGCGTCGCGCGCGACCTGAAGTAGCCGCCGCGCGCGCTCAGCGCGCGTGCGTGGAGATCTGGGCCATGTCGGCGCCGATATGGTCCTCGCCGTACTTCGCGGCCATCGGCCCGAGCTGGCGGTCGAGCGCGCGCAGGTAGTCCTGCCGCGGCTCCGCCTCGGGCCGCAGCGCGTCGAACAGCGGCGCCGGCGTAGCGAGCAGCACGATCAGCTCCGTGCCGAACGGCCTGCCCACCACCCAGTCGCCCATGCTGCCCACGCTCGCGCTGTAGCCGGCCGGCGCCTGGTTGGCGCGCGAGCGGCTGCTCGGCACCATGTGCACGACGCGGCCGTCGGCCATGTAATAGTCCACGTAGACGTAGGTGTCGAACGGCGGCGTGGTGATGTCCACCACCAGCGGCGTGCCTTCGCCGAGCTGCCCGTTGCGCGCGCGCGTGCGGATGGTGGCGAGCGCGTCGCCGGTGCGGCGCCCGGACCAGTACGGCGACACCAGCCGCGCCACGTCGCATTTGTCGTCGCCGAGCGGCTGCACGTCGAGGTTCACCGCCTGCACGCCGGGCACCGCGCCGAGGTCTTCCTGCAGCCGCCTGGTGCCGACGCGCTCGGCCACGAAACCGCGCACCTGCAGCGCGTACTCGCCGCGCGCCGAGGCGGCCAGCAGCGAGCACGGCTGGCGCGCCAGCACCGCCGCCACCGCCTGCATCGACATGGCCCGCGGCGCCGGGGCCTGCGCTGGCGCCGCGGGCGCGCCGGCGGCGGCCTGCTCAGGCGGCGGCCGGGTGTCGGCGCCGCGCATGCGCCACGCGAAGTAGCCGAGGCCGCCGGCCACCAGCACGCCGGCGAGCGCCGCCGCGCCGACGCGCGCCAGCGGCGGCATGCCGCCGCGCGCGGCGCCGAGGTCCGCCAGGAAGCGCGCCACGGTGGGCGTGCGCGTGGCGCGGTCGAACGACAGCGCGGCGCGCAGCGCGCGCCACTGGCCGCGCGCGAGCAGCTTCGGCCGCTGCAGTTTGAGGCCGCCGCTGCGCGCCTGGTTGGCCGAGAGCCGCTCGTAGGGATGGCGCCCGGTGAGCAGTTCGTAGGTCACGCAGGCCAGCGCGTAGATGTCGTCGCGCGGGTCCGGCTCGCGGTGCTCGAACATCTCGGGGCTGGCATAGGCCGGCGTCATGCCGCCGAGCGTGCCGGGGTCGAACACGGTGGGATCGGCGTCGTCGGCCGGCTGCTGGAACACGCGCGCGATGCCGAAATCGATCACCTTCACTTCGCCGGCATCGGTGATGAAGACGTTGGCGGGCTTGAAGTCGCAGTGGACAAAACCGCGCTCGTGCGCGTAGGACAGCGCGCGCGCCATGCCGGTGATGATGGGCAGCGCCTTGGCGTAGGGCATGCCGGTGAAGTCCGGCGCGCGCAGGATGCGGTTCAGCGACTTGCCCTGCAGGTACTCCATCGTCAGGTAGACCACCGAGCCGTCGCGGTCGAAGTCGTAGACGGTGACGATGTTCCGGTGCGCCAGCGTCTGCGCCTTGCGCGCCTCGCGCTGCAGCGCGATCAGCGATTTGGGGTGGCCGCGGAACTGTACGTTGAGGACCTTGATGGCGATGTAGGGCCGGCGGTCGGAGGCTTCCAGCTTGCGCAGGTCGAGCGCCTTGTAGACCGTGCCCATGCCACCCACGCCGAGGCATTCCTCCAGCACGAAGCGACCGTTGAGCGTATCGCCCACGCCCTTGGCCGGCTCGCCCGCTGGCAGCGCCTGGCCCGCGCCCTCGGCGGACGCCGGGGACGATGAAGGAGACGAAGGAGACGACGCGGGCGAGGACGACATGAAAGGCGCGCCCGCCGGCCCGGTCTCCATGCGGGTTTCTTCGCCGCCTTCCTCGAACTGCGTGGCGCCGCGGCGCTCGATGCGGCGCAGCACTTCCTCGTAGAAGCCGGGCGGCAGCGGCACGCGCGTGTTTTCCTCGCTGAGCATGTCCGCCAACTGCCGCGCGCTGGCGTGGTCCGCGGCCAGGGTGCGGTCGATGCGGGCAAACAGCTCTTCGTGCGAAAGACCACCGCTCTGGAAGGTTCGTATCAGATCCGGAATGCTAGCCATCGGTGCAGCCGCGACGTGGTAGCGCGAAGTCGCGCATTGAGCGCCTACCCGCCGTCCGCCGGCGAGTACCTGCCCACGATGGATACTAGTGCGCACTCATGCCAATCGCAAACCTCGCGTGCATCGCCTGGGCGACGCACGGGCGATGCAGAGGCGGCACAAGCGCCGCGCGGCGCGCGCGGGCGTGGCGAGGTGTCGCGCGCCAACGAACACATGGCGGCGCGGTGTTGGCCGCGGCCCGCCAGCCGCCGGGGCCATCGCATCGCGCGGCCCCGCGCCGGATGTGCGGTGCCAACCCGCAAACCCGCATGCCGCCTGGCTTTGCGGGCAATCCGCGTCGGCCCGGCTCGCCTTGGCACACTCCATGCGTTTGTACCTCCCGAGCGCAGCAACGATGCTCAACACCAAACGAAACGAAGTCCCAATCACCAACGGCCCAACCAGCCAACCGCTCTCAGGAGAACCACCATGCAAACCACCCTCGTCATCAAGGACCTGTCCGTCACCGAACAACTCGACGCCCGCGCCATGCGCGCCGTGCGCGGCGGCTTCGTCCCCTTCCTGCCCGTGTTCAGCGCGGTCAAGGTCGACTCCACCTTCAACGCCTCGCAGCTGATCGGCCAGACCCAGAACGTGGTCAACATGAACGGCAACAACGCGGCTTTCGTCGACGGCATCCGCTCGCATGTCGACAGCACGCAGAACGCCACCAACAACATCTACCGCTAAGCCAGTCCCGGCCCACGCGCACACACTCTCACCGAACCCAGGAGCACCGCCATGACTACCACCCTCGCCATCAAGGACCTGTCCGTCACCGAACAACTCGATGCCCGCGCCATGCGCGCGGTGCGCGGCGGCACGGTCTTCCTGCCCGTCCTGCCCGTGTTCAGCGCGGTCAAGATCGACTCGACCTTCAACGCCTCGCAGCTGATCGGCCAGACCCAGAACGTGGTCAACATGAACGGCAACAACACCGCCTTCGCCGACGGCATCCGCTCGCACGTCGACAGCACCCAGAACGCCACCAACAACATCTATCGCTGAACGGCGCCGCGCGGCGGGCCGGGGACACGCCCCGCCGCCGCGCCACCGGACACCACCACCATCAAGGAGCAAACATCATGTCATCCATCATCGTGCGCGACCTCGCGCTGACCCAGGATCTCGACGGCAAGTCCCTGGCCAGGGTGCGCGGCGGCGCCAACAACTGGCTGCAAGGACTGGGCCCGGTGGCCAACGTCAATGTCAACGTCAGCCAGAACATCGCCCAGCTGCAGAGCATCAACGTCAACACGCTCAACAACGTCGGCGTGATCGGCTCCGGCCTCGGACTGGCGATCAACGTCAATCCGGCGCAATGGGCGGCCACGCACGCCGCGGTCTGAGCGGTACACCAGCGGTCCCGGAGCATAGGCCCGTGACCTATACTGACCAGGGCGGCGCCGCGGCCACGCGGCCGCCCGTCAGGCGCATGCAGGAGGAAGTCATGGCCGTTATCGTCATCAAGGATTTGCCGGACAGCGTGGATCTCGACAGGGAAGCCATGACGGCGATCACCGGCGGCGCGAGGACCGGCGCCCGCCATGCATGGCCGTTGCGCAGGGCCGTCGCGGGCCTGCGCATCATCAGCTATCCGGAGGGCTTTCCAGGCCAGCCGCCGGCAGGCACGCGCGAGCGGCCGGCCGGGGACCTCAAGCGCGGGAAGTAGAACCACAAGCACCACGACACGCGCGCGGCAGCGATAACCTGCCCTCCCGCCCGCTGCCCTTGCGACAGCGGGCGTCAACGTTTGCGCGCGATGCTCAGCGCGGCGCGTTGCGCTCGATCCAGCCGGCGAAGGTGTTCAGGTACTTGTCGAGAAAACCGCGCGTGGACTCGCTGGCGATGCCGCCGTGCTCGTCGAACAGCTTGTCGACGCCGCTGAGATAGGCCTCGGGCTGCTGCAGCACCGGGATGTTGAGGAACACCAGCGACTGGCGCAGGTGGTGGTTGGCGCCGAAGCCGCCGATCGCGCCCGGCGATGCGCTGATGACGCCACCCGGCTTGCCGTCCCACGCGCTCTGCCCGTAGGGGCGCGAGCCCACGTCGATGGCGTTCTTGAGCGCGGCCGGCACCGAGCGGTTGTATTCGGGCGTCACGAACAGCACCGCGTCGGCGCGGCGGATGCGGTCGCGGAACGCGACCCACGGCGCGGGCGGGCTGCCGTCTTCGTCCTGGTTGTACAGCGGCAGCTGGCCGATCTCCACGATCTCCAGCTTGAGGCCGGCGGGAGCCCGCGCGGCCAGCGCGAGCGCGAGCTTGCGGTTGAAGGATTCCTTGCGCAGGCTGCCTACCAGTACGGCTACGTCACGGGGATGGCTCATCGCGATTCCTTTCACGTTCACTGCAGGATGGATGTCGGAGTGATGCGGACCGGCCGCGGCCGGTCCAGCCGTCACTTTAATCCAATTGCGTGAAAGAAAACCGCGGGCACCGGGCGGGAACAGGCCCGCCCCATCCGGCCTACAGCGCCGCGAGCGGATGCTCGCCGTGCGCCCACGGGCTGTCGAAGAAGGCGCGCACGCGCTCGCGCGACACCTCGTCCAGGCGCGGCGGCTGCCACTTCGGCGCGTGGTCCTTGTCGACCGCCAGCGCGCGGATGCCTTCCACGCCGTCGCCGTGGCGGAACACGTAATACATCATGTCGAGCTCCATGCGCAGCTCGTCCTCGAGCGTCATGGTGCGTGCGCGGCGGATCTGCTCGAGCGTGACGTTGAGCATCAGCGGCGAGCGCCCGCGCAGCATGGCGGCGGTCTGCGCGGCCCAGTCGGTGCCGGCGTCGCTGACCGCGGCCACGATGTCGGTCACGGTGGCGCCGGCGAACAGACGGTCGATGTCGTCCCGCAGCGCGGCCAGCTGGCTTTGCGCGGGCACGCAGGCGCCGCGGTGCGCGGCGGTGGCGGCGTCGATGCAGGCCAGCACCGCGTCGCCGTCGGCGAACGCGCGCGAGCGCAGCGTGTCGACCAGTTCGGCCATCGCGTTGCCGGGCAGGTAGGCGTCGGCCAGGCCGGCGTGCAGCGCGTCGGCGGCATGGATCACGGCGCCGGTCAGGCCCAGGTACTCGCCGAGGCGGCCCGGCGTGCGCGACAGGAACCAGCCGCCGCCCACGTCGGGGAACAGGCCGATATTGGTTTCCGGCATGGCCATCCTGGTGCGGTCCGTCACCAGGCGGCGGCGCGCGCCCTGCGAGATGCCCATGCCGCCGCCCATCACCACGCCGTCCATCAGCGCGATGTAGGGCTTGGCGTAGCGGTGGATCAGGTGGTTGAGCGCGTATTCCTCGACGAAGAACTGGTCGAGCGTGGCGAGGTCGCCGGCCAGCGCGGCCTGGTGGAAGAAGCGGATGTCGCCGCCCGCGCAGAAGGCCTTGCCGCCGGCGCCGGCGACCACCACGGCCGCGACTTCGGGCGCCGCGGCCCAGTCGTTGAGCGTCTCGGTGATGGCGCGAATCATCTCGAGCGAGAGCGCGTTGAGCGCCTGCGGGCGGTTCAGCGTGAGGTAGCCGATACCGCCGTGGATCTCGCTGGTGACCAGGTCTGTCATTGTCTCTTTCTCCTCGGAAGCAGCCCTCGACTTTACACCAGCGGGACCGCGCGGCGGGCGGCGCGGCGGCATGGCGCGCAAGGCGCCCGGCGCGGGCCGGCACGCGTCTAGAGGGCGGCCTCCAGGCATGAACGCCGGAAACCGGCAACACTTGGCGCCATGACACAGTCGACCCTCGATCCCGGCCTGATCCTGCTGGCGTTCGCGCCGGTGTTCCTGCTCACCATCGGCGCGGAGGCATGGTACTGGGCGCGCCGCGACCCGGGCGTGTACAGCCTGCGCGATTCGGCCTCGAACGCCGCGCTGGCGCTGATGCACCAGGCCTCGGACGCCTTCTTCCTGTGGCTGATGGTGCGCACCGTCTACGACTGGAGCTACCGGCACGGCTGGCAGGCGGTGCCGCAGGCGTGGTGGTCGTTCCTGCTCCTGCTGCTGTTGCAGGACTTCCTCTATTACTGGTTCCACCGCGCCAGCCACCGCGTGCGCTGGCTGTGGGCCTCGCACGTCACGCACCATTCGTCGGAGGGCATGAATTTCTCGACGGCGTTCCGCCAGAGCCTGACCTATCCGCTCTCGGGCATGTGGCTGTTCTGGATCCCGCTGGCGCTGGCCGGCTTCACGCCGGACTGGGTGATCCTCGCGGTCGGCCTGAACCTGGCGTTCCAGTTCTTCGTGCATACGCGCCTGGGCAGGCGCTGGCGCCGCGTGGAATGGCTGTTCAACACGCCGTCGGTCCACCGCGTGCACCACGCCCGCAACCCGCGCTACATCGACCGCAACTACGCCGGCGTGCTGACCGTGTGGGACCGCCTGTTCGGCTCGTTCGTGCCGGAGCGGGAGGCGCCCGAGTACGGCATCACGCGCCGCATCGACAGCCACAACCCGCTCACCCTCACCTTCCACGAATGGCGCGACATGTTCGCCGACGCGTGGCGCCACCGCGACCCGCGCCACCTGTGGATGCCGCCGGAATGGCGCAGCCCGCGCGCGGCGGCGCCGGCGGCGGAGCGGATGCCGGACGCCTGACGGCGCCGCCGTGGCCCGGACGACAAAAAACCGCGCACGGGGCGCGGTTTTTCGTTGCTGCCGGACTGCGGCGAAAGGCGCTTACGCGTTTTCGCGCGAAGCGCGCTTGCGCTCGTGTTCCTTCAGGTGGCGCTTGCGCAGGCGGATGCTCTTCGGCGTGATTTCCACCAGTTCGTCGTCGGCGATGAATTCCACCGCGTATTCGAGCGACATCTGGATCGGCGGCACCAGGCGCACGGCTTCGTCGGTGCCCGAGGCGCGCACGTTGGTGAGCTGCTTGCCCTTGATCGGGTTGACCACGAGATCGTTGTCGCGACTGTGGATGCCGATGATCATGCCTTCGTACAGCGCATCGCCCGGCTTGACGAACATGCGGCCGCGGTCCTGCAGCTTCCACAGCGCGTAGGCCACGGCGTCGCCGTCGTCCTGCGAGATCAGCACGCCGTTGTGGCGCTCGCCCAGGCCGCCTTCGCGCAGCGGCGCGTAGTCGTCGAAGATGTGGCTGATCAGGCCGGTGCCGCGCGTCATGGTCAGGAACTCGCCCTGGAAGCCAATCAGGCCACGCGCCGGGACGCGGTATTCCAGGCGGGTGCGGCCTTTGCCGTCGGACGCCATGTCGAGCAGTTCGCCCTTGCGGCGGCCCAGCTCTTCCATCACGCCGCCCTGGTGGCCGTCTTCGACGTCCACGGTCAGCAGCTCGAACGGCTCGTGCTTGACGCCGTCGATTTCCTTGAACACCACGCGCGGGCGCGACACGGCCAGCTCGTAGCCTTCGCGGCGCATGTTTTCCAGCAGGATGGTCAGGTGCAGCTCGCCGCGGCCCGACACTTCGAAGATGGTGTCGTCGCCGGTCTCGGCCACGCGCAGCGCCACGTTCGACTTCAGTTCGCGGTCCAGGCGCTCGCGCAGCTGGCGGCTGGTCACGAACTTGCCTTCGCGGCCGGCCAGCGGCGAGGTGTTGACGCAGAAGTTCATCGTCAGCGTGGGCTCGTCCACCTTGAGCATCGGCAGCGCGTCCTGGGCGTCCGGCGCGCACACGGTGCAGCCGATGCCCAGTTCCTCGATGCCGTTGATCAGCACGATGTCGCCGGCTTCGGCTTCGGGCACGATCTCGCGCTCGAGGCCCTGGAACTTCAGCACCTGGTTGATGCGGCCCTTGATCGGGTTGCCTTCGGGGCCGAACTTGACCACCACGTCCTGCAGCGGGCGCGCGCGGCCGCGCGAAATGCGGCCGACGCCGATCTTGCCGACGTAGCTGGAGTAGTCCAGCGAGATGATCTGCAGTTGCAGCGGGCCGTCGGGGTTGTCGTCGCGCACCGGCACCTTGGCCAGCACGGTCTCGAACAGCGGCTTCATGTCGCCTTCGCGCACGTCGTCGGTCAGGCCGGCGTAGCCGTTCAGGCCGGAGGCGTAGATCACCGGGAAGTCGAGCTGCTCGTCGGTGGCGCCGAGCTTGTCGAACAGGTCGAAGGTCTGGTTGATCACCCATTCCGGACGCGCGCCGGGGCGGTCCACCTTGTTGATCACCACGATCGGCTTCAGGCCCAGCGCCAGCGCCTTGCGCGTGACGAAGCGGGTCTGCGGCATCGGGCCTTCGACGGCGTCGACCAGCAGCAGCACGCCGTCGACCATCGACAGCACGCGCTCCACTTCACCGCCGAAGTCGGCGTGGCCCGGGGTATCGACGATGTTGATGTGGGTACCGTTGTATTCGACAGCGCAATTCTTCGCCAGGATGGTGATCCCGCGTTCCTTTTCGATGTCGTTCGAATCCATCACGCGCTCTACCACTTGCTGGTTGTCGCGGAAGGTCCCTGCCTGGCGCAGGAGTTGGTCGACCAGAGTGGTCTTGCCATGATCGACGTGGGCGATGATGGCGATATTGCGGATGGCGCGGGTCATTGCAGCGTCTCGCTTGTGGGGCTGAGCATCAAAAGATAACCCGACATTATAGCATGTTGCGGCGCAAAACCCGAAGCGCGACCGGAAGCGTGGCGACGGGCCGGGAACGGGTGGCCGGCGCGATCGCCTTGTCGATCACAATGATTCAATTATTGCGTATATCGCAATAGCAAGTTGCCGTCCTTGCGGATCTTCATTCGTGAACATATAGTTGCCACGGCAAACATTGCAGCGACAAGCACCTGACAAGCACCTGACAGACATGCCCGAGCAGCCCTCGCCCCAGCCGCACGACCCGTCCGCCTTCGACGACACCCATCCTTTCGACCCGGCCCAGTACCGCATGGGCGAAAGCGTGGGCTACCTGATGGCGCGCGCCAAGAACCTGCTGTCGCACGAGGTGGAGCTGGAGGTCAACGACCTGGACATCACCCATGCCCAGGCCACCTGCCTGATGATGCTGGCCGCGGGGCGCGGCAACACCGTGACCGACCTGGGCCGCGAGCTCAATACCGACATGGGCTCGGTCACGCGCCTGCTCGGCCGCATGGAAAAGCGCGGCCTGATCGAGCGCCAGCGCAGCGACGCGGACCGCCGCGTGGTGGACGTGTCGATCACCGCCGCCGGCCGCACGCTGCTCGAGGCGCTGCCGCGCATCTACTGCCGCGTGCTGAACCGGCATTTCCGCGGCTTCTCCGAGGCCGAGCTGCAGACGTTCCGCTCGATGCTGCACCGGATCATCGGCAACAACAGCGGATAGGCGCGACACCGGCCGGCAAGCCGGATCGATTGACGTTCTTCACCGATGACAAAAGCAACATTGACGCTCTCGCGCAGGGCACCGAGATGAACCAAGCTCCCAATTCCCAATCCGCATTGTCGCCGCGCGCCGGCGCGGCCGGCCGCCGTGCCGCCACGCTGGCGCTGAGCGCGCTGGCGGCCGCGGTGCTGGCCGGCTGCGCCGCCTTCGGCAACTCGCACAGCACGCAGACGGTGACCGACCCGGCCTCCCTGGCCAGCGCCAGGACCCTGCCCGGCGAGCATGGCCAGTGGCCCTCGCTCGACTGGGTCGACCAGTTCAACGACCCGCAGCTGCGCAGCCTCGTCGACGAGGCGGTCAAGGACAGCCCCGACCTGCAGGCCGCGTTCGCGCGCGTGGAGGCCTCGCGCGCGATGGCCGACATCACGCGCAGCGCGCTCTACCCGAGCGTGGACTTCGAGGGCAGCCTGGTACGCCAGCGCTTTTCCTCGACCGACCTGTTCGCGGGCACGCCGCTGGCCGGCTCCTGGCAGAACCAGTCGCGCCTGCAGGCCGGCCTGTCGTACGACTTCGACTTCTGGGGCAAGAACCGCGCCGCGCTCGAGGCCGCGCTGTCCGACGACCGCGCGATGGAGGCCGAGAGCCAGGCCTCGCGCCTGATCCTGACCACCGCCGTGGCGCGCACCTACGCCCGCCTGGCCGCGCTGTACGCGCAGCGCGACGTGGCCGAGCGCGCCATCGCCCAGCGCCGCGACCTGACCCAGCTGTCCAGCGACCGCCTGCGCGCGGGGCTCGACACGCAGGTGGAAACCACCCAGGCGCGCGGCACCGTGGCTTCGGCGCAGACCGACCTGCTGCGCGTGGACGAGGACATCCTGCTGGCGCGCAACCAGATCGCCGCGCTGCTGGGCAAGGGGCCGGACCGCGGCCAGGAAATCCAGCGCCCGACCGTGCTCGCGCACGACACGCCGCAGTTGCCCGACAACCTCACCATCGAGCTGCTCGGCCGCCGCCCCGACCTGGTGGCGGCGCGCTGGCGCGTGGAGGCTTCCGGCAAGGACATCGCGGTGGCCAAGGCCGAGTTCCTGCCCGCGATCAGCCTGACGGCCTTCGCCGGCGTGGCCTCGCTGGACACCTCCAACCTGCTGATGGGCATCAGCCGCACGTTCGGCGTCGGCCCGGCCGTGACCCTGCCGATCTTCGAGGGCGGCAAGCTGCGCGCCAACCTGCGCGGCAAGTACGCACAGTACGACCTCGCCGTGGCCAACTACAACCAGGCGCTGGTCGACGCCTTGCGCGAGACCGCCGACACCGTGACCAGCATCCGCAGCGTGGACACGCAGATCACCGCGCAGCGCGAGGCGCTGGCGCTGGCCGAGCGCGCCTACTCGCTCGCCACCATCCGCTACAAGGCCGGCCTCGGCACGCAGCTCACGGTGCTCAATGCCGAGAGCAACGTGCTGCAGCAGCGCCGCCTCGCCACCGACCTGCAGGCCCGCCGGCTGGACCTGCAGATGGGCCTGATGAAGGCGCTCGGCGGCGGCTACCAGGAACCGGCCGGCGGCGTGGCGGGGGAAAAGCCCGGCGGCGCGCAGGGCTGAGAGCGCCACGCACCAACGAGGCGGACGGCCGCGGCCGCCGCACAGCACCGAGACAGCATTCTTAAGACACCATCATGAGCGACAACAAGCAAGCGTCCCAGACCGCCGCCGCGCCCGCGCCCGCGGCCTCCGCCAACAACAACGGCAAGCGCAAGCGCCTGCTGCTTTCCCTGACCGCCGCGGTGGTGGTGGCGGGCGTGGCCTACGGCATCTACTGGGGCCTGTACGCGCGCCACTTCGAGAACACCGACGACGCCTACGTCGCCGGCAACGTGGTGCAGGTCACGCCGCTGGTCAGCGGCACCGTGATCTCGATCGCGGCCGACGACACCCAGCTGGTCACGGCCGGCCAGCCGCTGATCCAGCTCGACCGCGCCGACTCGCAGGTCAACCTGGAACAGGCCGAGGCGCAGCTCGCGCAGGCCGTGCGCGAAGTGCGCACGCTCTACGTCAACAACGGCTCGCTGGCCGCCAACGTGGCGATGCGCGAGGCCGACGTGGCCCGGGCGCGCGAAGACCTCCGGCGCCGCCAGGCCATCGCCGGCTCCGGCGCGGTCTCGGGCGAGGAAATCTCGCACGCGCAGACCGCGCTGCAGGCGGCGCTGTCAGCGCTCTCCTCCACGCGCGAGCAGCTCGCCTCCAACAAGGTGCTGACCGACCAGACCACGGTGGAGAAGCATCCCAACGTGCAGCGCGCCGCCGCCAACCTGCGCTCGGCCTATCTCGCCTTCGCGCGCTCCACGCTGCCGGCGCCGGTGACCGGCTACGTGGCCAAGCGCTCGGTGCAGGTCGGCCAGCGCGTGGCGCCGGGCACGCCGCTGATGGCGGTGGTGCCGCTGGAGCAGGTGTGGGTCGACGCCAACTTCAAGGAAGTGCAGATCACGCATATGCGCGTGGGCCAGCCGGTCCGGCTCGAAGCCGACGTGTACGGCTCCAAGGTGGCCTACGACGGCAAGGTGGAAGGGTTCTCGGCCGGCACCGGCTCGGCCTTCTCGCTGCTGCCGGCGCAGAACGCCACCGGCAACTGGATCAAGGTGGTGCAGCGCCTGCCGGTGCGCATCGCGCTGGACCCGCGGCAGCTCAAGGACCATCCGCTGCGCGTGGGGCTGTCGATGAACGTGACGGTCGACGTGCGCAAGGAGGAAGGCGCCTCGATGACCCAGACCACGGCGTCGCGCCCGATGCAGACCGACGTCTATGACAAGGTCGCGCAGGACGCCGACGCGCTGATCGCCCGCATCATCTCGCTGAACAACGGCGGGCGCCAGGCTGCCGAGCCGATGGCGGCTCCGATGGCGGCGCCGGTCGCGGCACCGGCGGCGAAGCCGGCCAACACCTGAACATGGCGACCTCCCTTCCCGCGCGCGACGGCGCCGCGCCCGCCCCGCGCGCGCCGGCACCCCGCTCCGCCCTGCCGGTGCCGCTGAGCGGCGGCAAGCTGGTGGTCGGCACCATCGCGCTGTCGCTGGCCACGTTCATGAACGTGCTGGACTCGTCCATCGCCAACGTGTCGATCCCGGCCATCTCGGGCGACCTGGGCGTGGCGCCCAACCAGGGCACCTGGGTGATCACCTCGTTCGCGGTGGCCAACGCCATCTCGGTGCCGCTCACCGGCTGGATGACCACACGCTTCGGCGCGGTGCGGCTGTTCGTCACCTCGATCCTGCTGTTCGTGCTGTCGTCGTGGCTGTGCGGCGTGGCGCCCAACCTGGAGGTACTGCTGGCCGCGCGCGTGCTGCAGGGCGCGGTGGCCGGGCCGATGATCCCGCTGTCGCAGGCGCTGCTGCTGTCGAGCTACCCGCCGCAGAAAAGCACGATGGCGCTGGCGCTGTGGGGCATGACCACGCTGGTGGCGCCCATCATGGGCCCGCTGCTGGGCGGCTGGATCTCGGACAACATGACGTGGCCGTGGATCTTCTACATCAACATCCCGGTCGGGCTCGGCGCGGCCTATGCCACCTGGGCGATCTACCGCGAGCGCGAGACGCCCACCCGGATCCTGCCGATCGACCGCATCGGGCTGGCGCTGCTGGTGATCTGGGTCGGCTCGATGCAGCTGATGCTCGACAAGGGCAAGGAGCTGGACTGGTTCCACTCCACCGCGATCGTGGTGCTGGCCGTGGTGGCGGTGGTCGGGTTCCTGTTCTTCGTGGTGTGGGAGAACTACGAAAAGCACCCCGTGGTGGACATCCACCTGTTCAGGGGGCGCAACTTCAGCGCCGGCGTGGTGGCCATCTCGGTGGCCTACGGGCTCTTCTTCGGCAACCTGGTGATCCTGCCGCTGTGGCTGCAGACCATCGTCGGCTACACCGCGACCGACGCCGGCATCGTGATGGCGCCGGTGGGCATCTTCGCCATCCTGCTGTCGCCGCTGATCGGCAAGAACCTGCCGCGGATGGACGCGCGCTGGGTCGCCACGCTGGCCTTCGTCACCTTCGGCGTGGTCAGCCTGATGCGCTCGGGCTTCACGCTGCAGGTGGACAGCCGCACGCTGATGATCCCCACGCTGATCCAGGGCGCGGCGATGGCGATGTTCTTCATCCCGCTGACCTCGATCATCCTGTCGGGCCAGCCGCCGGAGAAGATGCCGTCGGCCTCGGGCGTGTCGAACTTCGTGCGGATCACCTTCGGCGCGATCGGCGCCTCGATCTCGACCACCGTGTGGGACAACCGCTCGGCGCTGCATCACGCGCAGCTGGTGGAGCAGGTCAACCCGTTCAACCCGGTCTATGTCGACCAGATCAACCACCTGATGCAGATGGGCATGACGCGCGCGCAGGCCGACGGCTTCATCGAGCGCGGCATCTCGCAGCAGGCGGCCATGCTCGGCGCCAACGACATCTTCTGGATCTCGGGGGTGCTGTTCTTCGTGCTGATCGTCTTCGTCTGGCTGACCAAGCCGAAGAAAGGCGGCGACATGGATGCGTCGGCGGCCGGGGCGCATTAGCGTCGTTCCAAGAAGATCCTGGCGCCGTTGCGCGGCACGGCAAATACTAGCCATCCTCTTACTCCTTATCTAAAATGTCTCCGCGGCGCCGATTGCGCGCTGCGGAGTATTCATTGGGGTCAAGGCAGCAGTTATATCTAGCTATGGAATCAGGATTTCCATCTCGGCGCGCCGAATGCCGAGGCAACTTCTTAGCAACGGTCTGAGTCCAGAACTCACCAGTCGAAGCTGATCGCAATTTTTCCGAAGTGGCCGCCTTGCGCCATTAGCTCGTAAGCCTTCGTCAAGTCATCAAGGCCGAAAGTGCGGTCGATGACCGGCTCGATGCGATGCGCGGCCATCGCCGCTACCGCTCCCGCCAGGTCCGCCACCGAGCCGCCGTTGCTGCCTTGTACGCGCACCTCCCTGAAGATGACCGACAGCAGATCCAGCGGCGTGGCACCGCCGCCGAGGAAACCGATGGCGGCCACGGTGCCGCCGTGCCGTGCAGCGGCCACGGAGCGGTTGAAGCCTTCGCCGCCGACCGGGTCGATGACCAGATCGGCACCGACGCCACCCGTGCGTTCCAGAACGGAAGCATCCCAGTTGGCATCCTGGCGATAGTTGATGACCTCATCGGCACCCAAGGCACGAGCGCGGGCCAGCTTCTCGTCGGACGAGGAGGTGATGATGACTCGCGCCCCGCGTGCCTTGGCCAGTTGCAGCGCAAAGATCGACACCCCGCCCGTGCCCAGCAGCGCGACGGTGGATGCCGGGCCGATCTGCGCCGATTCCAGCGCACGCCATGCCGTCATCGCCGCGATGGGGAGCGTGCCTGCGGCTTCCCAGCTCAAATAGTCCGGCAGCTTGACGACGCCGGCCGCATCGAGTTCGGCGATTTCGACCAGCGAGCCGGGCAGCGTCGCACCACGCATCGGATTGGCCAGTTCCGCGCTAGGCCGGCCAGCAATCCAGTGCGCCTTGACGTGGATGGCGACGCGATCGCCAACGGCAACTTGCCAGACATCTTCACCGACAGCGATGACCTCCCCCGCACCGTCGGACAGGGGAATGTTGGGATACAAGGCGCCGGGGTAATGGCCGGAAGCCACGGCGAGATCGGCGAAGTTGACGCTGCCAGCCTTCATGCGAACAAGGATGCGTCCCTTGCCAGGTTGAGTGGGTTCGGGCAGCTCTACCCGCCGGAATGCATCGAACGAAGGTGCGGTGATTTGAATGGATTGCACGAGTCTTTCTCCTAAAGGTACGTCACTTTAAATCGCGGCGTTTTTATGTAGTATACGGATACAACGCATTTCATACCTGCGAAAAATGCAGCAATCTCTATTCTCCGATCTGAACGAACTGACAGCTTTCGTAGCTCTGGCCGATACAGGATCGTTCGCTGCGGCTGGCAGGCAGCTCGGACGGGATCCCACTGCGGTTTCTCGCCGCTTGAGTGCGATGGAAGCGCGTCTGGGTGTCCGGCTGGCCGAACGAAGCACGCGCAAGGTGGCTCTCACCGAGGCCGGTCGAACCTATCTCGACCGGATTCGGCCATTGCTGCACGACCTGCAGGCGGCCGGACGCGAAGCAGTCGCGTTCGCTGATGGCGAGGCGCGCGGCCATCTGCGCATCACCTTGCCGGGCAACTTCGGTCGCATGTGGTTGACACCGCTGATCGTGGAGTTCCTGCGTAAGCATCCGCGCGTCACCATCGAGGCGGACACCAGCAATCGCTTCGTTGACCTGATCGGGGAACGCTTCGACCTCGCCATCCGCTTGGGTGAGCTTCCCGACTCGCGCTTGGTCGCCCGCAAGGTTGCAGAGCGTCGTCGGATGATCTGCGCATCCCCGGATTTCATCGCCCGGCATCCGGCTATTCAGACGCCGCAAGACCTAGCCAACTATCCATGCCTTTGTTTCACCGGCCGACACGATCCCTACCGATGGAATTTCACCAAGCCCAGCGGAGGGACACTCGGCGTCACCGTGTCCGGCCCCCTGGCGTCGGATGACGCCGAACTGTTGATCGAAGCAGCTGTCAGCGGGCTAGGTATCCTGTACACGTCGGACTGGTATGCCTGCCGCGATCTGGCCGCGGGCAAGCTGGTCGAAGTCCTTCCCGATTGGGCACTGCTCGATCGCGGCGCCGTCTATGTGGTCACACCGGCAGCGGCCGGCACTCCGTCCAAGACTCGCGCCTTTTCCAACTGGATCACCGAAAAGCTGGCGGCTCCCCCCTGGGTTGTGCAACGAACGGCCACTTCCACGCAGACAGTGAAGCAGGCTAGCCGTTAAGGCGCAACTCCACGCTGCCGTCCCATATCCCACGACACACCGCCGCCGCGCACTGTCCAGGCCAGCGCAGCGAGGCCGATGGCGGCAAAGCCCCCCAGCACGATGCGAGCGCGCACGCTTTCGCACAACCTGCCGCGGCAAACTGGGGCGTAGCGCCACAAGCCCCGCCCATTGCGGCGGGGTGCCATCAAGATCTTGCCCGCGCTAGCGGGCACTGATCCGAGTCAGCGATGCACACGCATGTATGCCTCGATTGATGCCACCGCAGCACGAACATGCGGTTGCTTTCGCAAATCGCGGTGATAAACGAGGTAGAAAGACTGGGACGGCCCATCCGTATCCGTTTCGACACGGATCAGGCCCGCGCTTCGTGGATCTCTTTCAAGGAATGCCGCAAGACCTACGCCGTAGCGAACGGCTTCTTCGATGGCATCCATTGAACTGGAGCGGAATGCAAATCGCGTCGCGCCCAGCGTCCGCATCCATTGCTCGTGCGGCAGCTCCTTCCATCGTTCATCAAGTCCGACGAATGAATGCGCCGCTGCCTCGCCCTTACTGAGCCGCCGCGTTGGAAGATGGCGTCGAACATAGTCCGCAGATGCGAACAGCGCGAACCGAAACGTCGCCAAGTGCTTTTCGACGAGCACATTGGAAGTGGAGCGCGCCAGACGAACGGCAATGTCCGCCTCACGCGCGGCCACATCCACCATCCGATTCTCTCCTACCAGCTCAAGATCAACGTCGGGGTACTCTTGGCAGAACGCGAGCAGCGATCGGGTCAGTGTTTGAGCCATTCCATCCGGCACACTGACCCGCAATGTCCCAGCAAGAACGGTTTGATCGCGGCGCAACGCATCCAGACCATGCTCAAGCCCTTCGGCTAGCTGCACCATGCGCAACGCCTCTGGTTTCAACTCAGTGCCCGACTGGCTGCGGTACACCAATTGCCGTCCTACGGCAGCCTCCAGGGCATCCAGACGCCGCGCGGTCGTGGAGGTTGAAAGGCCAAGTGCTTTGCCTGCACCCAGCAAGCTCCTGGCCCGATGCACAGCCAGAAGAATGCGCAGATCATCCCAAGAAAGTTTTTCCATATATGGGAACCAGATTACCGTAATTTTCCGTATCCGGGAATTTCCGTCGCGCCTAAACTGATTCCATGAAAATCATTCTGATTGGAACTGGTCGAATCGGCAGCGCCGTCGCCTTCTGTCTCGCCAAGGCTGGTCACGACATCACCGTCGTGGCACGCGGCGCACGCTTCGACACGTTGAGCCGCGAGGGAGCCATTATTACCGTTGACGGGCAACGCATGCCGGTCAAGGTAGTGCAGACGCTAGATCCAGCCGCCCCCTACGATCTGGCTATCGTCACTGTTCCCGAACACCAAGTCGCGCCCCTATTGCCAGCGTTGTCGGCAAGCAGCGCGAGCACCATCCTTCTAATGTTCAATACGTTTCAAGGAACCGAACCCTATCGAGCAGCCATAGGCATCGAACGCTTCGCATTCGGGTTCCCGAAAATATCGGCTTTTCTGGTGGACCAACGGCTGCGCTTTCGCGTGGATGGCCCCGGCATGGTGACAACGCTGACGAATCCGGCTCTCGCCACGTTGTTCAGGGAGGCGGGTATGCCAAGCGAAGTTGAAGACGATATGGATGCCTTCCTCCGAAGCCATGTCGCGTTCGTGGTGCCGTCATTCCTCGCCGCTCTGCTCACTTGGAAACGAGCTACTTCCCTCACATGGGCAGAGGCGAGACAGCTTGATGTTGCATGGGTGGAAGGGTTCGAACTGGTTCGAGGCCTGGGCCACGCACTGAAGCCTCGTCTGCTCGGGACGCTTGCAGGCCTGCCTTCGATCGTGCGTACGGGCCTGCTATGGATTCTGAGCCGTACGCGCCCCATCAAGGATCTCGGTGAGTTTGGCCCGACGGAAACGCGCGCGCTGATTGATGCGATGGCGGTAGCAGCCTCCGGAAATATCCCTCACTTATTGGCGCTTCGGCCTTAGCTTCCAAAGGGATATTTTTGGTTCGCAAAAAGTCTATTGCGCGCGCTGCCGCCGCCTAGTCAAAGGTGGCGACGGGGCGATTTTTGGGCATTGAAACCGGGCGCGGCAGACTTGCTGCGCCCGGTTTCATGTTTGCGTGGTGCGTTTGATAGCGAAATCCGCGATTGTCAGCTCAATGTTGTCAGCTCAATGCATCCCGATGCCGTCAAGGAACATATCCACCAAGTGCGCGACTCGCGCTTTCCCGGCACGGCCTTGCTCGACGGCAAGGGAGATCGCCGTGACCATGCACAAGAGATCGTCGAGGGAAACATCCTTGCGAACAACTCCCGCTTTCTGCGCACGCTGGAGCAGACGCAGTCCTTCTTCGCTCCCTGCGTGACAACCGGGAGTGCCACTCTGGAGTACCGCCCCCAGCGACGCCGCCAACCCGCGATAGTGGCTGGCGTGCATCACCAGTTCCCGGACGAAGGCGCGTATGGAGGCCTTCGGTTCGAGCGTGTCGTCCGCGGCCCGGCTCGCCGTAGCGAGCGACAGCAAGCGCTCATCGCTTAATGCAGCAAGCAGGGCCTCGCGCGTCGGAAAGCGGCGATAGAGCGTCCCGATGCCGACCTTGGCGCGCTTGGCGACATCGTCGAGCGAGGCATCGGCGCCACGTTCAAGAAACACCTCTTCCGCCGCTGCAAGGATGCGTTCCCTGTTGCGCGCAGCGTCGGCGCGCAGCGGCGCTTCGTCAGTTGCAGAATGCGCTTTCATCTTCGACCTCATTTACAAAGTGGATGATGCCTCCATATAATAAGTGGAGCAACACTCCACTTATAGATGAGGCACATATGAACAAGCGATTCGAGAACAAGATTGTGGCGATCACCGGCGGCAGCGAGGGCATCGGCCTGGCGACTGCCAAGCTCTTTGCGGCCGAAGGCGCGCAGGTCTACGTCACCGGACGCAGACAGGATCGACTCGACGAAGCCGTGCGGGAAATCGGCAATGGCGCTATTGGCGTGCAGGGAGACGCCGCGAACCTCGCGGATCTTGATCGACTCTATGAGCGCATCCAGCGCGAGCACGGCAAGCTGGATGTCGTTTTTGCCAACGCCGGCATCGCCGAGGGCGAGCCGCGACCGCTGGGCACGATCGCCGCAGAGGACTTCGACCGCCTCTTCGGCCTGAATGTGCGTGGCCTGCTTTTCACTGTGCAGAAGGCCTTGCCACTGCTGACTGCGGGCGGCGCAGTAATCCTCAACGGCTCGGTCGCCGGCAGCAAAGGCTTTCCCGACCAGTCGCTCTACAACGCGAGCAAGGCGGCGGTGCGTTCGTTCGCGCGAAGCTGGACGACCGACCTGAAGGAGCGTGGCATCCGCGTGAACGTGGTCTCGCCGGGCGGCACCGAAACACGCCTGATGCGCAGCTACCTCGACACGCGTCCGGGAGTCGAAGACATGCTGAAGCAGATCGTGCCGCTCGGCCGCCTGGGGCAACCGGACGAAGTCGCGCGCGCCGTGCTCTTCCTGGCATCCGGCGAGAGCAGCTACATCGCGGGCGTCGAACTCTTCGTGGACGGTGGCTCACTCGCTGTTTGAGCCTCGCTTCGCCCGAGATTTCCAGCAAGGAGCGCAACGCCACGACCACGGCAGCAGGCGATTCCGGCACGTGACCAGGCAGCGCAACTTGCGATGGAAGAACAGCAGATCGCCCACTTTGTGGGAGAGGAGAGCAAACCGTTGATGACGGAATGAACTTGGTCAGCCAGTTCCCCGCGTTGCGGACCGGCTCAAAGCCTGACCAGCCGCTCCGGCCGCAGCGCCCCTTCGCGCATGCGCGCCACGCCCAGCAGGCGTTGCGGCTCGCCGCCATAGACGCGCGCGAGTTCGCCCTCGGCCAGCGCGGTGCCCGCCGGCAGGTCGCGCTGCGCGATGCGCTGGCCCTGCAGGAAGCGGCCCGCCGCGGCTTCGTCCAGCGTCACCGGCGCGCAGCGCTGCAGCAGCGCGTCGACCGGCGCCAGCATCGCGGGGCGCGCGGCGTCGTCATGGGCGTCGATCTGTTCCAGCGTGACCGCGCCGTCCAGGCTCAGGTCGCCCACGGCCGTGCGGCGCAGGCCGGTGAGGTGCGCGCCGCAGCCCAGCGCTTCGCCGATGTCCTCGGCCAGCGTGCGGATATAGGTGCCCTTGCTGCAGGTCACGCGCATGGTGAAGGTGGGCGCCTGCGGCAGGCCGCAGTCGAGCAACGCGATCTCGTGGATGGTCACGCGACGCGCGGCGCGCTCCACGGTCTGGCCCGCGCGGGCGTATTCATAGAGCGGCTTGCCGTCCTTCTTGAGCGCCGAGTGCATCGGCGGCACCTGCTCGATCTCGCCGGTGAAGCGCGCGATGGCCGCGCGCAGCGCGTCGGCGTCGCACGTCACCGCGCGCTCGGCGATCACCTCGCCTTCGGCGTCGCCGGTGGCGGTGCGGATGCCCAGGCGCACCGCGGCCTCGTAGGTCTTGTCGGCTTCGAGCAGGTCCTGCGAGAACTTGGTGGCCTCGCCGAAGCACAGCGGCAGCAGGCCGGTGGCGAGCGGGTCGAGCGTGCCGGTGTGGCCGGCCTTGAGCGCGCGCAGCATG
This sequence comes from Cupriavidus sp. FW216-B1, assembly GCF_058789195.1. Lineage (NCBI taxonomy): Bacteria > Pseudomonadati > Pseudomonadota > Betaproteobacteria > Burkholderiales > Burkholderiaceae > Cupriavidus > Cupriavidus sp. FW216-B1. The sequence continues at coordinate 23,751 of NZ_JBYTEL010000030.1, read as the reverse complement.
CGCTTGGCGCGCACCAGCGCGTCGTTGGACGACAGGCCGAGCGGCTTGTCGAGTAGCAGCACGCCGTGCACCTCGCGGCGCGGCTGCCGGGGCGGGCGGTTGGTTTTCGGATCGGTCATGACGGGAGAGCGGGCGGAACGAACGAAGCGGATGAAGCGGATGAAGCCGGCGCGGACGGAAAAACGGCCCGTTTCAACGGGCCGCCGGTTCAGTCTTCCTTCGCCCGCGTCGAATTGGCTTCGCTGATCAGCTTGGACATCTCGATGGCCTGCTCGACCGAGGTGTCGTGGTGGAAGTGCAGCGTCGGCACGGTGTGGATATGCAGCTGCTTGAACAGCAGCGAATGCAGGTAGCCAGCCTTCTCGTTGAGGATGCCTTCGGCCACCGCGGCATCGGCGCCCAGCACGGTGAAGTACACCTTGGCGTGCGCGTAGTCGGGCGTCATCGTGACCGACTGCAGCGTGACGAGCCCCAGGCGGGGATCGCGCAGCTCGCGCTGGATCATCGCGGCCAGGTCGCGCTGGATCTGGTCGGAAATCCGGAGATTGCGGGAGGAGATATTGCCTTTCTTGGCCATTCAATAGGGTCTTGTCGAGACGGCCGCGGCGGACCCGCCCGTGAAGGGGGCCCGCCGCGCGCGCGGCGCCTTACAGCGTGCGCGCCACCTCGGTGATTTCATACACTTCGAGCTGGTCGCCTTCCTGAACGTCGTTGAAGTTCTTGATCGACAGGCCGCACTCGAAGCCTTGCTTGACTTCCTTGACGTCGTCCTTGAAGCGCTTGAGCGAATCGAGCTCGCCGGTATGGATGACCACGTTGTTGCGCAGCACCCGCACCAGGGAGGTCCGCTTGACCACGCCGTCGGTGACCATACAGCCGGCCACCGCGCCGATCTTCGGCACGCGGAACACCTGGCGCACCTCGACCGTGCCGAGCGTGACCTCGCGCTTTTCCGGCGCCAGCATGCCCGACATCGCCGCCTTGATCTCGTCCACCGCATCGTAAATGATGTTGTAGTAGCGGATGTCGATGCCATTGTTCTCGGCCAGCTTGCGCGCGCCGGCGTCGGCACGCACGTTGAAGCCGATGATGACCGCCTTCGAGGCCGTGGCCAGGTTGACGTCCGACTCCGAGATGCCGCCCACGCCGCCGTGCACGATCTGCACGCGCACTTCGTCGGTGGAGAGCTTCTGCAGCGACTGCACCAGCGCTTCCTGCGAACCCTGCACGTCGGCCTTGACGATCAGCGGCAGCGTCTGCACTTCGCCTTCGCTCATCTGCTCCAGCATGGTCTCCAGCTTGGCCGCCTGCTGCTTGGCCAGCTTGACGTCGCGGAACTTGCCCTGGCGGAACAGCGCGATTTCGCGCGCCTTGCGCTCGTCGGGCAGCACCAGCACTTCCTCGCCGGCGGCCGGCACTTCGGACAGGCCCTGGATCTCGACCGGAATCGAGGGGCCGGCTTCCTTGGTCGGCTTGCCGGTTTCGTCCAGCATGGCGCGCACGCGGCCGTAGGCGCTGCCGGCCAGCACCACGTCGCCACGCTTGAGCGTGCCGCTGGTGACGAGGATGGTCGCGATCGGGCCCTTGCCCTTGTCGAGCTGGGCTTCCACCACCAGGCCCTTGGCCGGGGCGTCCACCGGCGCCTTCAGTTCCAGCACTTCGGCCTGCAGCAGCACCTGCTCGAGCAGCTCGTCGATGCCGGCGCCGGTCTTGGCGGACACCGGCACGAACGGCGAGTCGCCGCCGTATTCTTCCGGCAGCACCTGCTCGGCCACCAGTTCCTGCTTGACGCGGTCCGGGTTGGCTTCGGGCTTGTCGATCTTGTTGATCGCCACCACGATGGGCACGCCCGCCGCCTTGGCGTGGGCGATGGCTTCCTTGGTCTGCGGCATCACGCCGTCGTCGGCGGCCACCACCAGGATGACGATGTCGGTTGCCTTGGCACCGCGCGCACGCATGGCCGTGAAGGCCTCGTGACCCGGGGTGTCGAGGAAGGTGATCACGCCGCGCTCGGTTTCCACGTGGTAGGCGCCGATGTGCTGCGTGATGCCGCCGGCTTCGCCCGCGGCGACCTTGGCGCGGCGGATGTAGTCCAGCAGCGAGGTCTTGCCGTGGTCGACGTGGCCCATCACGGTCACGACCGGCGGACGCGGCAGCTGCTCGGCGTCGGTGTGCTCTTCGCCGTCCACCACCAGCAGCGCTTCCGGATCGTCCAGCTTGGCGGCGAACGCCTTGTGGCCCATTTCTTCCACCACGATCATGGCGGTTTCCTGGTCCAGCACCTGGTTGATGGTCACCATCTGGCCGAGCTTCATCATCTGCTTGATGACCTCGGATGCCTTGACGGCCATCTTGTGGGCGAGATCGGCCACCGAAATGGTTTCGGGGACGTGCACTTCGCGCACCACGGGTTCGGTCGGCGCCTGGAAGTTGGTGCCGCGGTCGTCCTGCTGGTGGCGGTTGCCACGGCCGCGCGGACCACCGCGCCAGCCGCCCACGCCGCCCGACGAATCGCCGCGCGTCTTCAGGCCGCTGCCCTTCTTCTTCGAGCCTTCGTCCTGCCAGGTCGACGACGTGCCGGCCTTCACCACCTTGCCGGTCTTCTTGTCGACCGTGGTGGTGGCGGTGGCAGCCGTGGTGGCCGGCTTCTTCTCTTCCTTCTTGGTCTCGGTGCCAGGCGCCTTGACCGGCTTGTGCAGCGTGCCGGTCTGCTCGGCCTTCTTTTCCTCGGCCTTGCGTTCGGACGGCGCCTTGAGCACGCGCGCCGGCGCATTCAGCATCTGCTGGATGGCGCGGGCCTCGGCCTCGGCGGCTTCGCGGCGCTTGCGCGCGGCGTCCTGCTCGGCACGGGCCTTGTCGGCGGCTTCCTTGGCCTGGTCGGCGGCCTTCTGCGCGGCGGCGCGCTCGGCGGCAAGGCGAGCCTTGTCGTCCTCGGCCTTCTTGCGCGAATCGTCGTCCTCGGGCGCGGCCGTGGCGGCCGCGGCGCGCAGCGCGGCGGCTTCCTCTTCCGCCTTGCGGGCGGCGAGCTCGGCCTGGCGACGTTCCTCGGCTTCGAGCGCTTCCTGCTTGGCGCGGCGTTCGGCTTCCTCGCGTTCGGCCGCTTCCTGGCGTGCCTTCAGCTCGGCTTCCTGGCGCGCCAGCTGCTCTGCCTGCAGACGGGCTTCCTCTTCCTGGCGCGCCTGTTCGGCGGCGTCGGCCTGCTGGTCGGCACCATCCTGGCCGTCGGCGGCGCCCTCGGGCGAGGCCTCGTCACGCTTGATCAGGACGCGCTTCTTGCGCACCTCGACCTGTACCGTGCGCGTCTTGCCGGTCGAATCGGCCTGGCGGATCTCGGAAGTCTCGCGCTTGGTCAGCGTGATCTTCTTGCGCGCGCTGTCGTCGGCCTGCCCGTGCGAACGCTTGAGGTAGTCCAGCAACCTGGTCTTGTCGGATTCGGTGATGATGTCTTCAGGCGTCACCTTGCCCACCCCAGCTGCCTGCAATTGTTCCAGCAGGGCAGCTGCGCTGCGGCTCAGTTCTGCGGCCAGTTGGGCAACTGTTGTGCTTGCCATTCAAACCCTTTCAATGCTCGGTTTATACGTCGGGACAGTCGTGTGCGGAATACGCGCCCAGGCCGGTCGGTCCGGGCGTGTCCCTCAGTTAAACCAATGTTCCCGTGCTTTCATGATCAACGCGCGGGCCTCTTCTTCGCCCAGGCCGACCATCTCGACCAGTTCGTCGACTGCCAGTTCGGCGAGTTCGTCACGCGTGTGGATATTGCCTTCGGCCAGCTTGCCGATCAGTTCCGGGGTCAGGCCGTCGAGCGAGCGCAGATCCTGCGACACCGCTTCCACCTTTTCTTCCCGGGCCAGTTCCATCGTCAGGAGCGCATCGCGTGCGCGGTTGCGCAGCTCGTTGACGGTGTCTTCGTCGAAGGCGTCGATCTCCAGCATCTCGCTGATGGGCACGTAGGCCACTTCTTCCAGCGTGGAGAATCCTTCGTCGATCAGGATGTCGGCCACTTCTTCGTCCACGTCCAGCTTGGCCATGAACAACTTGCGCACCACGTCGCTTTCCTCGGCCTGTTTCTGCGCCGATTCTTCCTGCGTCATGATGTTGATCTGCCAGCCGGTCAGTTCGGACGCCAGGCGCACGTTCTGCCCGCTGCGGCCGATAGCGACGGCGAGGTTTTCCTCGTCGACCACCACGTCCATGCTGTGCTTTTCCTCGTCCACCACGATGGACTGTACCTGTGCCGGGGCCAGCGCGCCGATCACGAACTGCGCCGGATCTTCCGACCACAGCACGATGTCGACCGCCTCGCCGCCGATCTCGTTGCGCACCGCCGTCACCCGCGTGCCGCGCACGCCGACGCAGGTGCCGATCGGGTCGATGCGCTTGTCATGCGCCACCACGGCGATCTTGGCGCGCACGCCGGGGTCGCGCGCGGCCGCCTTGATCTCCAGCAGGCCCTGCTCCATCTCCGGCACTTCGTTCTCGAACAGCTTGATCAGGAACTCGGGCGCGGTGCGCGAGAGCTCGATCTGCGGGCCGCGCGCGGTGCGGTCCACGTTCAAGATGTAGGCGCGCACGCGGTCGCCGGTGCGCAGGTTTTCCTTCGGGATGATCTGGTCGCGGGCCAGCAGCGCTTCCACGCGGCCGGACTCCACGATCAGGCCCTTCTTGTCGGCGCGCTTGACCGTGCCGGTCATGACCTTTTCGCCGCGGTCGAGGTAATCGTTGAGGATCTGCTCGCGCTCGGCGTCGCGGATCTTCTGCAGGATCACCTGCTTGGCGGCCTGCGCGCCGATGCGGCCGAACTCGACCGACTCGATCTGTTCCTCAATATAGTCGTCGAGCTGGATGTCCGGGTTCTGCTCGCGCGCTTCGAACATCAGGATCTGCTTGTCCGGCTCCTGCAGGCCCTGTTCATCGGGGACCACGAGCCAGCGGCGGAACGTTTCATGCTCGCCGGATTCGCGATCGATGGCGACGCGAATGTCCACGTCTTCCTCGAAACGCTTCTTGGTTGCCGAAGCGAGTGCCGCTTCCAGCGCACCGAATACCACATCCTTGTCGACGTTCTTCTCACGCGCAAGCGCATCGACGAGCAACAGAACTTCGCGGCTCATTGCTTGTTCCCTTTTTTCTGATTTCCTTTGAAGTCGATCACCGGCACCAGGCGTGCGCGATCGACATCGGATATGGCGAATTCCAGCAGTGCCGTGCCGTCCTTGCCTTCGAACTCCAGGCCGACCTGCTCCGCCCCGGGCTGGCCGGTGGGCGCCTGCAGGATGCCGACGAAGTTCTTCTGGCCGTTGACCGGCAGGCGCAGCGTGACCCTGGCCTCCTGGCCCGCGAAGCGGACGTAGTCAGCCAGTTTCTTGAGCGGCCGGTCCAGCCCCGGCGAGGACACCTCGAGGCGTTCGTAGTCGATGTTCTCGACCGTAAGCACGTGCGTCAGCTGACGGCTTACCTTTTCGCAATCCTCGATGACGATCCCGGTTTCAGGCTGATCGATATAGACGCGCATCAGTCCGCCCGGAGCGCGCTCGAGCTCAACCAGCTCGTACCCCATACCGTTCAGGGTGGTTTCGATCAAATCTGCCAGATGCACTGTATTCCCGAATAATGGCCATCAATACCGTGGCAGACCCAGCCCACCGGCATCGCCGCCCTTCTTGCCGAAGGCGGCTTCGCAGCCTGCTTGCCTGCCCGTCACCCCGACCGGCGCGCCGTGCGAGGACGGCACGCATGCGGATTGGGCGAACCAAAAAAAAATGGGCGCAATGCCCATCATTCGCCCATCCTTTTTCAGGATGACTTTTGAATAGACTTGGATTATACGCCGTCGCGGTGCAAAAGGCAAAGAGATAGCCGGGAGAACCCGGACGGGCGAGCGGCACGCACCGCACTTCGCCCCATCCCGGCCTGCGCGCCGGCCATCCTGCACCAGAAGGCGTCAGCGGTTGCCGTCCCGGCCGCCGCCGCGCGGGCGGCGATTGCCGCCGGCCTTGCCGGCCTGCGGCATCACATTGCCGTTGACCTCGCCGCCGCCGCGGCGCGGCCCGCGGCCCTGGCCGCCGCCCATGCCGCCGAGACCACCCATGCCGCCCATGCCACCCATACCACCGCTGCGGGCACCGCGGCCGCCACGGCCGCCAGCCCCGCCGCCCATGCCACCCATGCCGCCGGGGCCGCGCGGCAGGCCTGCCGCGGCGCCGCCCAGCTTGGTGGTGTGCGAGGTCAGCAGGGTCGGGCCGCCGATGTAGCCCATCGAGGTCTGCATCGGGTCCGGCTGGCCGCGGCCGGCGCCGCTGCCGCGCGGGCCGTTGCTGCGGTTCACGCGCGGCAGGCCGTCCATGCCGGTCGGCATCGGCATGCCGGCGATGGCCGCCTCGGTGCGCGCCTTGCGCCCGGTGACCTTGCTGCTGCCGCCCTTGGGCTGGCCGTCGCCCTTCGCGGGCGCCTTCAGGCCGATCGAGGCCATCAGCGCACGCACGTCGTCGGCGGCGAGTTCCTGCCAGCGGCCGCGCTTGAGGCCGCGCGGCAGCAGGAACTGGCCGTAGCGCGTGCGGATCAGGCGCGACACGGTCAGGCCCACGGCCTCGAACATGCGGCGCACTTCGCGGTTGCGGCCTTCGGTCAGCGCCACGTGATACCAGTGGTTGATGCCTTCGCCGCCGCCGTCGGCGATGCGCAGGAAATTGGCCTCGCCGTCGTCGAGCTTGATGCCGTGCAGCAGGCGCTGGCGGTCGGCCTCGGCCAGCTCGCCCAGCGTGCGCACCGCGTATTCGCGCTCCACGCCGTAGCGCGGGTGCATGAACTTGTTGGCGATGTCGCCGGAGGACGTGAAGATCAGCAGGCCTTCGGTGTTGAAGTCGAGGCGGCCCACGGCCACCCACTTGCCCGCCTTGATGCGCGGCAGGCTGTCGAACACGGTCGGACGGCCTTCCGGGTCCGACTGGCTGACGATCTCGCCGGCCGGCTTGTGGTACAGCAGCACGCGCGGCGGCTTGGTCGACACGCGGCGGTGGATCAGCTTGCCGTTGACGCGGACCTGGTCGGCCGGCAGGATGCGCTGGCCGATGTGGGCCGGCAGGCCGTTGACCGAGACGCGCCCCTGCAGGATCAGTTCTTCCATCTCGCGGCGCGAGCCCAGGCCGCCCTCGGCGAGCACCTTGTGCAGCTTGGGCGCGTCGTCGTCGGCCGACAGTTCGCGCACCGGCTTGGCCTTGGCGCGCGCGCTGCCCGCGTCTTCCTGGTCGTACTGCCCGGAAATCACGAAGCGGAACAGGTCTTCGCCGCTGACCGCGGCAGCCGCCGGGGCCTTGTCGGCCGCGCCCGGGGCCTGGCGCTGCGCGCCGCCCTTGCCCTTGCCGCCCTTGCCACCCTGGCCCGCCGGGCGGGCACCGCCCTGCGGCTGGCCTTGCTGGCCCTCGGCGCCGCCGCGGCGGCCCGCGCCCTGCGCCTGCTGGCCCTGCTGCGGCTTGCGCTTGCGCGCGCCGTTCGGGTTGGCGCGGGCGCCGTCGCGCTGGCGTTCGCCGGCGGCCTCGCCGCCCGCATCGGTGCCGGCGGCATCCGCGCCGGGCGCGCGGCGGCCGCGCTGGGCCGGGCGCTCGCCCTGCTCGCCGGCCTGCGCCATCTCGCCGTCGGCGGGCTTGCGCTTGCCGCGGGTGCGGCCCTTGCGGACGCCGTCGCCGCGCGGCTGGCCATCGGCCGCGCCCGCCTCGGCGCCGGCCGCGGCCGGCTCGCCGTCCGCGGGACGGCCGCCCTCGCGGTCCTGCGCGGCCTGGCGGCGCGTGGCCACCAGATTGCGCAGGCCGCGGCGCAGGCCTTTGCGGCGCGGTGCGCCTTCGGTGCCATTGCCGGCATCGCCGGCTTCGCCGGCCGGCGCATCCGCCGGGCGGACGTCTTGATCAACGGAATCGGACAAGGTATTCACATTCGGATGTTGCATGGTGTTCAGTTGGACACGCGCTCGTCGTGCTCATCGTGCTCGCTGGGGTGCGCCGGATCCGCCGGGTTCGTGCCCGGCGCATCCGGGGCTTCGGGCTCCTGCTCGCCGGAGGCCACTTGCACGTGGTAACCGTTGGCCGGGGCTCGCGCTTCCGTTTCTTCTTCCGCCTCGCCGCCGCTCGCGGCGGGCTCCGCCTCGGCAGCGGGTTCTGGTTCTGCTTGCGGGGCCGGCTGCGCCGCGCCGACCGCCTCCGCTTCCGTTTCCGCCCCGGACACGGCCGGGAATTCGGGTTCGGAGACGCTGGGCTCGGAGACACCGGGTTCCTCATCGGCCGGCAGGGCATCCTGCACGGCCTCGGGGGCCGCCTCCGCCTGTTCAGCCACGGGCGCTTCGGCTTGCGCCTCTTCGCCGGCGGCGTCCGCCTGCGCGAAGGCTTCCTCGTCGCTGCCGTCGGGCAGCGCGCCGAGCGCCTCGAAATCGATCGGGGCCTGGTTCAGCAGCGCTTCCTGCGACTGCGCCTGGATGTCTTCCAGCGGCGGCAGCTCATCCAGCGTGCGCAGGCCGAGGTCGTCCAGGAAGGCCTTGGTGGTGGCGTACAGCGCCGGGCGCCCGGGCACGTCGCGGTGGCCGATGACCTCGATCCAGCCGCGGTCCTCGAGCTTCTTCACCACTTCGGTGCTCACCGTGACACCGCGGATTTCCTCGATGTCGCCCCGCGTCACCGGCTGACGGTAGGCAATGATCGCCAGCGTTTCCATCACCGCGCGCGAGTACTTGGGCGGCTTCTCGGGGTTGAGCCGGTCGAGATACTCGCGCATCGCGGGGCGGCTCTGGAAGCGCCAGCCGCTGGCCAGCGCCACCAGCTCCACGCCGCGCTGATCCCAGTCGCGGCGCAGCTCCTCGAGCAGGACGCGGATGGTATCGGCACCGACGTCGTCGGCAAACAGCCGCCGCATGTCATGGACGCGCAAGGGTTCCTGCGCACAGATCAGCGCGGTCTCGAGGACGATCTTCGCCTCTTGGGTATTCATGTTGATTGCGTGCAGCCTGTCTTTGCACCTGCGCCCCGGACTGGCCCGGACGCACTGGAGATTGCGGGTTCAGCGGTGGGGATTGCCACCGCCATCTGTCCGCGCAGCCAGCCGCATGCTCGCTTGCATGTCGGCCGTGCGCTTTCCTGTCTTGCATCGGATGCCGGACTGGACCGGCAGGAGATCGTCCGGCCACCGGCGTTGCCTGCCGGTCGACGGAGCCCTTGCGTCGCGCCTTTCCCCCTGATGTGGCGGACCTGTCCGGCGCGACGCAGGTCGCACCGGGTGCAAGAAAAAACGGATATCGGCCCTGCTTGGCCTACGCTGCTTGGCCTGATTCACCCCGCCCTGCCGAGGCTGGTCTTTTGAACCGAATCTTTTAAACCGGACGGCGGGTGGGGAACGGTCCCTGGCGGTCGTACTTGCCTGGGGAGTTCCTGGCATGCATCCCTGAGAGCGAATGCTAACCGGCGATGCCACGGTGAAATACGCTGCGCGATATCGCTGTTCTTGCGATTGTATGGCATTCCCAGCCAAACCTGCAACCGCTTCCCTTGCGCGGCCGCCGGCCCGGGTGCGCGGCACGCCACGGGACGGCCCGTCAGAACACCAGGCAGAAGCCGTGCGCCGCCAGCGATTCCGGCAAAAGCAACGCGCGCGCCACACCCGCCACGCCGAAGCCGATCACGGCGAAACCGGCCACGGCGCGCACCGCCGGGCGGCGCGTCAGTTGCCGCAGATAACCCGACAGGCCCGAAATCACCAGCAGGTTGGGCAGCGTGCCGAGCCCGAACACGGCCATCACCAGCGCGCCCGAGGCGGCGTTGCCGGCCAGCAGCGACAGCGCCAGCGCGCCGTACACCATGCCGCACGGCACCAGCCCCCATGCCAGGCCCATGCCGTAGCGCCGCGCCAGCCGCGCCTGCGGCAGCGCCATGCCGGACAGCCGCCCGGCCGCGCCCAGGCCGCGCAGCAGGCCGCCCGCGCCGCGCGCCGCCAGCCGCTCCAGCCAGGCCGTGCCGAGCATGCGGCCGCGCAGCATCCACAGCCCCGACACCACCAGCATCGCGCTGCCGGCGCCGAACAGCCAGCGCTGCAGCGGCAGGTACTGGGCCTTCCAGACACCGGCGCCCAGCGCGCCGAGCAGCGCGCCGAGCAGCGCGTACATGCTGAGGCGCCCGGCATGCATGACCAGCAGTTCGAGCAGCCAGTGCCCGGGCCGGCGCAGGATGGTGGCCGGCACCCGGGCCACGCCGCCCTGCTCGGCCGCCAGCGCGATCCCGCCGCACATCGCCGCGCAGTGCACGCCACCCAGCAGAGCCAGGGTAAATACGCTGAAAAGCACGCCTATGGTCAACATCCACTCCCTGTCCGGCCGTTTGGCGCGGTAAAATGCGGTCGACGCGCCCCCGCAGATCCCAGAGGCGCTGTCGACTTCCAGTCCAGCGCCAGCGCCTGCGCGCGTGTTGCAGGCATGACGGCGAGCCGCCGCACAGCACCCCGCAGAGGGTGCGGATGCGCCAGGCCCGCGCGCCGGACTTGACGTCGCCAGTGTCTGTAACCGACGTCATCGACGTCAAGCTCTCGACGCCATGCGCCTGCTTCGCCGCGCTGGGTTGACTGCGTTAAACCGGACAGGCCCCAATTGCTCACCACCATTCCTATCTCCGAGATGTCGCCCCGCTGCTCCACGTGCTCGCTCGGCCAGCTTTGCCTGCCGGTCGGCATGACGCAGCACGACCTCGACAAAATGGACACCCTGGTGCAGGAACGGGTGCGGGTACGCAAGGGCGAAACCCTGTACCGCCTTGGCGATCCGCTCACCGCTGTCTTCGCGATCCGCTTCGGCACGCTCAAGACGCACCTGACGATGGAGGATGGCCGCTCGCAGATCACCGGTTTCCACCTGCCCGGCGAAGTCGTCGGGCTCGACGGCCTGGGCGAGATGCAGCACGCATCCGATGCCACCGCGCTCGAGGATACCGAAGTCTGCGTGGTCCGGTTCGGCGATCTCGAATCGCTCTCCGGCGCCCTGCCCTCGCTGCAGCACCAGTTCATGCGCCTGATGAGCCGCGAGATCTCGCAGGACCAGGTCATGCTGATCACGCTCGGCTCGATGCGCGCGGAAGAGCGCCTGGCGGCCTTCCTGATGAATTTGTCGGAGCGGCTGTCCGCGCGCGGCTACTCGTCCTCCGAGTTCGTGCTGCGCATGAGCCGCGAGGAGATCGGCAGCTATCTCGGGCTCAAGCTCGAGACGGTCAGCCGGCTGTTCTCGCGCTTCGCCGAGGCCGGCCTGATCCAGATCCGCCAGCGCCACGTCAAGCTGGTCGACATGCCCGGCATCAAGCAGATCGTCAACAAGTCCTGCTGACCGCCCTGCCGGGCCGCCGGCTCCGGCGTCCTCCGGACGAGGCGTCCGCCGGGCGGCGCGGGCGCGCCGGTTCGCGCCGCTCATCTGGCCTATTCCCTGTCCGTTCCGCGCTTGTTGCGCTTGTTGCGCTCATCGCGCCTGCCGCGCTCATCGCGTCCGTTGCGCCCATCCCGCACGCTCCGCGCCCGTTCCACGTCTATTCCAGCTCGTCCGTGTCGGCCAGCCGCGTCGGCATGGTGTACAGCGTGAGCCCGCTCGACAGCGAGCAGAGCACCCACGCGAACAGGAACCCCACCGTGTAGACCGCCTCGCGCGAGGCCTCCACCTGCTGCCCGAAGAAACGCAGCTCGCCCGGGTCGACCATCGAGAACACCAGCGCAGTCGCCAGCCCGCCCACCAGGAAGCCGGGCCACAACACCCACATCAGCCAGCGCAGCCTCATGGTCACCTCGCCTGCGCCGTGGCCGGCGCCGCGGGGTGCGCGGCGGCGGCGGTCTTCTCGACCACCAGCCCGTGCCGCGCCACGCCTTCCTCGATCGGCCGGTCGGGGTGCGACATCGCCAGCCAGATGGTGAACCCGCAGGCCACCATCGCCACCAGCGGGCCGCTCATCAGCAGCCACGGCCAGGGCTCTTTCCACCAGGGATTGCTTTGCTGCGTCATCTGGCCTCCTTTGGTTGTCTGTCCGATGCGGGCATCCGTCACGGCTGCCCGCATCACAGATTGCGCGGCACGATGAAGCTCGTGCTCTGGCTGATCTCCGCGCCGCGCGCGCCCGCGGCTTCGTCGCCGGCGGCGGTCACGGTCACGTGGATCTTGTGGGTGCCCTGCCCCGCGGCGTCGATCGGCACGCGCACGCGCACCGGGATCAGGCGGTTCGACGTCGGATCGAGGTCGCCGGCGCTATGGTCGTATTCCACCGTCAGGCCCTTGAGCTCGTCGCTGTCCGCGCTGATCGCCACGCGCATCGGCGCCTCGGTGGTGTTGATCAGCTGCAGGCGGTACACGTTCTCGATCCAGCGGCCTTCCACTTCGCGGCCGAGCGCGCCGCGGTCGCGGATGATGTCGACCTTGAGCGGCGTGCGCATGGCCAGCGAGGCCATGAAGCCGCCCACCAGCGCCAGCCAGATCACCGAGTACACCACCGTGCGCGGACGCACCAGGCGCTTGCGCGCCACGGCTTCCGAGAGCGCGCGGCGCATGGCGTTTTCCGAGGTGTAGCGGATCAGCCCGCGCGGATACGCCATCTTGTCCATGACCTGGTTGCAGGCGTCGATGCAGGCGCCGCAGCCGATGCAATCGTACTGCAGCCCGTCGCGTATATCGATGCCGGTCGGGCACACCTGCACGCAGATGCTGCAGTTGACGCATTCGCCCAGCCCCGAGGCCTTGTAGTCGGCCTTGCGCGAGCGGCTGCCGCGCGGCTCGCCGCGGCCCACGTCATACGTCACCACATAGGTGTCGCGGTCCACCATCACGCTCTGGAAGCGCGCATACGGGCACATGTACTTGCACACCTGCTCGCGCATGAAGCCCGCGTTGCCCCAGGTGGCGAACGCATAGAACAGCATCCAGAAGGTCTGCCACGGGCCCAGCGACAGGCTCAGCACCTGGCCGCCGAGCGCGCGGATCGGCGAGAAGTAGCCGACGAAGGTGAAGCCGGTCCACAGCGCGATCAGGATCCACAGCGAATGCTTGGTGGCCTTGAGGCGCAGCTTGCGCGCGCTCCAGGGATCGCCATCGAGGCGGATGCGGGCGAAGCGGTCGCCTTCGACATGCCGCTCGATCCACATGAATATCTCGGTATAGACCGTCTGTGGACACGCATAACCGCAGAACAGCCGCCCGGCGATGGCGGTGAACAGGAACAGCGACAGCGCCGAGATCACCAGCAGCACGGCGAGGTAGATCACGTCCTGCGGCCACAGCACCAGGCCGAAGATGTAGAACTTGCGCGCGCCGAGATCGAACAGCATGGCCTGGCGGCCATTCCACTGCAGCCAGGGCATGCCGTAGAAGAACAACTGGGTCAGCACCACGACCCACACCCGCCAGCGCGAAAACGCGCCGGTCACCGAGCGCGGATAGATCTTGCGGCGGACTTCGTACAGGGTTTCGTCGGAGCTCTGCGCATCCGCCGTGGCGGATGCGGGCTCCCGCTGAGCCGCGGGCAAGGTACGGGACCTGGCAAGCGGCTCCGGTTCGGGGGCATTCATGGATTCTCATCTCCGCCTGCGCGGATACCGCGCAGGCATACTACGTCCAGACTCATTGCCCGCTCCCGGTACCTGCCCCACTGGTGTTGGACAGGCCCCAGACATAGGCGGTCAGCATGCGGATGCGCTCGGGCGTCAGGATTTCCTCGTGCGCGGGCATGTGGTTGTTGTGGCCCTTCTGGATGGCGTCGACGATGTTCGCCTCCGAGCTGCCGTACAGCCACACGTTGTCCGACAGGTTGGGCGCGCCCAGCGCCTGGTTGCCCTTGCCGGTGGCGCCGTGGCAGGCCGCGCAGGTCGACTTGAAGGTGCTCTCGCCGCGCGAGGCGCGGATCGGGTCGGACGCCAGGCCCGACAGCGAGCGCACGTACTGCGCCACGTCGCCGGACAGCTTGGCGTCGATGGCGGCGCCCAGCGGCGGCATCACGCCGTTGCGGCCCTTGGTGATGGTCTGGGTGATGGTGGCGGGGTCGCCGCCGTACAGCCAGTCGTTGTCGGTCAGGTTGGGAAAGCCGCGGCTGCCGCGCGCGTCCGAGCCGTGGCACTGCGCGCAGTAGTTGAGGAACAGCCGCTGGCCGATCTCGCGCGCCTGCGGGTCCGCCGCCACCTGGGTGACGTCCATCTTCATGTACTTGGCGTAGATCTCGTTCTGGACCTGCTCGGCGGCCTTGCGGTGCGCGGCCAGTTCGCCCTGCGTGGAGAACTTGAGCACGCCGGCGTACGAGCCGAGGCCCGGGTACAGCACCAGGTAGATCAGGCCGAAGATGCACGCCAGCAGGAACATCCACATCCACCAGCGCGGCAGCGGGTTGTTCAGTTCGCGCAGGTCGCCGTCCCAGACGTGGCCGGTGTCCTGCGTGGCGTCCGCGACCTTGGCCACGCGGCGCTGCGAGAACAGCAGCCACACGCACCAGACGATGCCGACCAGCGCGATGGCGGCAATGTAGTAGCTCCAGAAATCCGTGAAGAAGTCGCTCATGACTCAGTGTTCCTGCTTGGTGTTGTTGGCGCCGGCGGGGCTGCGCTCATGGCGGGCAGCCAGCGGCTCGTCGGGCAGGGCGAACGGCAGCATGGCCGACTCCGCATTGGCGGGCTGGCGTCCGGCCGACCAGGCCCACCAGCAGATCGCGAGGAACGCGGCCATCGAGATCACGGTGGCGCATGCAGTGATGATCGCCATGATTTACTCCTTGGCCGGCGCGGCCGGCGCCGCGGGAGCGGCCGCCGCCGTATCGACGCGGACGTTGCGCTTGCTGATGCCGAGTTCCTGCAGGTAGGCCACCAGCGCGTCTTCCTCGGTCTTGCCTTCGAGCGTGGCGGGCGCCTGCGCGATCTCGGCATCGGTGTAGGGCACGCCCAGGCGCCGGAGCGCGCGCATGCGGTCGCCGATGTCGCTGGTCTTCAGCGCGGCCTTCTCGAGCCACGGATACGACGGCATCACCGATTCGGGCACCACGTCGCGCGGGTTGCGCAGGTGGATGCGCTGCCAGTCCTCGGAGTAGCGTCCGCCCACGCGCGCCAGGTCGGGACCGGTACGCTTGGAGCCCCACAGGAACGGGTGGTCGTAGACCGACTCGCCCGCGGTCGAGTAGTGGCCGTAGCGCTCGGTCTCCGCCTGCAGCGTGCGCACCTGCTGCGAGTGGCAGCCCACGCAGCCTTCGCGGATGTAGATATCGCGGCCCATCAGGCGCAGCGGCGAATACGGCTTGATGCCCGGATCCGGCTCGGTGGTGGAGTGCTGGAAGAACAGCGGCACGATCTGGACCAGCCCGGCGATGCTGACCACCAGGATGGTGCAGATGATCAGCCAGCCGATGTTCTTCTCCAGGGTCTCGTGCGAAAAGAAGCTTTGTTTCTGCGACATCGTTTCTGTCCTGGCGTAATCAGTGGGCGGAGGCGGCAGCGGTCGTCGCCGGGATCGGCGCGTCCACGGCAGGCTTGCCGATGATGGTCTTGGCCACGTTGTAGGCCATCAGCAGCATGCCGGAGAGGAAGCACAGGCCACCGAGCAGACGGATCAGGTAGAACGGATACTTGGCCTTGACCGCTTCCACGAAGGCGTAGGTGAGCGTGCCGTCAGGCTGCGTGGCGCGCCACATCAGGCCTTCCATCACGCCGGCGATCCACATCGAGGCGATGTACAGCACCACGCCGATGGTGGCGATCCAGAAGTGCAGCTCGATCAGGCGCACGCTGTACATCTCCTTCTCGCCGAACAGCCGCGGGATCAGGTAGTAGAGCGAGCCGATCGAGATCATCGCGACCCAGCCCAGCGCGCCGGAGTGCACATGGCCGATGGTCCAGTCCGTGTAGTGCGACAGCGCGTTGACGGTCTTGATCGACATCATCGAGCCCTCGAAGGTCGCCATGCCGTAGAACGACAGCGCCACCACCAGGAACTTGAGGATCGGGTCGGTGCGCAGCTTGTGCCAGGCGCCCGACAGGGTCATGATGCCGTTGATCATGCCACCCCACGACGGCGCCAGCAGGATCAGCGAGAACACCATGCCCAGCGACTGCGCCCAGTCCGGCAGCGAGGTGTATTGCAGGTGGTGGGGACCGGCCCACATGTACGTGAAGTTGAGCGCCCAGAAGTGGACGATCGACAGGCGGTACGAGTAGATCGGGCGGCCGGCCTGCTTGGGAATGAAGTAGTACATCATCCCGAGGAAGCTGGTGGTCAGGAAGAAGCCCACCGCGTTGTGGCCGTACCACCACTGCACCATCGCGTCCTGCACGCCGGCGTAGGCCGAGTAGGACTTCCACATCGACACCGGCATCTCGATGTTGTTGACGATGTGGAGGATGGCGATGGTCAGGATGTAGGCGCCGAAGAACCAGTTGGCCACGTAGATATGGCGGGTCTTGCGCTTGACGATGGTGCCGAAGAACACGATCGCGTAGGCCACCCACACCAGCGTGATGAGGATGTCGATCGGCCATTCGAGTTCGGCGTATTCCTTCGAGCTGGTGATGCCCATCGGCAGCGTGATGGCCGCGGCCACGATCACCAGTTGCCAGCCCCAGAACGTGAAGGCCGCGAGCGGGCCGCAGAACAGGCGCGCCTGGCAGGTGCGCTGCACCACGTAGTAGGAGGTGGCGAACAGCGCGCTGCCGCCGAAGGCGAAGATCACCGCGTTAGTGTGCAGCGGGCGCAGGCGCCCGAACGACAGCCACGGCGTGTTGAAGTTGAGCTCAGGCCAGATCAGCTGTGCTGCGAGCAGCACGCCGACGGCCATGCCCACGATCCCCCATACGACAGTCATGACGGCAAATTGCCGCACGACGCCGTAATTGAAGGTGTCGGCGCGAGAATGCGCGGCGGTGACATCCATTCAGACCCCCAGATTGTAAAAACAAATTTGATGATGTGACTGTAGAAAAACGCGGCCCTGGGTGCGTTGATCTGTATCAAGCGCATCGGAAAGCCGGGGAACTCGCCCCGCGGCGCCCGCTGCACGACCGCGCCGGAGCGCGGTTCAGGGCTTGTCGTTGTCCAGCAGGATGGCCTCGGCGGGACGGTCGAGATCGTCGTACTGGCCGGCGTGCAGTGCCCACCAGAGCGCGCCGGCGATCACCGCCACCAGCACCAGGCTCATCGGCACCAGCAGGTAAAGCATGTCCATGCGTCAGTCTCCGGTTCCGGTCTTGCCCGCGCGCAGCAGGCGCCAGGCGTTGGCCACCACCAGCAGCGACGACACCGACATGCCGATGCCCGCCATCCAGGCGGTGACGTGGCCGGTGGCCGCCAGCGGGATGGCGATGACGTTGTAGGCGAAGGCCCAGACGAGGTTCTGCCGCACCACGCGGCGCGTGCGGCGCGCGGTGCGCAGCGCCTGCGCGATCTCGGCGATGCGCCCGTGGGCGAGCACGGCGTCGGCGCCGGCCTGGGCCAGCGGCGCGCCGCTGCCGATGGCGATGGAGACCTGCGCCTGCGCCAGCACCGGCGCGTCGTTGATGCCGTCGCCGACAGCCAGCACCACCGCGCCGGCACGCTGCAGGCTCGCCACGTATTCGCGCTTGCCCTCGGGCGTGACGCCGCCCTCGCGGCGCGCGATGCCGAGATGGTCGGCCCACCAGTTCACCGCCGCCGGCGTGTCGCCGGACACCAGGTGCGTGGTCACGCCGAGCCGGCGCAACTGCGCCAGCAGCGTGGCCGCCTGCGCGCGCGCGGTATCGGCCAGCGCGAACACGGCCAGCATGCCGCCGGCGTCGCCGAGCCAGACCAGGGTCGCGCCGCGGCGGTCGCTGGCGGCCAGCGTGGCGGCGATGGCGTCCGCGTGGTCGGTGCCGCTGCCGCGGCTGCCCGCCAGCGCGGCCACGAACTCGCGCCGCCCCAGCCGCAGGCGCCGGCCATCCACTTCGGCCTCCAGCCCCTGCCCCGGCACATTGCGCACCGCGCCGACCGTGTGCGCGTCGCCGACCAGTCCCCGCGCCTGCGCCGCCTCGACGATGCCGCGCGCGAGCGGGTGCTCGCCGGAGCGCTCGATGGCGGCGGCCAGGCCCAGGCTGGCGGCCACGTCGGCCGCGCCGAACGCATGGGTCTGGACCAGCGCGAAGCGGCCTTCGGTCAGCGTGCCGGTCTTGTCGAGCATGACGTCGGTGACGCCGGCCAGCGCTTCGAGCGCATGGCCGCGCGTGAGCAGCACGCCGCGCCGCGACAGCGCCGCGCCCGCCGCGGCCAGCGCCGCCGGCGTGGCCAGCGAGAGCGCGCACGGGCAGCTCACCACCAGCACCGCCACCGTCACCAGCAGCGCGCGCGCGGGATCGATCCACGCCCACCAGACCACGCCGGCCAGCGCGGCCAGCACCAGCAGCACGGCCACGAACCAGCCCGCCACGCGGTCGGCCAGCGCGGCCAGGCGCGGCTTCTCGGCCAGCGCGCGGTCCAGCACGGCGACGATCTCGGCCAGCCGCGTCGCCGCGCCCACCTTGACCACGCGCAGCTCGAGCGGGCTGGCGGTGTTGAAGCAGCCGGCCAGCACCGTGTCGCCGGCGGCGCGCGCCACCGGGCGGCTCTCGCCGGTCAGCATCGATTCGTCGAGCTCGCTGGCGCCGGCCACCACGGTGGCGTCGGCGGGCACCACCTCGCCGGCCTTGACCCGGATCAGGTCGCCCGCGCGCAGGCGCGCCACCGGCACGCGCTCGCCCGTGCCACCCTCGTCCCGCAGGCGCTCGCAGGTGGACGGCAGCTGGCGCGCCAGCATCTCGGCGCCGCTGCGCGAAGCCTGGCGCACGCGCAGCTCCAGGTAGCGCGCCAGCAGCAGGAAGGCCACGAACATCGTGACCGAATCGAAATACACCTCGCCGCTGCCGCGCAGCGTGGCCACGGTGCTGGCGAGGAAGCCCGCGCCGACGCCGATGGCCACCGGCACGTCCATGCCGAGGTGCCGCCGGCGCAGCCCGCGCCACGCGCCGGCGAAGATCGGCGAGGCCGAGTACAGCACCACCGGCAGGGTCAGCACCAGGCTGGCCCAGCGCATCAGCTGCAGCTGGCCGGGCTCGATGGTGGCTTCATGGGTATAGATCGGCCATGCGTACATCATCACCTGCATCATGCCGAGCATGGCCACCGCCATGCGCATCAGCAAGCCGCGGCGCGCGTGGCGGTCCTGGCGGTCCGAGCGCGACACCTCGAACGGCCACGCGAGGTAGCCGATCCCGGCCAGCGCGGCCAGCAGCGCGGACACCGGCTGCTCGGCGGCGCGCCAGCGCACCACCACGCGGCGCGTGGCCACGTTGGCGATCACGGATTCCACGCCGGGCAGGCTGCCCAGGTGCTGCTCGATCAGCCAGGCGCAGGCGGCACAGCGGATGTTCTCGGGAGCCAGCGTGATCTCGGCGCGCGCGGCGTCGAGCGGCCGCACGAACTGGGTGCGCAATTCCTCGGTGTCGTAGGCGGCCCAGACCGGCTCGGCCTCGCGCCGGGCGGCATCGTCGATGGGGCGCGCGAAGCGCGCCTGGTCGCCGTACAGGTGGCCGAAGCCGGCGGCATGGAGGGTCTGCGCCAGCGCCTGGCAGCCGCCGCAGCAGAAGGCCTGGTCCTCGCCGCCGATGACGGCATGCAGCACCGGCTCGCCGGCGACGAAGGCCTGCCCGCAATGGAAGCAGCCGCCCCGCGCGCCAGCGGCCGGCGCGGCGGCGCTGGCCGGCGGCGTGGTCGCGATGGAAGCGGGCAGGGATGCGGCGGCGGAAGGGGGCATTGGGACTCTTTTTTTACCATTGGCATGGTATGAGCCCCCCGGGCAAGCCGCCTTGATACAGATCAAGCGGGTGGATCAGGCGCGCCGCGCGGCGGCGCGCCGGTGTGGCCAGCGCCTCGGATCGGCGCTCAGGCCAGCGCTCAGATCGGCGCTTCAGGTCAGCGAGGTATCCACGGTGCGGCGCGGCGATTCCAGGTATTCGCGCGACTGCATCTCGATGATGCGCGACACGGTGCGGTGGAATTCGTTGGACATCTGACCCTCGGTGTAGAGCTCGTCGGCCGGCACCTCGGCCGAGATCAGCAACTTGACCTTGTGGTCGTAGAAGACGTCGATCAGCCACGTGAAGCGGCGTGCCTCGGACGACATGCGCGGCGTCATCTTCGGCACGTCGGACAGCACCACGGTGTGGAACTGCGTGGCCAGCTCGAGGTAGTCGTTCTGCGAGCGCGGCCCGCCGCACAGCGTGGCGAAGTCGAACCACACCGCCCCGCCGGCCTTGCGCAGCGCGCGCAGCTCGCGGTGCTCGATGTGGAGGATCGGCGCTTCGTCGGGCACGCCGGCGATGCTGGTGAAGGCGTGGCGCAGCGCGGCGCTGGCCTCGGGCCCCAGCGGCGTGTGGTAGGCCTGCACCTGCTCGAGCGCGCGCTTGCGGTAGTCGATGCCGGCGTCGACGTTGAGCACGTCGAGCTTGTGCTGCAGCAGCGCGATGGCCGGCAGCACGCGGTCGCGGTGCAGGCCGTCCGGGTAGAGCAGGTCCGGGCGGTAGTTGGAGGTCATGACGAACTGCACGCCGTTCTCGAACAGCTGCTGGAGCAGGCGGTGCAGGATCATGGCGTCGGCCACGTCGTTGACGTGGAACTCGTCGAAGCAGATCAGGCGGAAGCGCCGCGCGATGCGCCTGGCGAGCTCGTCGAGCGGGTCCGGGCGGCCGCGCAGTTCCTCGAGCTGGCGATGGACCTCGCGCATGAACTCGTGGAAGTGCAGGCGCGTCTTGCGCACCACCGGCACGCAGGTATAGAAGCTGTCCATCAGGAAGGACTTGCCGCGCCCCACCCCGCCCCACAGGTACACGCCCTTGGGCACGTCCGGGTGGACCAGCAGCTTCTTGAGCGTGCTGTTGCGGCGGCTCTTGTACGCGACCCACTCGTCGTAGCACTGCTGCAGCCGCGCGACGGCGCGCAACTGCGCCTCGTCCGAGGTGTAGCCGCGTTGCTTCAGTTCCTGCTCGTAGTACTCACGGACGTTCATGCTGACTGCTTGCGCTGGTGCCGGCACGGATGGCGACGGGCCGGGCTGGAAATGGAACGGGGATCGGGAGACCGGAGGATCAGGGAGCGGGACCCGCGGCGACGGCGCCTGCGCGCCCTGCCGCCCCGAAAGCGAAAACGGCGCGCCGCTGGAGCGGCGCGCCGGTACTCAACGACACACTGGCCGATATGCAGGCATGCGCCTTACATATTGAGCTGGCGCTTGTCCACGGCGAGGGCGGCTTCGCGCATGACTTCCGACATCGACGGATGCGGATGGCAGGTGCGGCCGATGTCCTCGCTGGCGGCCTTGAACTCCATCGCCACCACGGCTTCGGCGATCAGGTCCGAGGCGTTCGCGGCAACCACGTGCACGCCCAGGATCTCGTCGGTCTTGGCGTCGGCCAGCATCTTGACGAAGCCTTCCGGATGGCCCATGCCCAGCGCGCGGCCGTTGGCCAGGAACGGGAACTGGCCGGACTTGTACTCGCGGCCCTCGGCCTTGAGCTGCTGCTCGGTCTTGCCCACCCAGGCGATTTCCGGGAAGGTGTAGATCACCCACGGAATGCAGTTGTAGTCGATGTGCGGCTTCTGGCCGACGATGCGCTCGGCCACGGCCACGCCTTCGTCTTCCGCCTTGTGCGCGAGCATCGGGCCGCGCACCACGTCGCCAATGGCCCACAGGCCCGGCACCTTGGTGGCGCAGTGGTCGTCCACCTCGATGAAGCCGCGCTGGTCGGTGGCCAGGCCGATGGCGTCCAGGCCCAGATTGTCGGTGTTGGGCACGCGGCCAACCGACACGATCAGGCGGTCCACTTCCAGGGTCTGGGCGGCGCCGTCCTTGTCGGTGTAGCTGACCGTGACGCCGTCGGCGCCGGTCTTGACCGCGTCGACCTTCACGCCGAGGCTGAACTTCAGGCCCTGCTTGGTCAGCAGCTTCTGCGCTTCCTTGGCCACGCCTTCGTCGGCGGCGCCCAGGAACGACGGCAGCGCTTCGAGCACGGTCACGTCCGCGCCCAGGCGGCGCCACACCGAGCCCAGCTCGAGGCCGATCACGCCGGCGCCGATCACGCCCAGCTTCTTCGGCACGCTGTCGAACTTGAGCGCGCCTTCGTTGTCGCTGACCAGCTTGTTGTCGACGGTGATGCCCGGCAGGTGGCGCGCCTTGGAACCGGTGGCGACGATGACCTGCTTGGCGGTCACGACCTCGGTGCCGGCCTTGCCGGCGATCTCGACCTGGAAGCCCTCGGCGGTCTTGCCGGTGAACTTGCCGTAGCCCTTGAGCAGCGTGACCTTGTTCTTGCGGAACAGGAACTCGATGCCCTTGGTCATCTTACCGACCACGTCGTCCTTGCGCTTGAGCATCTTGGCGATGTCGACCTTGACGTCGCCCACGGTGATGCCGTGGTCGCCCAGGTGGTGCTGCACGTTCTCGAATTCTTCCGAGGAGGCCAGCAGCGCCTTGGAGGGGATGCAGCCCACGTTCAGGCAGGTGCCGCCCAGGCGCACTTCGTCCTTGGGATCGTCATAGGCATTGCCTTCGCAGCAGGCCACGTTCAGGCCGAGCTGGCCGGCGCGGATGGCGGCGATGTAGCCGCCGGGGCCGGCGCCGATCACCAGTACGTCGAATTGTTTGCTCATGGATTTCCTTTTGCGGCCCTGGCGGGGCAACGTCGCCCGCCGGGCCGCCATCAACTCTTCGGTCCGCCCTGCCCGCCCGCGCCACGCGGATGGCGGACGCGGCGGGCACGGCTTCGGTCACTGCGGTTGCAGCAAAGGCTTACAGGTCCAGCAGCAGGCGTGCCGGATCTTCCAGCGCGTCCTTCATCGCGACCAGGCCCAGCACGGCTTCGCGGCCGTCGATGATGCGGTGGTCGTAGGACATCGCCAGGTAGTTCATCGGGCGGATCACGATCTGGCCGTCTTCCACCACCGGGCGGTCCTTGGTGGCGTGCACGCCCAGGATGGCCGACTGCGGCGGGTTGATGATCGGGGTCGACAGCATCGAGCCGAACACGCCGCCGTTGGAGATCGAGAACGTGCCGCCGGTCATTTCCTCGATCGACAGCTTGCCGTCCTTGGCCTTCTGGCCGAATTCGGCGATCTTCTTCTCGATGTCGGCCAGGCTGAGCTGGTCGGCGTTGCGCAGGATCGGCACCACCAGGCCGCGCGGCGAACCGACCGCGATGCCGATGTCGAAGTAGCCGTGGTAGACGATGTCGTTGCCGTCGATCGAGGCGTTGATCAGCGGGAACTTCTTCAGCGCGTGGACCGCGGCCTTGACGAAGAACGACATGAAGCCCAGCTTGACGCCGTGCTCCTTCTCGAAGCGGTCCTTGTACTTGTTGCGCAGGTCCATCACCGGCTTCATGTTCACTTCATTGAAGGTGGTGAGGATGGCGTTGGTGGCTTGCGACTGCAGCAGGCGCTCGGCGATGCGCGCGCGCAGGCGGCTCATCGGCACGCGCTCTTCCGGACGGTCGCCGAGGGCGGCGAAGTCGACCGGCGCGGCCACTTGCTGCAGCGCGGGCTTGGCGGCGGCGGGTGCCGGGGCGGCCTTGGCGGCCGGCGCGGCGGCGGCGCCCAGCACGTCGCCCTTGGTGATGCGGCCATCGCGGCCGGTGCCGGCGACCTGGCTGGCCGACAGGCCGCCTTCGGCCATCAGCTTGGCGGCCGAGGGCATGGCCACGGCGCCGGCAGCGGCGGGCGCGGCGGCCGGCGCGGCGGCGGGTGCCGGGGCG
>NZ_JBYTEL010000029.1:0-71902 GCF_058789195.1 Cupriavidus sp. FW216-B1 | reverse complement strand
TCTTTGCCTACTTTCTTTTCGGGGAAAAGAAAGTAGGTCGCTCCGGGGGAGCGAAAGCCTTTGACTTTGATGTTGACGTTAAAGCAGTTGACTTTGACGTTAATTCATTAAGAAAAAGCCAGCACGGATTGCGCTGGCTTTTTCGTTTCAGTAGAGGAGGGACAGGGCGGCCCGGCCGCCCATCTCAATCGCGATTGCCGCCAAAGATCCCCAACAGCGCCAACAGGTTGGCAAACACGTTATACACATCCAGGTAAATCGCCAGCGTGGCCGTGATGTAGTTCGTCTCGCCGCCATTCAGCACGCGTTGCACGTCGAACAGGATGTAGGCCGAGAAGATGCCGATGGCGATCACCGACACGGTGATCATCAGCGACGGCAGTTGCAGCCAGATGTTGGCGACGCTGGCCAGGATCAGCAGGATCACGCCGACGAACAGGAATTTGCTCAGGCCGGAGAAGTCGCGCTTGCTGACCGTGGCGACGGTCGCCATCGCGCCGAATACCGCCGCGGTGCCGCCGAAGGCATACATGATCAGCGCCGGGCCGTTGGAGAACTGCAGCACGGAGCCGATCAGGCGCGACAGCATCAGGCCCATGAAGAACGTGAAGGCCAGCAGCAGGACCACGCCCATGCTGCTGTTCTTGGTCTTCTCGATGGCGAAGAAGAAGCCGAACGCGATGCCCAGGAACAGGATCAGCGACAGGCCGGGGCTGCCCCGCATCAGGCTGAAGCCGCTGGTCACGCCGATCCACGCGCCGAGCACGGTGGGGATCATCGAGATGGCGAGCAGCCAGTAGGTGTTGCGCATTACCCGATTGCGGACCACAACGTCGCTGGTTGCGGTGCCGCTGCCGAAACTGTAGGTGTTCAGCTTGTTGTCCATGGTGACTCCTGTTTCAAAACGGTGAGGCGCCGGGCTGACCCGGACGGGCACAACGCCAATGTGGCATCGCACCGGGCGAATTGCAAGGGCTTGTGAAACGTAATCGCCACTTTGTCATCAAGGTGTAATCTCGCCTCGCGCGTGGCCAACGTTCATTCGATTATCGGCCGCGACAGGCGTTCCCTCCACGCCGAACAGAAATAAAGTGGCGCGATGGTCACGTGAGGCGGATGGCTTCGCCGGTGGCCGGGGGCAGTGCGCCGGCAGCGGAGTCGTTCTCGAAACCATAACTGTCTCGTGCTAGAATTGCACGTTTATTCCAATTGTAACCCCTTCATTTTTCGGAGTTTTTATGGCGATCGAACGCACCCTGTCCATTATCAAGCCGGATGCCGTGGCCAAGAACGTCATCGGTCAGATCTACGCTCGCTTCGAGGCCGCCGGCCTGAAGATCGTGGCTGCCAAGATGGTTCACCTGTCGCGCGGCGAAGCCGAGCAGTTCTACGCCGTGCACAAGGCCCGCCCGTTCTTCAAGGACCTGGTGGACTTCATGGTTTCCGGCCCGGTCATGATCCAGGCCCTGGAAGGCGAAAACGCCATCCTGACCAACCGCGACCTGATGGGCGCCACCGACCCGAAGAAGGCCGACAAGGGCACCATCCGCGCCGACTTCGCCGACAGCATCGACGCCAACGCCGTGCACGGCTCGGACGCGGCGGAAACGGCTGCCGTCGAAATCGCCTTCTTCTTCCCCGGCATGAACGTTTACAGCCGCTGATTGTCTGGTCTATTTCACAAGACTAGACTGCTTCTGAAGTCGATACTGCCGTCATGAACCCTCTCGTCAACCTGCTCGATCTGGATGCGGACGCGCTCACCGCCTATTGCGGCGAGCTCGGCGAGAAGCCGTTTCGTGCGCGGCAGTTGCAGCGCTGGATCCACCAGTTCGGCGCCAGCCGCTTCGACGCCATGTCGGATCTCGCCAAGTCGCTGCGCGAAAAGCTCGCCACGCGCGCCGAGATCCGCTCGCCGGCCGTCATCACCGACCACCTGTCGGCCGACGGCACGCGCAAGTGGCTGCTCGACGTCGGCGCCGGCGACGCGGTGGAGACGGTGTACATCCCCGAAGAGACGCGCGGCACGCTGTGCGTGTCCTCGCAGGCCGGCTGCGCCGTCAACTGCCGTTTCTGCTCGACCGGCAAGCAGGGTTTCTCGCGCAACCTGACCACCGGCGAGATCATCGGCCAGTTGTGGATGGCCGAGTTCGCCATGCGCACCCAGCTCGGCCGCGGCCCCAAGGACGACCGCGTCATCTCCAACGTGGTGATGATGGGCATGGGCGAGCCGCTGCTGAACTACGACCAGGTGGTCCCGGCCATGCGCCTGATGCTGGACGACAACGCCTACGGGCTGTCGCGCCGGCGCGTGACGCTGTCCACCTCCGGCGTGGTGCCGATGATGGACCGGCTCTCGAAAGACCTGCCGGTCGCACTGGCGGTATCGCTGCACGCATCGAACGATCCGCTGCGCGACATGCTGGTGCCGCTCAACAAGAAGTATCCGCTGGCGGAACTGATGGCGGCCTGCCGCCGCTACCTCGAGTTCGCGCCGCGCGATTTCATCACCTTCGAATACTGCATGCTGGACGGCGTCAACGACGGCGTCGAGCATGCGCGGGAACTGCTGAAGCTGGTGGCCGACGTGCCATGCAAGTTCAACCTGATCCCGTTCAACCCGTTCCCGGAATCGGGTCTCAAGCGCTCGAACAACGAGCAGATCCGCCGCTTTGCCCAGGTCCTGATGGACGCCGGCATCGTCACCACCATCCGCAAGACGCGCGGCGACGACATCGACGCGGCCTGCGGCCAGCTTGCCGGCGAGGTCAAGGACCGCACCCGGCTGGCCGAGCGCGGCAAGTTCGGCAAGATCACGCCGATCGTCGCCGCGCCGGTAGCGAGCGCGCCGGGCGCCGGCCAGCCGCGGGAGGCTCGCCCTGCATGACGCGTCTGATAGTCGCAGTCCTGACCGGGCTGGTGATGCTGTCCGCCTGCCAGCTACCGCCCCCGGCGAAGCCGGACCTGCAGACCGCGTCTGACCAGACCGATCGCACGCGGCGCGCCACCATCCGCCTGCAGCTGGCCACCAGCTACCTGTCGGCGGGGCAGTACAGCGTGGCGCTGGACGAGGCCAAGCAGGCCATCGCCATCGACCCGACCCTGGTCGACGCGTACCATATCCGCGCGCTGGTCTACATGAACATGAACGAGCGCGCGCTGGCCGAGGACAGCTTCCGCAGCGCGCTGTCGATGCGCCCCGACGACGGCGACGTGCTCAACAACTACGGCTGGTTCCTGTGCCTGAACGGCCGTTACCGGGAAGCGGTGCCTTACCTGGAGCGCGCGGTTTCGGCGCCGTCGGCGAGCGGCCCGGCCAAGCCGCTGACCAGCCTGGGCGCCTGCCAGTTGCGCAACGGCGACGGCGAAGCCGCGGAGAAGAGCCTGTTCGGCGCGCTGCGCTACGACCGCAACAACCCGGAAGCGAACAGCAACCTCGCGCTGCTTTATTACCAGCGCGGCGACTACGCGCGGGCGAAGGAGTACGCCGCGCGGGTCAACAACAGCAGTTTCGTCAGCGCGCAATCCCTCTGGCTGGGCGCGCGCATTGCCCGCCGCCAGGGCGACGCCGCGACGCAGAATGCCCTGGTGGGCCAGTTGCGCAGCCGTTTCCCCGACTCGCGTGAGTTGACCGCATACGAACAAGGAGCATGGGATGAGTGAGCAAGAGCGCGCCGAAAGCCAGACTGCGGCGACCGGGCACGTGGGCGGCGTGGCCGCCGACGCCGGCCGCGAGGCGGTGGCGCGCGAGATTGGCGAGCGCCTGGCGCAGGCGCGCAAGGACCAGCGTTTTTCGCTGGAAGACGTCAGCGCGCGGCTGAAGGTGGCGGCGCACAAGCTGGCCGCGATCGAGCAGGGCGACGTTGCCGCGCTGCCGGACGTGACCTTCGCCAAGGGCGTGATGCGCGCCTATGCCCGCATGCTCCATATCGACATCGACGCGCTGCTCGCGCGCTTCCACGCGCAGGCGGTGCCGGTGGTGGAAATCGGCATGCGCCGCGAAGGCGGCCTCAACGAGAGTTTCGACGACCGCAACCGCTTCGGCTCCAGCAGCTCGGGCGGGCGCTGGATCTGGCTGGCCCTGGTGGTGGCCCTGATCGGCGGCGGCGCCCTGTTCGGGCTGGATCATTTCAAGCAATGGCTCGAGGCGCGCAAGGAAGGCCTGAGCGCGCCGCCGGCCGTGGAAGCCACGGCGCAGCCGGGCGGCGAGCCCGGCACCGTCACGGCGGCGCTGCCGCCGGTGATGGCGGCCTCGGACGCGCCCGCGCCGTCCGAGGCGCTGCCCGCCAGCGGCCCGGTGGTTGCCGAGACGCCTGCCGCGCCCGCAGCGCCGGTGACGCCTGCGCCTGCCGCGCCCGTCGCCGCGAGTCCGGCGCCGGCGGTGGCCGCGGCGCCCGTCGCACCGGTGGCACCCGCGGCGCCGGCCGCCGCGGGCGGCGGCGAGCTGCGCATCCGCTTCGCCGCCGAGACCTGGTACGAGATCCGCGACCGCAGCGGCAAGGTCGTCCTCGGCGGCACCGCGCGCGCCGGCGAGGACCTGAGCGGTGGCGGCACGCCTCCCTACAAGGTCGTGATCGGCAACGTGAAGGGTGTCGAATCGCTGACCCGCAACGGCACGCCGGTCGATCTGGCGGCCTCGAACCGTAACAACGTGGCGCGCCTGACGCTGCCCTGAATGCCGTTTCTCCCGGCCCCGCGCAAGACGCGGGGCCGGGCAAGGTGAAGGTGGTAATGCTATGAATCAACAGGACTCCATGCCGGTACTGCCCGGCCCGCTACCCCGCCGCAAGACGCGCCAGGCGCGCGTGGTGTGGGGCGACAACGTGGTCACCATCGGCGGCGGCGCGCCCGTGCGCGTGCAGTCGATGACCAACACCGACACGGTGGACGCCATCGGCACCGCGATCCAGATCAAGGAGCTGGCGCGCGCCGGCTCCGAGATCGTGCGCATCACGGTCAACACGCCCGAGGCCGCGGCCGCGGTGCCCGCCGTGCGCGAGCAGCTCGACCGCATGGGCGTCGACGTGCCGCTGGTGGGCGACTTCCACTACAACGGCCACAAGCTGCTGCAGGACTATCCCGAGTGCGCCGCGGCGCTGTCGAAGTACCGCATCAACCCCGGCAACGTGGGGCAGGGCGCCAAGCGCGACACGCAGTTCGCGCAGATGATCGAGATGGCCATCCGCTACGGCAAGCCGGTGCGCATCGGCGTGAACTGGGGCAGCCTGGACCAGTCGCTGCTGGCGCGCATCATGGACGAGAACGCGCAGCGCGCGCGGCCGTGGCCGGCGCAGAACGTGATGGTCGAGGCGCTGATCACCTCGGCCATCGAGTCGGCGAAGAAGGCCGAGGAGATCGGCCTGTCGGGCGACCAGATCATCCTGTCGTGCAAGGTCTCGCAGGTGCAGGAGCTGATCGCGGTGTACCGCGAGCTGGCCAGGCGCTGCGACTACGCGCTGCACCTGGGCCTGACCGAGGCCGGCATGGGCAGCAAGGGCATCGTCGCCTCCACCGCGGCGCTGTCGGTGCTGCTGCAGGAAGGCATCGGCGACACCATCCGCATCTCGCTGACGCCGGAACCGGGCGCGCCGCGCGAGAAGGAAGTCTACGTGGGGCAGGAAATCCTGCAGACGATGGGCCTGCGCAACTTCACCCCGATGGTGATCGCGTGCCCGGGTTGCGGGCGCACCACCAGCACGACGTTCCAGGAACTGGCGGCCAGCATCCAGGGCTACCTGCGCGAGCAGATGCCGGTGTGGAAGACCGAATACCCCGGCGTGGAAGAAATGGACGTGGCCGTGATGGGCTGCATCGTGAACGGCCCGGGCGAAAGCAAGCACGCCAACATCGGCATCTCGCTGCCGGGCTCGGGCGAATCGCCGGCGGCGCCGGTGTTCGTCGACGGCGTCAAGGTCAAGACCTTGCGCGGCGAGCGCATCGCCGAGGAGTTCCAGGCGATCGTCGACGACTACGTGCGCACCCACTATGGCAGCAACGCCGGGCGCGCAGGCAATGAGGTGGCGGCCTGATCCGTTGCGGACAGGGCGACACAGGGAAAGACAACAGAAGATGAATCAACCCGTGAATCCGGCGGCCGGCGAAGGCCGGGCTGACAACAAGGCCAAGGCCGCCAAGGCCCTGCAGGGCGTCAAGGGCATGAACGACATGCTGCCCGCCGACGCGCCGCTGTGGGAGCATTTCGAGAACGCCGCGCGCGCCATGCTGCGCGCCTACGGCTACCAGCAGGTCCGCACGCCGATCGTCGAGCACACGCAACTGTTCGTGCGCGGCATCGGCGAAGTGACCGACATCGTCGAGAAGGAAATGTATTCCTTCACCGATTCGCTCAACGGCGAGCAGCTCACGCTGCGCCCCGAGGGCACGGCCGCCGCGGTGCGCGCCACCATCGAGCACAACCTGCTGTACGACGGCCCCAAGCGCCTGTGGTACACCGGCCCGATGTTCCGCCACGAGCGCCCGCAGCGCGGCCGCTACCGCCAGTTCCACCAGCTGGGCGCCGAGGCGCTCGGCTTCGCCGGCCCGGACGTGGACGCCGAGATCATCCTGATGTGCCAGCGCCTGTGGGACGACCTGGGCCTGGTCGGGGTGCGGCTGGAGCTGAACTCGCTGGGCCAGGCGCATGAGCGCGCCGCGCACCGCGAGGAGCTGATCAAGTACCTGGAAGGCTTCCAGGACATCCTCGACGAGGACAGCAAGCGCCGCCTCTACACCAACCCGCTGCGCGTGCTGGACACCAAGAACCCGGCGCTGCAGGAGATGGCGGCCAACGCGCCCAAGCTGATCGACTTCCTGGGCGAGGAGTCGCTGGCCCACTTCGAGGGCGTGCAGCGCCTGCTCAAGGCCAACAACATCCCGTTCAAGATCAACCCGCGCCTGGTGCGCGGGCTGGACTACTACAACCTGACCGTGTTCGAGTGGATCACCGACAAGCTCGGCGCGCAGGGCACCATCGCCGGCGGCGGGCGCTACGACCCGCTGATCGCGCAGATGGGCGGCAAGCCGGCGCCGGCCTGCGGCTGGGCGATGGGCATCGAGCGCATCATCGAGCTGATCCGCGAGGAAGGCCTGGTGCCCGAGGCCGAGGGCTGCGACGTCTACCTGGTGCACCAGGGCGAGGCGGCCGCCGAGCAGGCCATGATCGCCGCCGAGCGCCTGCGCGACGCCGGCCTCGACGTGCTGCTGCACGCCACGCCGGACGGCAAGAGCGGTAGCTTCAAGTCGCAGATGAAGCGTGCCGATGCCAGCGGCGCGGCCTATGCCGTTATCATTGGCGACGACGAAGTGGCGGCCGGCACGGCCCAGGTCAAGGATCTGCGCCAGGGCGCGCAGGGCGGACCGGGAGACGCTGGCGCGCAGATCACGGTGCCGGCGCAGGCGCTGGTCGACCACATCATCGACGCGATGGTGGGCGCGAGCGAATAGGGCCGCCGGACAGCACGACCAGGGGCCGCGGCGCGGCCCCGCTCATACCAACACACGCGGGTGGATCCCTCGACATGGCTTACGATCTAGAAGAACAGGAACAGCTTGAGAGCCTCAAGGCCTGGTGGCGCCAGTACGGCAATGCCGTGACGTGGGTGCTGATCGCCGGCCTGCTGGCCTTTGCCGCCTGGAGCGGCTGGAATTACTGGCAGCGCAAGCAGTCGGGCGAGGCCGCGCTGCTGTACGAGCAGGTCATCAAGGCCGCCGAAGGCCGCGACGCGGAGCGCGTCAAGCGCGCCGCCGGCGACCTCGAGCAGAAGTTCGGCAAGACCGCCTACGGCCCGATGTCCGCGCTGATGGCGGCCAAGGTGCTGTACGATGCGGGCGACCTGGCCGGCGCCAAGACCCAGCTGCAGTGGGCGATCGACCACGGCGACAGCGAATACGCCCACCTCGCGCGCGTGCGCCTGGCCGGCGTGCTGCTCGACGAAAAGGCCTACGACCAGGGCCTGGCGCTGCTCAAGGACGAGCCGCCGGCATCGTTCGCGGCCTTGTATGCCGACCGCCGCGGCGACCTGCTGGCCGCGCAGGACAAGCGCGCCGACGCGCGCACGGCGTACCGGCTGGCGCTCGACAAGCTCAGTGCCAACGACGCGGCCATGCGCCAGATCATCCAGTTCAAGCTCGACGCGCTGGGCACCGCCTGAGGGCGGCGCTTTCCGGCGCGCCGGCGCGCGGACCCGCCGCCCGGGGGCGGGCGGGTCCGCGGTTTTGCGTTTCAACCCAATTCAGGATCGGAACCCCATGACGTCATCGTTTCCCGGCACGGCCAAGAACCAGCAACACGGCAATTTCGTCCGCGCCCTGGTGGTGGCCGCCGCTTGTGCCGCCACCCTTGGCGGCTGCTCGCTGTTCAGCAAGAGTGACAAGCGCACGCCGGTCGATCTCAAGCCGATCACCCAGACCCTGTCGGTGCGCCAGGCCTGGCGCGCCAGCGTCGGCAAGAGCGGCCCGTACACGCTGCAGCCGGCCGTGGCCGGCGGCACGGTCTACGCGTCCTCCAACGGCGGCAAGGTGATGGCCTTCGACGGCACCACCGGCCGCACGCTGTGGGAGGCCCGCACCGACATCGACCTCACCAGCGGCCCCGGCAGCGACGGCTCGGTGACGGCGGTGGCGGGCGAAAAGGGCGCCGTGTTCGCCTTCGACAACAGCGGCAAGCAGATCTGGAAGAAGCAGGTCAACGGCGAGGTCCTGTCCGCGCCGCTGGTCGGCAACGGCCTGGTGGTGGTGCGCACCACCGACACCCGCGTGCTGGGCCTGGACGCGCAGACCGGCGAGCGCCGCTGGATCTACCAGCGCTCGCAGACGCCGCTGAACCTGCGCGCGGCGATGGGCATGACGTTCGCCGGCGACGGCATCGTGATGGGCTTCCCGGGTGGCAAGCTCGGCGTGCTGGCGCCGGGCAACGGCGTGCTGCGCTGGGAAAGCACGGTGTCCTACCCGAAGGGCGTGTCCGAGATCGAGCGCCTGAACGACGTCACCGGCCAGCCGGCGGTCAGTGGCCGCCAGGTCTGCGCCACCACCTTCCAGGGCCGCGTGGCATGCCTGGAACTGGCCAACGGCCAGCCCCAGTGGGGCAAGGATTTCTCGTCGCCGACCGGCCCGACGCAGGACGACACCTCGCTGTACGCCAGCGACGAGCGCTCGGTGGTGCATGCGTTCGACCGCCAGAACGGCAACGAGCGCTGGAAGAACGACCAGTTGCTGTACCGCCGCCTGGGCGCGCCGCTGGCGCTGGGCCGCTCGGTGGTGATGGGCGACTATGAAGGCTACGTGCATTTTCTTTCGCGCGAGGACGGCCAGTTCCTGGCCCGCCTGAAGACCGACGGCAGCGAGATCACCGCCGCGCCGGTGGTGGCGGGCGCGTCGATGGTGGTGCAGACGCGCGACGGCAACCTCTACGGCTTCGTGCCGGACTGAGGCGCCGCGACGATGAGGGCGCGCCCGTGCACCTGTCGGCACGGGCCGCGCCGATCCGGTAGCATGATCCGGCGGATCGTGCAGGTGAACGAGGCCGGGTGGCAAGGCCAGCCCGGTTGCCCGACAGGAAACGTGGCCAGGCGCGCGGCGCCCGGCCGTCGGACCCACATCACTCCGGAGTTCCTGGGGGGCGGCATCTGCCGGCCCCCATTTCCGTTTATTGCATGAAACCAGTTATCGCTCTGGTCGGCCGTCCCAATGTGGGCAAGTCGACGCTATTCAACCGCATGACCCGCTCGCGCGACGCCCTCGTCGCCGACCTGCCGGGGCTCACGCGCGACCGCCACTACGGCGAGGGCCGCATCGGCGAGCGCCCGTTCATCGCCATCGACACCGGCGGCTTCGAGCCGGTGGCCAAGGACGGCATCGTCGCCGAGATGGCCAAGCAGACCCGCCAGGCGGTGGTCGAGGCCGACGTGGTGATCTTCCTCGTCGACGGCCGCCTCGGGCTGGCGCCGCAGGACCGCGTGATCGCGGACTACCTGCGCAAGACCGGGCGCCGCGTCATGCTGGCCGTGAACAAGGCCGAGGGCATGAAGTACACCACCGTGGCGGCGGAGTTCTACGAGCTTGGCATGGGCGATCCCTATGCCATCTCCTCCACGCACGGCGACGGCGTGCGCGAGCTGGTCGACGAAGCGCTGGAGCTGGCGGTCAAGGAGCGCCCGGAGCTGGCCGAGGAAGACGAGCACGCGCAGCGCGGCGTCAAGATCGCCATCGTGGGCCGCCCCAACGTGGGCAAGTCCACGCTGGTCAACACGCTGATCGGCGAGGAGCGCGTGATCGCGTTCGACATGCCCGGCACCACGCGCGACGCCATCTACGTGGAGTTCGAGCGCGGCGGCAAGCCCTACACGCTGATCGACACCGCCGGCCTGCGCAAGCGCGGCAAAGTGTTCGAGGCGATCGAGAAATTCTCGGTGGTCAAGACGCTGCAGTCCATCGCCGACGCCAACGTGGTGGTGCTGCTGCTCGACGCCCAGCAGGACGTTTCCGAGCAGGACGCGCACATCGCCGGCTTCATCGTGGAATCGGGCCGCGCGCTGGTGGTCGGCGTGAACAAGTGGGACGGCCTCGACGGCCATGCGCGCGACCGCATCAAGCACGACCTCGAGCGCAAGCTGCAGTTCCTCGACTTCGCCAACTTCCACTTCGTGTCGGCGCGCGAGCGCACCGGCATCGGCGCGCTGCTGCGCTCGGTGGACGAAGCCTACGCCGCGGCGATGGTCAAGCTGCCGACGCCGCAGCTCACGCGGATCCTGCAGGAAGCGGTGGAGTTCCAGCAGCCGCGCCGCGTCGGCGCGACCCGCCCCAAGCTGCGCTACGCGCACCAGGGTGGCTCCAATCCGCCGATCATCGTGGTGCACGGCAATTCATTGTCGGGCATCGCGGACAGCTACCGGCGCTATCTCGAAAATCGCTTCCGCATGGCCTTCAAGCTCAAGGGCACGCCGCTGCGCATCGAATTTCGCACGAACAAAAACCCGTATGCGGACTCGAAGGATTGAGTCGGGCAGCGGGGCAGCCTGGCGGGCAAGTTTCGTTTGCGTTCGTTTGGAACTGAGGCTAAATTCTCGGTAGCGGGGGGTTCCCCGCGAGACGATGCTGGCTTGGTACCGTTTTTGATCTTTTTTTGGCGCGGTTTGCGCCGCTCGACTTGAATCGGGGATGAACGTCCCCATCATCCATCACTAAATCTATAATTTTGGAGTGTGCCATGAGCAACAAAGGGCAATTGCTACAAGACCCGTTCCTGAACGCGCTGCGCAAAGAGCACGTGCCGGTTTCAATCTACCTCGTCAATGGCATCAAGCTGCAAGGCAATATCGAGTCGTTCGACCAGTACGTCGTCCTGTTGCGCAACACCGTGACGCAGATGGTTTACAAGCATGCGATTTCCACCGTCGTGCCCGCGCGCGCCGTGAATTTCCGCGTGGACGATACGGCCGAGGGCTGATCCTTTACCGTTATTCCCATGTTCACGGCTGGCCCGCCGCCATTGCGGCAAGGCCACCGCGAACCGGTGCCGCGCCGGGGCCTGAAATCCCGGCGCGACGCCAGCAACGACACCGGCCATCCGGTCGCACCGCGGGCATGCATATGGTTATGCCGCGCACGATGCCTTACCCTGGTGCATGCCGCCGCGGACCATCTCCGCCGCCGCGCGCCAACCGGGACAGGGCCCTTGCCTCGCGGCACCCGCCACGCCCCCGGCCGGTTTCCATCGTTTTCCTTTTCGCGTTTCGCGATCCTCCCGTTTGCAATCTAGAGCTACCTCCAATTCCGAGTCCTCCCGCGCCATCCTCGTCGGCGTCGATTTCGGCAAGCACGACTTCCAGGAAAGCCTGAGCGAGCTGGCGCTGCTGACGTCCACCGCCGGTTCGACGCCGGTGCACATGCTGACCGGCCGGCGCTCGCGCCCGGACCCGGCGCTGTTCATCGGCTCGGGCAAGGCGGAGGAACTCAAGGAGGCTGCCGACGCGCTCGACGCGGACGTGGTGGTGTTCAACCACACGCTGAGCCCGGCCCAGCAGCGCAACCTCGAGCGTTTTCTCAAGCGCCACGTGATCGACCGTACCGGCCTGATCCTGGACATCTTCGGCCAGCGCGCGCAGAGCCACGTCGGCAAGGTGCAGGTCGAGCTGGCCCAGGTCCAGTACCAGGCCTCGCGGCTGGTCCGCGCATGGAGCCACCTGGAGCGGCAGAAGGGCGGGATCGGCATGCGCGGCGGCCCGGGCGAGCGCCAGCTCGAGCTCGACCGCCGCCTGCTGGACGAGCGCGCCAAGCGCCTGAAGTCGGACCTGTCCCGGCTGCAGCGCCAGCACAGCACCCAGCGCCGCGCGCGGGCGCGCAACGACACGCTGAGCATCTCGCTGGTCGGCTATACCAACGCCGGCAAGTCGACCCTGTTCAACGCGCTGACCAAGGCGCGCGCCTACGCCGCCGACCAGCTGTTCGCCACGCTCGACACCACCTCGCGCCGGCTCTACCTGGAAGGCCTGGGCAACGTGGTGCTGTCCGACACGGTCGGCTTCATCCGCGACCTGCCCACGCAACTGGTGGCCGCGTTCCGCGCCACGCTGGAGGAAACCGTGCACGCCGATTTGCTGCTGCACGTGGTGGACGCCTCCAGCCCGGTGCGCCACGAGCAGGTCGAGCAGGTCAACCGCGTGCTGGCCGAAATCAATGCCGACGACATCCCGCAGATCGTCGTGATGAACAAGATCGACGCCGCGCCGGAGCTGCTGGAGCAGGGCCCGCGCGTGGAGCGCAACGAAGACGGCGTGCCGGTGCGCGTGTTCGTCAGCGCGCGCGACGGCATCGGCCTGGACGCGCTGCGCGAGGCGGTGGTGGAAGCGGCGCGCTGGCTGGCCGAGCGGCCGGCCGGGCCGGCGCCGCTCGACCCGCGCTTCGCCGACGGGCACGGTCGCGTGGACGATGCCCACGACGACACCACGGACGATGACCGGGGTGTCGGCGGGGACGATGGCCAGGACGGCGGCCAGGACGGCGGCGATGACGCCGCTCCGGAAGAACCCGACACGCTGTAAGCCGGTTCGGCGGAAATCGGTGCCAGATTGCCCCAAATAGGCAAATGTGGCGTCGATGACTGTTAGAATCCCTCTGTTCCAACTATCCCGGACCCGTGCACTTCATGCCCCAGTTTCCCCGGAATCCTGAATCGAGTCATGCCTTCGGCGGCGCCCCGTCGCGGTCGGCGTGGCAGCGTTTGCGCGCGATCCTGTCGTTGAACGATCCACGTTGGGGTCGGGGCGATGATGAAGACAAGGATAAGGACAAGGACAACAACCGCCAGCAGCAGCAGCGGCCGCCCCAGGACGGCCCGCCCGACCTGGACGAGCTGTGGCGTGACTTCAACCGCCGCCTGAACGGCCTGCTCGGCCGCAAGGACAACGGTGGCGGCGGCAACCAGGGTTTTGGCGGCGGCGCGCGCACGCCGGGCAAGGGCTCGGGCGTGGGCGCCGGCGTGGTGGTGATCGCCGCCATCGGCATCTGGCTGGCCAGCGGCTTCTTCATGGTGCAGGAAGGCCAGACCGCGGTGATCCTGCAGTTCGGCAAGTTCAAGTACACCACCGGCCCCGGCATCAACTGGCGCCTGCCGTACCCGATCCAGTCGGCCGAGATCGTCAACCTGTCGAGCGTGCGCTCGGTGGAAGTGGGCCGCTCGACCTCGATCAAGGACAGCAACCTGAAGGACGCGTCGATGCTGACGCAGGACGAGAACATCATCGACGTCCGCTTCACGGTGCAGTACGACATCCAGGACGCCCAGGAATTCCTGTTCTACAACAAGACCGACCGCGGCGGCGACGAAGAGCTGGTTACGCAGGCCGCCGAGACCTCGGTGCGCGAGATCGTCGGCCGCAACAAGATGGATGCGGTGCTGTACGAGAACCGCGAGCAGATCGCGCAGAACCTCGCCAAGTCGATCCAGTCCATCCTCTCGGCCTACAAGACCGGCATCCGCGTGATCTCGGTCAACGTGCAGAGCGTGCAGCCGCCCGAGCAGGTGCAGGCCGCCTTCGACGACGTCAACAAGGCCAGCCAGGACCGCGAGCGCGCCATCAGCGAAGGCCAGGCCTACGCCAACGACGTGATCCCGCGCGCCAAGGGCACCGCCGCGCGCCTGAACGAGGAGGCGCTGGCCTACAAGTCGCGCGTGGTCAACCAGGCCGAGGGCGACGCCGCGCGCTTCCAGCAGGTCCAGGCGCAATACGCCAAGGCGCCGCAGGTCACGCGCGACCGCCTCTACATTGAAACCATGCAGCAGATCTATACGAATTCGACCAAGGTGCTGGTGGACTCGCGCCAGGGCAACAATCTCCTCTACCTGCCGCTGGACAAGCTGATGTCGCAGGCGCAGTCCGGCACGCCGGCCGCCGGCGCCGCGCAGGTGCCCGCCGCCGGCAGCGCTCCCGCGCCGGCGCCCGACGCCAGCGGCGACAACCGGTCGCGCGAGCTGCTGCGCAACCGTGACCGCGATTCGCGCTGAGGAGCCCTGACATGAACCGACTGATTTCGATTGTCATCGGCCTCTTCATCGTGCTGGCGATTGGCTCCTCGATGGTGTACGTGGTGGACCAGCGCCAGTACGCGGTGGTGTTCGCCTTCGGCGAGATCAAGCAGGTGGTGCGCGAGCCCGGCCTGCACTTCAAGCTGCCGCCGCCGCTGCAGAACGTGGTCTTCATGGACCGCCGCCTGCTGACCATCGACGTGGCCGCGTCCGAGCGCTTCCTGACCGCCGAGAAGAAGAGCATGGTGGTGGACTGGTTCGTCAAGTGGCGCATCACCGATCCGCGCAAGTTCTTCGTCGCCTTCAACGGCAACATCCGCAGCGCGCAGGACCGCATGACCCAGCGCATCGATTCCGTCGCCCGCGAGGAATTCGGCAAGCGCACGGTGGCCGACGTGGTCGCCGGCGAACGCGACAAGGTCATGCAGAACATCCGCTCGGCGATGGCCGACTACGCGCAGTCGGTCGGCGTGGAGATCATCGACGTGCGCCTCAAGCGCGTGGACCTGCTGCCCGCGATCAGCGAATCGGTGTACCGCCGCATGGAGGCCGAGCGCAAGCGCGTGGCCAACGAGCTGCGCTCCACCGGCGCGGCCGAGGGCGAGAAGATCCGTGCCGACGCCGACCGCCAGCGCGAGGTGGTGCTGGCCGAGGCCTACCGCGACGCGCAGAAGATCAAGGGCGACGGCGATGCCCAGGCTTCGCAGATCTACGCCGACGCGTTCGGCCGCGATCCGCAGTTCGCGCAGTTCTGGCGCAGCATGGAGGCCTACCGCAATACCTTCCGCGACAAGCGCGACGTGCTGGTGCTGGAGCCCAACTCGGACTTCTTCCGCTACATGCGCTCGCCGAACGGCGCGCCGGCCCCGGCGCCGGCGCCCGCGGCGGGACGCCGCTGAGCGCCACCAAGCGCCACGCCCGGCGGCCACGGCCGCCGGGCGCCAGGACAAAACCCCGGCTTGCCGGGGTTTTGTCCGGCTGGGGCGGCGCGATGCGCGCGCCGGCCGGGCGCCTCGGCCGCCGCACGGCGGGCGCGCCGGGTGACGGCGGCGCGGTGCTGCCGGTCCGCCCGCCGCCGGCGCGAACCCAATTCAACGGGCATCCCGCGGATGCCCGGCAACCGACGTGAAGAGATTTACCATGTCCAACCACTGGCTTCTGCCTGAAAACATCGCCGACGTGCTGCCGTCGGAGGCCCGCAAGATCGAAGAGCTGCGCCGCCGCATGCTGGACCTGTTCCGCACCTACGGCTACGAGCTCGTCATGCCGCCGATGCTGGAATACCTAGAGTCCCTGCTGACCGGCACCGGCCATGACCTCGACC
Source organism: Cupriavidus sp. FW216-B1 (assembly GCF_058789195.1). NCBI lineage: Bacteria > Pseudomonadati > Pseudomonadota > Betaproteobacteria > Burkholderiales > Burkholderiaceae > Cupriavidus > Cupriavidus sp. FW216-B1. Next base: position 56,057 of record NZ_JBYTEL010000029.1, on the reverse strand, counting down.
TGCGCACGCTCAAGCTGGTCGACCAGCTCTCCGGCCGCACGCTGGGCCTGCGCGCCGACATCACGCCCCAGGTCGCCCGCATCGACGCGCACCTGCTCAACCGCTCCGGCGTGACCCGCCTGTGCTACGCCGGCAACGTGCTGCACGCGCGCCCGGCGGGCTTTCGCGCCACGCGCGAGCCGATCCAGGTCGGCGCCGAGATCTACGGCCACGCCGGCCTCGAGGCCGACGTCGAGATCCAGTCGCTGATGCTGGCCGCGCTGCAGGTCGCGGGGCTGACCGACGTGCGCCTGGACCTGTGCCACGCGGGCATCCTGGAGGCGCTGCTCGATGGCCTGCCGTCGAGCCGCAAGATCGAGGACGCGCTGTTCGCCGCGCTCGAGACCAAGGACGTGCCGGCGCTGCGCGAGCTGACCGAAGGCATGCCGCAGGCCGAGCGCGAGGCGCTGCTGGCGCTGCCCACGCTGTACGGCGGGGTGGACGTGCTGGAGCGCGCCCGCGCCACGCTGCCGGCCAGCCCGGCCATCGCGCGCGCGCTCGACGAGCTGGCCGCGCTGGCGGCTGCGGTGAGCGGGGCGAGCGTCAACATCGACCTGTCCGACCTGCGCGGCTACCACTACCACAGCGGCGTGATGTTTACCGCCTACGTCGCCGGCCTGCCCAACTACGTGGCCCGCGGCGGGCGCTACGACAAGGTCGGCGAAGCCTTCGGCCGCGCGCGGCCGGCCACCGGCTTCTCGCTCGATCTGCGCGAGGTTGCCGCGCTGTCGCCGCTGGAAGTGCGGGCTTTCGCCATCTTCGCGCCGTGGGATGCGGATCCCGAGCTGCGCGCCGCGATCGCCGCGCTGCGCGCCGACGGCGAGATCGTGATCCAGTCGCTGCCGGGCCACACGCACCAGCTCGACGAATTCAACTGCGACCGCCAGCTGGTGCGCCAGGACGGCGGCTGGGTGGTGGTGCCGCGCGGCGCCGGGGCGTAGGCGCCCTTTTTTCGCGCGGCTCGCGCGCACGGGCCGGCAGCGCCGCGGCGCCTGCCGCGCCCGCTTTTGGCCCGTTGCCGGCCGGCTTCCCAAAAACGGGGTGTTGTCCGGCAACGAGAGTAAAATACGTTTTTAACCTTCTGACCAAATCAACATGTCCGCTTCTGCAGTAAGCCAGGGACGCAATGTCGTCGTGATCGGCACCCAGTGGGGTGACGAAGGCAAAGGGAAAATCGTCGATTGGCTTACCGATCATGCAAAGGGCGTGGTGCGGTTCCAGGGTGGCCACAATGCGGGCCACACCCTCATCATCGGCGGCAAGAAGACCATCCTGCGGCTGATTCCCTCGGGCATCATGCGCGCCGGCACGGTCTGCTACATCGGCAACGGCGTGGTGCTGTCGCCCGAGGCGCTGTTCCGCGAGATCGAGGAACTGGAAGGCGCCGGCCTGCAGGTGCAGAACCGCCTGCGCATCTCCGAAGCGACCACGCTGATCCTGCCGTACCACATCGCCATCGACAAGGCGCGCGAAGCGCGCCGCGGCGCCGGCAAGATCGGTACCACCGGCCGCGGCATCGGCCCGGCCTACGAAGACAAGGTGGCCCGCCGCGCGCTGCGCGTGCAGGACCTGTTCGATCCCAAGACCTTCGCCGAGCGCCTGCGCGAGAACCTGGACCTGCACAACTTCATGCTGACCCAGTACCTGGGTGCCGAAGCGGTGGACTTCCAGCAGACCCTGGACGAAATGCTGGCCTACGCGCCGCGCCTGGCGCCGATGGTGGCCGACGTGTCCGCCGAGCTGTACGCGGTCAACGCCGCCGGCGACAACCTGATGTTCGAAGGCGCGCAAGGCACGCTGCTCGACGTCGACCACGGCACCTATCCGTTCGTCACCTCGAGCAACTGCGTGGCCGGCGCGGCCGCCGCCGGCGCCGGCGTCGGCCCGGGCCGCCTGAACTACATCCTGGGCATCACCAAGGCCTACTGCACCCGCGTGGGTTCGGGCCCGTTCCCCAGCGAGCTGTACGACAACGACAACCCCGCCCGCCAGGACGCGGTCGGCGTGCGCCTGGCCAACGTCGGCAAGGAATTCGGCTCGGTCACGGGCCGTCCGCGCCGCACCGGCTGGCTCGACGCCGCCGCGCTCAAGCGCTCGGTGCAGATCAACGGCGTGTCGGGCCTGTGCATGACCAAGCTCGACGTGCTCGACGGCCTCGAGACCATCAAGCTGTGCGTGGGCTACCAGCTCGACGGCAAGACCGTCGACATCCTGCCGCGCGGCTCGGATGCGGTGGCGCGCTGCGTGCCGGTGTACGAGGAATTCCCGGGCTGGAACGAGTCCACCTTCGGCGTGAAGGCCTGGGACGCGCTGCCCGAGCAGGCGCGCGTCTACCTCAAGCGCATCGAGGAAGTGGTCGGCATCCCGATCGACATGATCTCGACCGGCCCGGACCGCGACGAAACCATCCTGCTGCGCCACCCGTACGTGGCGTGACGCCGGGCGCCCGCGAGGGCGCGCACGGCATGGCGCCGGCAAGGCGTCCGCAGCACAATAGCAAATCGGCCCGCGCAAGCGGGCCGAAGCATTCCCGGTCGACAGACCACAAGCCGAAGCGCCGGAATAGGCGACAAGAACCATGAACCTGCCATCGAACGACGACGAGAACCTGTGGATTTCCTGGGATGACTACCACAGCCTGATCGCACGCCTGTCACTGAACGTCCACGAATCGGGCTGGCAGTTCGACAAGATCCTGTGCCTGGCGCGCGGCGGCCTGCGCGTGGGCGACCAGATGTCGCGCATCTTCGACGTGCCGCTGGCCATCCTCGCCACCAGCAGCTACCGCGAGGCGGCCGGCACGCAGCAGGGCGAGCTCGACATCGCGCAGTACATCACCATGACCCGCGGCGAGCTGTCGGGCAAGATCCTGCTGGTCGACGACCTGGTGGATTCCGGCGTCACGCTCGAGCGCGTGGGCCGCCACCTGAAGGAGCGCTATCCGGCGGTGACGGAAGTCCGCTCGGCGGTGCTCTGGTACAAAGCGTGCTCCAAGGTCAAGCCGGATTACCACGTGACCTTCCTGCCGACCAATCCCTGGATTCACCAGCCGTTCGAAGAGTACGACACGCTGCGCCCGCACAACCTCGCGGCCTGGCTCAAGCGCGGCAAGCGCGCGGCCGACGGCGGCCCGCAGGCCTGATCCGCGGGGCGCGCGCACATGAGCGGGCAGGGCGGCGTCGCCACGCGGGCCTCGCGCTCGCAGGCTGCCTATCACAGCCTGCGCGACGACATCTTCGCCTTCCGCCTGCTGCCCGGCGACCGCTTTACCGAGAACGACGTCGCCGAGCGGCTCGGCATCTCGCGCACGCCCGTGCGCGAGGCGCTGCAGCGTCTGCAGGGCGACGGCCTGGTGCGCGGCCACTACCGCAACGGCTGGGAAGTGGTGCCGCTCGACCTGGGCCGCTTCGAAGCGCTCTACGAACTGCGCACCGTGCTGGAAACCCACGCGGTGACGCGGCTGTGCCAGCAGCCCGCCGCGCGCCATGTCGACCTCGCCAGCCTGGCGCGGCAGGACGCCATCTGGCGCGTGCCGCGCGCGCAGCGCCTGGCCGACGGCAACGAGGTGGCGCGGCTCGACGAGGGTTTCCACCTCGCGCTGATGCACGCGGCCGGCAACCCGGAGGCCGCCGCGGTCCACCAGCAGGTGACCGACCGCATCCGCATCATCCGCCGGCTGGACTTCGCCTACGGCGACCGCGTCGAACTGACCTATGACGAGCACGCCGGCATTCTCGATGCCGTGGCCGCGCGCGACAGCGCGCGCGCCGTCGCGCTGCTGGCCTCGCATATCGAGGACGGCCGCACCGAAGTGAGCCGCCTGACCACCGAGCGCCTCGAGCGGATCCGCACCAGCCTTGTGCTGCCGGTGCCGCCGGGCGCACCGCCGCGGCGCAGGCGCTTCGGCTGACGCCGGGCTTTCCTTGCCGGTCGCCGGACGGCGGCTACGCCCGGGCCTGCCGCCCGGCACCTCCCCCTAGACCTCTCCCAACACGCCCGCCACGCGGCCTTGGCGCGCCCGCTGACGCTTTGCGGGCCGCGCCATTGCCGCGCTCGCGCCATGTTTGTGCATCAGGGCCTGCGTTCTGTCCGCCGTGGCACGCATGTTGCAACGTCTCCTGCGAATCCGTTTATGTATACATAAATTGCAGGACACGATGAGTTCTCACCTGAATCCGATCCGCGGCAGCCGCGGCATGGCCGTCGCGCCGCACGCGCTGGCTTCGCAGAGCGCGCTGGCGGTATTGCGCGAAGGCGGCAATGCCGTCGAGGCGATGATCGCCGCGGCGGCCACCATTGCGGTGGCCTATCCCCACATGAACAGCATCGGCGGCGACAGCTTCTGGCTGATCGCCCGGCCCGGCGAGGCGCCGCGCGGCCTGGAGGCCTGCGGCGCGGCGGCCGGCGCGGCCACCATCGAACGCTACCGCGAGGCCGGCCTGGCCACGATCCCGTTCCGCGGCGGCCTGGCGGCCAACACCGTGGCCGGCACCGTCTCCGGCTGGAACGCCGCGCGGGCGTGGTCGCAGGAAGCGCTGGGCGGGCGCCTGCCGCTGTCGCGCCTGCTGGCCGACGCCATCGCCTATGCGCGCGACGGCGTGCCCGTCACGCAAAGCCAGTCGGCCTGCGTGGCGGCCAAGCAGGCCGAACTGGCCGGCATCGCGGGTTTTGCCGAGACCTTCCTTGCCGAGGGCGTGCCGGCGACCGGCAGCCGCTTCCGCCAGCCGCGCCTGGCCGCGACGCTGGAACAGCTCGCGCGCGTCGGGCTGGACGATTTCTACCAGGGCGACCTCGCGCACAGCATGGCGCGCGACCTCGCCGCCGTGGGCAGCCCGCTGACGCTCGACGACCTGCGCGCGCACCGCGCCGTGTGGAAGACCCCGCTGGCGCTGGCGCATTCGCGCGGCACCGTCTACAACATGCCGCCGCCCACGCAGGGTCTGGTCTCGCTGCTGATCCTGGGCCAGCTCGACCGCCTGCTGGACAGCGGCATGGACCCGCTCGGCGCGCCCTTCGTCCACGCCTGCGTGGAGGCGACCAAGCAGGCCTTCGGCGTGCGCGACCGCCACATCACCGATCCGCTCCACATGGACATCGATCCGCGCGACCTGCTGACGCCGGACTGGCTGGACACGGCCGCGGCGCGCATCCGCCCGGACGCCGCGCTGCCGTGGGGCAATGGCCTGGGGCCCGCCGACACCGTGTGGATGGGCGTGATCGACGGCGACGGCGTGGCGGTCAGCTTCATCCAGAGCATCTATCACGAGTTCGGCAGCGGCGTGGTGCTGCCGGCCTCGGGCGTCAACTGGCAGAACCGCGGCTGCAGCTTCTCGCTCGACCCCGCCGCGCGCAATCCGCTGGCGCCGGGACGCAAGCCGTTCCACACGCTCAACCCGGCGCTGGCGCGCCTGGCCGACGGCCGCACGCTGGTCTACGGCAACATGGGCGGCGACGGCCAGCCGCAGTCGCAGAGCGCGGTGTTCTCGCGCATCGCGCATTTCGGCATGAACCCGCAGGCCGCCATCGACGCGCCGCGCTGGCTACTGGGCCGGACCTGGGGCCAGACCAGCGACACCCTGAAGCTCGAGGCGCGCTTTCCCGCCGCCACCAGCGACGCGCTGCGCCAGCTCGGCCACGACGTGGAAATCCTCAGGCCTTACGACGAGACGATGGGACACGCGGGCGCCATCCTGCTGCACCCGAACGGCCTCTACGAGGGCGGCTCCGATCCGCGCAGCGACGGCAGCGTGGCCGGCTGGTAGGCACGGCGCAAGGCATGGGGCGCGCGCCGCGGCGCCGCCCGTTTTTTCGCGGCTCCCGGCCGCACGGCGCGCCGGCCGCGCCGGCCGTCCCGGGGCCTGCGCACCGGCGGCGCGCCTTGCGCGCGCGCCGGTTTTCCCCGAAGTCCGTTCAAGGAGTGGTTCGATGCGTTCCGTTGCAGATGACGCAGTACTCGGCCTGGCGCCCGCCTTGCCACTGGCGCGCACGCGCTGGATCCAGCTCGCGCTGGGCGTGGCGTGCATGATGGCGATCTCCAGCCCGCAATACGTCTGGACCCTGTTTACCAAGCCGCTCGCCACCAAGCTCGGCGTGCCGCTGTCCGAGCTGCAGGTCACTTTCTCGCTGCTGATCGTGCTGCAGACCTTTTTCTCGCCGTTCCAGGGCGCGCTGATCGAGCGCTTCGGGCCGCGCCGGCTGATCGCGCTCGGCACGGTGCTGTCGGGGCTGAGCTGGGTGCTGGCGTCGCAGGTGCAGAGCCTGGGCATGCTCTACCTGTGCTACGGCGTGGTGGGCGGCCTGGGCACCGGCATCGTCTACGTCGGCGTGGTGGGCCAGATGGTGCGCTGGTTCCCGGACCGCCGCGGCTTCGCCGTGGGCATGGTCGCGGCCGGCTACGGCATGGGCGCGATCGTCACCACCTTCCCGATCGCCTCGGCGCTGGCCGGCAAGGGGCTGGAAACCACGCTGTGGCAGTTCGGCCTGCTGTTCGCGGTGATCGGCTTCATCGCCTCGCAGGGGCTGCGCGCGCCCGCGGCGCACGCGGCGGCGGCGCCGGCGCACGGCCGGGAAGGCAGCGCCGCGCGCGCCGTGGCCGACGTGCCGACGCGCCAGATGCTGCGCACGCCGCTGTTCTGGCTGCTGTTCGGCATGATGACCATGATGTCCACCTCGGGCCTGATGGTGACGTCGCAGATGGCGGCCTTCGCCAAGGATTTCGGCGTCACCGGCGCCACCGTGCTCGGCATGGCGGCGCTGCCGCTGGCGCTGACGCTCGACCGCTTCACCAACGGGCTCACGCGCCCGCTGTTCGGCTGGGTCTCCGACCGCTGGGGACGCGAGAACACCATGTGCCTGGCCTTCGCGCTGGAAGGCGTGGCGATGGCGCTGTGGCTGCTGACGCGCGAGAACGCGGTGCTGTTCGTGCTGCTGTCGGGCGTGGTGTTCCTGGGCTGGGGCGAGATCTTCTCGCTGTTTCCCTCCACGCTGACCGATACCTTCGGCACGCGCTTCGCCACCACCAACTACGGCTGGCTGTACATCTCGCAGGGCATCGGCTCGATCTTCGGCGGCCCGCTGGCCGCGCTGATGCACGAGCGGCTGGGCAGCTGGATGCCGGTCTTCGGCGTGGCGATCACGCTCGACATCGCGACCGCGCTGCTGGCCATCGCGGTGCTCAAGCCGGCGCGGCGCAGTTACCTCGCGCGGCCGGCCGGCTGAGAAGCGGGCGGGCGGGGCGGCAGCGCGCCGCCCCGAGGCATCGCTCAGTAAGCCACCGAATAGCGCTGGCGCGGGTGCGCCGGCTTTTCCACCTCGTCGAGCATGGCGATGGCGTAGTCCTCCATCGAGATCCAGCTCTTGCCCGCGGCGTCGGACAGCAGCGTGTCGCCGCCCGTGCGCCACGTGCCGGTGCGCGTGCCCGGCTCGAACAGCGCGGCCGGCGACAGGAAGGTCCAGTCGAGCGCGGTCTCGGCGCGCAGGGCATCGAGGAAATCGCGCCCGGCCAGCGCCTCCGGCTTGTAGGCGTCGGGGAATCCCGGCGTATCCACCAGTTGCACGCCGGGCGCCACGTAGAGGCTGCCGGCGCCGCCCACCACCAGCAGGCGCGGCACGCCCGCGGCCTTGACCGCGCCGACGATCTGCGCGGCCCTGGTGTGTTCGAAGCGCACCGTGCTGATGGCCACGTCGCTGCCGGCGATGGCGGCAGCGAGCGCTTTGGTATCCGCCGCGTCGGCGTCGCGCGTGGTCAGGTTCGGCTGCGCCGGCAGCTTGCCGGCCTGGCGCGCGACGGCGGTCACGGTGTGGCCGCGGCGCAGCGCTTCGTCGACGAGGCGGGTGCCGACGCGGCCGGTGGCGCCGATGATTGCGATCTTCATGTTCAACTCCTGGCTTGGTTGCCTGCTGTTTGTGGCTCGGGACTGCTGCACCGCTGTGTGTCTCACAGCATAGTCATGCCCGCGCAAGGCGCGGGCGCCAATCGTCGATATGAAACTAGTTCAGTTACATATCGGCGCAAAAAAAAATCAGCGCTTGCGGCGCTCCCCGGCGGCGCGCTCCACGTCCGCCAGCATGCCGGCGATGGTGATCTCCGCCAGCGCGCCGTCCATCGCCGCCTGCGCGCGGTCGGCGGCGTGCTTCAGCGCGCCGGTGATTTCCCGGCCCACCATGCACGCCGGGTTGGGCGCGCTGTGGTGCAGGGCGATCAGGGCGGTCGACTCCACCGCGCGGAACACGTCGAGCAGCGTGATCGACGCCGCCGCGCGCGCCAGCGAGGCGCCGCCGGTGCTGCCCATCGCGGTGCTCACCAGCCCCGCTTCGGCCAGCTGGCCGACCAGCCGCCGGATCAGCGCCGGGTTGGTGCCCACGCTGCCGGCGATCAGCGACGACGGCAGCGGCGCGTCGGCGCTGGCCAGCAAGGTGAGGATATGGACGGCGACGGCGAAGCGGCTGCTGGTGGTCATGGGGGAGCGCAATCCGAAGCGCGATGTGAAACCATCATAGTTACAGATGCGGGCGGCTGTCAAGCCGCGGGTCGCCGGCGCGCGGGTGGCGAGGCAGGCCGGCCGCGTGCCGCGACAGTGGCGTTCATATTGAAAAATCGCGGGAAACCTGCGCAAAACGCGACATTCTGGCCCGCAGGCAGCGGAAGAATGCCGGTATCGGCACTGAAACTGATACACTCACCCGCAGCGCAGCAGTCGGCGCCAGGTAGCGGGTGATCCGGGCCGCGCGCTGCCGTTCATGTGAACGGCAGTCCCCAGGAAGGGCCGCCCGAGGGCGGCGCAGCGCAGGCCGGAACCGCCGCCGTGCTTATCTTTTTATTCAGTCGCGCGGTCGCGAAGAAAATCGAAAAAATCGAATCGGGAGCAGCAAGTTGTCGGATCAGATGCCGGAGAACAGGACGGAAAACAAAAAACCCGCAAGGCTCGAAAGCGCTGCGGGTTTTCCGTTTGATCTGGTGCCCAGGAGAGGACTCGAACCTCCACAGTGTTGCCACCGCTAGGACCTGAACCTAGTGCGTCTACCAATTTCGCCACCTGGGCGGGCGTCGAAACAACCGAAGCGCTCATTATAGCGACCGCAATACGTTTGTCAAATACTATCCATAAAAATTGAATCAAAATAACTATCCGATCCCTAGCCGGGAAGAAATCCTCGGCGTCCTGAGGACGTCCGGGTCGCCCCTGTCGGCAGGCGACATCGCCAAGGCGCTGGCCGTCACGCGCAAGGAGCACGACGGATTCCAGAAACGCCTCGCCGCGATGGAGCGCGACGGCCAGATCGAACTCAACCGCAAGGGCCGCTACGAGCTGGCCCACCAGCCCAACTTCGTGACCGGGCGCGTGCAGGGCCACCGCGACGGCTTCGGCTTCCTGATCCGCGACGACGGCGACGACGACATCTTCCTGCCCGAGCGCGAGCTGCAGAAGGCGATGCACAACGACCGCGCCCAGGTGCGCGTGATCGGCTACGACCGGCGCGGCCGGCCCGAAGGCCAGATCGTCGAGATCATCGAGCGCGCCAACCGCTACGTGATCGGCCGCCTGCTCAGCGAAGGCGGCGTGCTGGTGGTGGCGCCGGAAGACAAGCGCATCAGCCAGGACATCCTGATCCCGCCCAAGTCGCAGGGCAAGGCGCGCGTGGGGCAGGTGGTCAGCGTCGAGATCATCGACTATCCCGACCGCTACGTGCAGCCGGTCGGCCGCGTGGTGGAAGTGCTGGGCGACATCGACGACCCCGGCATGGAGATCGAGATCGCGGTGCGCAAGTACGGCGTGCCGCACGAGTTCTCCGATGCCTGCGCCAAGGAAGCCGCCGCGCTGCCCGACGTGGTGCGCGAGTCCGACCTCGACCACCGCATCGACCTGCGCGACGTGCCGCTGGTCACCATCGACGGCGAGGACGCGCGCGACTTCGACGACGCGGTCTACTGCGAGCCGGTCAAGATCGGCCGCGCCAAGGGCTGGCGCCTGGTGGTGGCGATCGCCGACGTGTCGCACTACGTGCGTCCCGGCACGCCGCTCGACGCCGACGCGCTCGACCGCGCCACCTCGGTGTATTTCCCGCGCCGCGTGATCCCGATGCTACCGGAGAAGCTCTCCAACGGCCTGTGCTCGCTCAACCCGCAGGTGGACCGCCTGTGCATGGTGTGCGACGCGGTCATCACCGCCAAGGGCGAACTCAAGGCCTACCAGTTCTATCCGGCCGTGATGCATTCGGCCGCGCGCCTGACCTACAACGAGGTCTGGGCCGTGCTGTCGAACACCAAGGGTCCGGAGGCGCACAAGCGCGCCGACCTGGTGCCGCACCTGCAGAACCTGTACGAGCTGTTCCAGGTCCTGCTCAAGTCCCGCCGCGAGCGCGGCGCGATCGACTTCGACACCACCGAGACCTACATCGTCTGCAATGCGCAGGGCAAGATCGAGCAGATCCTGCCGCGCACCCGCAACGACGCGCACCGCCTGATCGAGGAATGCATGCTGGCCGCCAACGTGTGCGCGGCCGACTTCCTCGAGCGTTTCAAGCATCCCACGCTGTACCGCATCCACGCCGGCCCGAGCGAGGAAAAGCTCAAGAACCTGCGCGAGTTCCTCAAGACCGTGGGGCTGTCGCTGGCCGGCGGCGACAAGCCGCAGGCGGCCGACTACGCCGACGTGATGGACAAGATCAAGAGCCGTCCCGACGCGCCCATGCTGCAGACCATGCTGCTGCGCTCGATGCAGCAGGCGGTCTACAGCCCGGACAACATCGGCCACTTCGGCTTGTCGTACGAGGCCTACGCCCACTTCACCAGCCCGATCCGCCGCTACCCCGACCTGCTGGTCCACCGCGCGATCAAGGCCGTGCTGGCGCACACCAAGTACCAGCCGGCGTTCGCCCCCGGCACGACGCTGAACACCGCCATCGCGCCCAAGGCGCGCCGCCTGCAGGCCAAGGACGCCGCCGCCAAGGCCGAGCTGAGCGCCGCGCGCGCCAAGCGCAACGAAGCCATCTGGGACGAGCTCGGCCTGCACTGCTCGGCCAACGAGCGCCGCGCCGACGAAGCCTCGCGCGACGTCGAAGCCTGGCTCAAGTGCTACTTCATGCGCGACAAGCTCGGCAGCGAGTTCTCGGGCACGGTCAGCTCGGTCACGTCGTTCGGCATCTTCGTGCAGCTCGACGAGCTCTACGTCGAAGGCCTGGTGCACGTCACCGAACTGGGCAGCGACTACTTCCAGTACGACGAGGCGCGCAACGAACTGCGCGGCGAACGCACCGGCATCCGCTACCGCCTGACCGACCGCGTGCGCGTGCAGGTCTCGCGCGTGGACCTGGACGCGCGCAAGATCGACTTCCGCCTGGTGCAGGAGCCGTCGGCCAAGAACCTGCGCGCCCGCGCGCCGGTCACCGAAGCCCAGCCGCGCGTGCCCGCCGCGCACGCCGTGCCGGCGCGCAAGAAGGGCCGCCAGCTGGCGGCGCTGCTCGGCGGCACCTCCAAGCCGGAAGAATCGTTCGACGAGACGCTCGACCGCGTGATCGAGGAGCAGCCGGTGTTCGAGGCCGTCATCACGCCGGTCAAGGCGCGCCCCGGGCAGGGCGCCAAGCCCGCCGGCAAGCCGGCCAAGCGTGCCGCCAAGCCCAAGCCCGCGCATCTCGGCTCGGGCCCCAAGGGCGGCGGCAAGCCGGCCGGCAAGAGCAGCCGCGCGGCGCGCAAGCGCTGATGCACGGCGGGGGCGCCATCACCGGCGCCCCCGCCGCGAACGCCCGGCGGGTGCCGGCGGGTACAATCCCGTCATGGCTAAACAAAAACTCCTGATCGGCTTTCACGCCGTCACCGCGCGCCTGCGCCAGGACGCCGCCGGCGTCACCGATGTCTACGTAGAATCCGCGCGGCGCGACCGCCGCATGCAGGACTTCATCCGCCTGGCCGAGAGCCTCAAGGTGCGCCTGCATCCGGTCGATGCCGAGCGCCTGCGCGGCATGGCCGGCACCGACCGCCACCAGGGCGTGGTGGCCCGCGCCGAAGACGTGGCGCTCGCGCTCAACCTCGACGAACTGCTCGACGGCATCGAAGGCACGCCGCTGCTGCTGGTGCTCGACGGCGTCACCGACCCGCACAACCTCGGCGCCTGCCTGCGCGTGGCCGACGGCGCCGGCGCGCACGCCGTGATCGCGCCCAAGGACCGCAGCGTCGGCCTCAACACCACCGTGGCCAAGGTCGCCAGCGGCGCGGCCGAGACCGTGCCCTACATCACCGTCACCAACCTCGCCCGCACCCTGCGCGAACTGCAGGAACGCGGCATCTGGGTGGTCGGCACCGCCGACGGCACCGACAAGACCGTCTACGACGCCGACCTCAAGGGCCCCATCGCCCTGGTAATGGGCGCCGAAGGCGAAGGCATGCGCCGCCTCACGCGCGAGACCTGCGACGAACTGGTCGGCATCCCGATGGCCGGCGGCGTGGAAAGCCTCAACGTCTCGGTGGCCAGCGGCGTGTGCCTGTATGAAGCGGTGCGCCAGCGCCGCCTGCCGCGCTGACGCCATGACGGCGGAACTCGACGCGCAGTCGCTGGCGGCCGCGCGCGGCCTGGTCGCCGATGCCGCCAGCATCATGGTGCTGACCGGTGCCGGCGTATCGGCGGAGTCCGGCGTGCCGACGTTCCGCGACGCCATGACCGGCCTCTGGTCGCGCTTCGACCCCGAGGAACTCGCGCAGGAAGACGCCTACCGGCGCCAGCCCGCGCTGGTCTGGGCGTGGTACCTGCACCGGCGCGAACTGGTCGCCGCCACCCATCCCAACCCCGCCCATCTCGCGCTGGCCGCGCTCGCCGAGCGCAAGAAGGTCACGCTGGTCACGCAGAACGTGGACGGCCTGCACCAGCGCGCCGGCAGCCGCGACGTGATCGAGCTGCACGGCAACCTGTTCGCCGACAGATGGCTGGACGGCTGCGGCCGCTGCGACCCGGCCACCGCCATCCCCGGCACGCCGCCGCGCTGCGGGCTGTGCAACGCCATGATGCGGCCCGGCGTGGTGTGGTTCGGCGAAGAACTGCCGCGCGTGGCGCGCTATCGCGCCGAGCACGCCGCCGAAACCTGCGATCTGTGCCTGGTGGTGGGCACCTCCGGCCTGGTCTACCCGGCCGCCGGCCTGCCCGGCGTCGCCAGGGACCACGGCGCGCACGTCATCGTGGTCAACCCCCAGCCCTCGGCGCTGGACCAGACCGCCGACATCGTGCTGCGCGGACTGGCCGGGGTGGTGCTGCCGCGCTTGTGGGACGAGGCCGCGGCACCGGCCTGAGCGCGCCGGCGGCGGGGCGATCCAGATATCGAAGTGAAATACCGTGGAAGCATTAATATAGAGCGGTCTTCGTCACTCGATGCCACGATGCCACAACCAATCGATACCGCCGTCCTTCATCGCGTGCTGACGCATAGTTCGATCGGCTACGTCATGGAGCATGTGGGCGACAGATGGACCTTGTCGATCTTGCTGCATGCGTTCCTGGGCACCCGGCGCTTCGATGACTTCCATCAGCAACTGGGCATTCCGCGGCAGACGCTGAGCGTGCGGCTGAAGGCCCTGGTCGAGCTCGGCATGCTGCGGACCCGGCCGTACCAGGAGCAGGCGCTGCGCCTCGAGTACTGCCTGACGCCGAGGGGTTTGTCCATGTATCCCTGCGTGCTGATGAGCTGGCGCTGGGAAAAGCGCTGGGGGCGGCCCAGCGCGGCACTGCCGGACCGGCTGACGCACCGCGCGTGCGGCCACGAGATGACGCCGCTGATGGTCTGCTCGCACTGCCGGGCCGAAGTGCTGGTCGAAGACGTGACGCCGGCCTTCAACCTGCGCGGCCTGCCCGATACGCAGGTCCCGCAGCCGCCGCGTGCGCGGCGCTGGGCCGGCCAGGCGCTGAGCGAAGGCAAGGCCGGGCGCTCGCAGGAAAACATGGTGGAGCTGCTCAACGACCGCTGGGTGCTGCTGCTGCTGGCGGCGGTGATGGTGGGATGCCACACCTACGATGCCTTGCAGGAGGCGCTCGGCATCGGTTCCAGCGTGCTGGCGGCGCGGCTGAAAATGCTGTCCAACACCGGCATGCTTACGCGCGAGGCCTCGCGCGACGATGCGCGCCGCTTCGTCTACCGGCTGACCCCACGCAGCCGCGACCTGTTTTCCTATATCGCCACGCTTGGCTACTGGGGCCGGCAGCACCTGCCCGGCTGCCCGGACAGCCTCCAGTTGACGCACCGGACCTGTGGCGCGGTGCTGGTGCCGGAAGTGGTCTGCGACCGCTGCGAGCAGCCGCTGCTGCCGCGCGACGTGACGTATCCGGGGCGCGGCTGAAGCAGGAGGGCGGCTCCGCCGCGTCATGCTTCCCGCACGCCGACCACGAAGCTCGCCACGGTGGCGCACGAGCCGCCGATGTTGAGCGTGGCAAAGGTGCGCGCGCCGTCGACCTGGCACTCGCCGGCGCGGCCGCCGACCTGGCGCGCGGCATCCAGCAGCATGCGCGCGCCGGTGGCGCCCACCGGATGGCCGCATCCGATCAGGCCGCCCGATGGGTTGATCGGCAGCTTGCCGCCGCGCTCGATGAGGCCGGACTCGATGGCCTGCCAGCTCTGTCCGGGCGGCGTCAGGCCGAAGTGGTCGATGGCCATGTACTCGGTGGTGGTGAAGCAGTCGTGGGTCTCGATGCCGTCGAGTTGAGCCGGCCCGTCGATGCCCGCGCGCCGCCATGCGTCGGTGATGGTGTCGCGCACGTGGGGGAAGACGTAGGCGGCGTCGCGGCTGCGGTCGAGCTTGTCGAGGAAACGGATGCCGGCATTGCGGTGTCCCCAGCCGAGGATGCGCGGCAGGTCCGCCAGGCTGGAACCGCGTCGCGCCGCGTAGGCCTGGGCGAAGCGCGCCGAGGCCAGCACGATGGCGCACGCGCCGTCGGTGATCTGCCCGCAGTCCTGGCGGCGGGTGCCGGGTTCGATGAGCGGGTTGGCCTGGTCGTCGTCGGTGAAGCTGTCCGCCGCGAATTCCCAGTGGCGGGTCTGCGCCAGCGGATTGCGGCGGGCGTTGCCGTAGTTGATCTCGGCGATGCGGTTCAGGTAGCGCCGGTCGAGTCCGTAGCGGCGCGCATATTCGCCGGCCACGCGGCCAAACACGGCCGGCCACATGAAGCGGCAGTCGATGTCTTCGCGGCCTTGCCAGGCCGCGGCATTCTGGTTGCGCGAGGCCGCGTCGCCGGGCAGGTTCTTGAATTCCTCGGCGCCCAGCACCAGCACGCAGTCGTAGCGGCCGGCTTCGATCTCGGTCATGGCGGCCAGCGTCGCCAGCGAGGACGAGGCGCACGCGCCCTCGTGCCGCATGGCGGGGACGCCCCACAGTTCCGGCACCACCTGCGCGACCATCGCGCCGAGGTGCGCCTGCTGGCGCTGCATCTCGCCGAACGCATTGCCCACATGGACCGATTCGATGGCCGCGGCGTCCAGCCGGCAGTCGGCCAGCGCGCCGAGCGTGGCGTCGCGCATCATGTCGCTGATGTCGAGTCCCTCGCGCGACCACGCGCGTGCGAAGTCGGTCTGGCTGCCACCGAGGATATAGATGTGCTGGTTCATGCCGTGACTCCGGAAGGGCTGTCGATGGTGTCTGCAATGCCGGCGCGGGCGCTGGCGGGATCCGTTCCATAGCGCGTGCCCGCGAAGCGCCGCGCCGCTTCCCGGTATTCCAGCGCGAGCCGGTCCACCACGGTGGCCACCGGCTCGACCGCGCGGATGGCGCCCACGCCCTGGCCGGCAGCCCAGACCTCGGTCCAGCGCTTGCCGGCGAACGACTGGCTGCTGTCGTAGTTGCGCCCGGGCGGCGGCGGCAGGTTGGCCGGGTCCAGGCCGTTGGCGACCAGGCTGGGCTTGAGCCAGCTCGCGGGCGTGCCGGTGATGCAGTCGCTGACCAGCACGTCGTCGGCGTTGCTCTCCACGAGCATGCGCTTGTAGGCATCGGGTGCCATGCTTTCGCCGGTGGCGATGAGGCGCGTGCCCATGTAGACGAAGTCGGCGCCGGCCGCGAGCGCGCCCGCCACGCCCCAGCCGTCGGCGATGCCGCCGCCGATCACCAGGTAGCCATCGAAGAATTCGCGCACCGCCGAGACGAACGCGAACGGCGACAGGGCGCCGGTATGCCCGCCCGCGCCCGCGGACACGCAGGCCAGGCCGTCGACGCCTGCGGCCGCGGCCTTCCTGGCCAGGCCAAGACTGACCACGTCAGCGAAGACGAGGCCGCCGTAGCCGTGCACGATTTCCAGTGCCGGCTTCGGGCTGCCTAGCGCGGTGATGACGATGGGCGGCTGGTAGCGCGCGACCAGCGCCAGGTCTTGTGGCAGGCGCTGATTGGAGGAGTGCGTGACGAGGTTGGCGGCCCACGGCGCGATCTGCGCGCCGGGAGCGGCGGCGCGTGCCGCGGCCAGACCCTCGGTGATGGTGCGCATCCAGTCGTCCAGCATTTCGATCGGGCGGGCGTTGGGCGTGGGGAAGGCGCCGACGATGCCGGCGCGACATGCCGCCATCACCAGTTCCGGACCCGAAATCAGGAACATCGGCGCGGCGAACACCGGCAGGCGCAGCAGATGGGGAAGGGCGTTGCGTTTCATTTGATGGCTTGTCCGTCAGGTGAACGAAGGCAGGGGAAAGCGCAGACGAGGATGCGGCTACTGGCTGGCGCGGAAGCCGGACAGCCGCACGGCTTCGCCCCAGCGCAGCGATTCCGCGCGGATGCGGGCCGACAGTGACCGCGGCGTGCCCGGTTGCGGGACGAAGTCCCAGGCTTGCCAGCGCTGCGCGAGCGCCGCGTCGCGCAGGATCGCGTCGAAATCGGCGTGCAGCTTGCCGATCACCTCGTCCGGCGTGCGCGACGGCGCCACCAGCGCGGCCCAGACGTCGAATTCCAGGTCCGGGTAGCCGAGTTCGCGGAAGGTCGGCACGGACGCGATCAGCGGCGAGCGCGTGGCGCTGGTGGTGGCAAGCACCTTGAGCCGGCCGGTGTCGAGGTGCGGCTGCACCGCCAGCAGAGGGAGGAAGGCCGCCTGCACCTGCCCGCCGACGAGGTTCTGCACCGCGGCCGGCGTGCCGTTGTACGGCACGTGGACCAGGTCGAGGCCGGCGCGCTGATTGAGCAGCACGCCGGCCAGGTGCGAACTGTTGCCGGCGGTGAATGAGGCGAACGACAGCTTGCCGGGATGCGCGCGCGCCCAGGCGACGAAGGCCGGCAGGGTATCGGCGGGTACCGAGGGATGCACGGCGAAGACCAGCGACGAGCCAAGGAATCCGGTGACCGGCTTGAAGTCGAGCACGGGATCGTAGGGCAGGCTGGCGAACGTATGCGGGTTGATGGCCAGCATGCCGGTGTTGGCCAGCAGCAGCGTGTAGCCGTCGGGGGCCGCGCCGGCGCCGGCGCGCGCGGCGATGATGCCGCTGCCGCCTGGGCGCGCCTCGATCACCAGCGGCCAGCCGGTGCGCTCGCGGTAGTGCTCGCCGGCCAGGCGCAGCGCTGCGTCGAGCGTGTTGCCGGCGGCGAACGGCACGATCACGCGCACCGGCCTGGCGGGGAATGCCAGGGCCGTGGCGCGCGCCGGCAGCGGGGCCGGCAATGCGCCCAGCGCGGCCAGCGGCAGCCCCGCCAGGCCGGCCAGCAGGCGGCGGCGCCCGGGGGATGGTGTCATCGTCTTCATGGCCGTCCTCGTTGCGCTGGTCCTCATGGTCTTCCCCGCCCGGTTTCCGGGGCCAGGCCGGCGAGCCAGTCGGCCAGCGCGGCGGTCACGGCTTCCGGCTGCTCAAGCGGCGCCATGTGGCCGCAGTCGGGTATCCAGGTCGCCTGCGCGCGCGGCAGCAGCCGCGCCATTTCCTCGCCCAGCGCCAGTGGCACCACGCGGTCGTCGCGGCCGTGGATCACGCACGCCGGCGCGGAGAAACCGCGCGCCGTGTCGCGCTGGTCGCCGCGATGGATCACGGCCTCCACCTGGCGCGCATAGGCGTCGATGCCGATCGAGCCCATCATCGCGCGCAGTGCGCCGGTAAGCCTGGTGTCGCCCAGGCGGGCCGGATGGAGCGCGAACGGGAGGATGTCGTCGACGGCGCGCGGCATGTCCTGCCGCGCCTGTGCCAGCAGCGCACGGCGGCGCGGTGCGGCGTCGGGGTGCTCGGCGCGCCCCGCGCTGCCGATCAGCGCCAGGCCGGCGACGCGCGTGGGGAACCGCCGCGCCAGTTCCAGCGCGACGTAGCCGCCCATCGAGAAGCCCGCCACGGCAAAGCGCGTCGGCAGGCCGGCCGCAGCGGCGGCGGCCATCGCGCCGATGCTGTCGTGGCGGTCCACCGCGGCGACCTGGATGTCGGCCAGCGGCGCCAGCGCGGGCCGCACCGCGTCCCAGACCCGCGCATCGTTGAGCAGCCCGGGCACCAGCAACAGCGTGGGGCGTGTCGAGGGGGCGGTCATGCGGCCTCCCTGGCGGCCGCCTCGGCCAGCATGGCGCGCAGGTCGTGCTTGAGGATCTTGCCGACGGGGTTGCGCGGCAGGGCATCGAGCAGCAGCAGGCGTTCCGGCAGCTTGAAGGTGGCGATGCGGTGCTGCCGGCGCAGATGCTCGCCGAGTTCCTGCAGCGTCAGCGCCGCGCCGGGGCGCAGCGCCACGCAGGCGCACAGGCGTTCGCCGAGCACGGCGTCGGGGTAGCCGACCACCGCCACCTCGCGCACCTTGGGATGGCCCACGATCAGGCCTTCGATTTCCTCGGGCGAAATGTTCATGCCGCCGCGAATCACCAGGTCCTTGGAGCGGCCCACGTAGCGGTAGAACTGCTGGCGCTCGCCGGCGATCTCGAACAGGTCGCCGGTCTTGTAGAACCCGTCGCCGTCGAAGGCGTTGCGCGTCAGTTCCGGCGCGTTCCAGTAGCAGTTGAAGATGGTCGGTCCGCGGAAACGCAACTCGCCCGGCACGCCGTTTTCCTCGATGGCCGCGCCGCTGGCCGGATCGACCAGGCGGGTCTCGATCTTCTGCGCGGTGGAGATCGACCAGGTGAAGCGCTTGACGCCGGCGCGCGGGAAGTAGGCTGCGCGCTGGGCCGGATCGGGGATGTCGGCGGCATTGCCGGACAGCGCGGCGCCTTCGTTCGATCCGAAGTAGTTGACGATCTGCACGCCGAAGCGGCGATGGAAGGTCTCCACCATCCAGGCCGACAGCGGGGCGGAGCCGGAGCCGATGCTGCGCAGCCGGCCGAAGTCGATGCCGTCGAGCAGTTGCGGCTCCTGCAGCAGCATGTTGAGCACCGCGGGCGGCGCGACGGTGTAGTCGATGCGCTCTTCGCGCAGTTGCCGCAGGAACACCTGCAGGTCGAACGGATGATGCTGCACCACCGACGCGCCGAGCCATGCCCATGCCGCGAAGTTGGTGGACAGGCCGGCCATGTTGACGAGCGGGAACGGGTTGAGCAGGCGCGCGCCCGGCGCGAGGCCCGCCGCTTCAATGATCGACGGCGCGATGATCAGCCATTCGTTGTGGCTGCGCGGCACGCCCTTGGGGCGCGCTTCCGTGCCGGAAGTCCAGCAGATGGTAAAGACGTCGTTGGCGCTGACCGCGGCATCGCGCGCGGCCTGCTCGACGCGCGCGGCGTCGGCCGGGCGCGGCAGCAGGCGGTCCAGCGCCAGCGCGCCGGTCGGTACCGCGCTGCCGTAGGCGAGCACATGCGTCAGCGAGGGTGTGGCCGGTTGCAGTCCCAGCGCCATCTCCGCATGGGCGTGCCTGCCGATCCGCGTGGCCGTGACGATGGCGCGCGCCCGCACATGGTTCAGGATGTAGCCGAGTTCGTGTTCGCGGTACTGCACGGGCACCGGCGTGACGATGATGCCAAGCCGGGCGCAGGCCAGATAGATGGTGAACTGTTCGATGCCGTTGGCGAGCTGGACCGCCAGCACGTCATCCTTGCGCAGGCCGGTGTTGCACAGCACGGCCGCCATGCGCAGCGCTTCCTCGGCCAGCCCGGCATAGGTCAGCCGGCGCGGCGCGCCGTCCATGAGCGCTTCGCGATTGGGGGCATCGGCCACCGCCTCGCGTTGCGGGTGCGCGGCCAGGTTGCGCTGGAACAGGTCCCACAGGGTCTGGGTACCCCACCAGCCGCGTTCGGTAAAAAGGGCGATCTTGTCTTGCGGTACGAGTATCACGCTTGTCTCCTGGTTGGCGGCGCCATCCGCCCGGACCGGCGGCGGTGGCGTGCCTTTTTTTGTTGTCGTGCTGGTTTCCGTTTTTCGTTGCGTGTCGGGCTTGCGCTCAGCGTCCGCTTGCCAGGCGCGCCTGGCTCACCCATGTGGCATGGAAGCCATGCGGCACGCGCTGCGGCAGCAGGATGCGCGCCACCGGTCCTTGCGCCACGTCGCGGGCATCGGACACGTGTACCTCCGAACGCTGGTCGCGGCCGTTCCAGACAAAGCCGACCAGATAGCCGTCGTCCTCGGCTTGCCAATTGTCGCGCGGCGCGAAGGGGGCCTCGCTGTACCAGTAGTCGGCGCCGCCGGAATATGCCTGCACCGAGCCGGTTTCCAGGTCGAAGCGGGTCAGGCCGCAGAAGCGCGGCTGCTCGGGCATGCGGTTGCGTCCCATCAGCACGTTCCACGAATAGCGGGTGCGGTAGCCCTGCATCCACGAATTGATGACCGGGAACTCGCTGTTGACGACGTCGTCGAGCAGGCGCTCCTTGGTTTGGCCCGTGGCCAGGTTGAAGCGCCATTCGTAGAACAGGAAATCATGTTCCAGGCTGGCGGGCATCAGGGGAATGCGCTCGGCTTCGAGGCGGCCGTCACGGTCGCGCGGCAGCCGGAACGGCGTGCCGGTCATGACGATCTCGGTCTCGCCCCTGGCATTGACTTCCTCCCACGCATTCGACACGTGATACATGTAGGCGGGCTGTGCTTCGAACCAGCGGATCTGGCTGGCGTCGCCGTGGCGTGGCACCACGGCGAAGCGGCTGGGCAGCCCCTGATGGAACTTCAGCTTGTGGCGGCCGGCGGCCAGCGCGTCCATGTCGTAGAACAGCGGGAAGTCGTGCAGGACGGTGTAGTTGGGCGTGATGGCCATGTCGTGGGGCAGGCGCGGTCCGGGCAGTTCCACCGGGATGAGATGCCTGAGCGCGCCATCGGCCCCGATCACGCCATAGTGCATGTAGGGCGGCGCCTTGCCGTAGGCGAAGAAGATGAATTCGCCGGTGCGTTCATCCACGCGCGAATGGGCCGAGATCGGCAGGCCGGCCAGGCGCGCGTCCGGCTCCAGTTTGCCGAGCGTGTCGAGCGTGCCCGCGTCGCACTGGTAGACCGCGCCGCCGAGGTACCACATCGAGACCAGCTTGCCGTTGTGGTACTTGACGTCGGTATTGGACGTGTTCTTCAGCGGCATGTCGGGCCGGTCGCGGCGCGGCGGCTCCTTCACCCCTTTCCACAGTGCCTGCCCGGCGGCGAGTTCCTCCTTGAGCGCATCGGTCATGACCCAGCGGTTGCGGTACTGCGCGCGGCCGCGCTCGAAGCGCACCGCATGCAGCATGCCGTCGCCGTCGAACCAGTGATAGCGGCCCGCGGCTTCGAAACGGCGGTTGGGGCCGTTGCGCACGTAGAGGCCGTTGAGGTCGGCCGGGATCTCGCCGATCACCTCCAGGTCGTCGCGTACCACCTCCTGTCCGATCGGCCCGTAGCCGCCTTGCAGCACGGCAATGTCGTTGATGCCCATGATGATGTCTCCTTGTTGGGGTACTGCATTGTTCTGCCGCGCCATGCGCGGTGCCTTCGTGCCGGCGTCGGCTTCAGGCGGCCTGGGGCTCGCGCGCCTGCGCGATGCGGAAGCGCGCGGCGACGAAGGCATGGTCCGTCAGGCTGGCGTTGCCGGCCGGGTTGAGCCCGCTGACGTGGTAGTCGCTGTAGGCCGCGGCGAAATTCAGCGGCATCGGCCCGCTCATGTTGATGGTCAGTTGCGCGCCGGCCAGCGCGTAGGCGTCTTCCGCGCGCGCCACGAAGGCGGGGGCGGTCGAGTAGAGGAAGGCCGTCAGGCCGCCGGCGGCGCGCGCGTCCGCCGTGGCATGGGCCAGCGCGTCGTCGGCATCGTCGCAGGCGATGACGAACGAGACCGGCCCGAAGCGCTCCTGCGCGTACAGATCGCGCTGCGCGGTGGTGACTTGCAGCATGAGCGGCGTGGCGGTACGCGCCTGCGGGAACTGCGGATGGGAATAGGGTGTGGAGGCGAGCAGCACCTTGCCGCGCGCCGCGCCCTGTGCCGCCAGGTCGGCGAGCAGGTCCAGCGTTTGGTCGGACTGGATCGCTGCCAGGATCGTTGCCGCTCTCGCCGGATCTCCCGCCAGCGCGCGGATGGCTTGCGCCAGGCGCTGCGTCACGTCGGTGAGCGGCACCGTGCCGGCGCGCGTGCGCACGCCGTGGCGCGGCACGTAGATGTTCTGCGGGCTGGTGCACATCTGCGCCGAGAACAGGCACAGCGATGTGGCGAGGCTGCGCAGCACCACATCGAGGTCGTCGCAGGATTCGAGCACCACCGTATTGCAGCCGCTGGTCTCCGTGTAGCAAAGCGCCGGGTGGGCGTTGCGCTCGACCCACTGGCCGAAGCGGGCGCTGCCGGTGAAGTCCACGATGGCGGTGCGCGGATGGTTGACCAGCGCCTTGCCCAGCGGCGCGGCAGGCGTGTCGAGCGCCAGCGTCACCAGATTGGGGTCGAACCCGGCCGCAGCCAGTTGCGCGCGCATCAGCTTCACCGTCAGCGCCATCGGCAGCACGGCGGTGGGGTGGGGTTTGACGATCACGGCGTTGCCGGTGGCCAGGCTCGCCATGATGGACGGCCAGGCATTCCAGGTGGGAAAGCTGGCGCAGCAAAAGCACACCGCCACGCCGCGCGGCATCAGCCGGTAGCGCTTGTCCAGCGCAACACGTGAGGCGCCGAACCGGCGCTCCCAGGTGGCGGTGTCCGGCACCTGGCGCATGGCGTCCCAGGCGTGGGCGATCGCCTCGATGGCGCGGTCCAGCGCGTTCACGCCGGAGCCGGCGTAGCTCATGTTGAAACTCTGCCCTGTGGTGTGGAAGACCGCCTGCACCGACTCGAACAAGCGTCGATAGAGCTGCTCCACGATCTCCATCAGCACGCCGACGCGCTGCTGCGGCGAGGCCTGGCGCCAGCCAGCGGAGATCGCGGTCTCGGCCGCCGGGAACAAGGTGTCCAGGTCCGACTGCGGGTAGCGGATGCCGAGCGGGCGGCGTGTGTAGGGCGAGGCTTCGGGCAATTCCGGGTGGCCGAGCCAGCCCGTGATGCCGGGCTGTTCCAGCGCGAAGGGCCGCCCCAGCATGGCGTCGAAGGCCGCTGCGGCAGCCGCTTGCGCGGCCTCGCTGTCGGGGTAGTGCCCCGGCATTTCGGGAAACGCGCTCCAGCAATGTCGTATGCGGCAGGCCAGCCATGCGTTCTCCAGGCGGGCGAGGTGGCGCGCGAACAGGGCATCCGCGACGGGGCGGGGTGCCGCCGTGCCGCCGCTGTACTGCGTCTGCAGGTCCGGCGCGGCAGCGGCATCTCCGCATGGGGGAGGGGTGGTGGTCACGGATGTCTCCTTGTCCGCCGCGCATGCCTGGTTTGGGTGATGGCGGCAATTTACTTTGTAATTCGAACTTATATTAGTTGTGATGTAGGCAGACTTCAAGCACTTCTTGCGTGGCATCTCGGTTAATTTTCGCCGTGAAACCTAGGGTTTCCAACCACATATCAAGATGGTGCTTTGTTATAGCATGAATTTTGAAGTCTAAATTAGAAAGTAAATTGAGGGGGTGGTCGACGTCGGGAAATGGGGAACGGCAAAGACAACGACAAAAGGAGGTAGACAAGATGAGAGTTCTGATTCCGGCCGTGCTGGTACTGGCGGCGTGCATCCCCGGGCGTGGCGCAGCCCAGAATGTCCTGCTTGGCGGGCAGATCAAGCTGGGCCTCGATTCGACTTCGACCGGCGGCCAGGGCCGCGCCGCGCGCCTTGCCGACAACACCAGCTTCTTCTTTTTCGACGGCAGGGAGGACCTTGGCAAGGGCCTCAAGGCGCTCTATCACCTGGAGTGGAACTTCGGCGCCGACACCGGCGTGCGCGGCGCGGGCCGGGGCATCTACATGGGGCTGGACCAGGCGGACTGGGGGCGGTTGCTGCTTGGCCGGCAGTCGGTGTACTTCAGCCACCACTGGTTCATCAACGATCCGCACGGCGCCTTCGATGCGGCGCCGCTGGCGGCGAACTCGCTGAACGTGCTGGGCTCCATCAACGGCGCGCACTTCGCCGGCAGCTTCCTCAACAACACGGTCCGCTACGAGGCCCCGGACCTCAACGGCTTTTCCGGCATGGTGTCGTTTTCCTTCGACGCCGAGCAGCCAGGCGCCGGGCGCAACCACACCTGGTATCTGGCGCCCACCTACACGCGCGGCGCGTTCAAGGCCGGCCTGTTCCACATGCAGCGCGACAGCCAGGGCGCGTTGCCGGCGCAGACGGTCGGCCAGTTGGACCAGACCGCCGACCGGCTGGCGCTGGGCTACACCTGGCGCGGCTTCGGTTTCGGCCTGCTGGTGGACCACAATCGCGTGCGCGACCGTGCCAGCGGGCGGGGGCAGCGGCGCTATGCGTTCGCCGTGCCGCTCAACTACAACACCGGGCCGCACGGCATGGCGATGACCTACGGGCAGGCGCTATCGATGAAGGACAACGGCCAGACCGTCGACGGCACCGGCGCACGCATGTTGTCGGTGAGCTACCAGTACCGGCTCAGCAAGCGCACGTCGATGGACCTGTCTTTCGTCGAATTGCGCAACCAGCGCAAGGGCCGCTACAACTTCTGGGGCGGCTCGCTCAACGGCTCGCTCCAGCTGCCGGCGCAGGACGCCGGCGCGCGCAGCCGCATGGTCTACCTGGGCATGAAGCACCAGTTCTGAACCGTCCGGGCCGGCGCGTGCGCGCCTGGCCATTCTCATTCGGAGACACCAGCATGAACGATATTCCAGCGCAAGCGGAAAGTGCCGCCGCGCCGGCCGGGGACGGCGCGCTGCCCCGGCTCGATGGCGAGCACTACCGCGTGCTCGGGTTGTCCACCCTCGGTGGCGCGCTCGAGTTCTACGAATTCATCATCTTCATCTATCTGGCGCCGGTCCTGGGCGCGGTGATGTTCCCGGCTGAGGTCCCGGCCTGGATCCGACAACTGCAGACGCTCGGCATCTTCGCCGCGGGTTATCTGGTGCGGCCTTTCGGCGGCATCCTGCTGTCGATGCTGGGCGACAGGCTCGGGCGCAAGCGTCTGTTCGCCGTCAGCCTGTTGCTGATGGCCGCGCCGACCTTCGCCATCGGTCTGTTGCCGGGATATGCGCAGATCGGTGCTGCCGCGCCGCTGCTGCTGCTGGCGCTGCGCATGTGCCAGGGGTTGGCAATGGGAGGGGAACTGCCCATTGCCTTGACCTTCATCGCCGAGCATGTGCCGCCGCGCCGGCTGGGCCTTGCCACCGGCTCGCTGGGGGCGGCGTTCACCGTGGGCTCGCTCGGCGGGCTGCTGGCCGTGATCGCAGTGAGCGGCTATTTTCCCGGTGCGGCATTGCAGGAGTCCGGCTGGCGCCTGCCGTTCCTGTTCGGCGGGTTGTTCGGTTTCCTGTCGGCCTATTTGCGGCGCTATGTCAGCGAAACGCCGGTGTTCGAAGAGATGCGCCAGCGCAAACAGCTCTCGGAAACCATGCCGTTCCGCGCGCTGTTCCGGCGCCATCCGCGCGAAGTGGTGCTGTGCCTGCTGGCCAGCACGGCCACCGCCGGCGTGCTGGCCAGCTCGGCGCTTTATCCGATGACCTACCTGCAGGTGGAACTGGGCTTCACGCGCGCGGTGGTCAACCAGGCGCAACTGTGGCTGCTGGCCAGCATGGCCGCCGGCACGCTGGCCGGCGGCTGCCTGCTCGACGTGCTCGGCTGGAGCAAGGCCGTCGCGCTGTTCGCGGCGATCCTGGTCGCGGGCCTGCTGCTTACCTATATTGCGCCCGATCCCGCCACGCTGCGCTACGGTTTCGCCGTGATCGGCCTCGGCACCGGCCTGACACCAATGATGTACAACCTGCTGGTGCGCAGCTTCGCCGCGCCGGTGCGCGTGACCGGCATCGCGCTGACCTATAACGTGGCGCAGGCCGTGGTAGGCGGCCTGCTGCCGGTGGCGATGGCATCGCTCGCCCATTTCGACCGCTGGGCGATGGTGTACGTGCCAGCGGCGTTCGCGGTGCTGGCCGTGGCGGTCGTGCCGGCGGCGTGGCGCTGCCGCAAGCCGATCGGGTTCGCGTAAGGCGATGTACATCCCGGATGTACATCGCCCGCCGCCGTGCTAGACTTCCTGCATCCAGTGCTTATCAGGGGGCTGCCATGCACCACACCCGCATCTTCCGCAACGGGAATTCGCAAGCGATACGGATTCCCGCCGACCTTGCCTATCCGGACAGCGACATGCCGCTCGAGATCGAGCGGGTTGGCGACGAGCTGCGCATCCGCCCGGCGCGCAAGCGCCTGACCGGGCTGCTGGACGTGTTCGCGGCGTTTCCCGAGGATTTTCTCGCCGGCGGGCGCGAACGGCAGGAGCAGGCCGAACGGGAAGGGCTTTGATGGCCAGGTATATGCTCGACACCAATATGTGCATCTACCTGATGAAGAACCAGCCGCCGCACGTGGCGCAGCGGCTGGAAGCGTGCTTCGAAGGGGATGTGGTGCTGTCGGCGGTGACGCTGGCGGAACTGGAATACGGCATCGCCATGTCGCGGGAGCCGGAAGCGGCCCGCCGCGCGCTGGCGGCGCTGGTGGCGCGCGTGCCGGTGCTGCCGCTGACGAGCGCGGCGGCGCGCGCCTATGGTCCGATCCGCGCGGCCACGCGCGAGCGCAAGGCCGACGCGCTGGACAAGCTGATCGCGGCGCACGCGCTGGCCGAGGGCGCCATCGTCGTGACCAACAACGTGCGCGATTTCGCCGCCTACCCGGGTGTCAGCGTGGAAGACTGGTCGGTGCCGCCGGCCGCCTGAGCCGCCACGCTCAGCGCGCGATCAGCGCCTCCAGCTTGACCGCATCCGCCGCGAACAGGCGGATGCCGTCGGACAGCTTCTCGGTGGCCATCTGGTCTTCGTTGAGTTGCCAGCGGAAGGCCGCTTCGCCGCATTCGATGCGCGCGATGTTGGCGGCCTGGGCCTGGTCCACCGACAGCCTGCGCTCGACCTGGCCTTCGGTGGCGGCGAGCTTTTCGAGCAGGTCGGGGCTGATGGTCAGCAGGTCGCAGCCGGCCAGCGAGAGGATCTGTCCGGTGCTGCGGAAGCTGGCGCCCATCACTTCGGTCGCGTAGCCGAATTTCTTGTAGTAGTCGTAGATCTGGCGCACCGAGCGCACGCCGGGATCGTCGTCGCCGGCGTTGGCGGCGGCGTCCCATTTGTCGCCGGCCTTCTGCTTGTGCCAGTCGAGGATGCGGCCGACGAAGGGCGAGATGAGCTGCGCGCCGGCTTCGGCGCAGGCCACCGCCTGGGCCAGCGAGAACAGCAGCGTCATGTTGCAGCGGATGCCTTCGCGCTGCAGCACCTCGGCGGCGCGGATGCCTTCCCAGGTGGAGGCGATCTTGATCAGCACGCGCTCGCGCGCGATGCCGCGCTGCTCGTAGAGGGCGATCAGGTGGCGCGCCTTGGCCACGGTGGCCTCGGTGTCGAAGGACAGGCGCGCGTCGACCTCGGTGGAGACGCGGCCCGGCACGATCGCGAGGATCTCGCAGCCGAAGCCGATCAGCAGCGCGTCCATGACGGCGTCGCGGCCTTCGTTGTCGCGCACGGCCTGGTCCAGCAGCGGGCGGTACTCGGCCTTCTGCACGGCCTTGAGGATCAGTGAGGGATTGGTGGTGGCGTCCTGCGGCGTGTACTGCTTCATCAACTGGAAATCGCCGGTGTCCGCCACGACGGTGGTGAACTGCTTGAGCTGATCGAGCTGGTTCATGGTCGGTGAGTCGCTGTTAGAGAGGGTGGATGGCGCCGCGGCCGGCATGCCGGGCCGCGCGCGCCGCCGTACATCGTTGCGCTCCCGGCAGGGGAGGGCGGTGCAAGGCGCAATGCCTTGGCCGGTGCCCGGAGCCGTCGTGCGGGGGCCGGGCGCCGGCCTCGCAGCCATTGTACCGCCGCCCCGCGCCGCCTCCGGCGATGCCACGGCATTCCGGTACACTATGCGGTTTCCCCCAAGCAGACGGGCTGTTGTCATGACTCAGGATGAACTCAAGGCGCTGGTGGCGCAAGCCGCGGCCGACTATGTCGAGAAGGAAGTGCCGGCCGGCGCGGTGCTCGGCGTGGGCACGGGCTCCACGGCCAACCTCTTTATCGATGCGGTGGCGGCGTTCAAGGGCCGCTTCGCCGGCGCGGTCTCCAGCTCGGAGGCATCCACCCGCCGCCTGCAGCAGCATGGCTTCAACGTGCTGGACCTCAACGAGGTCGACGAAATCCCCGTCTACGTGGACGGCGCCGACGAGATCGACGCCAGCGGCGCCATGATCAAGGGCGGCGGCGGCGCGCTCACGCGCGAGAAGATCGTGGCCTCGGTGGCGCAGCGCTTCGTCTGCATCGCCGACGGCAGCAAGCTGGTGGAAGTGATGGGCGCGTTCCCGCTGCCCGTGGAAGTGATTCCGATGGCACGCGCCGCGGTGGCGCGCAAGCTGGCCGCGCTGGGCGGCCAGCCGCGCCTGCGCATGACGAAGGAAGGCGGCATCTACAAGACCGACAACGGCAACGTGATCCTCGACGTGGCCGGCCTGAAGATCGCCGACCCGAAGGGCCTGGAAGAGGCCATCAACCACGTGCCCGGCGTGGTGACGGTGGGCCTGTTCGCGCTGCGCGGCGCGGACGTGCTGCTGCTGGGCACGCCGGAAGGGGTCAAGCGCAGCGATTTCTGAGCCGCGCGCCAGGATTTCCGGCCGACAGGATGTCCGGCCGACAAAAAGGGTGCCTCTCGCGGCACCCTTTTTTTGCGCTTCACTGCCGCGGCACCTGGCCGCGGGCAGCCGCCATCACGCCTGCGGCGGCGGCACGTAGCCCTGGGCCTGGTCGGCGCCGTCGCCGAAGAAATACTTCTCGGTCTGCTTGAGCAGGTACTGGCGCGCGCGCGTGTCGGCCATGTTGAGGCGGTTTTCGTTGATCAGCATGGTCTGGTGCTTGAGCCAGCCGGCCCAGGCTTCCTTGGACACGCTTTGCCAGATCTTCTTGCCGAGTTCGCCAGGCAGCGGCGGCAGGTCGAGCCCTTCGGCTTCCTTGTTGAGCTTGACGCATTGGACCATGCGGGCCATGGGGAACTCCTTGTAGTCGTGTGATGTGGCCGGCGCGGCGGGCGCGCCGCGCCATTGCAGGGCGCTATTGTAGCGAAGCGGGGGCCAGCCTTCCGGCTACCCCCACGGTCGTCACAGTTTTTTCATCAGCACCATCGACTTGCGCTGCCAGTTGTAGAGCTTGCGCTTGTCTTCGGGCAGGTCGTCCACGTTGGCATGGACGAAGCCGCGCTTGAGGAACCAGTGTTCGGTGCGCGTGGTGAGCACGAACAGGCGGTCCAGCCCGAGGCTGCGCGCGCGGCGCTCGATGCGCTTGAGCAGGCGCTCGCCGTCGCCGGTGCCCTGCGCCTCGGCCGACACGGTCAGGCAGGCCATCTCGGCCATGCCTTCGCGCGGGTAGGGGTAGAGCGCGGCGCAGCCGAACAGCACGCCGTCGTGCTCGATCACCGAGAAGTTGGCGATGTCGCGCTCGATCAGGTGGCGCCCGCGCGGCACCAGCGTGCCGTCCTGCTCGAGCGGGGCGATCAGCTGGACGATGCCGCCGACGTCGTCGAGCGTGGCCTCGCGCAGGCTTTCGAGGTCGGTGTCCGAGATCATGGTGCCGACGCCGTCGTGCAGGAACAGCTCCAGCAGCACCGAGCCGTCCAGCTCGAACGGGATCAGGTGGGCGCGCGGCACGCCGCCCTTGAGGGCCTTGACCAGGTGTTCCAGGTAATAGGCCACTTCGGGCGGCAGGTGGTTGTTCTGCAGCCGCTCGACGGCGGTGCGCAGCGACATTTCCGGCATCAGCCGGCCGGTGGCGTCCTGCACGCCGGACACCTCGGTGATGAAGACCAGCTTGTCGGCCTTGATGGCGGTGGCGGTGGCGCTGGCCACGTCTTCCATCGACAGGTTGAAGGCCTGGCCGGTGGGCGAGAAGCCGAGCGGCGAGAGCAGCACGACCTTGCCGTGCGAGAGCGACATGCGGATCGACTCGCCGTCGATCTTGCGCACCAGGCCGGTGTGCTGGTAGTCCACGCCTTCGACGATGCCGACCGGGCGCGCGGTGACGAAGTTGCCGGAAATCACCGACAGCTGGGCGCCGGCCATCGGCGTGTTGGGCAGGCCCTGGCTGAAGGCGGCCTCGATGTCCAGGCGCAGCTCGCCGGCGGCTTCCTTGGCGCATTCGAGCGCGGCGTTGTCGGTGATGCGCACGCCATCGGCGAACTGCGACTCGACGTGGCGCAGCGCCAGTTGCTCTTCCACCTGCGGGCGCGAGCCGTGCACCAGCACGATCTGCATGCCCATCGCGTGCAGCAGCGCGACGTCGTTGACCAGCGCATTGAGCGTGCCGGCCTTGACCAGCTCGCCGGCGAAGGCGATCACGAAGGTCTTGCCGCGGAACGCGTGGATGTAGGGGGCTACCGCGCGCAGCCAGTCGACGAACTGCTGGTGGTCCGGCGCGCCGCGCTCGGTCGCCTCGGAGGCGGGGGCGGAAAGCGGCGCGGCCGGGGGCGCGGAGGGGGCGGGGACGGGCAGGGGCTCGTCCTTTTCGGACGGCGCGGGCGCGTCGGCTAGCGAGTCGGTTCTTGCATTCATGCCGCGGATTATAATCCCGGCCAATGTCAGCACAACGCCCCGCCAAACCTTTGCCGCCGGATCGGAAAACCGAGGCCGGCCAGCCCGCGCCCAAGGCCGCTCCCGCACCCGTCCAGACGCCCGCCCGGCCTGCCGCCCAGCAGGGGCGGCGGCCCGGTCATGCCGGGCCGCCCGGCGGCGCGCGCGCGGGCGCTGCTATGTCCGCCGCCGCGTCCGCCGCCATGCCCGCCGGCGCGCCGGAAGGCCGCGCGCCGGCGCGCGGGGACGGGCGCCGGCCAAAGCCGGTGGACGCCGCCGCGCCGGCCGGGCCGCGCCCGCCCAGGCCGCCGCGCGAGGGCCGGCCGCGCGCGGAAGCCGCCGCCCGCCCGCGCCGCGTCGCCACGCCGCTGCCGCCGCTGACGTTTCCCGAGGCGCTGCCGGTATCGGCGCGCCGCGAGGAGATCGCGCAGGCGCTGCGCGACCACCAGGTGGTGATCGTCTCGGGCGAGACCGGCTCCGGCAAGACCACCCAGCTGCCCAAGATCTGCCTGTCGATCGGGCGCGGCCCCGGCACGGACGGCAGCGGCGGGCTGATCGGCCATACCCAGCCGCGCCGCATCGCCGCCACTTCCACGGCCAAGCGCATCGCGCAGGAGATCGGCACGCCGCTGGGCGAGCACGTGGGCTACCAGGTGCGCTTCAACGACACCATGTCGCCGGGCGCCTCGGTCAAGCTGATGACCGACGGCATCCTGCTGGCGGAAACCCAGACCGACCCGCTGCTGCGCGCCTACGACACCATCATCATCGACGAGGCGCACGAGCGCAGCCTCAACATCGATTTCCTGATCGGCTACCTCAAGGAGATCCTGCCGAAGCGCCCGGACCTCAAGCTCATCATCACCTCGGCCACCATCGACGCCAACCGCTTCGCCGAGCATTTCGCGCAGCGCGGCAAGCCGGCGCCGGTGATCGAGGTGAGCGGGCGGCTGTACCCGGTGGAGATCCGCTACCGCCCGATCGAGAAGGACGCGCCGGCCGACGGCGCGCCCAAGTCGGCGCAGAGCAAGGACCGCGACCTGTTCGACGGCATCGTCGAGGCCGTGGACGAGCTGTGCCGGCTCGGCCCCGGCGACGTGCTGGTGTTCCTGCCCGGCGAGCGCGAGATCCGCGAGGCGGCCGAGGCGCTGCGCAAGCACCATCCGCCGCACACGGAGATATTGCCGCTGTTCGCGCGGCTGTCGGTGCAGGAGCAGGAGCGCGTGTTCCGCCCGTCCAATGCGCGCCGCATCGTGCTGGCCACCAACGTGGCCGAGACCTCGCTGACCGTGCCCGGCATCCGCTACGTGGTCGATACCGGGCTGGCGCGCGTCAAGCGCTACTCGTACCGCAACAAGGTCGAGCAGCTGCAGATCGAGGCGATCTCGCAGGCCGCCGCCAACCAGCGCGCCGGGCGCTGCGGCCGGGTGGCGGACGGCGTCTGCATCCGGCTCTATGAGGAATCGGATTTCATCGGCCGCGCGCGCTTCACCGATCCGGAAATCCTGCGCTCCTCGCTGGCCGCGGTGATCCTGCGCATGAAGGCGCTCAGGCTGACGGCGATCGAGCAGTTCCCGTTCATCGAGCCGCCGCTGGGCCGCGCCATCGCCGATGGCTACCAGTTGCTGCAGGAGCTCGGCGCGGTCGAGAGCGCGGGCGACGACGCCAACGCGCTGACCCAGACCGGCCGCCAGCTCGCGCGCCTGCCGCTGGACCCGCGCGTGGCGCGCATGATCCTGGCCGCGCGCGAGCATCACTGCCTGCGCGAGGTGCTGATCATCGCCAGCGCGCTGTCGGTGCAGGACCCGCGCGATCGCCCGCAGGAGGCGCAGGAAGCCGCCGACCAGGCGCACCGCAAGTTCATGGACGAGAAGTCCGAGTTCCTCGGCTGGGTCAAGCTGTGGAAGTGGTTCGAGGAAGCGGTGGCGCACAAGAAGACCAACCGCCAGTTGCAGGACCAGTGCCGCGCCAGCTTCCTCTCGCACGTGCGCCTGCGCGAATGGCGCGACGTGCATTCGCAGCTGCTGACCACCGTGACCGAGCAGGGCTGGCGCCTCAACGAGAGCGAGCCGACCTACGAGCAGGTGCACAAGGCGCTGCTGACCGGCCTGCTCGGCAACGTCGGCTGCAAGCTCGACGAGGCCGACGGCCGCGGGCGCGAATACCTGGGCGCGCGCGGCATCAAGTTCCACCTGTGGCCCGGCTCGCTGATCGCGCGCAAGGTGGGCCGCTGGATCATCGCCGCCGAGCTGATCGAGACCAGCCGCCTGTTCGCGCGCACGCTCGCGCGCATCGAGCCGGAATGGCTGGAGCAGGTGGGCCGCCACCTGCTCAAGGTGAGCTGGAGCGATCCGCACTGGGAGAAGAAGTCGGGCCAGGTGATGGCGATGGAGCGCGCCACGCTGTACGGGCTGGTCGTCTACCAGCACCGCCGCGTGCACTACGGGCCGATGAATCCGGCCGAGGCGCGCGAGCTGTTCATCCGGCGCGCGCTGGTGGAAGGCGAGTTCGACACCCGGCTGCCGTTCTTCGCGCACAACCAGCGCCTCACGCGCGAGATCGAGAATCTCGAGCACAAGTCGCGCCGCCAGGACGTGCTGGTCGACGACGAGCTGATCTTCGCGTTCTACGACCGCCTGATCCCGGCCGACATCCACCAGCAGGCCACCTTCGAGCAGTGGTATCAGGCCGAGAGCGCGCGCGACCGCAAGCTGCTCTACCTGAACCGCGAGGAGCTGATGCGCCACGAGGCGGCCGGCATCACCACCGACCTGTTCCCCAAGATCCTGCCGGTGGCCGGCGTGGACATGGCGCTGACCTACCACTTCGAGCCCGGCAGCCACCGCGACGGCGTGACGCTGACCGTGCCGCTGTACGCGCTCAACCAGGTGCGCCCCGAGCGGGCCGACTGGCTGGTGCCGGGCATGGTCAAGGAGAAGGTGCACCTGCTGCTCAAGTCGCTGCCGCAGAAGCTGCGCCGGCATTGCGTGCCGCTGCCCGACTACGCGGCCGGCTTCGTCGAGCGCAACCCGTTCGGCGAGGGCGAGCTGCTCGACGTGCTGATCGCCGACATCCGCGCGCAGACCGGCACGCTGGTCAGGCGCGCGGACTTCAAGCTGGAGACGCTGCCGGCCCACCACGCGATGAACTTCAAGGTCATCGACGAGCACGGCCGCCAGCTCGACATGGGCCGCAACCTGGCGCAGCTGCGCGCCGAGCTGGGCGGGCAGGCGCAGCAGTCGTTCCAGAGCATCGCCGCGCAGTCCGCCTCGCAGGCGCCGGCGGCCGAGCCGGGCCAGTACGAAGGCCTGACCAGCTGGTCGTTCGGCGAGCTGCCGGAACTGCTGGAGATCCGCAAGGGCAACCAGACGTTGTTCGGTTATCCGGCGCTGGTCGACCACGGCGCGCATTGCGACGTGGAGGTGTTCGACGACCCGCAGGAAGCGGTGCGCGTGCACCACGCCGGGCTGCGCCGCCTGTTCGCGCTGCAATTGCGCGAGCAGGTGAAGTTCCTGGAAAAGAACATTCCCGGCCTGCAGCAGATGGCCATGCAGTACATGACGCTGGGCACGCAGGAAATGCTGCGCGACCAGATCGTCACGGTGGCGCTGGAGCGGGCCTGCCTGCAGGCGCCGCTGCCGCGCAACGAGGCCGAGTTCGCCGCGCGCAAGGAAGAAGGGCGCTCGCGCCTGAACCTGCTGGCGCAGGAAATCGCCCGGCTGGTGGGTGCGGTGCTGGCCGAGTACGCCACGCTGCCGCGCAAGCTGGTGCAGGCCAAGCCGTTCGCCGCCGCGCACGCCGACATGGAAGCGCAGCTGGCGCGGCTGATGGGCAAGCAGTTCGTGACGGACACGCCTTACCAGCAACTGGTGCATTTCCCGCGCTACCTGAAGGGCATCGCCATGCGCATCGACAAGATCAAGGGCGATCCCGCGCGCGACGCCCAGCGCCTGCAGGACATGACGCCGCTGCTGCAGCAGTGGCAGCGCGCCGAGAAACAGTTGCGCCAGCAGGGCCGGGGCGTGGAGGACGCGCGCCTGGACGAGTTCCGCTGGATGCTTGAGGAACTGCGCGTGGCGCTGTTCGCGCAGGAGCTGCGCACGCCGGTGCCGATGTCGGTGAAGCGGCTGCAGAAGGTGTGGGAATCCATGCAGCGGTGAGCGCCGCGCGGCGCGGGGAGCCCGCGCTTTCCCGCGGCTTTCCGTGTGCGGGCCGGTGCACCTTGCGACATTGTGACGAAGTGTTAGTTTGTTGCTTCAGGTCATCGGATCGCGGCCCTGAAACGTTAGAATGCCCGATTCAGTCTTTTGCCTAACGGTCTTATGCTCGCATTGCGTCGTGTAGTTTCCGGGTTTGCCATGCTCGGCACCCTGGCCCTGGGGATGGCAGCGGCGCCGGCCTCGGCGGAAGTCGTGGTGGTCCTCAATTCGGGTGATGCTACCGTCACCCTGATCGACAAGGACACGCAGAAGGTGCTGGAGACCTTCCCGATCGGCAAGGAACCCCATCACCTGATCGCCACGCCCGACGACAAATCGCTGATCGTCGCCAACGCGGTGGGCAACGACCTGGTCTTCCTCGACCCCGTCACCGGCAAGGTCCAGCAGCGCGTTCCCAACATCGACGATCCCTACCAGATCGGCTTCTCGCCCGACCAGAAGTGGTTCGTCACCACCGGCAACCGCCTCGACCGCGTCGACCTGTACCGCTGGGACGGCAAGGCGCTCAAGCTGGCCAAGCAGCTGCCGCTGGCCAAGACACCGAGCCACATCGCCTTCACCGCGGACAGCCGCGTGGCCTTCGTCACGCTGCAGGACTCCAACGAGGTGGTCGCCATCGACCTGCCCACGCAGAGCGTGATGTGGCGCATGGACGCCGGCTCGGCGCCGGCCGGCGTGTGGGTCACGCCCGACCAGAAGTACCTGCTGGTGGGCATGACCGGCGCCGACTACGTTGCCGTGATCGACTGGCATACCCGCACCGTGGTCAAGCAGATCCCGACCGGCAAGGGCGCGCACAATTTCCGCGCGGTGGGCGACAAGCGCCACCTGTTCCTGTCCAACCGCGTGTCCGGCACCATCAGCATCGTCGACCAGCAGACCCTGACCAAGGTCGGCGACATCACCGGCCTGCCGCCCGGCCCGGACGACATGGAACTGACCGCCGACGGCAAGACGCTGTGGGTGAGCTTCCGCTGGGCGCGCTCGGTCGGCCTGATCGACGTGGCCAGCCGCAAGCTGGTCAAGACCATCCGCGTGGGCCGCTCGCCGCACGGCATCTACTTCCGCACGCGCGCGCCGCTGTACTGAGCGCGGCGCGGAACGCCGCGGCGGGCAGGGCAATCGAACTAGCATGGCTGTCGCTACTCCAATGCAGTCACAGGTCAACAGGACAGGCATCATGAGCAAGATTTCGCGGCCCCGCCCGGCCCGCGCGGCGATCCGCGCGGCGGCGGGGCTTGCCGCGGCCGGGCTGGCGCTCGCCGCGGGGCTGGCCGGCGCCGCCGCGCCCGCCGCCGCCGGTGCCGGCGCGCAGTCGTGCCGCGCCGGCACGCTCTACCTGACCTTCGACACCGGCAGCATGAGCCAGGCCGCGCTGATCGCCGACACGCTGCGCCGCCACCACGTCAAGGCCACCTTCTTCCTCGCCAACGAGCCCACCGTCAACAAGGACAGCTCGCTCGACCCGGGCTGGGCGCCGTACTGGAAGACGCTGGCGGCGGACGGCCACGTGTTCGGCAGCCATACCTTCGACCACGTCTACCTGCGCGGCACGCGCGACGGCAAGGTGACGATGCGCCCGCAGTTCGGCGCGCAGGCCGGGCAGGACGTGGCGATGGACCAGCAGGGCTTCTGCGCCGAACTCAAGCGCAGCGCGCAGGCGCTGCATAGCCTGAGCGGCGCCACCATGTCGCCGCTGTGGCGCGCGCCGGGCGGCCATACCGCGCCGCAGACGCTGCAATGGGCCGAGCAGTGCGGCTTCAAGCATGTGGGCTGGGCGCCGGCCGGTTTCCTCGGCGACGAGCTGTCGTCCGAGCGCTTCCCGAACAAGGCGCTGCTGGCACGCGCGCTGCGCGACCTGCGCGACGGCGACATCACGATGGCGCACCTCGGCATCTGGTCGCGCAAGGACCCGTGGGCGCCGGCCGTGCTCGAGCCGCTCATCAGCGGCCTGGAGCGCAAGGGCTTCTGCTTCGCCACGCTGCGCGAGCATCCGGCCTACCGCGAGTGGTTCCGCGCGCAGGCGGCCACGGCCGCGGCCGGGGGTGCGGGGAGGCCGTGATGCTGGACACCTTCAATGCCTGGGTCGGCCAGGTCGAGGCGACGCTGTTCCAGGACGTGATCCTGCCGGTGGTGTACCAGCTCGGCCTGGGCGGCTACGCCGAGGACGCCTTCACCGGCACCGAATGGCTGCTGGTGGGGCTGGTGCAGATCGTGGTGATGGTGCTGATCCTCGGCCCGCTGGAAAAGCTGCGCCCGGTCGAGGCCGTGACCGACCGCGCCGCGATCCGCACCGACATCCTCTACACGGTCATCCACCGGCTCGGCCTGTTCCGCCTGGCCATGTTCTTCCTGCTCGACCCGGTCATGGACGCGCTGGAAGGGCACCTCCGGCTGCTCGGCTGGCAGCGCGTCAACGTGGAGGACTGGTGGCCCGGCGTGACCTCGATCCCGCTGGTGAGCTTCGTGGTCTACCTGCTGCTGTTCGACCTGCTCGACTACTGGTACCACCGGCTGTCGCACAGCTACCGCTGGTGGTGGAGCCTGCATGCGCTGCATCACAGCCAGCGCCAGATGACGCTGTGGAGCGACAACCGCAACCACCTGCTCGACGACATGCTGCGCGACCTGGTGTTCGCCACCGCCGCGCTGGCGGTCGGCGTGGAGCCGTCGCAGTACGTGCTGCTGGTGGCGCTGTCGCAACTGCTGCAGAGCCTGCAGCACGCCAACCTGCGCCTGCATTTCGGCGCGCTCGGCGAGCGCCTGCTGGTGTCGCCGCGCTTTCACCGCACCCATCACGCGGTGGGCGTGGGGCACGAGACGCAGGGCCGCCCGGGCCGGCTCGGCGGCTGCAACTACGGCGTGATCTTCCCCTGGTGGGACATGCTGTTCCGCACCGCCGTGTTTACCGATGCCTACCATCCCACCGGCATCCGCGACCAGATGCCGCCCCCGGCGGGCAAGGGGCGCGACTACGGCGCCGGCTTCCTGTCGCAGCAGTGGTACGGCATCCGGCGGCTGCTGCGGCGCGGGTGAGCGCCCGCGCGGGCCCGGCAGCCCGTTCCGGTGACGTGTGCTAGTCTATCCGTCCCCGTTTGCGCGGTAGCCGCGCGATCCTCCTCTTGCCTGCATGAACGACATTTTCCGCGCGCTCGCCCGTGCCCTGATGAGCCAGCTGCATCCGCGCATGCTGATGCTCACCGTCATCCCCTTCGTGCTCGCCACGGCGCTGTGGGGCGGCCTGCTGCTGTGGGGCTGGGAACCCATCATGGCGACCGCGCGCGGCATGCTCGAAACCTCGGTGCTGACCAGCTGGATCTACGCCGGGCTGGCGTGGCTGGGCATGCAGTCGCTGCACGCGGTGGTGGCGCCGCTGTTCGTGATCGCGCTGATGGTGCCGCTGGTGATCGCCTCCATGCTGATCTTCATCAGCCTGTTCTCGGTGCCGGCGGTGGTGCGGCACCTCGAGCGCAGCTATCCCGGCCTGGAGCGGGCCCGGGGCGGCAGCGTGGCCGGCAGCGTGCTGCAGACGCTGGGCAGCACCTGCCTGTTCCTGGTGCTGGTGATCGTGACCCTGCCGCTGTGGCTGTTCCCGCTGTTCTTCGCGCTGATCCCGCCGCTGCTGTGGGGCTGGCTGACCTATCGCGTCATGACCTACGACGCGCTCGCCGAGCATGCCACCG
This sequence comes from Cupriavidus sp. FW216-B1, assembly GCF_058789195.1. NCBI lineage: Bacteria > Pseudomonadati > Pseudomonadota > Betaproteobacteria > Burkholderiales > Burkholderiaceae > Cupriavidus > Cupriavidus sp. FW216-B1. The sequence continues at coordinate 17,218 of NZ_JBYTEL010000029.1, read as the reverse complement.
CCGAGGAGCGCCGGACCCTGATGAAGCGCCACCGCATGCCGCTGCTCGCCATCGGCGTGGTGGTCGGCCTGCTGGGCTCGGCGCCGACGCTGATCTGGGTTTCCTCCGCGGCGCTGATCTTCCTGTTCCCGTTCGTGCTGGCGGGCACGCTGTGGCTGTACGTGCTGATCTTCATCTTCTCGGCGCTGTGGTTCGGGCATTTCTGCCTGCGCGCGCTGGAGCAATTGCGCGCCGAGCGCGCCGCCGCCGCCGCGGCGGCAGCGCCGGCGCTGGACGTCATCGATCTCGCGCCGTCCGACGTGCGGCGCATTGAACATTCCTGAAGCGAGGGCATCATGGGTTTCGGCCTGATCGTCATTGGCGACGAGATTCTGTCTGGGCGGCGCGAGGACAAGCACATGCGCCGCGCCATCGAGCTGCTGGCGGCGCGCGGGCTGGCGCTGGACTGGGCCGAGTACGTCGGCGACGAGCGCGCGCGCATCACCGCCACGCTGCGCCGCACGCTTGCCGGCAGCGACGTGGTGTTCTGCACCGGCGGCATCGGCGCCACGCCGGACGACCACACCCGCCAGTGCGCGGCGGCCGCGCTCGGCGTGCCGCTGGAACTGCATCCCGAGGCGCGCGAGCTGATCGCCCAGCGCATCGCCGAGACCGCCGCCGGCGACCCGGTCAAGGGCGACCTGAACCTGCCCGAGAACCAGCACCGCTTCAAGATGGGCGAATTCCCGGCCGGCGCGCGCATCATCCCCAACAGCTACAACCGCATTCCCGGCTTCTCCGTGGCCGACCACCACTTCATGCCCGGCTTCCCGGTGATGGCGTGGCCGATGATGGAATGGGTGCTCGACCACTACTACCCGCACCTGTTCCATATGTCGGTGCAGGAAGAGCGCTCGTTCCTGGTGTTCGAGGCGCCCGAGTCGACGCTGACCCCGCTGATGGAGCGGGTCGAGGCGGCGTTCGACGGCGTGCGCGTGTTCAGCCTGCCGTCGGTGGGCGACGCCACGCGCGGCGAGCTCTATGCGCGGCGGCACATCGACCTCGGCGTGAAAGGCGCGGTCGATCTGGTCGAGCCGGCCTACGCGATGCTGCGCGACGGCGTGCGCGCGATGGGGTTCGAGCTGGTGGAAGTGGGCTCGCGGCGGCCCGGGGATCCGGCGGGGGACTAGGGCGCCGGCCGCGGCGCGTTCGCGCAACGAAAAAACAGGACAGCGGAACTGTCCTGTCGGCAACTTCACGGGACAGCGCGGCTGTCCCGTTTTCACTGGCCCGGCCGGCGCCGGTCCGGGGCTATCCCGCCACCATCACGCGCCGTGCCACGGCAGGCCGCGCACGCACCAGCCTTCGACCGTCTTGCGGTGATGGTGCTCGTCGCGGTTGCCCTCGAAGCCTTCGAGCACGTCGATGGCGAACTGGTAGCCGGCCTGGGTGGCCACGCGCGCGGCATGCTTGGAGCGCGCCGCGCTGCGGCACAGGAACAGCACCGGCACGTCGGGCGCCACGCGCGCCTTGAGCTGTTCGAGGAAGGCCGCGTTCTGCGCGCCGCCCGGGTAGCTCATCCATTCCACGTGCGCGGACTGCGCTTCCGGCAGGTCCGGGCCGCCGATCCAGTCCAGCTCCGCCTGCGTGCGCACGTCGACCATCACGGCGCGGGGGTCGTTCTGCAGCAGCGCGAACGCTTCCTGCGGGGAGAGGGCGCCGAAATAGGGAAGCTGGTCTTGCTGCTGGCGCTGGCGCGCGGCCTGGAGGAGATCGTCTCGGGTGGTCATCGGGGGTGGGTGGCAGGATCTTGGGGGATGGGAATGGCGTCCGTCTGTCCGCCCATCGCGCAGCGGGGACGCCATCGGCTATTCTAGCGCGCCGCGGCCCGGCGCCGGTGCGTTCGGACGGTGCTGCCGGCGAACCAGGGCGGGCGGAGAGGTGGTGCGGGCGCGCATGCACCAAAAATATGCATGACACCGCATTGGCACGAAAATAGTGCGCAATGAAAAGGCGCGGCACCGTTTTGGTGTTTCCGGCGCGCGGCCCGCATGCGCAGTCGCGGGGCGCGTGCGCGCCGTTCGCCGCGGTGCCGTTCCGCATATGCCACATGCGGCACCCATCGCCGGGCGGAAGAGACGCATGCGGCTGCCGGGCTGCACTTTTTTCGGGAACGGGGGTGGAATTGGGGTCTTCCCTTGGCATGCTTTCTGCTAACATTCCTCGTCCCTTTCGCGGCGATCCTCGTGCCGCGCCGATGCCCCCGAGCAAGGCGGCCGGCGCGGAGATCGACGCAAGAATGGCTTTCTAGACTTCAGCCGAATTTCCAGGAGATAGGCATGGCCCACAGCGTTGCAGATGTGATGAAGCTGGTGAAGGAAAACGACGTCAAGTTCGTCGATTTCCGCTTCACCGATACCAAAGGCAAGGAGCAACACGTGTCGGTGCCCGTGTCGCACTTTGACGAAGACAAGTTCGAAAGCGGCCACGCTTTCGACGGCTCGTCGATCGCCGGCTGGAAGGGTATCGAGGCTTCGGACATGCTGCTGATGCCGGATCCGGTTACCGCCAACATCGATCCGTTCTACGAAGAGCCGACGCTGGTGCTGACCTGCGACGTGATCGAGCCGTCGGACGGCAAGGGCTACGACCGCGACCCGCGTTCGATCGCCAAGCGCGCCGAGGCCTACCTGAAGAGCACCGGCCTGGGCGACGCCGCCTACTTCGGTCCGGAACCCGAATTCTTCATCTTCGACGGCGTGACGTGGAACGTCGACATGCAGGGTTGCTCGGTCAAGATCAACTCGGAAGAAGCACCGTGGTCGTCGGGCAAGGAATTCGAGCACGGCAACAGCGGCCACCGTCCGGGCAAGAAGGGCGGCTACTTCCCGGTCGCCCCGATCGACACCTTCCAGGACATCCGTTCGGAAATGTGCCTGATCCTCGAATCGCTCGGCATCCCCGTGGAAGTCCACCACCACGAAGTGGCCGGCCAGGGCCAGAACGAGATCGGCACCAGGTTCAGCACGCTGGTGCAGCGCGCCGACTGGACCCAGCTGCAGAAGTACGTGATCCAGAACGTCGCCCACACCTACGGCAAGACCGCCACCTTCATGCCGAAGCCGGTCGTCGGCGACAACGGCTCGGGCATGCACGTGCACCAGTCCGTGTGGAAGGACGGCCAGAACCTGTTCGCGGGCAACGGCTACGCCGGCCTGTCGGAATTCGCGCTGTACTACATCGGCGGCATCATCAAGCACGCACGCGCGCTGAACGCCATCACCAACCCGGGCACGAACTCGTACAAGCGCCTGGTGCCGGGCTTCGAAGCCCCGGTGAAGCTGGCCTACTCGGCCCGCAACCGCTCGGCCTCGATCCGCATTCCGTATGTCGCGAACCCGAAGGGCCGCCGCATCGAAACGCGCTTCCCCGATCCCCTGTGCAACCCGTACCTGGGCTTCTCGGCGCTGCTGATGGCCGGCCTGGACGGCGTGCAGAACAAGATCCACCCGGGCGAAGCCGCCGACAAGAACCTGTACGACCTGCCGCCGGAAGAGGATGCAAAGATCCCGACCGTCTGCTCGAGCCTCGACCAGGCCCTGGAATACCTCGACAACGACCGCGAGTTCCTGACGCGCGGCGGCGTGTTCTCCAACTCCATGATCGATGCCTACATCGAGCTGAAGATGGAAGAAGTCACCCGCTTCCGCATGACCACGCACCCGGTCGAGTTCGAGATGTACTACTCGCTGTAAGGCGGGACGTTGCCAGGTTGTGACCGGGCAACAGTTGCACCAGGAAGGGGCGGCCTCGGCTGTCCCTTTTTGTTTTGATGCCTGCATTGATGGCTAGAATGAGGCTCCTTTCCCACCTCCCTTGCTGAAATCAATGGACGCGCTCGATTCCCTGCTTTCCTCGCTCCGGTCCGTGCCCCGCTTCGGTGCCCGCTGGCACGCATCGGCGGCGTTGTGCGCCATGTTGGCGCTGGCGCTGCTCGGCTGGAGCCGGCCGGCGCCGGCGCAGTCGGGTGACATCTACCTGTGCACCGGCGCCAACGGCGTGCCGGAGTACCGCAACGGCAGCGGCGGCAAGAACTGCAAGCGGCTCAGCCTGCCCGAGGTCACTACCGTGCCGGGCACGCGCGTGTCCGGCGGCGGCGCCAGGGGCGGCGCGCCGGCCGCCGCGCCGGCGGCGTTCCCGCGCGTGGACAGCGCCACGCAGAAGAGCCGCGACGGCGAGCGCCGCGCCGTGCTCGAGCAGGAGCTGCAGAGCGAGGAAGCCAAGCTGGCCGCGCTGCGCGCCGAGTACAACGACGGCCAGCCGGAGCGCCAGGGCAACGAGCGCAACTACCAGAAGTATCTCGACCGCACCGCCACGCTGCGCGACGACATCGCGCGCGGCGAGGCCAACGCCGCATCGCTGCGGCGCGAACTCTCCAACCTGAAGGACTAGTCTCATGCGTCGCCTGATCCGCAGCGTCTCCCGCAAAGTGGCTTCGGCCGGAGCCGGCAACCCGCCCGAGGGCGAAGCCGTGGTGCTGCCCCTGGGCGACGTGTCCTACCACCAGGGCCTCGACGTCATCGCCAACCCGGTGTTGCTGGTGCGCCAGCCGGGCATGCGCGTGGTCTACGCCAATCCGGCCGCCGAGGCCAGCTTCGCGCTGTCGCGCAAGGCGATGCTGGAGCTGTCGCTGGGCGACCTGTTCGGCGCCTCGGAGGAGCTCGACAGCATGATCGACACGGTGCTGTCGCGCCAGTTCGACGCGCGCCGGCAGGACGTGGTGCTGCACCCGCCGCTGCAGGAGCCGATGCACGTGCACGTGGTGATCGGCGCGCTCGAAGCCAATCCCGACACCGTGCTGGTGGAGATGCTGCCCAACGAGCAGAAGGTGCGCAGCGACCGCGAGGAGCGCATCCTCGACCTGACCTCGGCCAACAAGGAGCTGATCCGCAATCTCGCCCACGAGATCAAGAACCCGCTCGGCGGCATCCGCGGCGCGGCGCAGTTGCTGGAGTTCGAGCTGCCGGACCGCTCGCTGCGCGAGTACACCCAGGTCATCATCAAGGAGTCGGACCGCCTGCAGACGCTGGTGGACCGGCTGCTGGAGCCGCACCGCCACCCGCACATCGTGTCCGACCTCAACATCCACGAGGTGCTGGAGCGCGTGCGCTCGGTGGTGCTGGCCGAATTCCCCACGGGGCTGGACATCGTGCGCGACTACGACGCCAGCCTGCCCGACCTGCGCGGCGACATGGAGCAGTTGATCCAGGCCGTGCTCAACATCGTCCACAACGCCGCGCAGGCGCTCGCCGAGCGCATCGCGCGCGGCGACGCGCAGATCGTGCTGCGCACGCGGGTGGCCCGCCAGGTGACGATTGCCAAGCGTTTGTTCAAGCTGGCATTGGACTTGCATGTCATCGATAACGGTCCGGGCATCCCCGAGGATATTCGCGAACGCATCTTCTATCCGCTGGTGTCGGGTAGGGACGGCGGCAGCGGCCTCGGTCTCACACTCGCTCAAACCTTCGTGCAGCAGCACGAGGGCTTGATCGAATGCGAGAGCCGGCCTGGCTGTACCGACTTCCGTATCCTGCTGCCCCTGCATTGACCCGGCGCCGGCAAGCGGCCTTGCCACAACGATTGCTGCCGACCGGCCCCGCCGGCGGCGCGCACGCAGGATCGGAAGACCAAATGACACCGAGCAGACAAGCGACGCACATGAAGCCGATCTGGATAGTCGACGACGATCAATCAATCCGCTGGGTTCTTGAGAAAGCCCTTGCCCGTGAAAGCCTGCTCTCGCGCAGCTTTACCAACGTGCGCGATGTTCTCGCCGCGCTGGAAGACGACGAGCCGCAAGTCCTGATCTCCGATATCCGCATGCCCGGCGGTTCCGGCCTGGATCTGCTGCAGGCGCTCAAGGCGCGCCATCCGGGGCTGCCCGTCATCGTGATGACGGCCTACTCCGACCTCGACAGCGCGGTGGCGGCGTTCCAGGGCGGCGCCTTCGAATACCTGGCCAAGCCGTTCGACGTGGACAAGGCGGTCGAGCTGATCCGCCGCGCGCTGCAGGAAAGCCTGCGCGAGGAGGAGATGGAAGACCGCCTGGTCGACGCGCCCGAGATTCTCGGCCAGGCGCCGGCCATGCAGGACGTGTTCCGCGCCATCGGCCGCCTGTCGCAGTCCAACGTGACCGTGCTGATCACCGGCGAGTCCGGCACCGGCAAGGAACTGGTGGCGCAGGCGCTGCACAAGCACAGCCCGCGCGCCAACGGCCCGTTCATCGCGCTGAACACCGCGGCCATCCCCAAGGACCTGCTCGAATCCGAGCTGTTCGGCCACGAGCGCGGCGCCTTCACCGGCGCGCAGACCATGCGCCGCGGCCGCTTCGAGCAGGCCGAGGGCGGCACGCTGTTCCTCGACGAAATCGGCGACATGCCGTTCGACCTGCAGACGCGCCTGCTGCGCGTGCTGTCCGACGGCAATTTCTACCGCGTGGGCGGCCACAATCCGCTGCGCGCCAACGTGCGCGTGATCGCCGCTACCCACCAGAACCTGGAGACGCGCGTCAAGGAAGGGCTGTTCCGCGAGGACTTGTTCCACCGCCTCAACGTGATCCGCCTGCGCCTGCCGCCGCTGCGCGAGCGGCCCGAGGACATCACGCTGCTGGCGCGCCATTTCCTGCAGAAGAGCGCCAAGGAACTGGGCGTGGAGCCCAAGCGCATGTCGGACGAGGCGCTGGCCTACGTCAGCACGCTGCCGTTCCCCGGCAACGTGCGCCAGCTCGAGAACCTGTGCAACTGGCTGACCGTGATGGCGCCGGCCCAGACCATCGAGGTCAAGGACCTGCCGCGCGAGATGATCGGCGGCGGCTCGGGCAGCAACGGCACCGGCACGGCGAGCGGCATCGCGCGGGCGCCGGAGGCGCGCGACGACACCGACGGTCACGACGCGGTGGACTACGGCGCCGCGCCGAGCGTCATCACCACCGAGCCGGACGGCGCGCTGTCCTTTGCCGGCCGCGTCGCGTCGGCCGGCGCGATGGCGGGCTGGGAAAACCTGCTGGCCGGCGAGGCGCGCGCGATGCTCGAATCGGGCCAGCCGGAGGTGATGGACGCGCTCACGCGCCGCTTCGAGAAGGCGGTGCTGGAGGCGGCGCTGGGCGTGACGCGCGGGCGCCGGGTCGAGGCGGCCACGCGCCTGGGCATCGGGCGCAATACGATCACGCGCAAGCTGCAGGAGCTGGGCTTCGACTGAGCCGCGGGCCGGCTGCGCGCCGGGCCGCGGGAAAAGAGGCGGGCGGGCCGGGCGCCGATCCGACAGGATCGGCCTCCGGCCCGCCCGTTTCGCTTGTCTTGCTTGTTTCGCCTGGCTTGTTTCGCCCGGCTTGTCTCGTCTGCCGCGCCGGCGCGTCAGCCGCGCGCGGCCAGCAGCAGCTCCGCCATCTCGGCGAAGCCTTCCCCGCCGGCGGCGGCGGTCACGTAGGCGGGCAGGGCGGGCAGCTGCGGCAGGATGTCGCGGATATTGGCCACGCCGACCGACAGCGGGAAGTGCGCGAACATGGTGGCGTCGTTGGCCGAGTCGCCGATGAACAGCCACTGGTCGCGCTCGGCGTCGAGGTCCGCGCCCAGCAGCTCGGCCGCGCACAGCCGGCTCATGCTGAGCTTGTCGTGCGCGCCGAACCAGCCGTTGACGTGGATCGAGCTGACCGTGGCCGTCATGCCGGCCGCGCGCATCAGCGCCACGATCCGCGCCACTTCCGAGGCGGGCAGCGGCGCGACGTCCTCGGCGTGGTCGATGGCAAGGTCGGCGGCGTGCCAGGCCTGGTCGGAGGCCAGCGCGCAGCCCGGCACCGCCTGCACGATGTGCTGGCCGAGCGCGTGGATGCGCGCGAGGTTGGCGGCGCGCGTGGCGGCGTCGTCCAGGTAGCGCGTCGCCAGCTTGCCGGCGCGCAGGTGGGAATAGAACGCGCCGTTCTCGCCGATGATGGCGTCCACCGGCCACAGGCGCGTGAGGATCTCGGCCCAGGCGATGCAGCGGCCCGTGACCGGGATCACGTGCAGGCCGGCCTGCCGGAGGCGGTCCAGTGTCAGGTAAGTCGCCGCCGGCAGCCTGCCGTCGGTGGTGAGGGTGCCGTCGATGTCGGTCAGCACGCCGCGAACCCGGCGCAGCGCCGGGGCGGAGAGGGTCTGGATGGCTTGCATGGTGCCGGATTCTACCCTGTCAAGGCATTGGCAAATCGTTGTCATATTATTGTCATTTAGTGGAATTGCCCGGTTCTCCAATCGCGGCCGGCGGGGTAACATCCGGCTGTCATAAAAACTGCATACAGTCGGACGATTTTTGTCCCACGTCGCGATAGAACAACAGGAGAGTTTCCCATGACCATCAAACGTACCGCGCTGACCCTCGCCACCTTCGCCATGCTGGCCGTGGCGGGCTCCGCCCATGCTGCCGTGGAGATCCAGTGGTGGCATTCGATGGAAGGTGCGCTCAACGACAAGGTGAACGCGATCGCCACCGAGTTCAACAACAGCCAGTCCGACTACAAGGTCGTGCCGGTCTACAAGGGCCAGTACGACGAGTCGCTGGCGGCGGGCATCGCGGCCTACCGCTCGGGCAACGCGCCGGCGATCCTGCAGGTGTTCGAGGTGGGCACGGCCACCATGATGAGCGCCAAGGGTGCCATCAAGCCGGTGGCGGCGGTCATGAAGGACGCCGGCGAGAAGTTCGACCCCAAGATCTACATCCCCGCGGTGGCCGGCTACTACACGTCGAACAAGGGCGAGATGCTGTCGTTCCCGTTCAACAGCTCGACCACGATCATGTTCTATAACAAGGACGCCTTCAAGAAGGCCGGGCTGGATCCGAACAAGCCGCCCCTGACGTGGCAGGAAGTGGCGACCGACTCCGCCAAGCTCAAGGCCGCCGGCGTCTCCTGCGGCTACACCACCGACTGGCAGTCGTGGGTGCACCTGGAGAGCTTCTCGGCCTGGCACAACACGCTGTTCGCCACCGAGAACAACGGCTTCGGCGGCCCCGGCGCGCGCCTGACGTTCAACTCGCCGCTGCACGTCAAGCACATCGCCAACCTGCTCGACATGCAGCAGAAGGGCTACTTCGTCTACGGCGGCCGCAAGGACGAGCCCAAGGCCAAGTTCATCGCCGGCCAGTGCGCGATGCTGACCGCCTCCTCGGCGGCGCTGGCCAACATCCGCAAGAACGCCAAGTTCGACTTCGCCGCGGCGCAGCTGCCCTACGAGCAGGGCGTGCCCGGCGCGCCGCAGAACACCATCATCGGCGGCGCGTCGCTGTGGGTGATGGGCGGCAAGAAGCCCGCGGAATACAAGGGCGTGGCCAAGTTCTTCACGTTCCTGTCGCGCCCCGAGGTGCAGGCCGACTGGCACCAGTCGACCGGCTACCTGCCCGTGACCACGGCGGCCTACGAGCTGACCAAGAAGTCCGGCTTCTACGACAAGAACCCGGGCGCCGACGTCGCGGTCAAGCAGATGATCGTCAAGACCACCGACAAGTCGCGCGGCATCCGCCTGGGCAACTTCCCGCAGATCCGCACCGTGATCGACGAAGAGCTCGAAGCCGTGTGGACCGGCAAGAAGCAGCCCAAGGAGGCGCTGGACTCGGCCGTGGCGCGCGGCAACGAACTGCTCGAGCGCTTCCAGAAGACGGCCCGCGAGTGAGCGCCTGAGGTATCGGGTGGATGGACGGCGGAGGCATTGCCTCCGTCTTTGGTTTGGGCGGCCCGCCAGGGCCGCGGTGTTCCCGACGGATGACTCCCCGCCCGTGGCGGCGGTCTGGATACGTGATGGAAAAACGGGTCGTATTCCAATCTTCATGGTTGCCTTATCTGCTGGTGCTGCCGCAGATGGCGATCACGCTGGTGTTCTTCTTCTGGCCCGCGGGGCAGGCCCTGTACCAGTCGGTGCTGCGGCAGGATGCGTTCGGCATCGACCTGCAGTTCGTCGGCCTGGAGAACTTCAGGGACCTGTTCGGCGACGCGCAGTACCTGAATTCCTTCCGCGTGACGGCGGTGTTCGCCGTCGGCGTGACGCTGGTCGGGCTCTCGGTGTCGCTGCTGCTCGCGTATTTCGCCGACCGCGTGGTGCGCGGCGCGAGCGGCTACAAGCTGCTGCTGATCTGGCCGTATGCGGTGGCGCCGGCGGTGGCGGGGGTGCTGTGGATGTTCCTGTTCAATCCGACGCTGGGCGTGGTGTCCTATGCCCTGCACGCGTTCGGCGTGAACTGGGACTTCCTGCTCAACAGCAACCAGGCCATGCTGCTGGTGGTGCTGATCGCGGCGTGGAAGCAGATCAGCTACAACTTCCTGTTCTTCCTGGCGGGGCTGCAGAGCATCCCCAAGCCGCTGATCGAGGCCGCCGCCATCGACGGCGCGGGCCCGTGGCGGCGCTTCTGGTCGATCGTGTTCCCGCTGCTGTCGCCGACCACGTTCTTCCTGATGGTCATCAACGTGGTCTACGCGTTCTTCGACACCTTCGCCATCATCGACGCGGTGACGCACGGCGGCCCCGTGAACGCCACCAACACGCTGGTGTACAAGGTCTACCAGGACGGCTTCCGCGGGCTCGACATCGGCGGCTCGGCCGCGCAGTCCGTCGTGCTGATGGGGATCGTGATGGTCCTCACGGTGGTGCAGTTCCACTATGTGGAACGCAAGGTGCAGTACTGAGGGATTGCTGACATGGTAGAACGACGCCCTTTTCTCGATTTTCTTTCGCATCTCGTGCTGGTGCTCGGCGTGCTGGTGGTGGCCTTTCCGGTCTACGTGACCTTCGTCGCCTCGACGCTGACCGCCGACGAGGTGCTGCAGGCACCCATGACGCTGCTGCCGGGCAGCCACCTGCTGGAGAACTACCGCACGGTGCTGGCCGATGGCGTGGGCAATGCCGCCTCGCCGGTCTCGACGATGATGCTCAACAGCCTGATCATGGCGCTGGGCATCGCGCTGGGCAAGATCGCGATCTCCATCATCTCGGCCTTCGCGGTGGTGTACTTCCGCTTCCCGCTGCGCAAGCTGTTCTTCTGGATGATCTTCATGACGCTGATGCTGCCGGTGGAGGTGCGCATCCTGCCGACCTACAAGGTGGTGTCGGACCTCGGCATGCTCGACAGCTACTTCGGCCTGACCATCCCGATCATCGCCTCGGCCACCGCGACCTTCCTGTTCCGCCAGTTCTTCCTGACCATCCCGGACGAACTGGCCGAGGCCGCGCGCATCGACGGCGCCGGGCCGCTGCGCTTCTTCCGGGACGTGGTGCTGCCGCTGTCCCGGACCAGCATCGCGGCGCTGTTCGTGATCCAGTTCATCTACGGCTGGAACCAGTACCTGTGGCCGCTGCTGATCACCACGCAGAAGTCGATGACGCCGGTGGTGGTGGGCGTGACGCAGATGATCTCGCGCTCGGGCGACGCCGCCACCGACTGGAACCTGGTGATGGCCACCGTGATGCTGGCCATGATCCCGCCGGCGCTGGTGGTGATGCTGATGCAGAAGTGGTTCGTCAAGGGCCTGGTCGAGACCGAGAAATAAGCGGGCGGGCAGGGCGGGGCGCGGGAACGCGCCAGCCATGCCCGATAGCGGACGAGCGGCGCGCAACCGGCGCGCCGCCGCGAACAAGCAGCGCACACGCAGCAGGAAAGAATCGCAATGGCAAAACTGTCGCTTCGCAACGTACAGAAAACCTACGCCGGCAACGTCAAGGTCGTGCACGGCATCGACATGGAGATCGCCGACGGCGAGTTCATCGTCATCGTCGGCCCCTCGGGCTGCGGCAAGTCCACCCTGCTGCGCATGGTGGCCGGGCTCGAGGCCATCAGCGGCGGCGAGGTCCACATCGGCGACAAGGTCGTCAACAAGCTCGAGCCGGCCGAGCGGGACATCGCGATGGTGTTCCAGAACTACGCGCTCTATCCGCACATGAGCGTCTACGACAACATGGCCTACGGGCTCAAGATCCGCGGCATGGCCAAGGCCGAGATCGAGCAGCGCGTGCGCCATGCCGCCGGCATCCTGGAGCTGGCGCCGCTGCTCGAGCGCAAGCCGCGCCAGTTGTCGGGCGGCCAGCGCCAGCGCGTGGCGATGGGCCGCGCCATCGTGCGCGAGCCGGCGGTGTTCCTGTTCGACGAGCCGCTCTCCAACCTCGACGCCAAGCTGCGCGTGCAGATGCGGCTGGAGCTCAAGGAGCTGCACCGCCGCCTGCGCACCACCAGCATGTACGTGACGCACGACCAGGTCGAGGCCATGACGCTGGCCGACCGCATGATGGTGCTCAACGGCGGCCGCGTGGAGCAGATCGGCACGCCGTTGGAAGTCTACGCGCGCCCGGCCAGCACCTTCGTGGCGGGCTTCATCGGCTCGCCGCCGATGAACCTGGTGCCGGTGGCGCGCCTCAACGGCGGCGGCGAGGCGCAGATGCGCGTGGAGCCGAAGGAGGGCGCCCCGGCGCAGCCCGAGGCCACGCTCGGCCACCTGCCGATGGGCCTGCACCTGCCGCAGCGCGCGCTGCTGGGCCTGCGCCCGGAGCACATCGAGCCGTGCGCGGCGGCCGAGGCCATCGCCGAGATCGACGTGCGCCTGGTCGAGGCGCTCGGCGCGGACTCGTTCGCCTACGGCACGCTCGGCGGCCAGCCGGTGGTGGTGCGGCTGGACAGCAGCATGCAGGTGCGCGGCGGCGACCGCCTGCCGGTCACGGCCTCGGCCGATCACCTGCATTTCTTCGATACCGAGACCGGCAAGCGCATCGACGCCTGAAGGAGCCCGCGCCATGACCCAGACCACGCCCGCGCCCGCAGCCCTCGCCGCCTGGCCCTATCCGCGCCACGTCGCCCACCGCGGCGCCGGCAAACTGGCGCCCGAGAACACGCTGGCGGCATTCCGCCACGGCGCCGGGTTCGGCTACCGCATGTTCGAGTTCGACGTGAAGCTGTCCGGCGACGGCCGCGCCGTGCTGCTGCACGACGCCATGCTGGAGCGCACCACCAGCGGCCACGGCCGCATCGACGCGCTCACGCTGGGCGAGCTGGCCACGCTCGACGCCGGCAGCTGGCACAGCCCGGTGTACGCCGGCGAGCCGATTCCCACGCTGGCCGCCATCGCGCGCTATACGCGCGCCAACGGCCTGCACGCCAACATCGAGATCAAGCCGGTGCCCGGCGCGGAATGGCGCACCGGCGCGGCGGTGGCGCTGGACGCGCTGGCGCTGTGGGCCGGCAGCGAGGTGCCGCCGCTGCTGTCGTCGTTCTCCGAGACCGCGCTGGAAGCCGCCCGCGAAGCCGCGCCGGCGCTGCCGCGCGCGCTGCTGCTGGACAAGCTGCCGCCCGACTGGCTGGCGCGGCTGCGCCGGCTGGACTGCGTGGCGCTCGATGCGAACCATCGCGAGCTCACCGCGGAAGTGATTGAGACGGCGCACGCGGCCGGATTTCGCGTGGCCTGCTACACGGTCAACGATCCGGCACGCGCGGCCGAGCTGCTGGGCTGGGGGCTCGATTCGCTGATCACCGACGCGGTCGACCGGATCGCGCCCGACCCGGCCTGATGCGACTTGATGCGACTTGATGCGGCGCGATGCGCCCTGGCGCCCGCCGCGGCAGGGGGCCGGCGCATCGCGCGCGCGGCCCCGCGAGGCGCGCCAATGCGCCCGCGCCGGCCCCGGCGCGGGCGTTGTTGCAAATGCGTTCCGCAATACGAAAAGACCCCGGCGGCTTCCGGCAAACGTGCTATTCTTATGCGCAGTGAAGACTTAGGTCCTTCCCCGCACAACTTGCCCTTGCAGGGCAATCGCAGCGCTGAAAGAACCGGCACCCATCGCGGTGCCGTTTGCATAAGGTGTTCCGGTTGACCTGAAGAGTTGTTTGCAATCCGCTAACCGGTCAAGCCGTGTCGCGGAAGGTTGATGAACCCGCTTTACTCCGGCATTCCCGGAGAATAGTGAGCGCCCCATGATGCAGCAGTATCAAAGCAATTCGTACCTCTTCGGCGGCAACGCGCCCTATGTGGAAGAGCTGTACGAGGCCTACCTCCAGAATCCCACCTCGGTCCCCGACAACTGGCGCGCGTATTTCGACGCGATGCAGAACGTGCCTGCCGTCGACGGCTCCAGCGCGCGCGACATTCCGCATGCGCCGATCGTCGCCTCGTTCGCCGAGCGCGCCAAGGCCGGTCCCATCAGGACCATCGTCGCGTCCGCCGATTCGGACATGGGGCGCAAGCGCGTCGCTGCCACGCAGCTGATCGCCGCCTACCGCAACATCGGTTCGCACTGGGCCGACCTCGACCCGCTCAAGCGCCAGGAGCGTCCGCCCCTGCCGGATCTCGACCCCGCTTTCTACGGCTTCTCCGAAAGCGACCTCGACATCGTCTTCAACGCCAGCAATACCTATTTCGGCAAGGAATCGATGAGCCTGCGCGAGCTGCTCAACAACCTGCGCGAAACGTACTGCAGCAGCATCGGCGCCGAGTTCATGTACATCAGCGACCAGGCGCAGAAGCGCTGGTGGCAGGAGCGCCTGGAAACGACGCGCTCCAAGCCGGTGTTCACGCTCGAGAAGAAGAAGCACGTGCTTGACCGCCTGACCGCGGCCGAAGGCCTGGAACGCTTCCTCCATACCAAGTTCGTCGGCCAGAAGCGCTTCTCGCTGGAAGGCGGCGAATCGTTCATCGCCGCGATGGACGAACTGATCCAGCGCGCCGGCAGCAAGGGCGTGCAGGAAATCGTCATCGGCATGGCCCACCGCGGCCGCCTGAACGTGCTGGTCAACACGCTGGGCAAGATGCCGGCGGACCTGTTCGCCGAGTTCGAAGGCAAGCACGTCGACGACCTGCCGGCCGGCGACGTGAAGTACCACAAGGGCTTCTCCAGCGACGTCTCCACCGAAGGCGGCCCGGTCCACCTGTCGCTGGCGTTCAACCCGTCGCACCTGGAAATCGTCAACCCGGTCGTGGAAGGCTCGGTCAAGGCCCGCCAGGAACGCCGCGGCGAGCCCGCCGGCCATGCCGAAGTGCTGCCGGTGCAGGTGCACGGCGACGCGGCCTTCGCCGGCCAGGGCGTGGTGATGGAAACGCTGAACCTGGCGCAGACCCGCGGCTACGGCACGGGCGGCACGATGCACATCGTGATCAACAACCAGATCGGCTTCACCACCTCCGACCCGCGCGACGCGCGTTCGACGCTGTACTGCACGGACGTGGTCAAGATGATCGAAGCGCCGGTGCTGCACGTCAACGGCGACGATCCCGAAGCCGTGGTGTTCGCCATGCAGCTCGCCGTGGACTTCCGCATGGAGTTCAAGCGCGACGTCGTGGTCGACATCATCTGCTTCCGCAAGCTGGGCCACAACGAGCAGGACACCCCGGCCGTCACCCAGCCGCTGATGTACAAGAAGATCAGCCAGCATCCGGGCACGCGCAAGCTGTACGCCGACAAGCTGGCCGCGCAGAACCTGGTCGGCGCCGACTTCGGCGACGAGCTGGTCAAGGAATACCGCGCCGCGATGGACGCGGGCAAGCACACGGTCGATCCGGTCCTGTCGAACTTCAAGAACAAGTTCGCGGTGGACTGGATGCCGTTCCTGAACCGCAAGTGGACCGACGCCGCCGACACCGCCGTGCCGGTGACCGAGCTCAAGCGCCTGGCCGAACGCATCACCACCATCCCCGAGCACTTCAAGCTGCACACGCTGGTCGAGAAGGTCGTCAAGGACCGCGCCAACATGGGCCGCGGCGACCAGTCGCTGGACTGGGGCATGGGCGAGCACCTGGCTTTCGCCTCGCTGGTGGCCTCGGGCTATCCGGTGCGCATCACCGGCCAGGACGCCGGCCGCGGCACCTTCACCCACCGCCACGCCGTGCTGCATGACCAGAACCGCGAGCGCTGGGATGCCGGCAGCTACGTGCCGCTGCAGAACGTGTCGGAAAACCAGGCACCGTTCACGGTGATCGACTCGGTGCTGTCCGAAGAAGCCGTGCTCGGCTTCGAATACGGCTTCTCGACCGCCGAGCCGAACGCGCTGGTGATCTGGGAAGCCCAGTTCGGCGACTTCGTCAACGGCGCCCAGGTCGTGATCGACCAGTTCATCTCGTCCGGCGAAGTGAAGTGGGGCCGCGCCTCGGGCCTGACGCTGATGCTGCCGCACGGCTACGAAGGCCAGGGTCCGGAACACAGCTCGGCGCGCATCGAGCGCTTCCTGCAGCTGTGCGCGGACCACAACATGCAGGTCTGCCAGCCGACCACCCCGGCCCAGATCTTCCACCTGCTGCGCCGCCAGATGATCCGTCTGTTCCGCAAGCCGCTGGTGATCATGACGCCGAAGTCGCTGCTGCGCAACAAGGATGCGGTTTCGCCGCTGTCCGACCTGGCCAAGGGTCACTTCGAGACGGTCATCCCCGACCACGAAGAACTCAACGCCAGCAAGGTCAAGCGCATCGTCATGTGCTCGGGCAAGGTCTACTACGACCTGGTCAACGCGCGCAAGGAACGCGGCGCCAGCGACACGGCCATCATCCGCCTGGAACAGCTCTATCCGTTCCCGCACAAGGCCGTGGCCGCCGAGCTGAAGAAGTACCCCAACGCCAACGAGATCGTGTGGTGCCAGGACGAACCGCAGAACCAGGGCGCCTGGTTCTTCGTGCAGCACTACATCATGGAAAACATGACCGATGGCCAGAAGCTCGGCTACGCCGGCCGTCCGGCCTCGGCCTCGCCGGCAGTGGGCTACTACGCCAAGCACAACGAGCAACAGAAGGCACTGCTCGAAGCCGCTTTCGTCAAGCTCAAGGGCTTTGTCCTGACCAAATGATCGTGGCCTGAATGGCGGTGCGCGCATCGGGCGCGCGCCGCCTTGTTTTTGCCGCACGCGTGAAGCACATACGAATACCAAAGGAAATAAAAAACCATGGCTATTGTTGACGTCAAGGTCCCCCAACTTTCTGAATCGGTTGCGGAAGCAACCATGCTGAACTGGAAGAAGAAGCCGGGCGAAGCCGTTGCCCAGGACGAAATCCTGATCGAAATCGAGACCGACAAGGTCGTGCTCGAAGTGCCGGCCCCGTCGGCCGGCGTGCTGTCGCAGATCATCCGCAACGACGGCGACACCGTGGTCGCCGACGAAGTGATCGCCAAGATCGACACCGAAGCCACCGCCGGCGCCGCCGCGCCCGCCGCCGCCGCTCCCGCCCCGGCCGCCGCCCCGGCACCCGCCGCCGCGC